>CAZYWG010000015.1:0-11082 GCA_964651815.1 uncultured Gammaproteobacteria bacterium | reverse complement strand
CGGGGTGTAGTTCATCGGTAGAACGCTCGCTTTGGGAGCGAGAAGCAGTGGGTCCAATTCCCTCCACCCCGACAAATGCAATTTAGCTTGCAAAATCAAGCAATTACCTCTATAATCCCCTCAGAATGAGTGTAACGCCTGAAAAAAGCGCTAACGGGGGACCTAAAACTCTTCACGGAGCCACTAATAAAAGAATTTATCTAACCGGTGTAAAGGAAGGATATATAGCCGTCAAAAAAATTGGTGATGAATCAAAGTATCAAATCAATGTTCGAAAACCTTTAATGGAAAAGGGTAGAAATTTTCCCTCTAGGATTCCACTTAAGGGCGAGCAAACACTAATTGAGGGACAGAAAGTAGAGATTACTCGGGTTGAGGTTGTTGATGAAAAAAGTAGAATGAAAAAAAATAGAATGAAAAAAACATACTCTGTCAGACCTCTTCAGAAATAATTCTTAAAAAATTTACTACTTGAAATGATTCAGAAATTTTGCCACAATTTTATTGTGGGTAGACATGCTGAAACCTTAATGAATATAGATACTCAGCGTCCTCTGCACTTCATTTTCCCTGCGGCATTGAAAATTCCTACAGTAAAACCTGGTCAAAAGGTAAATCGAGCAGAAGTGTTTAACGGCCGAACAGCCAAAACTTCAGAAGTACCTATTGATGAAGGCGTTGCACGTAAAATAATTCCTGGGGACGTTTTTATAGCAGAATTGGTAATTAAGGCCAATCCGGATGGAAGTCAGGAGCAAAGCGTCACACCTAGAAAGCGCGTTTTCAATTATTAAGCTGCAATGGGTACATTATTATCCCTAATATGTAGACTTCCGCGTGGTCTACTGTGGGGATTCTCAGTTCTAATTAGTGCTAAGAGCCCATTTTTTCCTGCTTTCAGCTGATGTCCCATACCAAACGGGACTCTCAAGTGATTGTTGGAATGAGCATCCAACTCAATAGTTTTTGTTCCAGGTACATAACCTAAAGTCATCTCTCCTCCCCCCGCAAGAATTCTGTAATATTCAGGCATGTCCTTCCAATGCCTATGTGCTTCGGAAGTTTTTTTATTTGGAGGTAAATAAGATAGATAAACGGCAAAACCTTTCTCGGGCTGTTCGTCTATAAAATATAGCGCGTCAGAAATTATATTTCCATCATTATCAGTATGTTGCACGGGTTCCGGGTGAACGTGCTCATAATTACTCGGGCAAACAACATATATGCCAAATTGTTTTACTAGAAACCACTGCATATCGCCTTCTTCCATGTATCTGTCTCTTTCTTTTCTATCCTGAGTAAAATATACGGGCGGCTCAGGTGGAGTGTGTGTCTCGGGAGAAATTAGGGAGCAGTCCGCGTTTAATGGCAATACAAGCCCTGACTGGTGTCTTTCCCACATATGAATTTCAATCTTAATATAAGATAGAATTGCTGTCAATTATTGCGAATTGAAATGATCTTGGATTTTGAGGAAGATATTACCAATTACGCTTTTTGAAAGTCCCTTTAGAACATCCATGGGCTTTGTGTACTCTACTATTTTGTTAACTACGGTTTTCTGTGTATCGGAAATAACTTTCTTGATGAAGAAAAGAGTATAAATTGCAAGAAATGTGAGAATGATAAAAAAAACCATAGCAATTATACTTACTATGTAAAAAACAGTTTGTAGGCTCATTAATTAAGTTTTTTGTCCAACTTCTTTGCAGCTTTCTTAACAGCTTTTCTGGCCGTTTTTTTTGCCACGGGTTTAGCTGATTTTTTTATATCTTTCAATATTTTACTTTTTTCAGCATTTTTTGCCAACTCTTGTGCTTTTTTTGTCAAATCCTGCGCAATTTTTCCGATTTTTTCTCTATTTTCTTTACTTGAAAGACCAAGCGCTGCTGCTCCTGCGGCGGCACCAACTGCGGCTGATACTAACCCGGTTGTAATTATTGTTTTGCCTTTCATAAATCTATACGGCTTTTCTAAATAGTCTTATTACAATTAAAACAATTGCAATCAATAATAGCAAATGGATTAGCGAGCCAGCAACATTAAGAGAAAATCCTCCAACCCAAGCAATTATTAAAACTATTATCAATAATTCAAGTATTCCCATGTGCTTATATTAAATTGCTATAGTAAAGCACATATGAAACAAATGTAAGAGAATTGTAGGAATTATCTGGTTGTAATAAACTTAAAATTGTTGATTAAATTGCTTATCCCAACACTAACTACATTTTTCTTTTCGCAAACGGTATTAAGTTCTGCAAGATCGGCTGAAGAGGGCACTATAACGCCGTTTGTCTGCGGAAACATGATAGCGTTTTGATCCTGGACGTGTGCAAGGCCCAATGCATGCCCCATCTCATGTGTAATTGTATGGACGAGTTCTTGTTTTGAGCTGTAAAAGTAAATGGCAATTTTTTTATCAAAACCGTTTTGGGTGAATAGTCCTTCTTCCGGTTTGAATTGAAGTGCGGTATTGAAGTTGTTAATTGTTTGGTTAAGTTGTTGTACGCCAACGTTGTATTGCTGTGTTGACTGGTTGAGGTTTCTTGCTTCTTCATTTAGGCTACTCGCTTCTGCTCTCAGGCTATTTTGCTCATCAATAAGACTTTTGTAAACATCAGCAGGCGCGCCACCTTTTTTATTCCAACTGTCCACTTCCTGGTTGAATGCAGCAAGTTTGTTTTTAAAATCCACAACTCTGTTTTCATAAGCTGCAACTTCCGGTTGGAGAGAATTATTCTCCTGAGTAAGATCACTATTTAAATTGTTTATTTGATTGTTGAGCTTTTGCCTTCCGTCATAAACAAGGCTTACAGTAAAAGAGGAATTTGGGTCATATTCTAGAAGAGTTTTTCCCTCTGCTTTGTTCCACACAGCTTGTGACTCTTCCGCGTCTTGCAAGACTTGGTCGCGGCTTATTTCAAAACGCGAGTCAATTCCTCCTATACTATAAGCAAGTGGAGTGTCGCAGGGAGAACGGTACAAAACGCTATAGGCTGCATGTTGGAGATCTGCCCTGAATAAAAAAGCAAATGCGAGGAAAAACAAAAGAAATGCAAGAGTTATAGCGTTTTTCACAATTTAATTTTAAGCTATATCCTGAATTGTTTCAAACAATATCTGTGTATACAAAAACGTTTCCTTTTATTTCCCGGAGAATTCTGGCTGGCGTTGGGGCAAGACTTCCGTTTTCAGCTTTAACTTTTTCTAGAGCATCCCGTTTGTTTTCTCCAGTAATATATGCAATTGCCACATTTATTTTCCTGAGAAGATTCATATTGGTAGATACTCTTTTAGTGTACTGATTTTTGCCAGTGGCATCGTATGCTGTAATAAAATCGTCGACTTTTTCATTGTCAAACATGCTTTTAAATTTATCAGGATCTTCCGGGAACGGCATAATTCCTGAGGCGTGTCCGTCAGGCCCCATACCAATTGTCGCAACAACTGTTCTATTTGGATTATTTTTAAACCAATCGACTAAACTTGAATTAAATCTTTTTGCTAATTCTTCCTTAGTTTCATTATTCAGAATTCTTGTATCTATAAAATTCACTCCTCTACTTTGCGCGGATTTATAAAATTCAGTTGCAACCACTTGAGCAAAATTATTCTCGGCAGGATTTGTACTGTAGCGTTCGTCGAGAACGGAAATAGTTACGTTAGAATTCAAACTTGAAACGTCAATGCCGTCGAGTAATTCCAAAGCCGATCCACCGGAGAGTAATAGTAGAACAGATTTACCAGCAGCTTCTTTTAAAGTTTCATTTAATTTTTCAATAGCGGAATTTTTGAGAAGATTTTGATCAATGTTTGAGGAGTATATAAGTTTCATATTCGTGGTTCCTAGCCTCTAAAATAATCTTAAGTAGCTTTAAAGGTTGCTCAATCACTTCGTGTTTGATGCACTGAAAAATCAAAGATTTTTCAGTGAGCGGGCTAGGGGGTTCGAACCCCTGACCTTCACTTTGGAAAAGTGACATTCTACCACTGAACTAAGCCCGCGTGATTTTACATTATATCAATATATATTTTTCGACTCAAGCGGTTTCCTGTCCAGCTGCGACTAATTGAGGGGTTTTCTCAGATTGTCCACCAAGTGATACAGTCACTACCTTATCCCTATCCAAGTTCGCTTCAAAAGGGTCTCTTTTATCGTGCACTTTTTTTATTTCATCTTGACTGGCAGTCTCACTTATTGATTCACCACTTATTAATTCTGTTCCAGGGAATTCTTTAGTTAGTGCATCTATCTGCAATTCAAAATCCCCAACTGAATATATTTGGCCCATTTTTGCAACGGTTTCCACCCAAGCTTTAGCAGTGCCGTCAGGCTCTATCCCATCAATTGACGGACTCTCAGTTTTTCCATTTACAATTTCACTCATGTTGGCAGCAACGTCTTCCCCTTTTGGAAGAACGTTTCTTCTGAAAATAGCATCATAAGCAGCCATCAATAATGCAGCTTTAGTTATTGCACTCCTTATTTCACCGGTTTTCTTGTGAATTACAAATTTTTTGCTTTCTATTTTTATCTTCTTCTCTTCATCTTCCTCATCAGGCTTTTGCTTTTCTTGGTCTTCCAAAGCCTGAGTAACCAGCTGATCTGTTTCATCTTTAATTTCTGGACGTGTTTCGCTCGCAGGTTGCGTTTGAGTTGATGCTTCAAGTTGTGTGTTGGTTTGCGGAAGTACTGATGTTTCCGTTTGTGTTCTTGTCATGACTTCCGCGCTCACTTTTTGAATTAGAGACTCTTGCAATTGTTGCGGCGTCATAACGCGAGTATCAATTTTACCTTTTGACAAAGGAATGCTCAAAGTTTGCGTGGCCGCCTCGGCTGTGGTGAATTTTTTAAATGCAGAACTCACTCTTTGCTCAATTCTTGTTAAGATGGCTGTTTTTGTCGCAGGACGAGTTGCTGTTTTATGACCTGCCTTTTCCTGGCTTCGAATACTCACTGCATGTAATACTGCACTGTTTATTCTTGTTGCCTGTTTCTCGGCTTGAACAGAGTTGTATTTTAGAGTTGAATCCGTCTTAGCTGTAGTTGAAGTTTTAATTTCAATTTGTGATTTTGCTCTAGCTTCCGCTCTTTTTGAAAACGCGACGGCTGCCCTTTCAAATAAACCAGGTCTCGAATTAGTTTTAGGTGAATTGACTATATGACCCTCCGGAGTAATTCTAGTCTGAGTTTGAGGCGCAAAGTCTCCAACCGTTCTCGGCCTGTTTATATAAGTTGACGGTTTTGTCTCGTGTGCCGGCGAAGACTTTATCGGCCCTGATTCAGTAGTTGATTTATTAACCTCGGGAGTTTTTGCAAGTCTACCCTCTTTATGTGAACCAGCGCCTCTATTTGATTTAGGTTTTTCAAAAGCTCTAGGACGCATTACTCCTTTTGCCATTTCAGACACCGGTTGGTTTATGTTCAGTAAAGATGGTCCTCCCGCCCTATCTGAAAGCAGTACGGATCTTTCGAATTTCGAAGATGATTCAAGTCCGTTTTTCAAAGAAATCATGCCTGTTCGGCTCTCGCTATTCACTGGCGTCGTGCGTTTGTTAGAAATCATCTCACCGCGGTGTGTTCGAGATCCCGGACCAAGATTTACTTCACTTCTGTGCCTGGGCCTAAAATTCGCAAAACTTCTGGAAGAAAAAGCTGATGCTTGACCTGCTCCGCGTTCTGCTCCGCCACCTGAAAAGGCCCCCATTTTTCCCGGGGCGCTTCCACCTGATCCTATTGTACCTGTACCACCTGAGGCTATTCCGCCTCCAGATCCTTTCATAATGAGGCAATCTTACCATACACATACATGCCTCACTTGACATAATCCTAACAAAACAGAGCCTTGCTAAGGCTAAAACGTTTAATTTACGCCGCTTTGGTGATAGAATATATTTTGTGGAAACGAGAGTGAGAAATATCCCAACCGTATTTGTTATTTTTGGGGCTACCGGAGACCTCATGGCCCGCAAAATCACCCCAGCCCTATTCCAGCTTTTTATAAAGGGAAAACTACCTGCAATGTTTAAAATAGTTGGTTTTTCACGTCGGGATCTAACCGATGAACAATTTCAAAGCCACGTCCGTCATATTCTTACTTCCCACAAAGCCAAACTGAAAAGTGAAGATATTGAAAAGTTCCTCAAATATTTTGTTTACAAAAAGGGTGCGTTTGATGATGAAACCTCTTATAAAAAGCTTGCAGAATATTTGGGATACGTTGATGGAGAATGGAAGGTTTGTTCTAATAAGCTATTTTATCTTGCAGTGCCTCCGCAAAACTACGAATCAATTTTTACGCACCTAAAATCATCAGGTCTTACTCTCCCCTGCTCGCCGGAGGAAGGATGGACGCGAGTAATTGTTGAAAAACCTTTTGGGAACGACCTTAAAACCGCGGAAAAACTTGATGAAATGCTTGGGGACCTTTTCCAAGAAGAACAAATTTATAGAATTGACCACTACCTTGGAAAAGAAATGACCCAAAACATAATATCTTTCAGGTTTAATAATGATTTATTCCAAGACCTTTGGAATAAGGGGAATATTGAAAAAATAGAAATTACAATGCTTGAAAAAATTGGAGTTGAAGGCCGAGGTGAGTTTTATGATGATGTTGGAGCGCTTCGTGATTATGGGCAGAATCATATTTTGCAGCTTTTAGCCCTAACTACTATGGAAAAGCCAAAAGATTTATCTTCAGAAAGCGTGAGGCGTGCGCGAGTAACTGTTTTGGAGGCTTTGAAAGTTATGAGTGATGCGCAAATTAAAACACAGACTTTCAGAGCTCAATACGACGGATATACTAAGGAAGAGGGGGTAAGTCCAAAATCCCAAACTGAAACATATTTTAAAGTTTTGGCAGAATTATCTCTTACAAATTGGCAGAATGTCCCGATAATTCTTGAAAGTGGAAAACGGATTGAAGAGAGAAAAGAAGTGATAATCACATTTAATCACAGAAGTCCTTGTATATGCCCTAACGGTAATCACATTAAGAATAAAATTATATTCTCAATTGCGCCAAAAGAAGAGATAAGAATAGAGTTTTCAGCAAAGGTCCCCGGTCTTGAATTCAGGATGCATAAACAAGAATTTTCTTATTTATTCAGGGACGCGCGTAAAAATGCGCAATATATAGAGGAGTATGAAAAATTGCTGCTTGATTGCATAACGGGAAATCAATTATTATTTGTTTCAACAGATGAAGTGAGGGCTATGTGGCGATTTATTGACCCCGTAGTGTGCGCCTGGGAAGATAAATTGGTACCACTTGTTAAATACAAACCTGGAACAAAAATACTTAAAGACGCAAAGGTTAGTTGATAAATTATGAAAAAAGAAATTGGAATTGTTGGACTTGGGAAAATGGGAGGAAATGTTGCAAGGCGTTTGGCAAAAGCCGGTTGGCATGTGGTTGGATATAACAGGACTGAAGATGACACTCGCGCGCTTGAAAAAGAAGGAATCGACGGAGCTTATTCATTTGAAGAACTTATTTCAAAACTTTCAAAACCCAGAGCAATTTTAACTATATTAACAGCTGGAAAACCGACAGATGAAGTTCTAGTAAAACTTACAGAAAACCTCGATCCTAACGATATAATCATTGAAGGAGCCAATTCTTTTTATCTCGATACCCAAAAACGAGCAAAAATGGTTGAAAAAAAGAAAATTAAATTTATTGATGTGGGAGTCTCAGGCGGACCGGCGGGTGCCTTAAACGGCGCGTGTTTGATGGTTGGGGGAGATAAAAAACTTTTCAATTATCTTGAGCCATTATTTGCAGAAATGGCCAAGCCCGGAGCCATTATGCACTTTGACGGAATTGGCGCCGGACACTTTGTAAAAATGGTCCACAACGGTATTGAATACGGAATGATGCAATCTATTGCTGAAGGGTTTAATTTGATGAAAAACGGCCCTTACAAAGACTTAGATATGCAAGACATTACTACTATCTATCAGAATGGCAGCGTTGTTGAATCACGCTTGGTTGGTTGGCTTGCGGATGGGTTTAAGAGGTTCGGAAATGAACTAAAAGATCTTTCAGGCTCTGTAGGATTTACAGGTGAAGGAGAATGGACCTCAAAAGTCGCTGAAAAACTCGGCTTTCCGGTTAAAGTAATTGCGGATTCAGTTCAATTTCGCAAAGAATCTCAAGATAACCCTTCATTTGTAGGAAAAGTCCTGACGGCTATGCGCAACCAATTCGGTGGCCACTCCATAGAACGCGGCAAAATGACATAGATTATTTGACCAGTCTATTCCCTTCTGGTAAAATTATAGGCCTATTTATGGAAAGAGCATATTATAACTCGCGCCTTGTCCCTAGTGTAAGAATGGATTCTCTTGTGGGAGCACCCGGAGGTGAAGTGAGGCCTACGCTTAGCTTAACAGATCGTATAAAAGTAGGAGCTTCACTTAAAGATTTTTCTGCGAGTTTTAATCAGGAAGAACTTAATGCACTTGTTGCGCCTTATATCAGAGATAAGTCATTACTACAAGATGGGAATTTTCATCTGACTTCCGACTATGCCATAGGCAAAGGCAATACAAGTTTTTATCACCACATTGACACAAATATATTTAACTCAGACGGTGTTCATTCACTGGTAATAGGATATAAAAAAAGATCTCAACGTGCGATAAGATGGTTCGCGAATACAAGTTTTTCAGTTGGTGAAGAAGCGAGAAACTATAATGGGCTGGATTTTAATAAGGATTTACCTCTTATTCTTCAAATTCAGGGTTCATCTCCCACGGAATACAGCCTTGACTGGGGCAGATATCAAGAAGCGTTAGCGCTCTTGCGTAAATTAAGATGGGAGCCAGTATTATTAAAACTTTTGAAAGGGTGGGCTACGTCTGAAGATATTCCAATGATCTACTTACTGCCGGGAGATAAGAACAAGTGGATCGGGACTAATTGGAAAAGAAAACAATTGTTCCATCTTAGATATGATGTTGCTGCAAAAAGAAGTGGCTTTAAAATGCAGGAAAATGGATATTGGGGTGTACAAACTGGTGGCAATTTGATCGAAAAGGCAAAAGTGATTTAGCAACTAGGAATTTGGTGTGAGAAGCGCCCAATTCTTTGATACATAAGGCTCGCTACACATGTTGCGGTTAAAGCAGCAAGGTCTTCTCATTCCCTTATTTAATTTATCGAGCATGACATCAAGATGTTTTTGGCGAGTTTCAGGAGTTTTTACGGCTCTGACCCATCTCACCCAGTCCCAATGTGCAAGAGGAGTGGTATCTTTCCATAATTCTTGAGCTTTTGACGAAGAACTTAAAGCTTTTTTCATATCCTCCGGTATCTCAGGTTCTATCCACTCCTTGGTTGGTTCAATCGAAACTTTTACAGTATCACCTACCGCAGCTTTTGCATGATTGAGCAGTTTTTTGTCGGGCGTAAACCAGTGACTTGGTTTTTTGCCTTGTCCATATACTCCATCTGGCTCGAGTAAAGTTTTAAAAGGGGCACCATTGACGGTACCTTTAACCATTATCATTCCGCGTGAAGGCAGTTTTACAGAAGCTTCTTCTGGTAATCTAAGAATTGCCCAATCCTTAATCTTAAAAAGTTTTGTTTGGAAGTTTATTTTTGCCATGCCTACATTTTATCAAATTCGAGCCTTTTAGTCGACCAGTTCACAATCTTGATATAATAAGACAAATGAATGAGCAAAAGTTGTCTATCAAAATCAACAAACCGGTTAAAGAGCTATTTACGTTCACAATCGATCCTAAAAATACTCCCAAATGGATTGACGCAGTTGTTACCGAGCAGGCAAATGAGTGGCCTCCAAAATTAGGTACGATTTATAAAAATCAGAACAAAAATGGCGAATGGAGAGAGCTTACCGTAACAGCTTTTGAACAGGATAAAATGTTCGTCTTAAGCGACAAAAATGGATTCCATGTAGGATATACATTTACAGAACTCAATAAGAATACAACTGGACTTGAGTATTCCTTGTGGATGGATGAAGGAGAATTGAAAGTTACGGTAACAATGGAAGTTCTCGAAAAGTTAAAGCGGAAAATCGAAGAATAATCATTAAATATCCGTTCTCACCAAAATTTTCAAAAAAAGGCTAAAATAAATGTTACTCAGGAACTTTGTGCCTGATTCACCCAGCTTCGCTGGGTGGTGTACCGGAATTGAACCGGCAACCTTCAGGTCCACAACCTGATGCTCTAACCAATTGAGCTAACACCACCATAAAGCTTTAAAACTTCCTTTGCCCATTTTACAACATCCTCTACCCTCGCGCCAGTAGGTTGGACTTTAGTCCATAATTCTAAATTTTCAATTCTATTATCATCTCTAATCCCATTTATGTGGTGAACATTTTCGAATGGAAAAAGATATCTTCCAAGTTTTTCTTCCATAACCAATCTATGTTCATATATCCGACCATTTTTGTCAGCACCCGGATGAGCCCTAAAATATACATATATATAGCCATCAATAGCCTTATGTTTTACATCAGAGTTGGGATATTGCTTGCTATCATTGTAGCAAGATCTACATAATGCAGATTTTCTTTGTTTTAATTTTCCGCAATTAGGACATGGTCTAGCATCTAATTGTCTTCTGCAGCTTGGGCAGAATTTATGTCTACTTGATGCCATGTATTTACGATTACACCTCTCACACAGCCTCATTGTTAAATAATATCAATCTGTGGAGCTGTATGTCAACTAAACAATTAAATAAATGGAGTCGTAAAGGTCCACAACATACGGTTTTACCTTGCGCGCCCGGCGGGAGTCGAACCCACAACCTTATCGTTAGAACCGATTTGCTCTATCCATTGAGCTACGGGCGCATATTAATTAACTATTTTACACTTTTATCTCTTATTTGCTCTATCAACCCCATAAAGGGGTTAGCTACGGGCGCATGTGTATTGAATATTTTACTATATGTGAGGTTCGAATGTAAAACTAGTTGAGCTTCGGGTGATCCTACCCCACGTGGAAGATTAAAAAGTTACAGGTCTTCTGGATTACTTCAAATGGAATGAATGTCTTAAGCTGAAGAGTGTGGATTGAGGCAGGTGTTG
>CAZYWG010000014.1:0-37310 GCA_964651815.1 uncultured Gammaproteobacteria bacterium | reverse complement strand
AGTGCCCCTGTGTCTGGCCGACCTCTCAGTCCAGATACCCGTCATAGCCTTGGTGAGCCATTACCTCACCAACTAGCTGATAGGACGCAAGCTTCTCCCCTAGCGCTCAGTTAAGAGCTTTAACTCGGAAGCATTATGGAACATTAGCCAACCTTTCGGTCAGTTATTCTCCACTAAGGGGTAAATTCTTGCGTGTTACTCACCCGTCTGCCACTAGCTTGTATTGCTACAAACTCGTACGACTTGCATACCTAAAGCACACCGCCAGCGTTCATCCTGAACCAGGATCAAATTCTCAAAAAAAATTGTGCCAAGCACAATTTTTTGCAGTATAAATGCAAAAAAAGTACAATCGACAATTTTGGATTTGACAGAGTTTTTACACTCTATCTGTAGTTTATTTCACTCAAAGAGTGAAAATGATCCTACCACTATCAGAACTTTCAAAATACTAAGTATTTTGAAAATACGAGCTGCTTTAATTACTCGTATTGCTTTTCCCACATGAATACCGGATTAGGGTTCACATGGAAATAATTTTCCCGATGATTCTATGTCATCGGGATCCCGAATGGAAACTACCATCGGGACTCATCCATAGAAACAAAACCTCTTGGACTTCCAGTCCATGATTGAAAAAAATTGTTTCCTGAACAATATTTGTTAAAGAGCGAATTACAAACTTGTTGTTGCAGATTCCGGGAGATGTGAAAAACAAGTTTTCTTGTTTTTAGTTCGAAGTTAAAATGTGTTTACTAACAATTCATTGCGTGTAATAACCAATTTAACGAAATCTTCCAAAATCAGTCTTAATATAATAAGACAAAATGAGGCTCATGTCAACCTCTAAAAATACAATAAATAACCCTGAGCGACGGTGAGCTTGTCGAACCAGAGTCGAATGGGTCAAGATACGAAGTGTCTTAGACCTCTTCGAGTCTGAGCTTAGAAATTCAGCCCTCAGAGTTGAAAACCTGAGCGAACGGAGTGAGTCGAACGGGCTACCTTAAACCTCCTGTTACCTTTACCTGATTTAATAGCGCTGGATTTTCTAACAACTTTGCAGTTCCGCGGACTACTGTAGTAAGTGGATCGTCTACCAAAATAACCGGAATTTTTGACCTCTCCTGAATCAATTCATCCACTCCCGGCAGAAGCGAGCCGCCACCTGTTAACATAATACCTCTTTCTAATATATCAGACGTGAGCTCAGGCGGAGTTTCTTCAACAACTTCCATGATTGAATCAACAATTTGTGAAACAACAGGACCAATTGCTTCTCTTATTTCAATTTCAGAAATTCTCAAGCTTTTTGGGAGCCCGGTCTCAATATCTCGCCCGCGAATTACGGCAATTTTTTCTTTTCCCTCTTTCTCTATTTCAACATTATCCATATCTTCTTTCTTCAACATTTTCTCTTCTTCGCTAATTTCTTTTTTGCTGAGAGCCGAACGCGCGCGGCCCGCTTTTCTATATGCGCTACCTATTTTTATTTTAACTTCCTCAGCCGTTTTTTCGCCAATCAATAATCCATGCCTAAGACGAATATATGAAATTATTGCTTGGTCCATTTCATTCCCAGCAATCTTGACCGAACGGTTAACTACAATCCCTCCAAGAGAAATTACAGCAATTTCACATGTCCCGCCACCTATATCTACAATTAGGGTGCCGGTTGGCTCAAAAACAGAAATTCCGGCACCAATTGCAGCGGCCATAGGCTCCTCTACTATAAAACATTCGCGCGCCCCGGCTTGCAAAGCTGCCTCCCAAACCGCACGCCGCTCTACTTCTGTAACACCAGATGGAATACCAACGCACACGCGGGGGCGGGCAAATTGATAAAAAGGGTTTCCAACTTCATGGACTTTCCTAATGTAATACTGAAACATATAGGCCGCCGCGTCAAAATCTGAAATGACGCCGTGTTCAAGAGGCTTTATTGCATCAATTGTCCCTGGAGTTTTCCCTAGCATTTTTTTGGCGTCAGAGCCAACCGCGATAATTTTTTTGGTTTTATTGTGCCGCGCAACAATTGATGGCTCGCGTATTGCAATACCCTTTCCGCGCACATGAACCAAAATGTTTGCAGTCCCCAAATCTATTCCCAAATCATGGGAAAAAAGGGAAAAAAGGGAGTCGAACATATTATATATGAATATAGCTTAATACCGGATATAAATCAATCCAATTATTGATGTCTCTTGTTGATTTAATTCTGCTGTGTTACACTTTTCTTAATTCTCAAATGAGCAATCCAATCGATAAAATTAACGCTGCTATCCGTTGGTCTTTCTACATAATCTTCTTTTTTGTCCCACTTATCATGTGGCCTGACACATTTGAACTTTTTGAATTCAATAAAATGTGGTTTGTCTTTGGATTTTCAATTTTGATTTTCTTCTTGTGGGGCTCAAAAATGATTATCGAGAAAAAATTTGAAATAAGGCGCACCCCATTTGATATACCTATTGTTCTTTTTCTTGTCTCCCAAATAATCTCAACATTTATCTCAATGGAGCCACACACATCTTTATGGGGATATTATTCGCGCTTTAATGGTGGCCTATTTTCAACTATCGCGTACATTCTTTTATACTACGCATTTGCAACAAATTTAATTCCTAAAAATGAAAACGAAAACTCCCATGAACACAAACACAACCAAAACCCTGCAAGCTATAAGCTGCTTGCTACAAGCTTGTTTTCCGGTATTGTAGTTACATTGTGGGGACTTCCTGGGCATTATGGGTATGATGCTACATGTTTTGTTTTCCGCGGGACTCTTGATACCTCCTGCTGGACTGCTGATTTTAACCCAACTATCAGAATTTTTTCGACTCTTGGGCAACCTAACTGGCTTGGTACTTTTTTGGCGGCGCTTCTCCCAATTTCAATGGGTTTTGGTCTTTATAAATTGAAAGAGTCATCAAAAAAACTTGCATGGCCTATTTTCTGGCTCGTTACAACATTTCTTTTCTTTATTGCCATAATTTTTACCGATTCTCAATCAAGCTTTTTGGCAGCAGGTATTGCCATTGTAATGTTTTTTGCCGCGTATGTTTATTATCTATTAAAGAATACTGAAGGAAAACTTTCCGAAAAGCTAAATAATAAAACTGTAAAATATGCCGGAGCCATTGCCGCAATTATTATCCTTACAACGTTTTTCTTTGGCACTCCAATTGCGTCAATCAATAAATTCGCGACACTAAAAAGCTGGTCTGGTTTCTTATCAAGCCACACTACTGCTCCCGCCAAAACTCAAAATACCCCAACCCCCCAAGGGTCTTTTTCTACAAACCCCACAATTGAAATAGGCGGAAGTACCTCAAGTAAAATCCGCCTGATTGTTTGGGAAGGTGCTATGAAAATTTTTATGTCACACCCTCTTTTTGGGTCTGGAGTTGAAACTTACGCTTTTGCTTATTACCAAGTCAAACCGCTGGCGCATAACATGACCTCTGAATGGGATTTTCTCTATAACAAAGCCCACAATGAGTATTTAAATTACCTCGCAACAACAGGAGCTTTTGGACTAGGGACTTATCTTCTTATAATTATTTTCTTTTATTATTTTGCTTTCAAAAACGTAATAAAAACAGGCGGGCGTGGAAAATATTTCTTTATTACAACAGGGATTGTTTCCGGTTTTACAGCTATGCTTATTTCCGATTTCTTTGGTTTTTCAGTCGTGCCAATAAATCTTATGATTTTTACATTCCCCATTTTTCTTGTTGAGCTTGATGAACACAAGCTTGAAAAGTCTTATTCAATTCCAAAAGGCGCTGCATATTCTGATAAAATTTCACCCCTTAAATTAACTGCAATTGTTTTTCTGGGCCTAGTTTGCATTTACTACGAATTTTCTATACTTAACTACTGGTCTGCTGATAGAAAATACGCATTAGGTAATAATTACGACAAAGTTTCTCAATACACTCAGGCATACGAACCTCTGACTGAAGCCGTAAGCATGGTGCCTTCAGAAGATTTATATAAAGATGAATTATCAATTAACATGGCAACTCTTTCGCTTCTTCTCTCACAAAATAATCGAGCGACTGAAGCCTCACAATTTGGACAAAGGGCAAAAGCCTTATCAGACAGCGTGATTGCAGCACATCCAAATAACATTGTCTATTATAAAACTAGAATTAGGGTATTATATGCACTTTCCGCAATTGACCCAAGCCTTCTTGACCAGGCAATTGCAGCCGCCAATTTTGCAAAAACTCTTGCGCCAACGGACGCAAAGCTAGAATATAATATTGCACTCTTCTATCAACAAAAGGGTGACGACCAAAAAACTATTGAAGCTCTGAATGAAACAATAAGGCTCAAGCCGAATTATGTTGACCCTAGGTACGCCAAGGCAGTTCTATATGCAAAACTTGCTAAACAAGACCCCAAGAATGCTGCGCAAGATAAAGCAATTGCAAAGAGTGAGCTGACATATATCTTGCAAAATATTGAGTCTACCCACAAACCCTCTATAGACTTGTTGAAAACACTCTAGGTTAAAAACCAAATATAAAATTACACATTGCCAACAAATTGTGATATTTAAATTTTAAGTTCAAATATTTGCTTGGAATTTGGTGCTTAGAATTTGTGATTTTATATTCAAAGCTTTATAATTCGATTATGCTAAAAATGGTCATAACTCCGGCGCCTATTCTGCTTAAACAGGCCGAACCGGTCACTATTTTTGATAAAAAACTGGGTCAGACAATTTCTGAGATGAAAGTGACACTGGACGCAACCCGAGATCCTGTTGGTGTGGGACTTGCAGCACCTCAGGTGGGCATTTCAAAACGCATTTTTTTGGTGAAGCCAAAAGAAGACGGTCCTACTCAAGTTTTTATAAATCCTGAAATTGTTGAAGAATCTGACATTAAAGAAATTCCTCATTTCACAAATTCCAAAAAAGTAGAAGCACACAAACCTAAAAAGTCAAAAAGTAAACTTTTGGAAGGCTGCCTCTCTGTACCAAATATCTGGGGAAATGTGGCAAGAAAAAAGGAGATAAAAGCAGCATGGCTTGATGAAAAAGGTAAAAAGCATGAAAAAAAATTTAAAGGATTTACCGCAGTTATCATCCAACACGAACTTGACCACCTGAACGGAAGTCTATTTACCAAACACGTCCTCGAGCAAAAAGAACAACTCTACCGCTCATATAAAAATGAAAAGGGAGAGGATGAGTTTGAAGAGATTGAGGTATAATCTTGACTTTGATTTAAGCATTTGATAAAAGAAAATATGAGATTAACTGGGGAGATTATAAGATCTATAGGCGCATTGGTTACCAGGGATAGTCCAAAGAGACAAACCGAACGGAGACAGACGGAAGTAACAGCGTTGTATAAAATTGTTAATAGAGATATCACGGATGAACAAAGAAAAAAACACAAAGATGCAATAGTCAAGAGAGTTGCAAATACTGTTTTTTTACCTCGAATGTCACCTTATGCATCAAATGTTATCATTAGTCAAAGTGAGTTTGACACATTTCAAGCAACATCTGATAGAGTTGCAACTATGCCTGATTCACAAGTTGATCAAGACTTAATTGAAGGTGCAGTAGTAAGACTTGATCAAATAATTAAACAGCAAAGCAAGAAACATCCATAACTCTTCGCTATAATATCTACATGGAGAATAAAATAATTTTTTTTGGTAGCGGTCCGTATGTTGTACAGGTAATCAAAGTTCTTGATAAAAAATTTGGCCTTGCTCTTGTTGTAACGACGGAGAAAAATCCTGGCGACGCTATTCCAAAGTTTTGTATTGCGAACAATATTGAGTATATTTATACCGATTCTCTTTCCGAACCCGCTTTCATGGATAAACTAAAAGCTATAGGCGCAAAGCTCGCGGTTCTCGCTTCTCTTAGACTTTTTATTCCAGATGAGATTTTAAACTCGTTTGAACTGGGAATAATTAACATCCACCCTTCACTCTTACCCAAATACAGGGGTCCTACACCCGTTCAGACGGCACTTCTTAATGGGGACACATCAACCGGCGTCTCCATTATCAAACTCGACAGTGAAATTGACCACGGGCCAATTCTTGCAAGGGTTGAAGAAAGAATCGAACAGAACGATACGGCCGATTCTTTATATACCAGACTTTTTAAAATTGGCGGCGAACTTTTGCTTGATGTCCTACCCAAATATATTTCAGGTGACCTGAAACCTACCGATCAAGATCATTCAAAAGCCACTTACACTGAGCGTGATCTTAGCCGTGAATCCGGTCTTATATATATAAGTAAGCCACCCTCGCCTACGCATCTCCCACGCATGATAAAGGCCTACTACCCGTGGCCAGGCGTTTGGTTTAAGGAAGAATTAAACGGAAAAGAAAAGGTCATAAAACTTCTTCCTGAAAACCATATTCAAGTTGAGGGAAAAAATATAATGACATACAAAGACTTTGCAAATGGATACGCGGAAGGACACCAAATTCTTCAGAAATTAAACATTAATGAATAACCGCGACTATGCAATTGATTTTATTAGACTCGCTGCAATTCTTGCTGTTGTCATAATTCACGCTTCTACATATTTTCTTGATGTAACTTCTCCTTTCACATTTAACTTCTATGTACTGCACACAATAAATCAGCTATTCAGGTTTGCTGTTCCGGCTTTTTTTGCAATTTCAGGTTTTTTGCTGGGAAGTCGTTATGCCAATATTTCCTCTCCAATTACCTTTTATAAAAAGAGGCTTTCAAGAATTTTGCTACCTTATTTAATCTGGAGTCTTTTTTATTTTTTAATAATCTTCCCAAACCCCATAAAACTTTTATTTAGCACAATATTTCTCCATGATATTTTTACCGGGGATTCTTCTTTCCAACTTTATTTTATCCCTGCAATTATTTTTCTTTATTCCTTATTTCCATTGATCATATATTTTAAAAAGTTATTGTTAACCATTTGGTTTATCTTTTCTTTATTCATATTAGAAACAGTAATTTTATCTTATGTTTACTTTTTCGAGCCTAAAATAACAATAAGTGCGCCATTTGTAATAGGATTTTTCAACTTATTACCTTTTTTAATTGGAATTTATGCTGCACATAATTTTGATGATTTAAAAAGCTTTATCAAAAGTAAAATCAAAATATTTTGGTTAGTCTCTGTTTTTTCCTGGATTTTAATTTTTTCAGAATCCGTCCTAATGTTTAAAAATACCGGTAAACCAATGTATCTTCGCGACCAGTGGAGAATTAGTGTAACAATTTATGGAGTTGCTGCTGCGGCACTTTTATATTATTACTATCGCGTAAAATGGAACAAAATCTCTTCTTATCTTTCAAGTTTTTCGTTTGGAGTATTTTTTGTTCACGTGGCGATATTACACAATATTTTGCGAGTTTTCTATGCATTCAAACTTTATGATTTAGTATCATTTTTTATAAGCCTCGGACTCACGATTACACTATCATTCCTTTTTTCAATAGTTTTTTCCAAAATAAAAATCGTGAACAAATTACTTGGTTTAAGGAGTTAAATTAGATTACAACAGAAGGCGCGATGGAGGCTACTTTTGGAGCTTTTATTTTCTTCACTTTTCTCAAAGTTTTTATACAATTTGCGCACAATTTTACGCGGACAGAACGTCCATCAACAATTATTTTTTTCTTCTGAATGTTTGGGCGAAACATGTGGTTTGTCCTATTTTTTGCATGGGAAACCCTATGCCCCCAAGAAATCCCTTTCCCACAATTATCACATTTAAATGCCATAGATTGATATTATACAAAACTTTTAGAAACCTTACAAGGCTGAAGCTTGTTTTTGATATTTCCGATTTTAAACGTTGAACACTACTCTATATTCCTATAAAAGTTAGCAGGGGCAGCCGCGGACAGAGCAACTAACTTGCCCTCCTTGAAAATTGGGCTGACTTCCATATCCTCCCGGAGGGATTTTGGAAGTATCAAGTTTTTCCTTTTTCATAAATTCCTGACATGCATCTTGCCCATGATCAACACTAATTACAGCATTTTTTTCAAGACAGCCTTTTTCGCAAACTTTAAAAGGGTCATTCTTGTCAGACGGAAGACTCACGATAGTATTACAAATAGGAGTCACGCCCTCTGTACATTGCACGGTGTAATCAACTAAATTACCAAAACAAAGCTTTCCGGCAGGAGCTGGCGGCGCAGGGACAAAAGTATCAAGCTGAAGGCTCAGATGTTGATGGTTTTTTGGAGATAATGGTGTTTTATCAAGATCACTCTCCGCTACGGCCGGAAAAAGAGTGAATACACGCGAACCGGTTGGTCCTTTTCCGCTCGTAAGATACATAGGAGTATAAGCGTATTGTCCCACGTCCTGACCGTAATCAAAGTATACAAGTACCGCTTCATCTATCGTAACAGGACCCGTGGATGGAGTACTCCCAATAACAATTGGTTTAATAGGATTATCCTTATATTCATTAATAGAATCCTCCAGGCTTTCGCGAGGGAAAGAATAGGAATTTTCTATGAATCGCGTGTTGTTAACTATTTTACCAAGAATCCCTTTTGAACCTATTAATACATTGATGTAATTCATATTAAGTGATGAATAAACGCCACAAACCGAATTTGTTGCCCCCAACACTGTTATAGATTCTTCATCTACCAATTTGAAATTAAATTTTTTATCATATTTGAAAAAATATGTGGGAGGTATACTTCCCGGGAAAAAATTACTCGATGCAAATGCCGTTTTATCGTTAAGGTTATGATCTATAAGTGCTTTGTCTGACAAGCTTCTGGCCTGTGCTTCCGTGATATCAGGTTTTGTATTATCTACAGTCCCGTTATGATATTCGTATGTCCCCGTATTTTCGGAGATTGTAAAGTATGCACTACTTGCAGGGTCTGAGAAATAGTAGGAAAATGAAGACTCGTCTGTCCCTCCCACTGCCGAAACTTTTGCAGAATTCACATCAAAATCTTTAGCGATGCTTATTGCTTCATCTTTAGAATATTTATCTTTTAAAAGATATCCAGTAACTGTGCCCGGAGCACTTGCAATATTACATGTCGAAGAAGCAGCATATGCGGAAAACATATTGAATATAAAGCTGTTTTTATTCTGCAGGGCAGGTGCTAAGCGGTATTCAAATTTGTAATCCTTTTGCACAGGAAACGGTACGCCCGCATTTTCATATTTCTTTCTAAATGATTCCTCCACTCTTTTTAATTCGTCACTTGCAACCATAGGGTTAGGATGGGCATTTGAATTTGTTCGCTGTACACCCGAATTTGCAGCTGTTGGGGTTGGATTAGACAAACCGTCCGCTGTTTTTTTATTATCTGCACTATTTGAAATAACAATTAAAGCAATCGATACGAAGATCAAAATAAGAAGAGTTATTATTCCAATTATTTCATACATTTTTTTATGAATCTTAAAATGTGTTTTGAGCTTATTTATTAAACTCGGGGAAGAATTCAACGTTTTTTCTGTATCAACCGCATTTTCCAAATCAGCCATACTTTTAGTATTAACTAAACGCTAGACGGTGTCAATGCAAAAAAAAGATCCTATGGATATCTTCCTACCAGTTTTAAGCGTCGGATCCCAGATGACAACGATCATTGAGACTACTGATTTAGCCCAAATTAAAAGACCCTACCATTTTCAGGTTAGGGTCTTTTAGTAAAACAAATGAAGCCTCAATTACTTGAGTTCGACTGTCGCTCCTGCGGCTGTCAATTTTTCTTTTGCTTCATCTGATGTTTTTTTGTTGACTGCTGTCATAACTTCTTTAGGAGCAGCATCAACTAAGTCCTTTGCTTCTTTAAGTCCAAGCGTTGGAACGAGTTCTCTGAGTGTTTTAATAACTCCGAGTTTGTTTGCACCTGAAGCTTGAATCCATACGTTAAATACGGTTTGCTCTTCTTTAGGTTCTCCAGCATCGGCTGCTGGTGCGCCTGCTGCTGCCATAGCAACTGGTGCTGCTGCAGTAACTCCGAATTTCTCTTCCATAGCTTTGACTAATTCTGAAAGGTCAAGAACAGACATTTCTTCAATTGCTTTCAATAAATCTTCTTTAGACATTTTTGCCATATTAATTAGTCACCCCCTCGCCTGTTTGCGGTGCGACCGGCGCAGCTGCTGCTGACGGTGCTGCCGCTTTTTTCTCTTCAATTGCTTTCAATAATTGCGCGAGTTTTGTAATATTTGCGTTAAGAGTGTAAACAAAATTGGAAATTGGAGCATTGAGTGTACCAAGAAGTTTTGCAATTAATATTTCTCTCGAAGGAAGCGTCGATAGCTTTACTATCATTGCCTCATCAATAATTGAACCTTCAAATACTCCGAATTTTATTTTTGGAAGTCCGTATTTTTTTACAAACGCGGTCAGAACTTTGGCCGTCTTGATTCCATCCGAATAGGAAAAAAGCGTGGCATATGGACCTTGAAGCTTTTCTTTTGCATCAATGTTCTTTTCTTGTAGCGCCAGATTCATGAGAGTATTTTTGATAATTTCTATCTCAGAATCATTGTCTCGGAGACTTCTGCGGGCTTCTTCAAGTTGCTGGTGGGTAAGACCTGCGTAATCCACGAAAAACATAGCAGTAGCTTTATCTACTTTTTGCTTTGCTGCTTCTAAATTTTGTTTGTTTTTCTGACTTGGCATAGAAACTCTTAGCGAACAATTGTGAGCTTAGAGTTTCTTGCATCAGGCATGAAATGCCTGAGCAACATCTCTATAACTCTATCCGAACTTTGTGAGGATTAGATTTTCTTCCATCAGACACAAAGTATCTGAAACATCTAAACCTTTATGCATAAAAAAAGCACTCGGTTCCTCGAGTGCCAACATTACTTAATTATTCTAGAACTAACATGTTGTCCTCGGCTGGATTTATTCTAATCGAACCAGCTGTCTTAGGATATAAAAGTATTTTAACAGAACTCACGTCTTAAAGCAAACGCCAAATTCCTACAAAACTTGAGTTCATTTGAGGGGGCAAAATTTACACAGTCAACTGCTTGATTTTTAAATAAAGTAATGTAGAATAATATTTTGTGGGCGAAAATTTCGCCTATATTTTTTGGCACACCTGACTGAGTATAGGGCCTCGCAATTTCCTACGGAGTCAAATTTTCTATTTTAATTTTTGGTTTTATTTGTAATAATGGTAAACGCAGAAAGATTAGGTGGCATGGACGCATTAGGAGAAACCGGCCATAGTCAACTTAGACAAACAGATATGAAAAAAGGCGCAAAATTCGATACTTTGCTAGGGCTTATTGAACCCGAATATAGGCCTTATCTTCCAAAACACCTAGAACATCAGGTCGGTGACGTGATGGATCATTATAGAAGATATAACGGACTTCAACCGTCTATGTACGCTCAGAGACTTGAGGATTTTGACTCCCATGAAGCTTACTACCTATCTGTTTTTGTGGATCGAAACAGAAGAGCTTCAGAAACTGCAACACCGGAATATAAAAAAACTGTTGAATTTGCAAATTCCCTGCTTCCCGTAGAAACACTCATGATTATGTGCATGGACGGAAGGGTGAAACTCATCCATACCAATGGTTTTTCTGCCGGAGTTGGTAGTAGTATACGAACAGCCGGAGGAATGCTTGAAGGTTTTGAGGAGGAGGAAGGCGGCTTAACGCTTAAACAGACTTCTAATTTCGCAAGACTTATAGAAAGGAAGTTGAATGATAATGCTAGTAAACCTTTTGGAGAAAATTTTGACAGCCATTGGACGTGTGCAGCAAGAATAGGTGAAGAACAAGCTACAGGGAACAATCCACAACATGATGCGGGACTTTACAGAGATATTCAATATAAAAAACGGATGATTGAAGCAACGCAGGAATATATGAGAACTAATCATCCTAATGCAAAAAGAGATGCAATATTTACTCAAACAACATTCAACCCAACCACAGGATACATGTACATGGGTCTTGAAACCAATAGGGCATTGAATTTGGCCGAAAACGCTGCCGCTGATAAAAAGTATGCTGAATTTGATAAAGAAATGCTTAAACAACTAATAGAAAAAGAATGGATAATTTCAACCGGAGAATTAATTAATGAAGGATTAATTAAAAGGGCTTTTGAAAAATGTGCATTCGAAGCCGATTGGAAAAACAACTATACAGAGACTGCCGGTAAGTTTTGGGATGGTGTATCAGCACTGAAAGGTGAACTTATGCCTTACCTCTCACACAGAATTCTTGCAGTCTATCCGGAACTTGCAAGGAACAGTGAAAAAGCCAGAAAAGAAGTGGAACATAGGAGCATGCTTCTCTTAACCAATGCATTCAATACATATCTCCAAAATCCAAACCACGATGAAATGCGCTACCTTGAAATGGATGACCATGATTACGAGAATGAAGGCAATTACCCTTACGGAATACACAATGAAGAGGGCGTAAAAGTATCGGAAGGCGGGCACCCACCATATGACATTACTATGTTTGTAGTTTATCCAGGAGATGCCGACAGCGTTGAAACGGCAGCAAAAATTGTTAGGACAAATCGTGCAAATAAAAGGGTCGTAGATATTCTAGGTTTATACAAGGATGATCCTGAAGGATTCGCCAAATCCCCTGTTCCTGTTCTAATGCAGGAAATAGTAAGAGAAAATGAAGTTGCGAATGTCACGCCGGATCAATGGCAAGCATTAAGAGATGTTGACTGGTCAGATATGCCTGCCAACTGGGAAGAAATGCCATATAAAGACTTCGATTACTATTTAGCTAACGAGAAAGGTATTAATTCTCATCTTATTGCTATACACATTCACGCTCTTCGTGAAAAAATGATAGGCCTCTATAATCACAAATCCTTAGGCAAACACCTAAGACAACTTTATAAAACCGTAATGCCTGTTATTTACAATCAAGACAGAGAAGCGCAAGCAGTTATCCCTTTTGTTAAAGTCGGTCGGGCGTCATACCGGAACGGGGTCTACGCCTCAAAATAAATCAACTTTTTACACCCCACTTACCACTATTCGACGCAACCATTCCTTTCAGTTCCATTTCCGATAAAAATATTGATAGTTTTGATATTGGTATTTTCGTTTCCCTCGCAATTTCATCAATTGTCATTTCCTCATTTTCCAAACATTCGATAATTTTTTGTTCTTCTTTATTTAGGTTTAAAAATTTTGAATTTTGAGTTGCATTTTTGACTTTTGTCCGCCAGCTGGCGGATTGATTTTTGACTTTGAGCTTTTCCAAAATATCTTCTGCCGAACTTACCAAAACCGCGCCTTGTTTTAACAATTTCAGCGAACCACGACTCATCTGGGACGTAATTGGTCCCGGGACGGCAAAAACAGTTTTTCCTTGAGTAAGCGCGTGATCTGCAGTAATTAACGAACCGCTATCCTCTGCCGCTTCGGTAATTAAAACAGCAAGTGAGAGAGCCGATACAATTCTGTTTCTGGCCGGAAAAGTACCTGGATTTGCACTCATTCCTAGCGGATATTCAGAGATAACCAAGTTATTAGAATCCAAAATTTCTTCGTACAGCCGCTCGTTTTCTTTTGGGTACGGGCAGTCTACTCCGCAACCCAAAACAGCAATTGTTTTCCCGTCAGACTCAATTGCCGCTTTGTGGGCCGCCGCATCTACTCCCGCTGCCATTCCGGAAACAATCACGAACCCTGCCCTGCATAATTCCGAAACCAAATTTTCCGTAACTTGCGCTCCGTATGATGTTATTTTTCTCGCACCAACAACTCCAATATCTTGAGTTTCAAGCAATAATTCTTTATCTCCTTTTACATAAAGTCCTATTGGTGGTGAGTCAATTTTTGTAAGACCTACGGGATAATACTTGTCCCCATACGGAATAAATTCCACTTTGGTTTTACGCAATTTCTCAACATAATTTGCGATATTAAATTTAGTTTTAAACGCCTCGAACTTTGCGAAATTTACTTTTCCAACCCCCGCCTCCTTAAATTTTTCAGCGCTTGAAGAATTCCACGCATTTTCTGCTGACCCGAACACTTTCAACAATCTTTGATAACTTTTTGGCCCAACGCCGCTAGAATTAGAAAACGCCAAAGCAAAATTTCCTTCCATAAAATTAAGAATAACACTAATTGTCATTCCCACGAAAGTGGGAATCAAGATCGGAATTAACTCAGGAATAACATTCTCTGTGGTAAAATAAATCGTGACATTAAAACTTCTTCAGCTCAACATCTTCCAGGGGAAATTTTTTGAAAATATTATTGATTTCGTGCGCAAAAATGATATTGATATACTCCACTTTCAAGAAGTGACTTCCGGGCGAATGAGTAAAGGCGGCGCGTACAATTACCCAAAATCCATATCCGAACGCGAATCAAATCCTAATAACCAATTTTTAGGCTTAAACTGTTTTGAAGAAATAAAAAATCAGCTCAGTCTAAATGGCGAATATTTGATAACGAGTTCTTATATTAATGACCCCATCTCAACTATAGGAAATGCAACTTTTTTTAAAAAAACCATTCAACTTATTAATAAAGACGTTATATTTATGAAAGAATTCTTTGAAATCCCACAAGACTTTACAGATATTCCGCAATTATCACGCGGAGCGCTTATTTTAACCTTTGAATTTGAATCCAAAAAATTTACAACAATAAATACGCACCTTACTTGGGGCCCAAACTCAGAAGACGAACCCTACAAAATTGAGCAAGCAAAAAAATTGTATGAACAAATTAAACAAATCCAAGAACCTTTCATTTTGACAGGAGACTTTAACGTTACACCTGCAACAAAAACCGCATCAATGTTTAATGATATGGCAAAAAACCTGACAACAGAAAACAAAGTTATAAATACTCTCAATGAAAAAATTCACCCTGCAAAAAGACTTTTTCCGCCAGGATTAGCAGTTGACTATATTTTTACTTCGGACCAAATTAATGTGAAATCTTTTAGGCGCGTTGATGAGACAGAATTATCAGACCACTACGGCCTGTTCTTAGAGTTTGACGTATAGCTTTTCTTCCAATTTTCTTACATCATTTAGCATTTCCTTTAAGATACTTTTCATACAATCATCAGATAGTTTTAGGAAAGGAGGTAAAGATGGCTACAGAAATAATACACGAACATGAGGCAAGTAACACTAGCAATAACAATAGTAGTCTTGGCCTTATCATAGGAATAATACTTCTAGTTGTGGTTGTCCTTTTCTTTTTATACATAATTAGGAGCGGATTTTTGAACGGAATAGGTACTAATTTACCATCGGTTCAAGTTCCTAGTAAAATCGACGTAAATATCAACAAGGGAGGCAAATATTAGAGCCTTGACAGCAAATATACTTTTTGAAATACTTGTCTCGTGGCTGACTTTAATCCGGGTGATTTCCTCCAAAAATTCAAAACAGGAGCGCTTTTAGTTGCAGCAATTGGGATAGTATTAATCCTTGCAGCGTTTCTCTTTTCCTTCATAAAACAATTTTAGCTCCCCTTCGCGTTGACAAGCGTATCTGAACCTGAAATACTTGAGTGATGGAGGAAAGTCAAAATTCAAATCGATCCAATCAAACCCAAACAGCTACTGATCAAGCATCTCAGACACCAGATCCAACCTCCTCAGATAATAGTGTAATTAAAATTATAGTTGGTTCTGCAGCGGTACTTCTTGGTTTTATTCAAATCCTTGTCCAAATTTCCCTTGCGGTTTTTGTCTTACCCCAGCTATATGGACTTTATAAAAATCTCGCTATCAAACTCCCTTTCACAACCTACCTTGCTTATCCACTGGTTATAGTTTTCTCAATAATAGGTTTAATTAATATATTTTTGGGAATAAAGAGTTTTAGGAATTCTAAATATGTGTCAAAAGCCGCAATTTTTCTGGCAGTGTCGTTTATTTTAGAAATGTTTCTAGCAGGCGGCACGGTAATATCTGTTATCAACCCTATTTACACTCTCATAGGTCAAATAGATAATAATCAGGAAGCAATTTCGCCTGTTCCATCCCTAAATCCAACCATCAACCCCGATTCAACAACCGCCAATTGGAAAACATATAATTCAAAAGTGCGGCCAACGAATATGACTGACGATAAAATAAAAGAATTAAGCCTTCCCGACTCTTATGCTTCTTTTAAGTACCCAACAACTTGGGATGCAAAAGAAACCGGCGACGGAACTTATAATTCAATAACTTTAACTAGCAAAAACGGTACTGAAATTTCGTATTCATCTGGTGGAAACTTTCATGGCGGAGCCTGTAGTAGTAACCCTGTAACTATTTACAATGTATATCCACTAGACAATCGGGTTTCTTTGGTAGATTACAAGGATTCATATTCGTCAGAAGAACGATTATATGTAGTGGATGGAACTTTTACGGCGGGCGAAGTTAGTGATTGCAAGTTTGATCCTGTCCTTGATATCACTGGTTTACAAATAGCTTTTGGAGCGAACAAACTTGCGCAAGCAGATAAACAAGAGGCAATAAAAATCCTCTCAACCTTCAAATTTTCGGGTTCAAACACACCAAGCGCGTCTGGAGATTTTCCCATTTATTCCAGTGCTGTTTTTGTTGAAAATTTCCCCCACACACCAGACTGCGAAACATCATCTAAAATGGTTGGTGATATATGTAATTACGATTACCAAATATATAATGCTTATGATTCTCTCGCAAATATTGGTAAGTGGTACTCTACAACAAGAAATGGCTGGAAATGTAATACAGATATAATTAACTATAAAACTGCAGATAATTTACTTACATGTTCAAACGGTAAAGTCGAATATGCATTGGTACTCCACATAAATGACATGCAATCCGTTAAAATAAGCATAGGGATACCCGTAAAAAAATAGCGGCAATGGAAGAAAATAATCAAGAGATAAAACCAGATGGTTCGCATGTCGAAGCTTCGCATGGCGAGCAAACTCCACCGGTTCAAAATCCAAATCCTGAACAAACCGTTATCTCAACTCCTCCACGTATCAAATCAAAAAATGTTATTTTAATCGCCATAATATTGATCATTCTGGTTTTAACTCTTGTCGGTAGCGTTGTCGTATTAAGTAAATTTAAATCCCAACAAAAATCTACTAATTCTGTGAAATACACTCAGAAAAATTTACCTCCACCACCACCTTCAAATCCAACTCCCACAATAATTCCTACTTCCGACTCAAATGTAACCTGGCTACCACAGCCTATACAATCAGCTGACATCCACCCAATGAGCATGTTCGATAAGTATGAACCTTTCAGCATTACATATTGTACTGAAGATGCTAAAAACTGCAATCTATCTCTGACTGCCCAATACGAAACAAAAACCATATATTACAAAGTGGGAACCATGAAGAGTATTTACCCGGGTGCTGCAGTTTACTTAGCTCTTGTCAAGAATATGCCACGCGGTACAACCCTTAAAGGAATAGACACCTTAAGCCGAATAGAAAATAATAACAACTTGGCTTATTTATTTATAAAGACAGACAATTCATATATTCTTACAAAGGACTATAGTTCGTCTGGTCTGGTGCAAGGTTTTGGTAGTAAATTTCCGCCCAATGAACTTGTTTTTAGAAATGATATTATTCTTGATCCTTCTATCTATTTGAAAGTTTTACCAAATGGTCAAGCTTCTTACACCACTAACCTTCAAACTTTTGGATTTGACTTCTCCAATAGCCGAGTACCCCTCACCCACCCTATAGATTTTTTTGACCAGGGAAATCTTACAAAAGTGTATGATTTTCAAGACGGACACGTTTTATATTCCGACCAGAATTTAGCGTCGGGATCTGATACTGTAGGGCATGTATTTTTTCCGGATCTTAATCTCCGACTTCCTACAAATTTATGGTCAAGTGCGGGTGAATACATTTCTTTACGCCCGAATGGGAGTCCCACAGATCCCAACGTAAAAAATGCAGATATAACTTGGAGGCAGGGAGCAGAACCCCCCGGCATAAACCCGCTTTTGATTTCTACCAACCCTTATTCTGCTAATCAGATTGTTGCAAAGGGATACACGAATGCACTTAGTGGTTGTCTCGCATGGCCGGAAGCAAAAAATAAATTTGCGAATGCACTTGCTGAGAATATTAACATCTCAAATCTCACGCCGGTTGGAAATACAGATTCTGGTGGAATTTTGTATGACATAAACAATAAAAATTTGGCGATTTTCAAATCGGTGTATGATTTTGAATTCCCCACCACAAATCAACAAGGAGACAAAATAACATTTGATAGTTTCATGTTATACAAACCGATACTTTTATACAAAGAGGCCACCGGAGAGTATCTAGCGGTTTTCAGAGAGGACCTATACACCCAGTGGTGCGCTGGTGAACCGGTCATTTATCTTTATCCAACTCAAAAAACAAATGTAACTGTCGGCTTGAGCAATAAAATATCATTAACTCAATCTTCCCCGCTCTATAAAAATATATGGAATGTAGTTGCAAGCCCAGATGGATTAATAATCGACCCTACAACAAATAACTTATACCACCACTTATATTGGGAAGGAGAGATAAACGGAGCTAAGAATCCGGTTAGCGATGAGGTGATCGCGAAAAAAGATATTCATTCTTATTTTGAAAAATCTCTGCGTGTTTTAGGTTTAAACACGCAAGAAATAAATGATTTTGAAGCATACTGGGAACCGCAACTTAAAAACGATTCTTACTACAGACTTCTTTTTTACGATGCGCAAGAATTAAATAAAGATATTCCGCTTAATATAGACCCAAAACCGGATACAATGATAAGAATTCTCATGGATCATTATGCTTTAACTTCACCTCAAATATCAAAAAACCCATTAGGCAATTATCCGATTCCCCAAAGAAATGGTTTTATACTTGTAGAATGGGGAGGAATTCTTCACTAAACAATATGGAAGAAAAAAATCAAACATCACCAAAAGCCGAAGATTCGAATGTCGAAGTTTCGCATTTCGAGCAAACCCCTCCGACCGCACCAACATCTGAAGTGCCAAAATCCAAATCAAGAATTGTAAAATTTATCCTATTTGCATTAGTATTTTTAGTTGCAATTTTTGTTTTATTGATTGGATATAACGTTGCAACTCTTGCTTTGGGTTTAAGAAATGTAGATGATAATTATATTCCCAAACTCGCACCTCTAAAAGAACAACCTTCCCCCACCCCTAACCTAACTTCCAATTGGAAAACGTATACAAATAGCCACTATGGTTTTTCTATTAAATATCCGAACGACTATACAATACATACAATTGATGAAACGGATACAGATACTAATACTCCTCTACATTTAAGGTTTGTAAATGATTTAGATATACAACAAATGAATAAAGATGACGAGGAATGTGCGCAGAAGTTTTCCAAAGGAGCAGCAACATGTGACCCGAAGACGCCCCCAATACGGCAGTTTGAACTGTATATAGATCAAAATACTAGTTCTACCATTACTCTTGAGGATTACATTAAAAAGCAAGTTAAACCTGATACCATAAGTAATTTCACAATCAATGAGCAAGCTATTGTTAAGGCAGTAAAAAATCAACCTGGCGGATCTACTTCATATTTAATAAAAAATTCCTCCAACAACAATATTAACTGGTTTATTATATTTGATATTCTTGATAAACCTGAATATACAAAATCGCTAGATGTAACAATTATGAAAATCCTCTCAACCTTCAAATTCACAAACCAAGTTACTACTATTTCACCCACTCCCATCGTTTGCCCCACTCAGCCTACCTGTAAACCTGGAGAAAATTTAATACATGGTGAGCCCGATGTGACACACGGAGATTATTGCGCAAGCTATGTTTGTATGAACTAAATGAAAGAAAATAATCAAAATACAATAACCCCGCCTGTTCCCGGTTCCCCAGCAGAACAAACTCAGTCTGTTTCACCAACCCCGAAATCGAGGTTTAAATTTCCTATTCTAGTCTTTGGGGTAGTTTTGTTTTTGGTTTTAATTGGAACCGTTTCAGCTGCATATTTATTTATTACCAAACAAAACCCTAAACAAACCGCTTGTACCCTCGAGGCAAAGATTTGTCCTGACGGATCATCAGTCGGCAGAACGGGCCCAAACTGCTCCTTCGCCCCTTGTCCCACCGCAAAAATTTCACCGGCTCAACCTTCTACTATGCCTATTTCCAATAGCGCAAATCAGATATACACAAACGACTACGGAGCGTATCAATTTCAATATCCTCGTAGTTGGCACGAAGTGGGCGCATACGGAGGAGGAGGCCCGACGGATTTTATATATCTTGGTCCCATAAAAAACGGAGCAACAATAATTACTCTGCAGCAAAGTCAAACTGATATAAGCTCTGCGAGATACAACTATAACATTCCCATGATTAGTCCATCAAACAACGCATATTTTACAAAAGATCAAAATAGGGAAAATATTGCATTTAAAATGCACGGGCTTAATTACATTCTGTTTGCGGATTTACTAGAAGCACAAAAACAATCTCTAAGTGCTGATCAGGTGGATTCTGTTTTAAAAAATATTGTCAACACTTTGAATGTTTCATACGCGCCATCCACGTGTAAAAGCCCCAAGCTTGTGCCCTTGAATAATTTCCCCGACAATTTTACACTTTCAAATTATCACGACTCTGATGGCACAGATAGCATTCCCGGCTCATGGCCATTTGCTACCACCCAGCATTATTCACAACCTGCCCCATCGGGAGAAACAACTCGAGGTTTTATGGTGACATATATCAAAAGCGGTAATTCATTTGAGCAAACTCCGGATTTTACGAAAACAGTTGTCGCAATAAATTCCGTTAAGACTCCTGCCCAAGGCGGATTCGACCAAGACGGCACAGATATTTGGCATATAAATTGTATTGATACAGAAGAAGACGGTCCAGGCTTTACACAACCATTTCACATAGGACAAGATGTAAATGATCAATTCGCGATCCACCTTTACGGAAATGCGGCAAATCCTAATCAACTTTGGGGAGTAGAAAAGTGGAGCATAAGTTTATTGAAATCTAAACGTAACGAAGTCTATATTAAGCAAGGCAACATGTGGCAAAAATATATTGCAAGAGACTTTTTCGCAACAAGACCAGCGGCATATGGAGGAAAACCGGCAATATATTTATACCCCACAAAAAAAACTTCCGTAAAAGTCGAGATTCATCCGCGAGGTAACTTACTTGAAGCCGATAACCTCTACGACTCTTCAATAGACGGTTGGTATGTGGAAGCGGACACTAACGGCAGCATAAACGATTCGTTAAAATATTTATATTACGAAGCGGCTATTCCAGTTAATGAACCGAAAGCCGGATATACAATCGAATACAAAGACCTGTTTAAATTTTCTAGAGATTATGTACTAAGGCTGGGATTGAATAATACCGAAGCAGATGAATTCGTTGCCTTTTGGCAAAAAAAATTGCCATACTCTCCTTTCTATTTTGTGTCTCATCTGGACTTAAAAACGATTCAGGAAATCTATCCGCTAAAAATAACTCCGGTTCCGGATAATTTACTAAGGGTTGAAATATATTTCAAACCGATTGGTGAATTTCAAAAGTTCGATTCACCTATTTACCCGGCGGTAAGTCCTCGAACGGGCTTTACCGCAGTTGAATGGGGAGGTATTTTGGATAGATAATTAAATATGGAAGAAAATAATCAAACACCCCCAAAAGCCGAAAATTCGAATGTCGAAGTTTCGCAGGTCGACAGTTCGAAAGGAAACCAAACCAATCCACCAGCAAATAAACCGTTCGTACATAAATCATTGTTGATAATTTTTGGAGTTATTGTGGGGATAATGGTGTTATTGATCGCTGCTTTCTTTGCATTAAATTGGTATACAAGAAATCAGGAAATAATACCAAGCGGAATTGTAGGAATGCCCACTATGTCCGCTACAAAATCTAAGCCCACCCCAGACCCAACCGCCAATTGGAAAACTTATAAAAATACATATAATCCGGCAGATGAATACAGCTTTAAATACCCTCCTGGTTTAGTATCTTTCGATGGCGGAATACTCGGAGATCTTTCGGATCCTACGGGACCTGACGTCTTCGTTAATAGAATAAAGCTCAAAAACGGAAATAATCCGGGCATGATAATAGAAGAACTGAACGCTCCGAAAGATAATAAAATTCAGATTACAAATAGTGACTGCAAATTAGGGAAAAATAGCACATTTAATTCCTTCGAAGGTTTGGTAAATATTTTATATTCTAATAACACAAACAAAAACTGTCCTACATTTAATTCTATAAAATCTAGTCTTAAAGAAGGTAAGTTTCAAAACCGCTATAAGTCGTTCGAATTTACAGTAAACAGTGGAAAGATTGATGGAGTCTATGGAGGGTCTGCAATACCAAACAGCAATATAAGATATTTAATTTTCGAAAAGGACAATAGTTATTTCGTCATTTCATATGACTCAAATGTGAAAATATTCGACCAAATCCTCTCAAACTTTAAATTCATAAATTCAGATACTAATACTAAAAATAATTCTACCGTTGATATCAGTTGTAAACAGGATAGTGATTGTATGATCTCGGATATAAATTCCAACCATTGTTGTCTGGATTATAGTTCTGCAAATGCTATAGCAGTAAATTCATCATGGGCATCTAGACAACCCGGTTTCCAAAAGTTTTGTAATATGCTTTGTATACAGTCGGTGGCTCAAAGTCATCAAGATTACTCGGCGATTTGCAAAAATTCAATATGTCAGAAAGTGAAAAATTAATATATGTTGCTCAGACACTAAAGTGTCTGATGCATTTTGAACCGTTAATATAGGATGCCCAGATATTTCATGTCTGGTGTATTTTTGCAATATTTCAAGGTTGCTCAGGCTTTTTATGCCTGATGCATATTTTAACAAGTTAAAATATGGAAGAAAATAAACAAAAACCAGAAAGTTATTATTCTAGGTTACCAAAATCTTTAACTACTGTGACTACTTTTTCAAAACTTGTTGCTTTATTACTTTTTATACTCCTCCCTTTTGTTGGATTTCTACTTGGTGCAAATTACCAGGCAAAATTGGATTCGTTAAAAAGCCAAAATTCGGCAATAATACCTTCAATATCCCCAACCCCCACAGGAATTTCAGCTGACACAACCAGTTGGATAACATACACAAATCCAAAGTACGGATACAGCATAAAGCATCCACCAAGCTGGCATGAAGAGGTAAAATGCAGAGGTGGTCTCCCAGGAGACGATTATATTTGCTTTAAAAGTCCTGATTTCAAAGAATCACCAGCTCCTAATACGGAATCTGGGGGTCTAATAATAATTGAAAATAATAAGATGGGGTCCTATTGGACTGCGGATACTATTGAAACTTTTTGTACTAGACCTCAGGTTTCAAAATGTGTAAATATAAGCGTCGGAGAATTAAGTGCAAAGGAAAGAGAGCTTTCCGGCTGGTTGTTTAAGGATGTTGGAATTATAAAAAATGGGGACTTTGTAATGAGCATTAGAGTAGATTATGCTACTGATTCCAAAGGAGTGATCTTAGAAACATTTGATCAAATCCTCTCAACCTTTACGTTCGCTCCGCTCAGTACAAGCAAATTCACCCCTACTCCAACCTGCGTTCCTCGTCCTGCATGTCTTGATGCAACTCCCAGGTGTATGATTGCGGAAAGTGAGAATATGTGTCCACCCGGATCCAATTCTAAATATACTTGTCCTACAACTGAATACGTAGATTGCATGCCCGGTCCGAGTGACAAGATGCAACCGGCCGAATGCCAAACGGACTACTTATCTTGGGCACAGAAAAATTGCCCGGGTTTCAAAGGGGCCGCTTTGTAGATAACTATGGAAAACTCGGATGTAAATCAAATAGGTGAATCAGATCAGGCAGAAACCACAAAGCCACCTGAAAAGGTAAAAATTGAAACGATTAAAAATACTATTTATCAGTTACCGTATTTAGCAATTCTTTTTGTAACTTTATCTGACATTTTAGCTATTTCAGCGATCCTGACATCAAAATTTTTTACTTTGTCAATGTTTTTTGCTTTATGTATTCCTCTAGTAGTTCTTACCGGAACGCTCACTCTAGCTTTCTACATGCTAAAACTATTCTATTTATCATATATTTATTCTGTTGAAAACGGGATTAATAAATTCGTAAGTGATATTAGATCTATGAAGATTGACAAGAGAATTAAACCAATAATTACGATTTCTATTATTTACTTGGTTTTACTATTTGTGTTCTTACTTTTTTTTGATAACTTTTCAAAAGAACCTCTAAATATTATCAGGCTAATAACTATTTATTCTCCCTTTTTCTTTATTCCTTTAGTTGATATTTATCTATTGGTCATTTATAAAAAGGAGATCAAAGATTGGGCATCTAGTCTTCACAAAATTCGCTTAAAAGCTGATCCAAAAAAAATAATCAGTTATTTCTTCTCAAAATAATCCGCCGCACTTTAAACATTAGTATTATAGGATGATTTCATGTTAATTTTGTAGTATAATTTGCACTTATGTCGGCAGAGCATGAATTTAGAAGATATCACGCAAATCCAAAGCAAACACAGGTACTGACCGGTTTACTCAACGGCTTGTCAGAAAGTGCGGTAGGAGCAACCCTTGTTCCTGAAATTGGAAAGTCCACAGTTTCACATCACAAACGTGAGGTAGTTTTAAGTGGAAGAAAACACACCGATCGATTGCACAATGAAGACCGTGTGGCTTTAACGTGCGCTGCAATAAATATGGTGTTGGATAGTGATACCCCTCTTGTCCAAGGTGTACCTGAAAAAATAGTACTCTCAACGAGAGAAGGAGATGTTTCAGGTTTGCTCATGATAGGTATGGATAATGGACAAATGGCAGATGAGCTAAAAATTGGTGAAGGTACTGTTGCGCACCACCTACGTAATTTGTATTCGAAAATTGGAGCAAAAAACTATATGCACGCAATTGGAATCATAACTCAATATGGAAAGTCTGAAAGAATATATTTAGACTCAGAAGTCGCAGATCAAGAAAAGCAAGAGTGGGCAGGAAAAGAGCTATCTCAATATGAAATTGAAATTCTCAACAAAGAAATTGCCTGGGAACCTGGTCATGAAACTCCTCAGCAGGTACAGCGCCGTGCACATGTAACAGCAAGTATGGCAAGAAGGCATTTTGGAAAGGGCGTAGATGTTAGAAGAGGAATTATAGAACTCATGAGAGTTGGAATAAATGCCGAACTACTTACAGTTCCACTACCACAAGAGGTAATTGAATTTGACCAAAGAGAAAGAGATGTTATTTCTCTTTTAAAGCGGGGCTATCACAGAAAAAATATTGCAGATTTGCTCGAAATGACCAGTGGATTAACAGTTGCGACAATACAAAACATTTATAAAAAAATTGGTGCTCATAATTTTTACGGAGCTGTTGGAAAACTTTTATTCCTCAGTAAAGATAGTCCCGATCAATTTGTTTTGGATTTGAGTGAAGAACCTACAAATATTGTCAGTAGCGAGACTAATCTGCAGGATGAGTTATTACCTTCTCATTTACCAAAATACACTATTGGTCCTTCTATTTATCCAAGAACAGGTAGGAATAGAACTCCTCGGACTTATATACCAAGGAGAGTTGGAAGACCAAAAGAAGAAATTTCAGAAGATAGTCCTTTTGTGGTGGACGAACCCAAGGTACGAACCTCTTTATCCGCCACGCAATTTACTATGGATGTTTTCCAGCATATTCGCCAAGAGTCAAAGGGCCTATTGGGAGTTAAAATTTTTGCAACAAGTATGGTAAGCGCGTTAATCTACGAGGCTATAAACAATCCTGAAATAGCTGCTGAAGCTCTTTCTAAATATGATCCCGAAAGGGAGATTGGGAGAACGATGACATCCATTCCTCTCCCTTTCAATATTTTTCAAGGTGTAGAACCACTCATCCTTTACCTTGGAAAAAATATGTTAAAACCCGAGGAAAAATATACTTTACGAAAATCTATTAGCTACAGCAGACTTGTTAATGCATTAGTACAAAAAAACTTCTCTGATCTAAATGGACTTGGTGAAAAACATGCTAAATATGTAAGGAGTAGAAGCGTTGATCTATTGGTACAAATCGGGCAATTGGCTGAGAAATAATACTTCTTTATTTCTTCTCAAAATAATCCGTGAGGATTTTTTTGGCGATTGGGCCGGCTATACTTGACCCCTCTCCCCCATTTTCAACCAAAACTGTCACGGCAATTTCCGGATTATTAAAAGGCGCAAATACCGTTATCCAGGCCTCGGGATTTTTATCATTTCCAACTTCTGCAGTCCCTGTTTTGCAACCTAATTTGACATGTACCATAGAGGCCCCGGCAGACGCATCTTGAAAATAATCATTATTGTCAATTTTTAAATTTGGATTTTTAATTTTGAATTGGAATAAAGGCCATGCAACGCCACCTGTCTCACATGCCTCTGCCATTCCCTCACGCACAAGGTCAACATTTTTTTTATCAATAAACTTTTCCTTTATTACATTTCCCTTTTCACTTTCTAAAAGATGCGGCCTATACAATGTCCCGCCGTTTGCAAAAACGTCAGTATACATATTTACCTGCAAAGGCGTTGCCAATAAATACCCCTGCCCAATTCCGTAGTTATACGTATCTCCAAGATACCACTGCTCGCCAATAATATTTTTTTTCCACTCAACTGTTGGGACCTCTCCGCTCACTTCCCCGGGTAAATCTATATTTAATTTTTTCCCAAGCCCAAAGGTTGTTGCCCAACTGGAAATATTATCAACACCGGCGCCTTCCGCCGTTTTGTAGAAAAAAATATCATTAGAACGCTTAATTGCGCCAACTATATTAAGGTTCCCCTCTGTCCTTCCGTATTGCAAAAAATACCAATTACCAAAAGAAAAAGCGCCAACTTTTAAAATTCCCGTGTCTTCAATTTGAGTGTCGGCAGTAAGCGACCCTTTTTGCAAGGCTGCTGTTGCAACAATTAATTTAAACGTAGACCCCGGCGGGTAAGCGCCTGCAATTGCCCTGTTGAGAAGTGGCCGGTTGTCGGAGTCAGTCACTAGACTAACAGGCGTGTCATAATTTCCTTCCGCTTTGTAACTTTTTGGTGAAACAAAAACATTAGGGTCAAAGGTAGGGGACGAATAAAGAGCAAGTATTGCGCCGCTTTCAGGATCCGATGCCACTACCGCTCCCTGCTTTACTTCTTTCATTGCGTCTTTAATTGCAATTTGGACATTAAGGTCAAGCGTTGTCTTAATGTTTTGTCCGGGAATGGGCTCTTGTGCGCCAAGCTGACGCGTATAATTCCCGGCGGAATTTACTTCATACAACCGCTTTCCGTTTTGCCCGTGAAGTAAACTTTCATATTGGGCTTCAAGCCCCATTTTGCCAACAAAATCGCTTATTCCGTAGGAGGAAAACTCCGGCATGTTTACTTGGTTTGCAGATATTTGTCCAACATATCCCAAGACATGCGCAAATGCACTTTTGTAAAGATATTCGCGCGCTACCGTGCTATCAACTTTTTTGCCTGTTGCGATAAGTTTTAGGGCCTCATCATTTGGTAAAACAACTATTTTCTTATTTTGTGTCACAGTATAAACTGCGCTATTTGAAACCAAGGGGCGGCCGGCGCGGTCAAAAATTATTCCTCGGGGTGCCTCAATTAACTGCGTTCTAGTCCTATTATTATTTGCTAAATCTTTATAATAATCTGCTCTCACTACCTGCACATAAAAAAGTCTTGCAACAATTGTCAGAAAAATGATTGCCAAGAAAAAAACTGGCGCTGTTGCAACAAGTTCTAGATAAGCGCCGGACCCGCCGCGCCGCCTCCTTATTGTTTTATCCTCAGAAACCGAATCAAAAAAAGCCGGACCAATTTTTACCATAGACTTTCCCCCTTTTGTCATCCTGAACCCCAATCTAATTGGGGTGAAGGATCTTTTTTAAAGCGAACCGGAATTGAATTCCAATTCTGTAAATAAATCTTTCCATTGAGAATTCATCGATTCGATCAATCTCATCTTCTTAGCCCGAGTCCAACCCTTTATTTTCTTCTCTGTACTAATTGCGTCACGAACGTATGTAAACTCTTCAAAATAAACGAGCTTATTCACGTTATATTTAGAAGTGAAACCTTTTATAAGTTTTACCTTGTGTTGTCCTGTTCTAATTAAAACATTATTTGTGACACCAGTATAAAGAACCTTATTGCTCCAATTCGTCATTATGTATACGTAATAATGTTTCATAAAATAAGATTCTTCGCCCCTCCAAGGCGTGGCTCAGAATGACAATCACATGGACCAATTTTTACCATGAGAGTTTTTTACTTAAGTAAAAGCCGATTACACCTGTTGCACCAAATAGAGCAATATAAATAAACAAATTTGGATTATAAGAAAAAAATTTAGCAAAAATAAATGATCCCACGATCAAAAATAATAATATAAATTTAGGATCGCGTGTTTCATAAGCCCTTTTAAAAATTTCAACAACTCCAAAAGTTAGAATTATGACCATTGGAGTAAGGCCAACCGGCGATAATTTTATTACATCCAAAATAAAAGCGGCAACAAATGAAACTATAACAATTATTAATTCCGGATATAAAATGTATGCCAGAGCAGAAATTATAAACACAAGCGGAAAAGGTATAATTGTTGTTTCAAAAAAAAGTGAAACCAAAATTGAGAGAATCAATAAATTTTTTAAAATCATTTTGAATTAAATTTAAAATCCTAATACAACAAAAACCATATTAAGTGCCTCTGTATTTACTTGACTTCCAACTTTTGCAGTCTGGAATGGCTCGCTCTCATTTCTATAAACTGATTCTATTTTTCCAATAATAAGCTCCTTTGGAATTCCGAAATTAGAATTATCCGCGCCACCGTTTGTTAAAATCGTTTCTCCACGTGTAATTTTATCTTTTATTGATACATGGTCAAGCAGTATAAAATCTTGCTGGCCGGTAACTATTCCAAGAGACCCGTTTTCCGCGGTTGTTACAATTGTGGAAAATGAAATATCCGTTGGAAGTAAAACTTTTGAATAATTTCCAAAAACTTTGTCAATTTTACCAACTAAATTATTTCCGGAAACGACTGCCATTCCGGATTTTACGCCACTTTTTTCGCCTTGATCAATAATCAGAGCGGAAGGTTGAGCAAATTTCCCGATAAATCCTATGACGCGCGACGGGATCATTTTATAATTATGAGTAGAACCATCTTCAAACTGATTGCGTAAAGCGTCATTATCTGTTTTAAGTTTTTCATAATCTATAAGCTTTTGAGTTAAACGCGCGTTTTCTTTTTGGAGTGACTCAATTTGAGAACTATTTAAAGATTTAGAACTGCCGATTTTCGTTTTCGCGTTATAAAGTGCCGCTTTTGGCGCGGCAAAAATTTGTTGAATACCGGAAGACAAAAATTTTATAGGGGGCGTATTTTGGGTGAGGAAAATTAAAGAACTTAAGACTAAAAAAAAGAGGAGAATTATGTACCTTTTTTGCATCCCTCTATTCTACCGCGAGCCTTTTTAAATTACAATCTGAGGGACTTCACAGCTGCCATAACCTCGGGACTTTGGTTGTAACCTTTATAGCGGATAAAACTTCCGATGATACTGTCTGGATCAGAGGTTTGTCGCAAACCGGAATCTTGAACGGTTGCAAATTCTGCCCGACACATAAAATCAAGAAAAGTATTAACCGCATCAGCCCTATGAAATGCACCGTATCTTTTGTTAATATCACCAATCACGCCGGTCATAGTCTTTGCAAGCTTATATATCGCATCTTTCCTAGCATCTTTATCCTCCATCAAAATACCTGCCTGCTCAGCATGACCACCTCCCATGACAACAGCACCTTTGGATCCTGGTGATACTAGTCCGGGTATTTTTAAAGCTTCACCGGTTTTTGCAATTACAAGCGCTGTCCTACCGTCAACCCATTCGTCTTTAAAGAATCGCGGCCTAACAATATCTAGAACTCCTTGCAAGAATTCTTCCTTTCTATGACTGTTTGAAAATTCCTCAAGCCGAGGCAATGCTATGTCTCCTAAAACACCACCTGCCAAAACCACTCCACCTCCTATTAAAAAGCTAGCTGAGGATTGCAAAAAATTCCTTCTGGAAATAGTAGAATTATTGTCATCCAGCATTAATGCAGCAAGACCCGCGAACTCTAAAGCCATTACAGTAAACGCACGAATTTCAAATTCAGTCGTATTGGCAAAATAAGTATCCCGTTGACCTTGATAATAATTTGACAATTCATCTGACACACTTTTGGCTTTATCTTGGGGCAAAACAGATCCAAAAACGGGTACCATACCCATATATTGAGGATCTCCCGAAACAACTATTACTTCACCTCTGGAATTTAATCTTCTTGGATTATCAGGTAGGACTGTCCATATCCATTTTTTATCACCAATTTCGTAATCGGATTTTTTAGAATCTATAGCAAAAGCATGTGGGGATAAACCATCTATTCCAATTACTCTCGGTCCATAGCTGCGCATTCGTTCTCCAACCTCTTTATTCCATGCATGAATATTAAGATCACCTTTGTCTATTCTGGAGCCCGCATCAAGATTTGTATCATGATCTCCCGGCTCAAAATATAGCTTTGAGGCGGTATCTGTTTTTGCTTCAAATTTTTGACTCGATATGTGTGGTATTTCTTTTGACATATTTTTATACTCGTAGTGACGAAACGGCTTTTTCTACTTCCCCGCTTTGAAAAGATTTCATATACCTAATTGATTGATTCAAAACTCCACTTACATCGGTACTATGTTTGACAACAGGATCTGTTACGGAAATAATTTCCCCGCGCGCCATTACATCAAGTAAAAGGTTTATAGCATCTCTCTTAGGAAAAATATTGGAAGCTTTATTAATTCTGGAAATTGCTGACACCATTTCTCCTGCTAGATTGAAAATTGTCTTCCTACGTAAATCTGGGCTTTCCAGCAAACGTTCTCCATTATATGCGTGTCCATTTCCCATAATAACCGCAGCCTTTGAACCTGGAGGAGTATATTCTCTGAAATCCATAGCTTCCTGCGTTTTTGCGGCAATAAGCGCAGTTCTTCCGTTAATCCAGTCGCTTTGAGTAAATAATGGCTTAGTAATTTCCGCGAGTTTATCGAAAATCTCTTTCCCTTTTTCAGTATCCATATAGAGCGTAGCCATTTCCCAAAGCGGCCCAATACTTCGGAAAGTGAGCCCAGCCCCTGCTCCAAACGTACCTGCGGTAAGTAGTCCCAAAAGTCTTCTTCTTGAGATACTATCACTGGAATCAAGACTATTAAGACTCACTTTACAAATAGCTAAAAATGCCAAAGCGGCTCCCTGATTTAACCACCATTCCTTTTTTGAATTAGCATCATCTTTTAAACTTTCGGATTCTGTATTTAGTGCACTTGTAAAAGCTTTTGCTTTTTCCTTATCCGTATTTTTAACTAATTGAGGAATTACATTGCCAAATTCAATATCACCGGCAACCACAATTAATTTACCAGTGGGGTTTATTTCCAGAGGATTTCCTGGTAACCACTCCCATACCCTCATTTTTTCTTCAGGACTGTAGTCCAGTTTTTTTGGATCGATTTGTGCAACGTGTACATCTAAACTGTCAATTCCAAGAATTCTAGGCTTATAACTCCACAACCTTTTTTTAACCTGATTGTTCCAGCGATGGATATCAAGGCGACCGCTTTTTTGAAGATCCCCAGTGTTATTTGCATCATGGTTTCCAGGTTCAAAGACTAGCCTCGCGGCAGTGTCTGTTTTAGCCTCAAACCTAAAATCTCCTCTAAGTGGTATTTCTGCTGACATATTATAAGAATTTGTGCCTAAAATGTAATTTAGACATAGAGGATATTATAAAGAAAAAGAAGCTAAATGTCAAATACTATGGGACAATAATACCCGCTCCCCTTGCTCTTCTTTGCGGCAGTTCCTTTTAACTCTTGGGTGGTGGGTAACGCGTTGTAGAAAAAGTTTGAATAGCCTGATTTAAAGGATCCCTATATCTTGCATCTCTTCTATCAATAGCACCAAGAGGTCCTCTCCTTGGTGTAAATTCGACAATTTCTTGGGCAGGTGAAGCCACCCAAGTTAGTGCCTTTGCCATGGCTTTGTCTGCAAATTCTAATAAATCATCTGCTCCAAGGTCTCTATTGTCATCATTTTCATGAAGCTTAGATGAAAGATTAATGGGAGTTACTTGACCTCCTCGGTAAAATTTTATCTTAGTGGGTTGCCCAAAAGCTTCCTCCGCTAAACAAGTGACGCTGTTATCCGCTTCCAAAATTCTTCTGTCTTTTGGGTCTCTGTGCACTTTCCAAAGCAATTGCAACTTAACTTTATTCTCAGAATTTTCAGATGGATGGGATTCTCTAAAGATTACACCTGGGTAAAGTCCACTGAGTTCCAAGCCGGTTTTTCCAAATAATCCATGAATTCCTGCTTCCCTTAAGCTTTTTAGTGTCGAACTTTGCCTTGCGCGTACATTTTCGGGCTTGTCCCATTCCTGTCTTTCGAGCATTCTTGCTTGAAATTGACGCTCCGCTTCCTCCTGCTGCGCATTCTTGGCTGCAAGTTGTGCAATTGCTTGCTGAACATGATCGCTTGTGTCCTCTGGCCTGGCCATGTGGAATATATACACTAAAAAAAAATTGAAGTCAACTTCAGATGCTTTTGGGTTTAGCGAAAACTGGCGCCCTTTTCCAATCCGTACCTAGTGGCAGATCCCAGCATGGGACGAATGCCGCCGAAAACAACATTATTATAACTTACGAACTTTTCGGCTTAGCGAACACTAAGGTCCGTTTCCAATCAGTCCCCGGTGGGCCCGTTCGACTCGTCCCTTTGGGACTCGCTCAGGGCACTCACCTTTGAATATTACAACAAGGTGCTAGCTCCCCCTTGGTTTGGCAAATACTAGAGTCCTTTTCCAGTCCGTGCCTGGTGGCCAACACGTTTGCAAGATAAGGCGTTCGCCTTCTCCAAGCTTGGCATCAATATAATCGGTGTCGGACGAGTCCACTATTTTTGTATCATAAACCTGGTAGTTATAGCGTTTCCCTTGGAAAAAAATATAGACGTCATCCCCTACCTGCATATCTTTAAGCAAATAAAAGACGGCGTTATAACGGCCTATATCCCAAAAATTATCGGCCGAATGTGCAAACAAATAAGTTGTGCCATTGACCCCCGGGAATGCCGTCCCTTTTGCATGGGCAATACTATGGACCAAAACTCTGAGATATTCTTCTTTATTAGATGAGTCAACATTTGGTGTAATTGCCTCGGCAGCCCCAATTTTAGGCACAACTATTGAAAAATTAACATCAGGCGGCACAAGAATTTTTTCATTGCTGCTGGACAATACGTCCCCTAGCAAACTCGGGGATTGCGACTGAGGTGCCTGCCCGTGGCTCCTGTACTTTTCCACAAGCACGCCAAGCGCCGTTTCACCAGTTGTTGTCTTCACATCATTGGCAAGGACGTATTTTACGCCTTTGATCTTTGAAACTTGATAAGTAACCTCATAATATGCCGCAGGTCCAAAAGTTGCGAGCAAGCCAAAAATCATAAATAAAATCAAGAAGTTCCCAATTGTCCTGAGGATCAGAATTTTAAGAAACGTCCTTCTACCCATTTTTTAATTATAACGCAGCTTGAATTCAAAATGTAATGTTATAATTATGCATGACCTTTGAAGGTGGAAATGACGGATCAACTGGTATAAATCAGCCGCGAGAAACTGTAAACGCCATGTCCGAACCCAAAATTTTATCCCCATATTCAAAAGCGCTTTATGAAGAATCAGCCATGCTTGCTCCATCAAGAAAAAGAGCATTTGGGGCAACATTTGAGGAAATAAGCCGACAGGTTATAGATAATTACGGGGCTTTTGAAATAGAAGGAAACGTCATCCCGTATTCTAAAATATCCGTCACGCCGGAAGTTATCAGAAAAATTGCAGCAACTGCCCCACATTTTAATTTAGCGTCAAAACCGGAAGATATCACGAGTAATGAGGCTGATTTAGGGGGAGAAAACCGTTCAACGTTTTGTCTTACTGCTTTTCAAGTAGTCAACAACCCTATGGCGGTTGAAGACATGGCAATTGATGAATTTTTTAGGAATATACCAAGAGTTGCTTCTGCCATGAAACGGGGTGAAAAAGTTCCAAAAGTTGATATTTATCTTCTTGATTTACCCACCGGGTTCAACGGGAAAGTGACACCAGAACTTATAAATGGAATTAAGAAAAATGGGATACATGAATACGGCAAGCTCTTTACGGAATTTGTACTCTCTACTATTCCTCAGGATCCTGAAACACGGGAAAAATATCTTGAAAACCTTAGAATCAGGCTCCATGGCGTATCTATGGACTCCCTAGCCGATTCTATATTTACACAGCTACCGCCAGATGTTCAAAGAATCACTCAGAGACTTTTGGATAATCCGGCAGGAGTTCATAATCCACTTAATATTTTTAGGAGCGTTCAAACAGGACTTGGACTCGCCATAGAAGGTGCTCTACGCGAAAAGTTTGACGATACGGCAAAAGTACTAAACGCGGCAAGACAACCGTTTCTTGATAATATTAAGGAAACCTACCATTTGCCGGAAGAGGATAAATCTCAAACAAGTCTAAAATGGAAAGCCTTTACTGCAATATCTCTTAAATTATTGAAAGGTAGCCCTCTCCATTTGGGCGATCCCAAAGGTCTTCCGGCAGACCAAGATCCTGCGAACCGTGGCTCATTTATTCGTAAAGGTGTCCGCGACCCTCTTTCATCAGGTCCTCTAAACCTTGTGAGAGCGTGGATGAGACGAAAAGATCCCGCAATAATTGAGAAAAAAGGTAAATCATTAGAATTTAGCGTAAATAAAAGCCATATTTTTTTCTATGAAAATTTTGACCGTTGGGCTAAAAATCTTGATTATTGCCAGAAAGTTCTCTCAAAACCACCAGAGGCATAAAATTTATACTTTTTTGGAAAAATGACTAGTTTTTTGATAAAATACTCAGATGGCAAAAGCAAATATAGAATCACGCACAGGTCAAGGTTATTTGACTCCCTCAGCGAAAGACAATTCTACCAATACCAGCCTTCAGTTTGACAGGGCCAGCATGTTACATCACGAAAATGGATTGGTTATGCGAGTTAAAGATAATTTAAGAAGCTTACCGCAAAGCGAGGCAGCAGCCGGAGTTGTAAGAGTTGCTCTATATGCTGGTCTGCCTATCGCAGTTGCGACTCTATATTTATCAAGCTTTCTATCTGATAATGATCGCAATTTGAGCAAAGTTCCTGTGGCTTCAAGAGAATCTCAAGGAATTTCTATAACCGGATCCCCTATTGAGAGTGTTGTAAGAGTTGAAATTCCTTCCAAAGAAGAATACTGGACTCCTACTCACTATTACAACGGCAAAATTTCAATTTCTTTGGATAATAAAGTTGATTTTAGAGAAGGCGCTTCACTTCAAGCATCAAATATGATTCCCGACAATAGCTACGTTGTTAAGGTAAAAGATAAAGAACTAAAAAACGCAAAAGAATTAGAACTGGACCACGCACTTATCTTGAGAAATGATGATGGATGGTGGATTATGATAACTAACACTGAAACTTTTGAGGGAATTACTGATGGCAATAAAAGGGACTATCGAGCCAGGGTTCTTTACGTTCACATTGAAGATAAATATACACAAGGAGAAAACGCACTCATCAAAGCAGATTCCGGAAGTGTCGTACCTATACAAACCACTCCGAATGGCGAGAGAATTTTACCTTATGGAGTTAACTCTTTTAATGAAGTGGCTGTGAGATAAGTTACTTTTTGCTTTCCTTACTCCTTGCAACTGACAGGAAAAGAATTATTAAAACAAATGCTGTGAGAGACATAAGTGGAATTGTTATATACCCAAAAAATGCAAATTGTTTGAGTGCGCAATTGGCAACTTCATCACTACATGGAAGCGGAATTGGCGACATTTGGAGAAGATAATGATATGCGGCAATTATTGCTCCAATTGCGCTTAAGGGTAATAAATATTTTTTAATTTTGAAATCATTTTTGACTGCTGCAATTCCCAAAATTAAAACTTGCGGATACATACAGATTCTTTGATACCAGCAAAGTTTACATGGGATAAAATGTGCAACTTCTGAGAAAAATAGAGATCCGGACATGGCAATTAGCGCTATAAAAAATGAAAAAATCAAACCGTACTCTTGTATAAATTGAGTCATTTTGTTGATCGTTTTATTCTTTTTAGATATTCTTTTGAGGATAAATAGTATTACAAGAAATGCCGCTAAAATTTGCCCTAACAATACAAGATCTCCAAAGCCCCTTACAATTATTAACGCAGTTGCTTTATCCATTTTACTTTTTTGTTGCAATTTCCTGGGTCAACAATTTCTTGAAATCGTTGTAATTTTGGGGATTATTTTCAATCTTTTTGTCATCAAGATAAAACGTTGGTGTTGCAGAAACCCCAACTGTTATTCCCTCATTCTCTGTCTTCATTACAGTATCTTTTGTTTTGCCGCTATTAATGTCTAGCTCAAATTGGACCATATTGAGTTTTAAACTTTTTGCAGCGTCTGTTATTTTTGTTTTTGCATCGGGCCCTGATAATTCTGCCCAAGAATCTTGGTTGTCATATAGCCAATCATGCATTTCCCAAAACTTGCCTTGGTTTCCGGCAGAAACTGCTGCTTCTGCAGCAAGAAGAGCATTTGGATGAACAGAAGTAAGCGGGAAATTTTTATAAACTAGCTTCATTTTCCCTTTAAAATCGTGGGAAAGCTGCCTGACAAATGGCTCATATGCTTTGCACGCCGGGCATTGGAGGTCTCCAAATTCAACAAGTGTTACTTTTGCGTTTGAAGCGCCGCGGACATAACCTGTGGGACTTAGTGTAATTGGTTTACTCTGGTCTTGTTTAATGAGAAAAACAATAAATCCAAACGCCGCAATAAAAATTGCAAAACCCCCAATTAGAATTATCCATTTTAAAATGTCAGAACCCCCGGACTTCCCGCCGGTTGCCAATTTTTCAAGCCTACGCGCTTCTTGCCGCTCCCGTTTTGTCATTGCCCTGTTCTCATCCATGTTGATAATGATATGAAATAGAGCCTAAATAGTCAATCATCAAATGCCAAATTACCTAATGCAGATATAAATTAGTCGGGGTGGGGAGAATTGGACTCCCTGCCTCGCGAACCCGAATCGCGCGGTCTA
>CAZYWG010000013.1:0-47603 GCA_964651815.1 uncultured Gammaproteobacteria bacterium | reverse complement strand
GTAATACTGCAAATATTTTTGTGATCTCATCAGGATGTGCAGTAAATTTTGCCTCCGCTGTTTCAACTTCAGGGTCCGTTACAATTAACGGTGCCGGTACGGGTACCAATTTGACAGTTGGGAATAGCTTTACGCTTGGTTCAGGAGGAACTTTAAGTCTTTCCGGATCTCTTACGTTTAACACATCGACAGCGTCGACTCTGACATGTAATAATCGCAACCTCAATACTTCTGTAGTTGTTAGTAAAACTTCAAGCGGCAATACGTGGGTTCTTGGCAGTGATTGTACGGTTGCCGGATTTAACTTCACCCAGGGGACGATCTCGAATCCCACTTCAAGGCAGACTTTGTCAGTGACCGGGGACTTTACAGAGAGCGCCACAACCGTTTTTGGGGGTTCAGGTTTGACACTTCAGTTTACCGGATCCGGTACTCAAAATATTTCAAAAACTGCAGGTGCGTTATCCACCCCAATTAACGTAAACAAGACGGGTGGGGTAGCCCAGCTTTCCGCCAACTTTTCAACAAGTGCCGCGGCAACTGTCTCGGCGGGTACACTATTTATCAACGGTAACACGTTCTCAACCGCCCAAAATCTCACAGTCAATAGCGGCGGAAATCTCCAGCTCTTTGGCAACGAAACCGTCCCAGCCCCAACACTTAATACAGGTTCAACAGTCACTTATACAGGGACATCCGGGTCAAATTCGTACACCCTTAAATCTTGGAGCTATTACAATATTGCATTCAATCAAACGGCTGGCACCAACACATTTAATTTAGCAGCAACCACAACAATCCCTGGGAGTGTCATAATTGGTGCGGGAACGCTGGACGCTGTATCCGGTTCAAATTTCAATTTAACAGTTGGTGGCAACTGGTTTAATACCGGCACGTTTACGCCGCGCTCGGCAACCGTAACATTCAACGATAATTCGCAATCTAGTCTTATCTCGGGCACTACAACATTTAATAATTTAACGTCAACTACAGCTAACAAGCGCTTGTTGTTTGCAGCGGGTTCTACTCAAACGGTTTCAAGTGCATTAACACTGACTGGTACAAACGGACAATATATTTCACTGACCAGTAAAACACCAGGGACTCAATGGAATATTGTTTCAAATGGAACGGCGTCTCTTTCATATCTTGAGGTGAAAGATTCTAATGCATGTGGAGGTACCACTTTGGTGCCCACTAATTCTGTCAATCTGGGAAACGATTCTTGCTGGACACTCCCTGCGTCTAGCTCTACTCATGATATTAAGATCAACCGCGGAATCCATATTAATCAAGGAACGGTGATAAAGGGAATTTAGAGGGTAATGTGAAATTTCAAATATAAAATTAAAAATTAGATTTAACCTTTGACTTTCTAATTTTGTATTGTGTATTATTAAATGTTATGAATAATTCTGACGATGATAAAAATAAAACTAACATTCCTACGGGTGACGATGAATTTGTGGTACCGGATCATATCCAACAGGCTTTGGATGAAGTGCACAAACCGGAAGATCCTGGTCAATTTCCACAAAATGGAGTTACTAATGAGTTTGCACCAAAAGCTGATGATTTTTCAATTCCCACAGTCAATAATGATTTAAATAATCCGGTAACGACGTTTACATCGGATGTGTCGAGAAGTGAGGTAGGGGAGAAAAACCTTACAAATGGACCACAGGTTCCGGCTGCAACGCCGCAGCAGGAAAATTTTGAGCCGCCAACTACGACGCCACCCCTTCCTCCCGAAGATCAAAACACACCTTTCACGTTTCCCGGTGAGGAGCAAAAAGCGCCGGATATTTCGCAGCCAACACCCACTGATGAAGCTCCGTCGCCAGCCGCTGACATCACAACTTCTGCTCCGGTTGCGCCTCCAGTAGAAAATATTCCTGAAAAAAAAACCGAGCCAGTGTCAGAACCTTCGGCACCCGCGTCGACTGAGCAAGCTTCTACTCAAACTCCGAAGGAGTCGGCTTTCGATTCTTTGCCAAAAATAGAAAAGCCTGAATACAAGCTTCCCAATAAGAAGATTATCAGGCCAACCAAAAAGCTAATTGCGGCTTTTGTCATAGGAATAATAAGCGTATCGGCATTGTTTGCTGCACTTCAATATAAAAATGGACAGGCTAAAAACTTGACAGCAGTAACAGCCGGAAACGTTACTGATATTGTAGGAAGGGTTGCAAAACTAGTAGATTTACCTGTTAATGAAACCCCTTCTCAAATTGCAAACGTAACAGATGTCCAAAAGCTTGCGGCAAATCCTTTCTTTGCACACGCCGAGCGGGGGGACGTGGTCCTTGTTTATTCAAAAAGCCAACTTGCGGTACTTTTCAGGCCGTCAACAAACAAAATAATTGCAATAGGTCCAATTCAAAATACTCCGTCTAAATCAGTCGCCGGTGCATCAACAAGCACAACTGTTACGCCAAGCCCATCACCTACAGTGGTTCCAAGTATTACATCAGTTCCGACCCCGATTCAATCGGCGCCAACTTCGTCCCCCATTCAAAACTCACCAACAGCTACTCCTATACCTACAACGCCAACACCTTAAGACGGCGGGTGAAATTGAAATTTAGAATTGTCCCCGGTTGCAAATCTATTTCCTACGCGTTATATTCTTAAATATGCGAAGAATAAAGTTTCTCCTGGCAGGCGCTGCAGTCGCAGCCGTTTGCATTATTCTTGGTTTAATTTTGGGTGAACTTTTTGATCCCGGCAATCTTATCTTAAGCTCTGCCGGTATTAAAACACCACAAGTGACTGAGATTCGGGCAGGAGGGTATTCATATATCAACCCACTTCTTGAGTGTGAATCAGATCCCGAGCGTTATAAATTAACAGGGCTAGATTTTTTGCATGACAAAATACAATCATATTTGGACAGCCAAAAACAAAACGGGGTAATTACAGATGCCTCAGTATACGTACGGGATCTCAACAATGGACCGTGGTTTGGGATTAATGAACACTCATACTTTGCACCGGCAAGCCTTCTTAAAGTTCCAATTCTCATTGCTTATTACAAAAAAGCAGAAGAAGTCCCATCCATCTTGGAAAAACAACTTGCTTATAATGATGATACCGTCAAAATCCAAATTCCTGAGCAAAATTACTCTCGGCAAACACTTATTAAAGGTAGATCTTATACCACCCAAGATCTTCTCGTGAAAATGATTAGGTCTTCAGACAACACGGCAACAATAATACTTGACGAGAATATTGGGGACAACTATATTGACAAGACAACAGGCGTTTTGGGGGTTGAGACGTCCGGAACAAACGCCGCGCAAAATTATATGTCAACAAAGGGGTACGCCTCGCTTTACAGAATTCTATTTAATGCGTCTTATCTTACGCGCAATGATAGCGAGCGGGCATTAAAACTTCTTTCAGAGACTGAATTTGACCAGGGAATTGTTGCGGGTGTACCTCGCGGAATAAAAGTATCCCACAAATATGGAGAAAGGGCAGTTGACAATATTAATGAATTGCATGATTGTGGCATTGTTTATTTAAAAGATCACCCATATCTTATTTGTGTCATGACGCGCGGTCCAAAATTTGCAGACCTTGCTAAATTTATAGAAAATACTTCAAAAATGGTGTTTGAAGGAATAAAATCTAAATCTTAATATGACAGGTGAAGATGCGCATTATATCAATATAAAAGTAAGGGTTCCTGGAAAAAAGACGGTTGTGATTCTTGGCGCAGCCGTTTTAGCAGTTGTTCTTATTGTGGCAACAATCTATTTTGCCGTAGCCGCGCGTAATGCAAACCTTACAAGTCCGGTTAAGCGGGACGCGCTAGATCTTGTTGCGAGAGTAGGACAGATTATGGAACTTCCTAAAAATGAGACCCCAACAGTGGCCACCGTGACTGATAAATCAAAACTTTCTAACCAGACTTTTTTTAAACAGGCTGAGAATGGCGACAGAATCCTGGTATATGCAGGTGTGCATAAGGCAATTCTTTTCAGGCCTTCGAGTGGAAAAATCATAGATGTTGGACAAGTTAAAATGAATGCCACAGTCCAACCTGGATCTAGCTTGCCCCAACTCGCACCGTAAGAACAATCTTCTTATCAAGAAAAGAATTTTATTTATAAACCTGATTGTGTGTCCCTATATCAAGAAAATATATTGTTTCACTTTCTAGTTGATAAATAATTCTTATATCTCCCGTGATAGAAAATGAGCGTAAACCGGTCTTATTACCTTTCAGAGAATGATCTTTTAAAAGTGGGGAATGAGGGTTGTTCGCAAACAAAGTAATCCTTTCTTGTGCTTTTTTATTTAATGCTTTGCTTGAAGCGATTCGCGATTTGAAGTTCTTGAAGAATCTTTTGGAGTATTTGATGGTCATGCATTGAGCTGTTTTAGAAAATCCGCAACGCTCTCCGCCGTGTTAACATTTTTCCCCGTTTTCATATCCTTCAGCATTTTTTCATAACGCGCGGCCGCTTTTGGCGAAAGCTGTTCCTCATCCTGAATTTTTATGTTAATCTCTTTTTTGGAAAGTTTAGTTAGAAATACACGCACAGTTTCTTGAATAGAGGAAAACCCCATTTCACTTGATACTTTTTCAGCAGACCTTCTTAATTCCTCGGAAATTGGTATTTGTAATATAGTTCTTTTCATAATAATACAATTGTAATTGTTTTGTATTTACAAGTCAAGCATATTATAATCCATAAATTGACTTTTACCCGTGAAAGAGGATATGCTTTAGTTACAACTGACAACTGTTTACCCTGCACTTTAGTGAAGGGACAATTAACAATGAACAAGCTTCTGCCCAGGTTTTGCTCGCGGTCTGCTCTAATTAAATCTGGGTTTACAACAGTCCACGGATTCCGGTTACCTCATTTTAAATTCCTAGGCATTTTACTACTCACTATTTCCTATTTCCTATTCATTCCTATTCCACACGCACGTGCGGCGCTTTCCGCGTGTTCTGCCTCAGTCAGCCCAAACAGTGTCGAGCCAGGAGCTTCGCAAGATTTCTCATTTAACGTTACTAATGATGATGACGCTGATGGGCGCATGAGGTGGATCAAAATATCAAGGCCCTCAGGAAGTTACACAATAACAGGTTACAGTTCTAACGGCCTTTCAGTTTCGCAGTCTGATAGCGATTTTTCAACGTGGGGTTTTGACGCAGGATCCGGAGGATCTTTTGGCCAAGGACTTTCTGTCCAAGCAGGTTCTAATGCAGAAGGTGCTGCTAGTTGGTCTGTGCAAGCGTCTGATGATACAGGTGGGGGAGGGGCAGTAAGCTGTGGTGGTGATACATCAACTTCTATTTCAAGTTCTGGCGGCGGTGGTGGAGGAGGCGGTGGAAGTAGCCCTTCCATTTCAAATGTAGTGGTCTCAGCGGGAGCGTCAAGCGCTACTTTCACCTGGTCAACAGATTCAGATTCTGATTCTTCAGTAGATTATGGAACTGATAGTTCTTACGGTTCTAATCAGTCCAGCGGCACACAAACGTCTTCACACTCGCTAACTGCAATAGGGCTTCTTTCAAGCACCACTTATCACTATAATATTAAAAGTACAAATTCAAACGGTACAACGGCCGTTGGGGATAACTCTTTTACAACCGCGGCCCCTGGAGAAAGTACCGTAACTTCAACGGGAACAAGCAAAAGCGGAACCTCATCAAACGGCAAAACAATTGTTGTTACGGCAACTCCAACGCCAACCCCAATTCCGGATAGAACGCCTCCAAGCGTAACTCTTGATACTGACTTTTCAACTGTGTTTGCAGCGCCGCCTGTGATTACTGGTACTGCATATGACCCTTCAGGAGTAGGAAAAATTGAATACTCTATAGATGGTGGTCGGAATTTTCTACCAGTTGACCTTATTAAAAATCCCGGATTCAGGTCTACTACTTTTGAATTTGTCCCGCAACTTGCAGATGATGATAATTACAAACTAAAGATTAGGTCGCAAGATAATTCTCCACAAGCAAATTCCGGAGTATCAAAAGAATTCACGTTAATTATTGACAGACTCCCGCCTCAAGTCTCGGGAGATATAATTTCAATTGGCCCTCAGGTCCTTTCCCAAAACCAAAATGGATACATAGTTAGTGTCAAAGGAGTGAACCAAAAAATTACTCTTTCTGCTATAGGCGGCCCCATTAAATTAGACTTATATATTACGCAGAATAATGCCACTCAATCTGGACAAATAGTAAATCTTGTGAAAAGTGAAGAGACGGGTCTTTGGAGTGGAGAATTTGCGTTTAACAATGTTGGAAAATATAGCCTTTACATAAGTGGTGTTGATGGGGCGGGAAATAAACTCGGAAGATTTTTAGACCGCTTATCAGCAATTGAACCCGGACGAATCCTTAACCATGGAAAGCCTGTCAAAGACGCAAAAGTCAGCATATATTTTTTGGAAAATAATTCCCAAAGGTGGACCCTTTGGGATGGGGCATCATTTGGCCAGACAAATCCACAAAAAACTGATTCCACAGGACAATTTGGGGCGCTACTTCCGGAAGGGAAATATTATTTTGATATTGAAGCTCCCGGTTACAAACATACTGTCTCTTCTATTTTTGACGTGAATGACCCGGTTGTAATAAATTCTGACTTTACACTTTCCCCCTTGAAATTGTTATTTGGATTTTGGATTTTCAAAATTTACTTACCAGATTTTTCAACGCAAACCGTTCCGGTCACCCTCAAATTACCTACTCTTTCAAAGAATTCATCAAATCTAATAAATCACGAGGCCCCTATTTTTTCACTGCCAACGCTAGACGGTAATGAATCCAATATTTCTTCTTTGCGAGGGTCGCCAATAGTACTCACATTCCTAAACATCTGGAACCCACAAATATCAGAACAGATTTCAGCAGAAGAAGAACTAAAAGGCAAAACTTCTTTCAAACCATATGTTGTGATGGTAGGTAGTACCAAATCTAAAGTTACTATATTTGCTAAGCGCGGCGGATACAAGATCCCTATTTTCATAGACCAGGATGCAACGCTTTCAGACCCTTACGGTCTTAACTCAATGCCCGCGCATTATTTCATAGATAGGTTTGGTGTGGTCAAGCGCGTTGAAAAAGGCGTGCTTTCAGAAAGTGATTTGGAGGAAGCACTATTGGGAATACAATAAAAGTTATGATAAACATAAACCAAACTGAATCAAGAAGTATGAATCAAGAATCAAGGAAAATTAAAAACTTTACAGATCTTACTACTTGGCAAGAAGCACACAAATTAGTATTGCTGATTTATAAATTAACTAAGGGTTTTCCTCGAGATGAGTATTTTGGATTGATTAATCAGATAAGACGAGCAGTTGTTTCAATAACTTCTAATATAGCAGAAGGATTCAGTAGGAACTCCTATAAGGAAAAGTCTCAATTTTATTCAATGGCTTTGGGATCACTAACTGAAGTTCAAAATCAGTTAATAATATCAAGGGATTTAAAGTATATAACTGAAAAAGAATTTATCGAAGCAGAGGAGTTAACAACAATTGTAAGTAAATTACTCAACGGGCTTATAAAAGCATCTAGAACCATGATTCATAATTCGTGATTCATGATTCAGGAAAATTTTAGCTTTTAATTCTTGGTATTTGCTATGATTAAAGTATGATTGAAATTCAATTCTTTTGGCAAAATGCACATTTTGCGCTAAACCTTTTTGCGGCACTTGTTTTTTTTGCCGTTGCTTGGCTTTATTTTGACGCGTCGGTAGGAAGAAGAAACGTTTCTGAGACCCTCAAAATCCTGGGGTTTTTCATTATTTCAATTTCATTTGTTATTCATGCAACATTTGTTGAGCAAATAATTCTAACAAGCCCAATTTTTGGGGCGTCCCTTACAGAAACTATTGCCTCAATTTTAAGGCTTGTGGGATACGTTTTGTTAATAGCAGGTCTAATTCGTGACCCTTTACAAAAAAGGCCTGCTGAAGCTAAAAACCCCAAAAATCTTATTGCTTTTTCGTTTCCTGCTATGAGTACACTTCCGGGAGTTATATCTTTAATTCTTCTGCCAATAAGTGCGGCCGGAGTTGGCCTTTTATATCTGCGCCGTGCAACAGTTGGCTTAGAGCATCACTTGAGGCCCGTGGGTTTTGCTTTTTTTATCCTTTCAATTCATGAGTTATTTTCTCTCGCATCTTTATTCCGGCAGACAAATAATGTTGCAATTTTTAATCTCGTCGCGCCTTTTGCACCACTTTGGGTAATTGAGCATTTAATACTTCTCGTCTCAATTGTAATTTTAGGCCGGTGGGTTTTTGGGTATCTCTTAAAAAGAATCCAGAGCCAGTTGTTTATGATTTTGACCTCATCAGTACTTGTTATTTTTCTTATGACTACAATTGTTTTTACGGGCTTGCTTCTCGAAAACCTTAAAAGTGACGCGCTTGCCCATCTTACAACCGACGTTGATATTCTCCAATATAGTATAGATAGCAAAAAGGCGGAAACCTTATCAGACGCCCAAAATTTAGCAAATAGCCCTGAGACAATTCAAGCAATAATAAACCAAGATAAAAAAGCATTGAAAAATATTACAACCTCAACACTTCTTTCCAAAAAAGAATCGCTTGTAGTGCTCACGGCAACAGATGGGGCAGTGTTGGCACGTGGTGAAGACCCGGACCGAGTAGGGGAATCAGTTTCTTCAGACCCTTTATTTAAAAAAGTCCTTGATGTTGGAAATGTTTCATCAGTTATTACAACAGAAGGAGTTCTTGCGCCCAGCGTATCTGTTAGGTCCGGCGCGCCCATTATGAATAACGGGACAAGAATTGGTGTTGTAATGCTTGGGACTGATATTGATAATGCGTTTGTTGACGGAATTAAAAAAGCAACCGGGCTTGACGCCTCAATTTATGGTGGAAATATCCGCTCTGCAACTACATTTATTGCAGCAGACGGGAAGTCTAGGTGGGTTGGAATAAAAGAAGAGACGCCAGCTATTAAAAAGAGTGTACTTTCTGACGCGCATCTTTATACCGGAAGCGTTAATATTCTAAACACCAATTATCTGGCAGCTTACGCGCCGTTAAAAGACGCTGACAATAATCCTGTTGGTATGCTTTTTGTTGGGGAAGAGTCAGTCGGAGTGTTGCAGGCGGCAGGACGCGCGATTGAATTCACTTTTCTTATGTCTGTAGGTTTGCTTCTTGTTTCCGTTGTGGCGTCTTTCTTTGTCGCAAGATATATAGCAAGACAAATCCACTAAGCAAAAACGCTATTCGATAGACCTAGCTTGAATAAATCGTGTTTTTAATTTTTAAATCGAGGCTAAATATTTCTTGACACCGTGTTCAATTAAGCATAGTCTAAGCTACATGGATGATAATGATAAAAAAACTGTACAGGCCTCACAAGAATCACCGGCACCTCAAATGAAAAATCAAGAGGCGGAAGCAAAAGCTTCTTCCCCTTTGGCAAAACCTCATAAAAGTACTCCGCGTTTAATCATTGGTGCGATTATTCTAATTATTGTTTTGGTGACATCTGCATGGTATTTCACTTCCCAACCTTCTGTTTCTAAAGCACTACAAGCCGTCAAATTATATAAAGGGAAAATAGTTATCGGGTACATAAAAGGATGGCCGGGACATGTAGGTCTTTATCTTGCGCGGGACAAAGGTTATTTTAAAGAAGCGGGCCTTGATGTTGAACTCCGTAGTTATGATGGAGGTACTCCAATCACAAATGATTTTGTAAAAGGTGTAATTCAGGGCAGAGGAGATTTAACTTCGGACTCGGCCCACGAAGCCTATTTGGGATTTGGACATAAGGGGGTTGTAGTAATTGATTATAGCAACGGCGCAGACGGAATTATTTCACAGGCCAACATAAAAAGCTTTGCGGATGCAAAAGGCAAAAGATTTGGGTACGAGAAAGGTTCGATAGAGGAATTTTTTACGCTTTACGCTTTAGAGCAGAATAAATTGAGTGTAAGTGACATCATATCTATAGATTTAGATCCACAAAAAGCGACTGATGCACTTACTAACGGGACAATTGATGTTGCCACAACTTTTGAGCCTGCAATGAGCATGGCCCTTGCCAAGATGCATGGGAATAAGCTTTATACCTCTGCTGATGCTCCGGGTGTAATTACAGATATCCTCACTTTTAGGTCTGATTTTATAGACAAAAACCCGGACACAATCCAGGCAATTGTAAATGCATATTTTAAGGGGGTCAAATATTGGAAAGAACATCCAACTGAAGCAAACACGCTCATTGGAAAAGAATTGGGTGTAAGCGGGGATGAAGCAGCAGCGGACTTACAAGGAATAGACGTCCTTGACGTACAAGAAAACAAGGTGGCTTTTACCTATGGAGATAATCTACAGTCGCTTTATGGAAATATGAAGCAAATAGGTAAATTTGTTCTAAATCAAAAACCAACAGGGACAGTTGAAGTTAATACGGATTTGTTAATCGAGCCCAAGTTTGTAAATAATCTTACAAACCAGTAACTTGACCCCGTTCCATTTGGGCAATTGGGGTTGACATTCAATTGACATATAGCTTACGCTTAAACCATGGAAGAAAAAAAAGATGCCGCACAGATTTCTTCTGCATCCTCGAATCCACCCGCAAGTCCTCAGCCAACTTCGCAGCAAACAGCATCTACCGGTTCGGCTCCACCTTCTAAAAGCAATAAATTTAATCCCCTCTTGGTTATCATTGGGATAATAGTCGCAGTAGTTTTAATAGTAGGTGCCTATTTTTGGTTTTCATCGAGTAAAAAAAATAGTCAAAGTGCCGTAACGTCTAAAATGTATCATATTGGAATTCTTTCCGGGCTCGATTTCTTCAGTCCTACAATAGATGGGTTCAAAAAGAAAATGGCAGAGCAGGGATATGTTGAAGGGAAAAATGTTGTATATGATATAGAAAAGACAAATGTTGAACCGGCACGAGAAGAGAGTATTGTCAAAAAATTTATAGCAGAAAAGGTTGATTTAATCTTTTCTTTTCCTACGGAAGTTTCACTCACCGCTAAAAAACTGACTGCAGGAACAAATATTCCTGTAGTTTTTGCAGATTCTTATACGGAAGGAGTGCCACTTATTGATACCGTAAGCCATCCGGGTGGAAATCTTACTGGCGTAAGATTTCCAGGGGCGGAAATTTCTGTCAAACGGTTAGAATATGTCCATCAAATTAAACCCTTGGCCAAGAGAATATGGGTTACCTACCAAAGTAATTACCCTCCCGTTCCACCAATGATGGAAAAATTCAGGGCAGCCGCAAAAACATTGGATGTTACACTTGTTGAGGTACCAGCTACTTCTGCAGCGGATACCCTGAAAGATCTTGACGCAAGGGATAAACTGGCCGCAGATCCCGGAATTGATGTAATGATGACGGTTACGGAGCCATTGGCAGTTGAGCCGGATGTATTTAATAGGATCGTAAAATATGCAAGTGACCATTCCCTAATGCTTGCAGACAGCACGGTTTTTCCGGGAGACGCAGGACCGTTATTTAGTAATATGCCAAACAACGTAGAATCAGGTGAGCAAGCAGCAACCTTGGCAGACAAAATATTTAAAGGAATCAACCCTGGTACAATTCCAGTAATCTCGCCGGAAATCCACCTCAGTGTGAACGCAAAGGTAGCCCAAAAATTGGGAATTACTCTGACTGAATCATTTCTTAGTCAGGCGATTCAGATTCTCCACTAAAACCGCGACCACTTTTGTTGTTTAGCAAGTAAGTTCGTGTGTATAATTAAATTGCCTTAATTTATTATGGAAAATCTGCCTAATGCTTCTCATGCCGGTCAAAACGAGTCGACTCAAAATAATATTACTTCTTTTCCCGGAAAAAAAGCCCACTTCAGAAGCCTTGCTGTCTCATTAGCATTTGCATTCTTAGGTTTGGGTGCATTAGTTCTTACTGTCAACAATGCTCTCAATATTTATTTTAACTTTCAAAAAGAACAAAATATCGTAGGTTCTTCACAAAATCGTACTGCTCAAGACGCAGCAAACACAGTTAGGCAATTCATAGAAGAAAAATTTAGGGTTTTAGACCAAGCAACAGATGTAAATGACCTTGCTACTTTACCTGATAGGCGTGAGCTTGTGCTAAACAAAATATTGGGTCGAGACCAATCTCTCCGCCAGTTACTTTTGGTTGATAACCGCGGGGGACAGCTTGAGAAAGCTTCACGTCTTTCGTCTTCCATCCCAATTCATTTAACAGGGGTGGATATGAAAGTTTTGCTTTCTACTGTTAACAAGAAAAAAAATTATACTAGTGCAGTTTATTTTGACGAGGCAACGCAAGAGCCATTGGTTGTTTTGGCAATACCCGCTAAAAATGTTTATGGTGATGTTCGCGGCGCGGTAATTGCCGAGGTTAACCTAAGTTTTATGTGGGACTTGGTAGCAAATATCAAAATAGGCCGAGAAGGCGGCGCTTATGTAGTGGATAGACAAGGTAATTTACTGGCGTACCGCGATACTGGGCGCGTTTTAAAGAGAGAAAATTTAAGTAATTTCAAAGAAGTAAATGATTTTATCCACAAATTGAATGAAGATAACCGCGAAATTGATATCTCAAAAGGTATACAAGGAAACTATGTGATTTCAAGTTATTCCGCGCTTAACACGCCGGATTGGGCAGTCATAGTAGAATTGCCGGTATTTGAAGCTTACCAATCATTAATTTCAGAAACCGAATTATCAATTTTAATTATGATAGTAAGCGTTTTTCTTGGTCTATTTGTCACAGTTTACTTTTCAAGAAAAATAACGCGCCCCTTAATATCGCTCCGCGATTCGGCACTTAAGATAGAAGGCGGAGACCTAAGCGAGCAAATAAAAGTACATGAAAACAATGAGATAGGCCAACTTTCGTATGCGTTTTCCGGTATGCTTGCCTCTCTTAACCAAAAAATTACTGAAGTGGGGGAAGAGCGTGTCAAACTGCAGGCGTCAATTGAATCATTAACAGTTGGATTTATAATGTTGGGTTCTGCCAACAACGTAATAATTATTAATGAAACCGCAAAGAAGATACTTGGTGTAAGGGATATCGCGGCGAGCTATAAAGATTTAACTCTTCAAAAAATAGGCGCCGTAATTTTAAGCGTAGACCTTAAAGGTTTAGTTCAACAATGTTTAACAACCCATACGCCCGTTTTTTTAAAGGAAGTCCCATACCACAACATGTACCTGAAGCTTTCTGTTTCTCCAATCATTGAGAATACAGAGGCAATAGGGGTTGTGTTATTAATTGAAGATATTACAGAAGCGAAGGTCCTTGAGAGGTCAAAAGATGAATTTTTCTCAATTGCGTCACACGAATTACGCACTCCGCTTACTGCAATCCGTGGCAATACTTCAATGATAAAGCAGTATTATTCAGAGCAGATAAAAGACCCGGAACTCGCGGGAATGGTAAATGATATCCATGAATCAAGTGTGAGACTTATTGAAATAGTTAATGACTTTTTGGATGCTTCACGGCTTGAAATGGGTAAAATGGAGTTTAAGCACGAAGAGTTTGACATAATTGAGATTGCACACTCCGTTGTCAAGGAATATATGACAACCGGGTCAATGGAAAAACTTTATCTTAATGTTGATGAACCAAAATCTCCACTTCCAAAAGTGTTTGCTGACAAGAATAAAGTAAAACAAGTACTCATTAACCTTGTTGGAAATGCACTTAAGTTTACTGAAACAGGAGGAATAACAATCGGGTTTGAGGTAGGCGAAAAATTAGTAAAAGTCTTAGTCACTGATACCGGCAAAGGGATTTCTTCCGAAAGCCAAAATCTTCTTTTCCGTAAGTTCCAGCAGGCCCAAGACAATATACTGACGCGGGACATGAGCCGCGGTACAGGCCTTGGTTTGTATATTTCAAGAATGATGATAGAAGGGATGGGGGGCAGTATCAAAATAGAGTCGTCTGAAATTGGGAAAGGGACTACTTTTTCCTTCAGCATTCCTGTTGCTTCGGCAGAAGTTATGACCAGTCAAAATGCTGTTACTCAGCCGGCGTCTGATTCGCCTCCTCCGGAGGAGGCGAATCAGCCAAATACACCTGATTCTTCCACTGGGCATAACCCACAAAGCTAAATCAGGCACGTAAAAAAATCCTTCACCCATGACATTACAGTCGGGTTTTTTTGGGTTCAGGGTAAACTTGCATTTTGATTTTTTATGTATATATAATGTAGGTATAGTATGGCTAAGATTTTAATAGTTGAAGATGACGAGTTGATGTCCAGAATGTACCAGGAGATTTTCTCCTTTGAAAGCTACACAAGCGAGATTGCCTCCGACGGACAGACCGGTTTGGATCTTGCAAGATCAATAAAGCCTACGCTAATTTTACTTGATATCATGATGCCCAAAATGAATGGTCTAGAAGTTTTGGATAAATTAAAAGAGGATCCTGAGACAAAAAACATTCCGGTCATCATGCTTACAAATTTAGCAGGAGAGCAGGATGCAAAGACAGCTCTTACAAGAGGCGCCGTTAAATATATAGTCAAAAGTGAGAATAACCCAAAGCAAGTGACAGACATGATAAAAGAAATTCTCGCAGGCTACACCAGAAATGAAGTTCCGGGATCAAATTCTGAAAAAAATAATTGAACGATTGTCTCAAAATCTGTACACTTGTATTCCTGGGAATAAAGGTATAGGCTTAGAGTATAATATACACTTAAAAAGTTATGACTAAAGTTCTTGTAGTTGAAGATGACGCTTTAATGTCCCGCATGTACCAGAAGATTTTTTCTTTTGAAGGTTATGAGGTTGAAATGGCTGGAGACGGAGAAGAGGGGTTAGAAAAGGCAAAGACTGTTAAGCCTACCATTGTTCTTCTTGATGTCATGATGCCTAAGCTAAATGGGCTCCAGGTTCTTGAGAAGCTCAAAATGGATCCTGACACTAAATCAATACCGGTTGTCATGCTTACAAATCTTGCAGGACAGCAAGACGCAGAAACTGCCCTTACAAAAGGTGCCGTTAAATATATTGTGAAAAGCGAACACGAACCAAAAGAGGTAGCAGATATGGTAAAAGAAATACTTGCAGGTTACACCAGAAACGAAGTCCCGGAAACAAAAAGCACCACGTAAACAATGGATAACAGTCAGCAAGTGCCTCCTGTTGTAGCGATAGATCCAGATAGTTCCAAAAAAGATTCTATTACTCCTAGTTCAAATACGCCTAGTTTAAATCCAACTCCTGCAGATTCAGCGCCAAACCCAAAAGAAGACATGCCAAAAAAAGACCCCGAGCCAGCCGAAAAAATCAAAACTGCAATGCCGGAAGCGGAAGTGCCTCGGGAAAAAAACGGCCAAAAATTGTTTATTGCGGCAATTGCGTTTACGATATTCGTTGTTGCCGCGTCTTGTTTAGTCGCTATATATTGGTTGGGTTTTTCCTCTGTCCAAAAAACATTACTTAGGTAGAGAATCATTGGCAAATCAAATTGATTGTGTTATCATAAACCTCTTATGGAAGAGAGTGCATCCACATCAAAAAGTCAGTCCGGTGGTGTTTTTAAGAAGATATTTCTCGGAGTAGTTTTTATAGTCCTCGTAGCAATTGCGCTGCTTGCCATTTATTTTTTCCTACAATACCAAAATGCCCAAAGACTTTTGACTAACCCTGCTGCGGCAACCGCTCTGCAAAATAAGCTTCTTGTAGAGAAGGTGGGAAAACTTGTTGACCTTCCAAAAGATGAAACTCCCCAAGTGCTTGATGTAACTGATAAATACAAACTTCTCAACCAGCCCTTTTTTGCCAAAACACAAAATGGGGACAAGGTTTTGCTTTACCAAAACAACCGCACTGCAGTTCTTTACCGGCCAAGCACAAATAAAATTGTAAATTTCCAGTCGAATATTAATATCCAGGCAAATTCTTCACCAACGCCGGCTCCAAGTGCCACTGAAGCACCAGTACCAACAGATACACCCCAACCCATCAAAAGAACAAGAAATACGCAAGTCTCGCCGGCTCCAACCAATATACAAGCCACCCCAAGTCAGTAAATCGACACAAAAGCTAAAGCTACTCGAGACATTTCTTTTTAGGTCAGGATTTTGTAAAATAGATTCCATGCTTCTGCTTCTTAGTATAAGCATGGAATCTGCTGCGGTGCCGGAGTGGTCAATCGGAACAGACTGTAAATCTGTCGCCCGTTCGGGCTACGTAGGTTCAAATCCTACCCGCAGCACAAAGTTATTTGCGTCGCCCGTTTGGGTGGGTCATAAGACCCATAGGTTCAAATCCTACCCGCAGCACATAGTTAAACGATGCCCTCTGTTAGAGGATAAATTTTCCGATACATTAAAAACGCAAATTCCGCTCCAGCGGTCATTAGAGACGGAATATAGCCCGCACCAATACCCAGTGGTAGTGGAAGTTTTTTTCTAATTCTGTGTAAATAATCTTTAGTTACTCCAAGACCTGATGGGTCTTTTTTTAAGATTTCAGCAGCATTTTTAAGATCCGTCATCATTCTAATGTAAAGATTTGCTGTATCTGGGGTTTTGGTTTTGCCTTGTCCTATCTTTTCTTCCGCATTGCCAATTGCATAAGCAACAGTCTGATCCATCCTTCCAGCTATGTATTCTTCTGCTGATTTGGGAAACGCCGCAACTAATCCAAAACCATGTGAAAAATCCAACATTGAAACAAATAGCTTTCGATTCCCTTGCTTCTGAGCAGTTGATGCCATATCTTCCAAGTCAATAAAAATATTCAGGAGAAATTCTGTCGTTAATTCTAACCTAGAAGGATTAATGCCGTTTTTACCAATTTCGGTATAAAGATTTTGTAATGCAGCTTTTACTTTAGGTTCATTATCGTTTATAGTTGCAAAATACTCCCTTCTCATGTATAAAAACTTTCCAATAAAGTGGGTTCTCTCACCAATGGTTACTGTCTTATTAGGTATCAGGTTTCTCATAGTATGCATTTCTTCGTGGTTTTCTAGGTTCATTTCGGACATTTTAGCACACATACCACTAAAACAAAATTTAAGATGCTATAATCAAATTATGAAATATATAATCGGAGTAGTTGGGGAAAATGGTGCGGGAAAAGATACGTTTACCACATTCTTTAAGGCTGCCTCAGCGCCAATTACAGTTACAAAACACCGCTTCTCAGACGTTTTATATGACACATTAAAACTTTGGGGAATTGAAACATCACGTTCAAACCTGCAAGAGTTGGCAATCATTATGGACGGCCAATTCGGAAAAGGTTCTGTCACTCGCGCCGCACAGACTCGAATCGAGAAAGAAACAGCAGAGATAATTGTTGTAGAGGGAGTAAGGTGGAAAACAGATGTTCCAATGATAAAAAGTTTCCCAAATAGTTTGATTGTTTACGTGACTGCCGCGCCAAAAGTTCGCTATGAAAGAATGCTAGCACGGGGAGACAAAGCAGGCGAAAAAGAGATATCCTACGAGCAATTTTTACGTGAAGAGAAGGCGGCAACAGAACTTGATATTCCCATTATAGGTAATGATGCAGATTTCAAAATTGAAAACAACGGAACGCTTGATGAGTTTCGTTTGAAAGTCGAAGATCTTTATAAGACTTCTATCGTTAAAAAGTAGCTCATTGCTTTTACCTCTACCTTATTCTATCATAGAAGTATGTCTACCATTATTGATGAAGATATCATAAGAAGTCACTATAGTTCCGGAAAATCAATGGCTGAGATTGCAGATATCACGGGATGTTCTATTCATAAAGTTGTTTATTGGATGGATAAATATAAAATAAAAAGAAGATCTATAAGTGATGCTATCTATTTAAAATTAAACCCCTTAGGTGACCCATTTAAAATAATTGAAATGTTTGATTCTAAAAGTTCATTTTTATTAGGTTTGGGAATTGGAATTTACTGGGGGGAGGGACAAAAAACATCAACAAATGCAATTCGGGTGGCAAATACCGACCCCGGAGTAATTAAAAATTTTAGGAGATTTTTACTTGACATATGTGGCTTAGAAGAAAGAAAGTTATTTTATGCTATCGTTTGTTTTGAAGATAGTGATCTTAGTAAAGTTAGAAACTATTGGGCAAAAGAGCTTGGGATAATTCCAGGGAAATTTGGTAAAATAGTCCAAATTCCAATGCAAGGTAAAGGGACATATAAGAAAAAGTCTGAATTCGGAGTTTGTACGATAATCGTTAGCAACCCAAAATTGAAAGCTTGGATCATGAGTGAAATTAAAAAGTTGAAATAATGCCTCGATGGCTCAGTGGCAGAGCGAGCCCTTGGTAAGGGCTAGGTCGGGAGTCCGATTCTCCCTCGAGGCTCACATCTCTTTCAATTTTGCTTCGATTCTGCTAAAATACTGTTCATGGCTAAAAAATCCGGTGGAGCAAGACAAATTTATGGACTCGCATGCACCGTGTGTGGAACACGCGGTTATATAACAACGCGCAACAAACTCAACACCCCTGAAAAATTAAAACCCAAAAAATTCTGCAACAATTGCCGCAAAGTTACAGAACACAAAGAGATTGATAAGCTAAAGTAATCTTTTCCTCAGGTTTCTAAAATTCCCGTTAAAATCAAGCTGCTTGCGATTATCTCGAGGGCCTGGTTCCCACGGCAGAATATTTAATTACGGGTAGTCTATTATCCCCAACATAAACGTAGGTTGTTTCAAGTTTAAAAATTAGATCTGGCCTATTACTTTTATGAAGTGTTGTGTAATCCGGTTGATTTTTGTCTTTTCCGCGGTCTTTATGATACCACCTGGCATGGAATCCGAAGCTATTTAAGACAGATTTGCAAGTTGATAGATAATTCCTATCAGCAAATTGTGTTTTTTGGTTGAGATCAATAAATGCGCCTGTTCTTCCCGGATGATTGTCAAACAGTTCAATTGTTGCTCCTTCCTTAGTTGCTTTGTTTATTCTGTCCCAGAGTTTTTTGATCAAGGCTAAGTCTGTCCTTAAAACTTCACGCTCATTTCCGTCGGTATATAAATCTTTCTCTTTTATCATATTAAAGTGGGTTTTTTAGGGTCGGAAGAGTATATCACTAATAGGATTTCCAGCCAAGCAATTGGGCTAGAAAATTAGGCGGATTTAGCTAAGTTAATTTGCCCAAAAACAGGCATGGGCTTTTTCCTTGCAACCCAACGTCTTTCGTAAGGCATTTCTTCGCCTCTATGGAATCTTGCGGTTGAAATAAATTCAAATTTAGGATTCAGAGTCTCATAGCGGACGCTCAATACTTCATCTTTTCCAGATCTATAACGGTTTTCCGGTTTAACAATCGCATTAGGTTTATGGTCGTTTTTTAGCAGAAAAACTCGGGTAATTGAAGAATAGGTGTCTTGATCAAGTTCTCTTTTGTAAAGGCCTGTTCCTGCCGCGAACTCGAGCGTATTAACATTCTCATTTGGTTTGTCTACAAATAAAATCATCTCGTTTTGTGATTTATCCGCAAGAAACGTTTCAAACTCATCCTGAAGGGTATCCACAAGATTGCTTTCTAGCTCCGTAAACTTCCTTCGCTTATTTATGTCTATTATATTGGAGTCAGTCTCAGTCATGGGGCCGATTATATCACTATAAGATACTTTTGTCCAGTGTTCAAAAGACTTCAAGCGGCCTCGGTTATTGCATTTCAGGCACAAATCAACTAAGATACTCGGATGGCAGTAACAGGTAAAGAAGGAAACCCTTATGTTCAAAATTTTGGCCGGGCAGGAGCCAAAATGGTACGTCAAGCCGCAGACCGTATCCCGCCAACCTTTAAAAAAGCGATAAGCCAAATGATGACTGACGCAATGCTTCGCGCACCAAAACCATTAAGCCAAGAATTGGTAGCTATTGCGCAAGATCCTGAAAATCTACTTCAATCACGACTTGAGCAGTTAAGGAATCCCGATGTTAGGGCAAAGCTCCCTAAGACAGTAGTTATTATCCCGGATGGAAACAGACGATATGGACAAGAGAACGGTTTGACAATAGAGCAGGCGCACGATTTAGGAGCCAGAGTGTTATATGAAAGCCTCAAAGTTTTTGAAGAGTTTAATGAAATTGAAAATATCATTCTTTGGGGTTGGTCAACAGATAATGAAACAGGTAGGCCAAAAAGTCAAAAACTTACTGTTCTTAACACAATGGCAACTTATCTTGATTTATTCACGCCTGAATTGGATGAAAAAAACTGTAAATTAATTCATGTAGGGAGAACGGATAGATTAGAACCTGACTTGTCCAGCTTTGCAGAATCAATGCGCCGCTCACAAGAATTAACTAAAAACAATACGGGTACTAAAATATATCTTGGAGTAGACTATGGCGAAGATTATGAAGATGCTTTATTTGCGCACGGACTTACAGGAGATGTAGATCTTTCTACTTTAACACCTGAAAAGGCTGCGGAAATCCGCCGTTATGTCATGGGAATTCCGGATCCTGATTTGGTAGTTAGAACCTCGGGCGAAATGAGGTTGTCAGGTTTTCCGTATGGGAGTCATGCCGAGCAAGTATTTATAAAAACAAAACTTCCGGCACTGATGCCACATGAAATAGCAGGAGCTCTTTTGGCATATGCTGGCCGGGATGTTAGAAAAGGGAAGTAGATTAAATTAAGATCAGGGACAAAATACACGCGCCGGCGCCTATTAAGAAACCTCCAATAACGTCACTGGTCCAATGCTCCCCAAGAGAAACTCTTGAAACAAACATTATAAAAGTAAAAATAATTATTGCGGCAACAAGTGCTATTTTAAGCTCGATTTTTATTTTTTTAGACCGCCAAACAAGAAATAACAAAAGGACAATGAGAAATGTCGTTCTCATAGCATGTCCTGATGGGTAGGAGCCGCCTGGCTGGACATAACTGCTTGGGAAAAAGACGTTTAAGTCATACCTGTGAAACATAAATGGAGTAGGGGGGTGGTCAAGTTTTGCTTTCCCAAGTAGCTCTACAAGATGCATAAGACAGAAAGCCGCAAAAGCAAAAATGCCCATGATTTTTTTTCTGAAAATTAAAACTATTGCCAAAATTACTGCCATGACTTCAGCGCTCCCCACGAGACTAAGCACTGAAAAATAAGGGTCAAATTTTTTGGGAATGTTGTCTTGTATTTTGACTGTCATATTAAAGTCGAATTGATTTAAATGCCCGCCTTTTACAAGCGTAAAAGTGAAGATAAAAAAGCCTGCAAGAAGTATTAGGCCAATGATTATGAACGGAGTTTTGTTCATAATGAAGTTTTGGCTGGAAGATTTTTTTTCTGGAACTTTCTCTTCTGAGGTTTTCTTGGGCATTATTAGATTCTAACAGGAAATAAAATTCGCTTCAAACTTGAATTTGAGGAGCATCTAACAGCGCCACTTCAGTATTTGGATAAAGTTGAGTAGGGTTCTCGAGTTGTCTTTGTCGCGCTTGGAATTTTTTGGTCTCCTGTAGAACCCAATGTTGAAGACGTCTTGCTAGCTCTGGTGGATTTGGCACTCTAGGGTCTTTAAATTCTCCCGGTTTATCCGCTTTAGTGGGTATAATTCGTGCAACATCTTCAGCCCAAGGAGGCACACTGACACTTTCTGCGGTTCCAACAGAAGCACCAATTTGATTATCAAGAATATACCAATATAGATTTGGGGGATATCTTTTTGGATCAGCAAAAAGTGGATGCATACTGCCGTGATTGTAGTTTTGATCACCGTCTATTACTACCCAGTCAACATCAGGATTTGTCCATGCAGCGCCGTATCCTATGGCAGCGCCACCTCCCATGCCGGCAACATTTGGTAGCATATTTACGCGGTCATGTTGCCAATAAGCTGTTCTTGCATTATATCCATTACATACGAGGTAGACGACTGGTCTTGGGTTGGGTTTTGCTTGTTGTTCTTTTTCATGATGTTCTATTATTGCTCCAATTGCTTCGCTTCTGGTGGGAAGTGCGTCATCTTCAAGTTCAAATGTTATTGGATTTGATTCTTGCCCTTTATTTTTCGCGTTCTCTTCGTATTGGTCCCTTTTTTCTTTTCTATTTTTCCAGTATTTACTAGAAGTCATTTCGCGAATGTGTTTTGGGACTTCGAGTTTTACCGTTTTGTTAAATGCCTTGGGAGATAATATAATTCCGGCAACTCCACCATCTTTTACAACATCAATTGCTTGACTAAGTTTTTGGACAAAACCCCTTCCATCGCGCTCTCCATAGCTGTGATTTTTAAACATTGTGCGAGCCAAGTTTCTGGTCATTCCTCCAATTTCCTGGTGGGGTTCGCTATTATCTTTTTCATCATCACCCCTATGTGTTGGCATGACGAGGACAGGAGCCTTATGAGTATAAGTTGTAATTAAACCATCAAGTGCATTTCCAATACCTGAATTTTGAAAATGGACGACGGGGATATCTCCAGTTGCAAGCCAAGATCCAAAAGCCATGCTGGTGAGGCTATGTTCTGAGACTGCGTCGAAATATCGGAGCTCACCACGTGATGCCCTGTCTACAACTACTTGTTGCATTGTATCTGTGATGGAGCAATGGAACCAGAAGAAATTTTTTATCCCGCTATCCACAAGTTTATCTATTATTTCAACTTCAGTTGGTTTTCCAAGTCTTTCTACAGAGTTAGATAGTAGATCTCCGCCAAGATGTGCGGCGCGTGTGACAAGTTGTCTACTTCGGTCTGCAATAATTCCTGAAGATCTTACTATGCCAAGTGATTGGTCTAGAGTTTCTTCAGCGAACCCCGGTTTTCTTTCTTGTGTCATTTCAAAAAGGATAGCAAGAGCATTTCATGTGTGAAGTAGTTGGGGTTACCTCTTTTTGGTAGCTTGTGATACTTGAAAATGGTAATAGAGCTTACTGATTAGGAAAGTTATTTTTAAATGTAGTTCTCTATAAAGTCTGTGCGGTGGAGACGGGTGGAGCCATATTTTTTTAATGCAGCACGATGATCTACTGTTCCGTAACCTTTGTTTTTAGCAAATAGATACTCCGGGTGTTTATCAGATAGTTTTTCCATGTGCTCATCCCTATACACCTTAGCAATAATAGAAGCGGCTGCTATCGACAAAGAAATACCATCCCCGCCAATAATTCCTTTTTGATTTTTAAGTCCTACACCTTTTAGATTTTTTATGTAAAATCCATCCACTAAACAAAAAAAATTCGAGGTATTCAACTTTTCACGCAAGTGTTTCACAACATCCCTCATGGCACAGAGTGTTGCTTTACCTATCCCAATACGGTTAATTTGTGCTACTTCAATTTTACTGATATGAAAGGCTAAACATTCAGATTGGATAATTTTTGACAGCAATTTTCTGGTATGAGGTAATAACTTCTTGGAGTCATTTATACCATATGCAAGAAGGTTCGCGATTCTTTTTTCGCTTGCGGTAGGCTGAAAAACTACGCCGCCTACAACGAGTGGTCCGGCAAAGGCGCCGCGTCCTACTTCATCAATTCCAATAACAGTAAACCCTTTTCTCCAGAGTTCAATTTCGTGGTTAAGTGTAGGGAGTTTCATGGTCTTAATTATATAGTACGAATTGCTAGCATGGAACATAATCTTCTGTTATAATCTCATTTCTTATGACTATAGAACACGGATCAGAAGATTTTGCAGCACATAGAACCGAAATTGACCATGAAGAACTTGATCATCATGCTCACCACCAGGGCGAACAAGGGGATAACCAGATTGGACAAGTATTTATTCCTATAGCAGGCGCTACGCATGAAGTAAAAAAAAGAGGAAGAATTATTAAACCCACAAATCTACGAAAAGCTGCAGGCTGGGTAGGGATTGAATTAAGGCAGATGAGGCGACTCGAAGAAATAGTTACAAAAAATTTGGAGGCAAATAGAACTGTCCGCGCGTCGGCAATTCTTGGGGGAATTATTTTGACAATTGGAGCGGGTTTAGAGATAGACCATAAACACGGGAATCATGCTAGCACATATGTCAAATGGATGAAAAAAGGACTTACAGAACTTGGAAAAATTCCTCACCCACATAAAGGTAAAGACCGCGGCTAAAAATAATCCTCAAGCATTTGAAAAGCACTACCGTTTACTGCTATGATTTTCATATGCCAGATAGCTCATATCCCGAATTTAATTACCAACCCCTCGAGAAGCCTTCAAGACCTAAGCTAATTAAGCCAGACGAGCCAGGAGATAAGCGAGACAAACCAGATGATCTTACTAATACGACAACACGCCGCACAGAAGGCCGCAACAGGGCAGTTGGGAAACCAAAAGCGCTCAAAGAAAGTCCTAAAACTATAACAAGTATAAAGGCAACAAATGATGCGGCAAATATTGGGAGGGTACTCGCCGAAGTATCCCTTCTCATGTCTGCTACTTTGGTTGGAGGTAGCGCCGTTTATGAAGGTGGAAAAGCAGTTATTCCTCATAATTCTAATACTGCAGACAGCCAATCGGTAAGCGCTTCTGATCAATCGGACAGAAAAGAGGCAATAGCAAAAGGAGCCCACCCCCAGAAGTATCAAAACGACGGACTTACTATTACAGTAGTTGAACCTTCAACAAGTCAGCCGGGAAAAACCAATTTTGAACAAAGAAATGACGTTGAATCTGATCTTTATAAAAAATTTGCAGCCCAAAGAATGATGTCTTGGATGAATATGGATAAATTATCGAGTCAAGACGCGCAATCTTTAAATCAACAAATTCAGCAAATGAAAAAAGTAATTGAAGGAAATCCAAGTTTTGATGGCATGAAAAAAGTCATACAAACCCATACGGATGATTTAATTGCATTTTCTCTTGACCCAAATAAAACTCCATTCGGTACTGACCCAAGCGTAAAATTGTCCCCAATTCAGCCGGAGGTTGCGCTTTCGTTGAGTTTAATTGAAAACGGTGGAGCAGAGCATATGACTTCTTCAGTGGGAGCAGCTGATGACATGCAAGTAATGCCCGATGTTTTGGCAGAAGGATTGACGGAGATTAATATAAAAACTGAGGATTTTAATAAACTTGGACGGGATGAACAAGCAAAAGTCAGAAGGTTTATAGGCGTCAGAAAAATAGCTCGTGACCGCGATTTATTTGGTGATTATGGGCTTGCTGTGTGGTCATACCATGCGGGACCCGGTAATGTTTATCATGCACTGAGGCTTTATTTTAAGGACAAGACTGGAAAAGACTATGGAGATCTTGACGAAAAACTCGGCAAAAAAGATATTGATATTTATAGCGAATACAGAGATTTAATCAAGAACAATAATCTTAATTTGTTTACTCTTTTTCAAGATGCCAAAGTGAATGACTTCTTAAATTCTCTCTCCGATGAAACAAATCTTTACACATGGAAAGCAATAGCGGCAAATGAAATTATTAACAGGGACCTACCTACAATTATTGAGCAGGTGCGAACACGCCAGACAAAGAAGGCAAATGACGCGCGTGTAGCCGCAAAAATTATCCAATAAGCTTCAGAAAGAATTCTAATTAACAAGGTTATAGGTTAATATCCGCTGTTCTTGTTAACAAGTGTGAGCATTGGCTTATTGTTTAAATATGCCTTCAAATTTTCGCAGAAAATGTCAACCACGCGGTCTGTATATTTTGGCGTCCAGGAAGAAATGTGAGGCGTGATTATTATGTTTTCAAGTTTCCAGAGGGGTGAATCGATTGGCAGCGGTTCTGTCTCTGTTACATCAACTCCAGCGCCTTTTATTAACCCAGTTTTTAAGGCTATAATCAAATCCTTTTCAACAACAGTTTTGCCGCGTCCTATATTCAAAAAATATGCGTCCCTTTTCATTTTTTTGAATTTTTTAAGGTCAAAATATCCCTGCGTTTCGGCAGTTAATGGTAAACAATTGACTACAAAATCTGACTCTGCAAGCACTTGGTCTAAATTTTTGTAAACACGGTCTATTGATTCATCATTTATATTCTTTTTGTGGGAAAGAGCAGCGGTTTTCATCCCAATACCCTTCGAAATTTTCGCTACTTGGCTTCCAATTCTTCCATACCCCAAAATTCCTACAGTTTTTCCCAGGAGTTCAAAGCCCTCCATTTCTTCATACTTCCTGTTCCAACCCTGGCCGGTCAATTGATTTTTGTAAGCCCGGTCTATCCTTTTTGCAAACACAAGCATTATTCCCAAGACCCATTCGGCAATTGGAATTGGAGCAACGCCAGAGGCATTAGTCAAAAGTACATCTGTATTTTTTAGGGCTATTGCAAGATCTGTTACTCCGGCTGACCCTGACTGTACCCACTTTAGATTTTTTGCTTGAGCCCAGTTTACTTTTCTTTCGTGGCTGTGAATTACAATGTCTGCTTTTTCAATATACTTTTCAAGCAAGCTGTCGTCCGCGGCAATTATTATTGAAGCAGTTGGTACGATCTTTTTTATTTGATCTAGGTGATAATTTGCAAAAGCAATATTTCTCTTCCCAACGTCTTTTGACGCGACTATTAAAATGTTCACAATGAAATTATAACAGATGGATTTTTTATTTTTTTGTGAGCGAAGCAATCATTTGGTCTATTTGCGCAAGTGTTTCGGTACTAGTTGAAGAAGGGGCAATTACATTTATAGCGCCAAACTGAGTGGGGCTTCCGTATGAGGCGTCACTTGCTTTTTGGCAAATTGTATAAGAAATTGTTGGATCATTACCTTTGTTAAAGCTTCTTCTAAAGGTAGTTGAAACGCCTTTTATATCGGCAAAATCTGTGAATGTCTGGGCCATTTCTGATGCCGGATCGCCTGGGTATAAGCATCCGCCACCTCCCATAGCAGCCTGAGTGATCGTCAAAGTAGAGCTCCCTTTCGTTAAAGTTAATTTATCGCTCACTGATGTTTTGTCTTCTTTTGGTGTCCAGTCAGCCGGAACATTAATTGTGTATGTTGTGAAACTCGTGCCGGGTGCGCCGCCTGCTGTCGTTAGCACTTCAAGCGGGTGATTCACGACTGGCGTTTGTGAAGAGGTTGGTGATTCTTGCATTACTGTGGTTGGTGAGGCTTGCGGAGTGGGAGTAGTTTGCATACCGTTTTGATTCGAATTTTTATTGAGACTCATCCCAAGATACGCGCCGCCGCCAATTAAAAGTGCAGCAACAATTACAACGGCCGCAATTTTTCCAAAAACAGAAAAGGGATCCTTATGTTTAGTCGATGTAGATTCGGATTTTTGGTTAGTCTCTGGGGTTTTTACGTCGGCCGCTTTTTCTTCCATTAAGCAAGTTATAGCAAAAGAAAAGTTAAAACACAACTATTCTAGAATTGCTTCGCCTTGAGGACTGATTATTTTTATTCTCTTGGCTTGGTTCCAGACTATGGTAAACAACTGCTTTTGCATATCAGCAATATCCGCATTATATATTTCTACACCAAATTGTTCTTCCCCCAGCGGATTATAAATGACATAAACATCATTATATATAAGAGCTTCGGTTTTCATTTTAAATGTGGAAGGATCAATGTAGCGCGTTTCCCAGTGTTTGGTAACCAAATCCGCAACCTTGGTGAAAGGCTTGAATTCTTTATTCCATGTAAGTTCTTTCACAAAAACTTTATTATCTACAATTCTTTGTCTCATTTCTTCGGAAAAATCCTGAGGCAAAAATACACTCATATCATTTGTGGTTTCAAAGGTTAATAACTCTTTGTAAGCATTTGTTGAATTGTAGGTGATTTGCTTCAGCCCCTCAACACCTTTGTAATAAAGAACCTTTGTCTTCTCATGCTTCCTCCATGACATCTTTTCAAGGTTTTCTATTAGCTGTGGGAGTGAGTCTTTAAGAGATAAAACTTCATGTTCCCGTTCATTAATTAATTGAGAGAGTTTTGATGGATCGGTCGCTCCAAATCTTAAGCCAGTAGAGTCGAGTCTTTGATCAGAAAGCCCTTTGGCAATCAACTTGTCCAAAATTCTATACACCTTAGTTCTTCCCATTCGCAATGTACGGCTTATTGTAAGCGCTGTCATGAATCCGTTTTGAACCAAAATAAGGTATATTTTGGCTTCTTCTTCTCTTAAGCCATAAGGTTCAAGGAGTGCTGTTAAGTTGTCTGGTTGATCGGACATCACATTGCATTATATCCCATAGCACGCTAGAATGCAAGTCATATGTCAGAAAGAGCACCGTTACCAATGGACCAACTAATGATTGTGGCTCAGGCTAAATTTAGAAGAAGCCGGCACATTAATGAGTCGTTAAAGTACGTTGATCATCATCGTGGTGGTCATATAGCTCGCGGAGTGGATTTTAACATTGCACTTAATAGGATCAATCACGGAATTGCCGACCGAGACAATCTTTTCGGAGACAATAATCATCCCCATGTGCGGATGCTTCGCGCGGACTTAAATAGAGGTCTAGGGCAGGAATTCGTTCCCACATTTGCCGAAGTAGCAAGGAGAAGTGAAAGAAAGGCATCATTCAATTTTTACAAAGAAGCTCTAGATGCAACTTTTGCCGCAGCACAGAAAGAATTCCCTGAATGGGCTGATCGGGTTTTCCCAAGAGAAGAAACAGCCGCCGAAAGTATTATGCTTGAGGGTTTCGGAATGTTTTTGGGAAAGCTTTTCGGAAAATCCGATTCAGAAAAAGAAACTAAAATCCGTAACGATTTTGTTTTAGCAATGATGGAAATACTCCTTGTTGAAAATCCAAAATCACCAATTGTGTCTGACATGGAAGTTTTTATAAAACAAAGAATTGGAGAGTTTTCTCCAGGTTACCAAGACATTATTAATAAATTGTAAATATGCCGCTTTGCACGCTTGAAATACCATCCGCACAATTTGCACGTACACTCGATGGACAGATTCGGGCTGTGCAGGTTTGTGAAAGAGCCCTTGATCGAACGCTTGCGGGACTTGCAATACCAGATCCGTTAGATCGTGATTACAGACTGCTTGTGAATGATAAAATTCCTGAGGCAAGACTTTCTATTTCATTTACAGCTGGTAGTGATGAATACCATACTGGAAATATTTTTAATCCTTCTAAAGAACAAATCCATAATACTGGAGTGGCTATTCAGGAAGATGTGCGGGATTCTGAATTGCAAATTGCTCAAACTCGCATGGAAGTATGGAGAGATACTGTCTTTGTGGAACATGATCCAAATGACTTGATGGTTTCATTTAAGAGACCCAGAACCTTGAGCTGGATAAAAGCCTGTAAGCGTATGGAAGAATCAAAATTAACTCTTGTTCCATCACCCGATATTTTAAAAAGCATTTCCGTTGGTCGTGAATCAGAGCCGGTTGATAGATCCGCTGGCTTTAGAAGAGTGGGGAACGAAATAATGGATAATATTAACGTGATGCTAGCGTTACCGGACAAATGGCATGGAGAGTCGAAGGTTTTGTATCCAAAATCGGCACAAACAGATCTTGCTGTTGAAATAGATTTGCCAATTGTAAATGGAGAGAAGCTTACAAAAGATGAGATGACACATCTTGCAAGGTTAACAAGAGCCTCATTAAATCGAAATCCACACACAAGAGCAGAGAGTGGGAATGTCTGGATTCGTCAAGGGCAACCTGAGGTAGAAATAGTAAATCATGAATCTTAAAGAAGTATTAAGCCCCGAACCCTTTCATGTTCTCCAAGATGAATATATAGCAATTTCCGTTATGAAAAACGTAGGGCAGTGGCTTGCCGATAGCGGTAAAAATCCCTCAAAGTGGTGGATGCCTGAACACATGAACCGTGAGTTTTTGTCTCAGTATGCTGACCCAAATGAATTCTATGTAGGGTTGGTACATGGAGAACCAGCTGTAGCAGCAATCCTACAGTTTGACGAACGAAATCAAAGTTGGCAAGCAATTGATGGACAAAATAGGCAAGACGCTTTATATATGCATTGGCTTTGTGTTAATAGAAAGTTTGCGAAAAAAGGATTTCCAAAACTAATTACTTATTTTGCCTCAGCTTTAGCGTTAAGTAGAGGTGTTGGTTTGCTCCGCGCAGATACAAATTATGGTGAAATGAAGTTGCGCAAGGTTTATGAAGATTTAGGATTTAATTTAATTGGATCTCAAGAAGAAGATTATAGAACAACCGCTTTTTATCAAAAGAAAATTAATTAGTGAAGTCTTGGGTAGCTACAAGGCCGTATTGCGGATCTATTGCAACCCCAACTCCCATGTGTCCAAATGAGGGGTTTAAAATATTCTCTCGGTGTGGAGGGGACTGCATCCAATTTGTCATCATAATATCAGCGGTTGGGCCGCCCGCGATATTTTCTCCAGCAGCTAAATATGAAATTCCACCAATTTTCATACGTTGAAATGGATCAAGGCCGTCAGGGTTAACATGTGCAAAAAAGTTTCTTGTTGCCATATCCTGGCTGTGGGCGCGAGCAACCTGAGCCAAAGGTTCACTCCAGGCGAGAGCTGGTACTCCGTTTTGTACTCTTTGCTCATTTGTAAGGCGGAAAATATCCTGTTCGGCTTGATTTGTGTTGGCAGGTGGTAAAACTTGAATGGGAGGTGGGGCAGGAGTAGTTTGAATAGGCGGCGGAGGAACCTGAGTAGGCATTTGTTGTTCAACCTGGCTTGATGTGGGTTGAGCCGGGACTAATGTTGGTGTAGGAATTGGCGGCTCGGTTGGAAACAAAACTTTTGCAATTATTGGTGGAATAAAAGAAGGGGGCGGAACATTAGTTGGTGTCGCAGTCGGTATTGGCTGAGGAGGAGCTGCGGTGGGAGGTATTTGTGGGGATTGTCCATTTTGAACAGGCCAAGACGTCGGTATCAATTGAGGGGCCTGCGTGGGTCCCGATTGAATCGGGACAGGTGGAATGAAAGTTTGACTTCCGCCACCCTGCACGAGAGGGGAAACTCCGGGTTGTTGCGGTATACCCATTTTTTGGGCAACAAGTTTTTGTGCAAATGAATCAATAGCACTACGACTAACATTGCTTAAATCTGTAATGGTTACGCGGCCGTTAAATGCCGGAGTAATTTTGTAGGCAACATTTTCAAACAGACCAAAGTTGCGGGAGTTAAGTGCTGTAAAATAAATTTTATAAGAAAGTGGTTTTACTATTTTTGAAGCTTCAATTTGATTTTGCAGCGCCGGATAGTGGGTAGACAAAGAGACGAGGACCGTAAAAAGAAAAAAAGTCACAAAAAATGAGGCTGTTATGGCAGGGATAATGTTTAAAAAACGGTCAATATGATGTATAAAAATAAATCGGTTAACTCCAACTTTCCCACCGGTAGCCGCAAAAAATAACTTTTTAAAAGATATGACTTTCCATAAAAAAATGAATACAAGACCTTGAATAATCAGTGAAAGTTGCAAGTTAGTTATTGGCAAATTAATTGTGTTTCTACCTGCAAGAAAAACTCCTAAGAAAATAGAAGCCAAAATAACAATTAGGAATTTAAAAAAAGAGTAGAAAGAAAAAAACCAACCCCTTTTGTAGAAAAAGAATGCAATTGCCGCGTATAGCAGAATTCCCGCCAAATCAAATACTGAAGGCATAAATCATTCTATACGTAATAGTTTGGCAGTTTCAAGTTGTGCAGCAGAATATTCAATTATGGAGTCGGAGTTGCTTCCGTTGTTGGACTTGGCGAGGGGGTATTAGTTGGTGATGGAGCCGTGGTCGGCGTTGGTGTCGGACTCGACGGAACAGGGGTTGGCGTTACGCTAGAAGTTGGGGTAGGTGAAACAGTCGGCGTTGGTACCTGTTGAGTCGGTGTTGGACTCACTGAAATTGTTGGGGTAGGAGTAGTTGTGGGCGTAAGCGTTGCACTTGGAGTCGGTAGGCTTGGAGACGCACTTTGGATTAATGAAATTCCTTCATCAACACACCAAGTCACTTGATTTGCCTGGATTTGAATATTATTCTGCCACGCTGCCACCAGATTTTCAGTATTGGCATTTTGAATAGTTGCGTCCGTAGTGGTAAATCCGCTTGTACAATTGGTTTGTTTCCATGCGCCTTGGTAACCTTGTTTATAAGAAAGCGCGCCGTAGTTGCCCGCCGGCACATTGTCAAAATATACCCATCCATCTTGACCACTTACAGTTTGAGAAGTTGCAGTTTGCGTAACAGTGGCACCCGCAGGGTCAGTCAATTTTGCCGTGGCGCCATTAATAAATTTCCCATTCCAAGCTCCATCTGAGTCGATCTCCCTGATTCTAAAATGGACGTGACCCACGCCTTGCGTTGCGTTTGGATTGATGAGCCCTTCATCAGAACACCATATGGTTTGTCCATTGTCTGGTACTTCAAGATTTGCCTGCCACGCGGCCACCAGATTTTCAGTGTTGGCATTTTGAATAGTTGCTCCTGTTGTAGTGCCGCCCGCGCCGCAGTCAGTTTGACGCCATAAACCAGTATCTCCTGTCATATAAGAAAGCGCGCCATAAAATCCGGCTTGAATATTATCAAAATAAACCCATCCGTCTTGCCCATTTACAATCTTAGAGCTTGCGGTTGCGATAACATTTGTGCCCGTTGGGTCCATAAGTTTTGCCGTTGCGCCATTTATAAATTTGCCGGTCCATGTGTTTGAACTATTAAACTCGCGTACCCTAAAGTGAAGATTTCCGCTACCTTGAAGACCCAGATCATAACAATAACTCACAACTCCGGCAACTACACTCACTTGGTTATTCCAAGCTGCCTTTATATTTTCAGACGCAGCGTTTTGAATAGTTGAATTAGTCTGGTTGTCACCGGCGCAATCCGTCATTTTCCAAAATCCCGTGTAACCCGCTTTATAAGCCATGATTCCGTATGACGTGCCCGCCGGCACATTTTTAAAATGGACCCACCCATCCTGCCCACCGGAATCGGCAGTTGTTGCTGTTTGGATTACGTTGGTTCCAGTCGAATCAGTCAGTTTAACCGTTGCGTCGTTAATATGGTTAAAAGAGATATATTTTCCAGGTTGAGCCGGGTCATTTTCAATTAGCGCAACTCGCAACGCAATGTCTCCATTTGTCACTGGTTTTAAACCTTCGTCAGCGCACCAAGTTATTTGGTTTGCAACAACTTTTAGAGTGTTTTGCCAGGCCGCTTGAGCGCCGCCTGTATTTCCGTTTGAGATAGAGGCTCCCTGAGTAGTTCCTGCGCCTGCGCACGTTGTTTGTTTCCAAACTCCAAGAGTGTTAGCTTTATATGAAAGCGCTCCGTAGTTGCTGGACGGAACATTATCAAAATATACCCATCCGTCCTGTCCATTTATAGTTTGAGAAGTTGCGCTTTGGAACACAATTGCACCCGTTGGGTCGGTCAACTTAGCCGTTGCGCCATTAATAAATTTACCATCCCAGTTTCCGTTATTATCAATCTCCCTGATTCTATAATGTAGGTGTCCGTTTCCGGACGGCGTCTCATCAAATCCGGCGATATAGTTGGCGTCTTGAGCAGGAGTAGAGAAGGTATGGGATTTTGCAAGACCGTCTGACCAAGCGGAAAAATCATAATTAAAACCGTTTTGGGTTTGAGGTTCCGGGACATCAAGAGTATGAACAAAACCCACAACACTTGCGACAGAGTAGGGTGCCTGGTGTGGAATTCCATCAAGCGTAAATGTGAGCCCCGTGACGGGTTGAGTATTAAAGTTAAGATTCACAACATTTGGGTAAATAATGCGGTCAACCGTTTGGGTGAGTCCCGCAGAATCAGTCACTGTCAAAATAATTTCATAACTCGTCTCAGCAGACGGCTCGCCTGTCGCGGGAATTACAAAAGTGCCACTTTTAACGCCCTGAATAGAATTGATAAATGGGTGAATATGTGTTTGATGATGAAATATTATGCTCCAAGTAAAATCACTTGCGGGAAGATTGCCGTCTTGGGCGTCCGTTGCGTCTCCTGAAAAAGAAATTGTGTCCCCGGCATTATAGTGGGCGTTTGTTACGGGCGTTATAATACTTGGCACAGGGAGCTCTTTTCCTACAGTAATTTGAGTTGTTGCCGATGACGTTTGATTGCCGTTTGAAACCGTAAGCTTTGCCGTGAATGTGCCATTTTGAGTGTAAGTATGAGTAGGGTCAGCGTCTGTAGAACTTGATCCGTCTCCAAAATCCCACAAAAAGGTTAAATTGTTGCCAGCAGGATCGTTCGAACCGTCGCTTGAAAACGTTACCTTAAGCGGCGCAAGTCCTGCCTTAGGCGTTGCGTTTTCAACAACATTTGGCACAAGACCGGTAGCGTCATATGTTATTTTATAAAGGGCACCCGTGCTTGGGCCAAAACTTGAGTCCGCAAGCGTCACAAAATACAAGTTTCCATCTTGCCCCTGCATTAGATCAACTGCTGTCCCGGCGTCTGTATCAAATGCGTTGTCAGACACAAAATCGCTTCCACCATCAAGCCTTATGTACCTAATAAAGTGCTCTGCATAATCACCATAGAAATAAGTGTTTTGAAAGCTAGATCCAAAACTCGCACCATTATATAAAAACCCTCCCACAATAGCCGCCGAGCCGCCGTTGTGAGGGTATGAAAATATTGGATCAGTATACCCACCATTAGGTGGAGAACAGGGTCCTTCACAGTTGGGCCAGCCGTAATTCCCGCCCTTTTCAATGATGTCAACTTCCTCTGTTGCTGCTTCCCCAACATCCCCTACAATAGGCCGGCCGTCCGGTAAAAAGTTAAACCTGAATGGGTTCCTAAAACCGTACGCCCATATAGCTCCATTTTCACCATTAAGACCATAAAAGGGGTTATCAGTTGGAATAGACCCGTCGGGGTTTATCCTAAGAATTTTCCCGTGGATATTAGAGAGATCTTGGGAGTTTGCATTAATGGAATTATTCCCAACAGAGATCCAAAGTTTGCCGTCCGGCCCAAATCTTACAGTACCTGAGATGTGATATGGGTTAAGAGTCTGCGCTGATTGAAGAAGAATTTTTTCAGTAGAAGGGTCGGCGGAATCTCCATTTGTGGTAAATCTCGAGACCCTAAATGTATTTGGGTTTGCATTTACATAGCTTAGATAAATGTAGTGATTTGAGGAAAAATTTGGATCAAAGGCAATCCCCAAAAGTCCGTGTTCTTGGTTGACGTCAACGGGTAGTGTAAGGAGAGGATTTGCTAAAAGTTGACCGTTTTTATAAATTCTTACTTCGCCCGTTTTTTGAAGAATAAAAATCCGCCCGTCAGGTGCTTGCGCCAATGCATCCGGAAAGTTAAGACCAGATACAACAGTACTTTTTTGAAACCCCGAGGGCAGGGCAGCGTGCACTTTTATAGGAAGTATCGCCGTTATTATGAATAAAACCACTAAAACAAATAGCTTTTTTAGCATGAGTTAAGATTATATTATAGGTTCAGTCTAAAGTCAATTTAAAGAGAGAGGCAGGTTTATAACTCGGAGAAATAACTTAACTACAGGTTTTCATTTATAATAGTGATTTAAAGTTTTTTTCAACAAATTTAACTAAGTAATAAGGTACACGGGTTTGCCAGTTTTTACCTTCCTTGAAAAGATTTCGAATGAAAATCCCCTGATAAATATCCCGTTTATAATAAGGTATTCTCAAGACTTTTATGCCGTTCGCCTCAAGAATGTCATTTGTCCAGTCATTATTGCCGATTTCTATGTCAAATTTTCCAGTGTGTTTGAAGAGTAATTTTAGCCATGCTTCGTCGCTTGTGTCATCCGGAGAAGGCACAATTTTCAAAACTTTGTCTTCAAGATGCTCGTGTTCAATCATCTTTCTAAGCATATCCGTTCTAATTTTGTAAGAAAGTGGGTTATCGCCGTCCTTTTTGTTTGAAGAGCCTATGGCAATTATTATTTTGTCAGCGTGATTAATCGCCTTTTTTATTAAGTATAGATGCCCTTTGTGGAAAGGCTGAAACCGCCCAATAACAAGCCCAACTGAATACTTTTTCATGAGATTATTATAAAGGATTAAAATGCAATTGTGTGTTTTTAGCAGGCCTTTCTAAACCAGCTTCTTTAGAATTTTGTTGAGGGCAGTTATGGTTTCCGGTTTGTAAATTGAAACGGTAATAATCTTTTTTCCGGTTTTTTTGAGCTTTTTTTCTTGTTCTTTGAGCAATTCTTCCTCCACAAGATCTATTTTTGTAAGTAAAATCACCTCTTCCTTATCAAGAAGTGTTTTGTCATAATCTTCAAATTCCAGTCTTACCGTTTGGTAGTTTTCAAATGGTTTCTCCGTAGAAGCATCAATACAATGAAGAAGCACCTTGGTTTTTTGGATATGTTTTAAAAATTGAATTCCAAGCCCACGGCCTTTTGATGCGCCGGCAATAAGACCCGGAATATCAGCAAGGACAATATTTCCTTCTTTGGTAGGAATTGTTCCAAGATTAGGCTCGAGTGTGGTAAAAGGGTAGTTGGCTATTTTTGGCACAGCCTTTGTCAATTCTTTGAGAAGTGAGCTTTTCCCAGCGTTTGGAAAACCAATTAAGCCAATATCTGCAATGAGATTTAGTATAAGATGGAGCTCCTTTTCTTCACCAAACTGTTGAGGAGCAGTGATTGCAATGCCGTCCGAATCTACTTCAGGCATCCGACCATCATGGTTACCGCTTTGCCCAAGCCCACCTTTAGCAATTAATATTGGTTGCCGCTCTTCAAGAATTTCAACTGCTTGCTCAGTTGCAGTGTCAATGATAGTTGTCCCAAGAGGTACTAAAATGGTTAGACTTTCCCCTTTCTTCCCATCAAGATTTTTATTCATTCCCTTTGCACCACCTTCTGCCTCAATTACCTTTTTGAACCTAAATTCGTTAAGATCATTAAGGTTTGGAGTCCCTTCAAAATAAATATCTCCGCCGCGTCCACCATTTCCACCATCTCCCGAGCTCTTTATGCTGCCGTAGTTTTGGTGAAATGATCTTCCACCGCCGCCGCCGCGTCCAGCTTTCACTCTAATAGTAATATCATCAATAAGTGCCATATCCTATATTATAACAGAGTATTCTTTTTTAAGCCTGACTGCCAGGTAATACATTCATAAGTAAAATGATTATTCATCTTGCGGCGTGCCCAAATTAATTCCAGGATTTGCGCCGCGTTCTGCGTGTCGGTTTTTCTTAAATAGTATTCTTTGCGGCTGGCATTTTTTAATTCTAAAATTGGATAACAATACCATAGTTTTTTTCCCTATTGACGGGAATTTTTTTTTATGTTTTCATAAAATATTGATAAAAGAAATTATCATTAAAAAGCGAATTATCGTATACTAAATCAAGCCTTAGAATTTATTAAATGAAAAACCAAATCGCAACTTACACAAACAGCCTCATAAATGCACTATTATTAATTGTTGCCGCGGCAACACCATTACTATTTCTCAACGTCACAACAGAATTTTACGAGACCCCAAAATTAATTTTTCTCATTGTCGCAACAATATTACTTATCGGACTTTGGATTTTTTCATGGATTGTTAAAAGCCGCGTCTCAATTACCAGAACACCACTTGATATTCCATTGTTAATTCTTCTTGTTGTGATTGTAGTCTCAACATATTTTAGTAATTCTAATATTGCCGCTCTTTATGGGAATTTTCCCAAACTTCACGGTTCGGCTGTCTCCTGGATTACATATATATTACTTTACTTCGTAACTGTTTCTAATATAAAAAGTGTTGGTCAAGTCAAAAACTTTGTTTACGTTTTATACGGAAGCGCAATTGTGGTTGCAATAGTAAGTATTTTGAGCTTTCTTGGTATTTTTCTTCCATTTGATTTTGCCCGCGCAAGCAATTTCACGCCTACCGGTTCTACTTTCTCAACTGTGGCTTTCCTACTTCTTCTTCTGCCTTTACCAATTCTGTCAATCATAAGACCTAATAAATACTTGCCGGCTCCCGCGGCTATAGGATTCGCGATATTATTTGGAGTAACAGTTGTTTTAATTGGATCTGTCCCATCTTATGTCCTGCTTTTTATAGCTTTTGCACTTTGTTTTATCATTTCAAAGCCTCAACAGATCAAGAAAACATTGCCAATGTTATTAATTCCTGTGGCCGCTGTGGTTTTGGCTTTTGTTCTGGCATACTTGCCGCTTCAAGGTTTCAACAAATTGCAGCAGTTGGAGGCTAATTTCCCTAAAGAAATTCAACTTCCATTGTCAACCTCTTGGAAAATTACGGCTTCATCTTTCAGGGACGCGCCGTTTATCGGCACCGGCCCGTCAACATACGTATTCAATTTTGCCAGCTACAAACCTGCCGAATTTAATTTGTTGCCTTTTTGGAACTTCTCATTTGATACAGCCTACAACGAATTCCTACAAATTTTAGGTACACTTGGTTTGTTTGGCTTTCTGGCACTCGCGCTCATATGTTTGGTAATAATAAAGAAAAGCTGGAATAATCTTCACACCACAAGTAGTGCTGAAGAACATAACGCTTCCCATGTATTACTCTTAGCTCTTTCAATAAGCTCCTTGCTGACAGTATTATTGCTTGCAATTCATGGCACAACGCTCGTATCTATTGTAGTTTCATTCCTAATTCTCGCAGCGTTTATGGCGTCGGAAGACTCAATCCGGGAAAATGTCACAAACTTTTCTATGGGGATTAAGGCCTCAACAAATGAAAACCAAATTGACCTTTTGCCAATCATTATTTTCCTTGTATTTTTAATTGCGGGAGGTTTTGTGCTCTTTAAAACTGTAAATGCGGCTGAAGCTGACTATTACCACAGAATGGCGCTTCTTGAGACAAACAAAAGCGGCGCATTAACGTACCAATACTTGCAGAAAGCGGAAAGTCTAAATCCTCTAAACGATTTATACAGAGTTGATATGGCACAAACCAATTTTGCACTAGCAAACACTTTAGCAATTCAAAAAGGTCCAAGTAAAACCAATCCAAAAGGTTCGTTGACAACACAGGACAAGCAAACTATCCAGACGCTTCTTTCCCAAGCTATAAATGAAGGACGAGTTAGCGTTGTCTTAAGCCCGCGTTCTGCCAGAAACTGGGAAGTTTTAGCCTCAATTTATAGAAATATAACAGGCGTTGCAAAAGATGCACTTACGTTTGCGCTTGATGCATACGGACGCGCAATCCAGAGGGATCCTCTCAACCCAGCGCTTAGGCTTTCAGTTGGTGGAATTTATTATTCTGCTAAAAATTATCAGTTGGCCGTCAGATCTTTCAGCGATGCAATTAATCTCAAGCCCGACTACGTAAATGCTTACTATAACTTATCAATTGCACTGCGAGATGGGGGTGACTTGCAAACCGCACTTACCGTTGCCCAAAGAACTGTGGCTCTACTTCAGCAAAATAACGCAACAAATGGCCCTGATTATAAAACTGCTGTGGCGTTGGTTGCCGATTTAAAATCTAAAATCGCCGCGGCCGGTAAAAATTCAGCTCCAACAGCGCAAGTAACTCCTACTCCGGCAGGTCAACCAGCTAACAGCGCTTTACAGAATTCCAATTTAGGTAATGTGAATGTAAATAATTTGAATAATCCACCTCAGGTAACCCCGCCGCCTGCTGTAAAGCCAAATCCAAATTCAAATTTACCGCAATCTAATCTCCCAACTCCAACATCCGCCCCGAATCATTAGACTCAAGTCGCGACCTTTTAATTGATTCTCGAGATTTTAGAAGGTAGAATAAAATTGCTCAAAAGATAGAAAAAAAATATCCGGTCGGGCGTTAAATGATTCTTCTTATATTATTAACAACATTTATATTTGTTTTTAATGCGTTCGTTACAGGTCCGTTGAGTTCGAACCAAATACAACTGTCCAACCCCTTTTTTGGATACGCCCTCCCACAAATTCAATTCATACTTGGCAACTTTGTTTTTTTTGGCTTAGGGTTTGTAGTCATTCTAGTTTTTTTTGTTCGGTCGCAAAAACTTCAAAAACATGTTTCGCTAACTAAAAAAATTACCAATGCAGTAATTCGTGCCGGTGAGTTAATTGTTTTGGGGTTTTTGCTTTCATATATATTGTTATTTTTCTTGGCGTTTTTGCAACTTAACATATTTGCCGCATTTCTTAACACAAATCCGGCAATAATAGGCGCCACAACAGACAAAAAAGTAATATTAAATAGCCTCAAGACAGGCTCAAGCCCCCCAAAAATTATTGTGAGCCAAGGTAATCAATTCAAAACTCTTTTGGCGGTCGCAACCGCAACCTCGGGGTCAAACAATTTGTATGGAAGTTATTTTTTGCAAAACGTTCCGGCCATTTTGGTGGTACCTATCAAGACTCAAAATTCGACTATGATTCTCGTTGATAACTACTTAATCTTAACAAGCGTTAAGACAACTGACATTCAAACAGTCAGCCCGGTTCTCGCTTATTTATTTATAAAACAGTATTTTCCAACAAGAAATATAAAGTCCTTCCCAAAAGTAGCTATTATGGATAGGCAGGAATACGTTTCCTACCGCAAAAATGACGCACGCCAACAGCTCGCAAAAATAGATGCCCAAGTCAGTAAAATTGAAGCTACTATGGTAAGTATTTCAGCCAAAATACAAAATGATAAATCGCTAGTTACCTACAACCAAAACCAGGTAAAGAAAGCGTCTGTCCAGGCGGAAGCACAGTATCACAAGTGTATAAATGCAGGGACTTATACTGGGGGTGTTCTTCACCATTATTATTCTGAGTCTGATTGTAGAAGTCTACTCGCTTCTTGGAATACTGTCATTGAGCCCGGAAACCAAAATATTTCAGATTCTGACAAACAAATGCAGTATGACCAATCGCAGTTGGACCAAAACCAAAGCTATCTTGATATTTATAAAGTTCAAAGAACTCTTGTTCAAAAATTGTCAGAAAATGTCCCGCACGAACTTGGTGTGTTTAAGCCACCGGATTCAATAAGGCTGGAACTTGACGCGGTAAAGACTCAGTCGTTAGCCGATTATTTTGAAACTTTGACGCACGAATATTTTCACTATGCGAGCTACACACCAAAGTCACGCCTTACAGATTTATTTTTTGAGGAAGGATTTACGGAATATTTTGCCAGGCAAACAATCAAAGAAGAATTAAATACTGACACAAACCTTGGCTATCCGGTTCAGGTAAAAATAATTGGTGAAATTGCAAAAACTATCCCGGAAAGTGAATTGGCGGACATTTATTTTAACAAAGATGAGGCTCACCTTGAGCAAGCTTTGGACCGCGTTTATGGAGATACCTTCTATCAAGATAACGAAACTACGTTTGAATTACTCCAATATACTTCAAATTATAGCCAAGTATTGAAGTTGGCAAATGACATTATGAAAAAAATTGGCGGCGTCCCTCTTACAAAAAAAGATTTATACAGTTCTTACAGCTCTTCCTCCTCACTTCAATAATCTAGTTAACAATCCACCAGCTAAACTTAGCATCGTTAGCTACCGGCGCATCAAGCTTAAGGGTAAATCCAGTACCCGCAGTCTTGCTATCAATCCAATATCTTACAGCTGGGCTGTAGTCTCCATTGAACGTGACATTAATAATTGAGTTGTTGGTCACGGCTGTGGTACGAATTGTAATGCTATTGTCTCCACTTGCCACTGTTGCATTCCCTGCCGACGCGGAAAGTACTGCAGAATTACTTGCAGCCTCATCAGTTGATATATTAAGTTTTTCTGTTGTGATAGATTTAGCTGTTAGGGATTCTGCAACTTTTACATTTCCCTCGGTATCAAATGATACTTTGCCTCCAAAGAAGTTAACGTCTCCTTGTGCAAGTGGTTGGATTTCAAGAGTTGTCCCAACAGTATTAATGCTATTCGAACCTATCGTAAGATTATTTCCAATTGACAATGTATTTAGTATTGATACGTCTGCAAGTGTTGTTGTGCCAGAAACCATAAGGTTGTCAACGCTTGCAACGTCAGATGACTGTGGATTAAATCCTACAAAGCTCACATTTGCCAGCTTATCAACAATTGAGTTTACTTGCGATGAGATTGTTGCAATCTTATTATCAAGACTCGCAAAGGAAAGCGCGGCAGATGCCGTTGACTCAAATGTCTGGCCAAGAATGCTAGATAATCCGCCTTGGTTTACTGCATTGCTCCATGCGTCCGGACCAAGTTGAATCTCATCAGCCGTAATCTTCTTGGCAACAACCGTGTCAGCAACAATTGTTGCACTGCTTGAAGCGACAGTATTTTCGCCGGATGTAGAAGTATTTTGAGCAGGCGCAATACTCTTTACAACATCGGCAATGTAATCTCGGAGTGACTTTCCATTAATAACAATTGATTCCGTTACCAAAGCTTGGGTCTTGACAACTCCGGCCCTCAAGTTGGCAATTGCAGCTTCTGAGAACGCGCCAACTCTCTGAATTGGATTTCCAAGATTATCAAACATGGAGAAGACAGCATTCATAATATCTGACGTTGATGCTTCTGAAACGTTTGCCAAACCGGCGCTTGATGTAGATATAGAAATATCATTTGTTGAGACAAGTTGTGACTGCGGATCATTGTAGTTGTTTTCAACCTTCATCATAACTTTTCCAACATATACGTATGATGCTGTGTAAGTAGCCGGTACACCGTCAACATTTGAAGTTGGTATTGCAAAACATGGATGGTCAGAATTTGACCCCTTGTCATCCCTCGGCCACGAAGCGTTGGCAACAGCCATACTTTCAACAATAGTACAATTATTAGTATCCCAAGTGTTAACACTTTCAATTATTCTTCCAACAATCTTTCCGGCTTGAGTCTGCTTCATACCCACGCCTGCAATATTACTTGAAGTAATTGGATCACCTACAGAAAGTGCACCATTAATACTTGTAACTTTTACAGGAACACGTCCGGCAAGTGCAACTTGAGCTGTGCTGCTTCCGCTTGGAATATCAGCTCCTCCAATGATCTGTGCCGGTTTTGTAGAGAATACACCGACAAGATATGAATCGTTTGCGGAAGCTGATCTGGTTACACCGCTTCTAAGATTTGCGTCTGATGTAAGAATGTCACCTGCCTGAGCAACCAAATCATTTGTAGCATAAATTTCAGCCAAGTCAGAAGTGGTAATTTCCTGAAGCTGCATATCAATACGAGTAACAGTTCCTGTGGTTGCGTTTCCTGCGTCAGAACAAACAGTATATTTGACATTGGTTGTTCCTGGGGTACTTACAATACTGAAGGAAATAGCATCATTAACAGCAGCCTTAGACATGTTAGCAAGAGTAGTTCCAACCTGTATTTGATTAGCACCTGCAGCACAGGTAGGAGTACCACCAGCGGTATTTCCCCATATCTGTATAGATGTCTGTACGTTGTTTCCAGTTACTGTAGTCATGACAACAGTACCTGTAACAAGTACAGAGTCTGATGAATTAAGAAGCGTTGCAGATGGTGTTGCAGGCTGCTGGCCTATCCACTGCCAGTAATTGGTACCATTTCCCCCAACCTGTGCAGGACCGGATGTATCAGTGAATGTTTTTACTAACGACGCGTTTGAATCACACTGGAATTGCTTGGTTACATTATTCCAATTCATTTTTTGTGAGGCAGAACATTGAGTCAGTCCTCCGCCTTCAACCCCGTATTGGTCATCAAGATGAAGGGTTCCACTGACAGTTGCAGCGGGTCTTGTGTACGCAAACCCTTGTCCGCCAATGGTTATTTTTCCGGTGTTTGCGTCACCAATATTTAAGTTTTGCGCACGTGTTGTTGCAATAACACCGTTACTGTTAAGTGTAATGTTACCGGAAATAGAAGCGGTTGCTGTTCCTGAATTGTTATTAATAAATGCAAACTTGGCACTGGCTGTAGAATTTCCACCAATCAAAAGATCAAGCCCTGTAGTAATCGGGTAGACGGTTCCGTTGCTTCCAGACCACCAGTTGGTTGGATCTCCAAAGCTACAACTTCCCCAAGTTGGAGCACCTGATCCGCCGGATGACAAACATTGGCCAGCTTGTGATCCGGCTGCTGATACTCCCAAAACTCCACCGCTTCCAGCGTAGAAAATGCCGCCGGCAGTATTGTAATTGGGCAGGATAATGTTTCCAGTATCAGAATCGCCCAGAGTTAGCGACTGTTTGTTGGTAGTTGCAAGGACGCCATTGGCTTTTAGGAATGCGCCACCGGTTATTCCTGTTCCGGCAGAAATGGAAGCGGTTGGTGTACCTGAAGCCATATTAAGTATTGCAAACTTTGCTGAAGGAGTGGAATTACCACCAAGCAAAAGATCATAAGTTCCACTCTTTGCGTTTATGGCTCCGCTTCCCGCATCCCAAGCGTTAAATCCTGTTGCAACAGCTGACCATGAAAGTGTCCCGGTGCCATTTGTAATTAGTGCAAAGTTAGCTGATTGTCCTCCAGTTGGCCATGTGTAATCAATTCCGCCAAACTTAGTGGTAGCTGTATTACTTGAAAGGTTTAGGTTGCCGGCAATTGTAAGATTACCGCTTGAATCAATAGTGTTTGAATTAGAGAAGAATTGTATAACTCCGGATCCACCAGGAGACAACAAAACATTTCCGGTTGAAGACGTACCAAGAGACAATGTTTGTCTATTGGTAGTCCCAATATTCCCAAGGCCGCTAAGGGTCAAAGCATTGTTTCCTGAATTTGCAGATATTGAAGCAGTTGGAGTACCGCTGTTTGAATTGATAAATGCAAACTTAGCACTGGCTGTAGAATTACCACCAATCAATAGGTCAAGTGTTGAAGTGATTGGGTAAACAGCGCCATTGCTTCCTGACCACCAGTTGGTTGAATCTCCAAATGTACAATTTCCCCATGTTGGAGCACCGGTTCCATTTCCTGTAAGACACTGGCCGGTTTGTCCGCTGGCTGCTGATACATTCAAAACTCCGCCGCTCCCAGCGTAGAAAATGCCGCCGGCAGTATTGTAGTTGGGTAGAATAATGTTTCCAGTGTTTGAATCTCCAAGAGTAAGTGATTGTTTGTTTGTTGTTGCAAGAGTTCCATCAGCTTTCAAGAATGCCCCTCCGGTTGTCCCTGTTCCGGCAGAAATGGAAGCAGTTGGAGTACCGGAATTTATGTTAAGAACTGCAAACTTTGCAGATGCTGTCGAAGTCCCGCCAAGAAGAAGATCAAGAGTTGAATTTCCGGTATAAATTGCTCCGAGGTTTGATGACCAAGCTGCATTCCCAAGGTCACAGCTTGTCCCGCCAGTTACTATTCCGTCCACCGTTGTGACACAAGAGCTTGTTACATTTGCTCCAAATGTTCCATTGATTGTAAGACCGTTTGATGCCGCAAGATTAAGGTTTAATATTCCAGTACCATTTGTTGGTGAGATATTGATAGCTCCTGTTGTTGCACCACCCAGGGTAAGCGCGTTGTTCTTAAGAGATTGGATAGTTGATGTCGAGGCATTGAGTACCAAACCATTACCATTGGTTGAAGCTGATACTGTTGCAACTGGAGTACCAGCGGCTACTCCAGTTATTGCAAATTTAGCACTCGTTGTTGAAGTACCACCAATAAGTAGGTCAACAGTTGAATTACCTGTAAATAATGCTCCGCTTGCCTGGTTCCAGAAGGCATCAAAAGAACAATTGGCAGCTGTTGTACAAACAGAATTACCATTAACTTTAATATCTGTTCCTGCATATATATTTCTGAATGCAAGGCCTGATAGGCCAAGGTCAACTTGATTATTAGTATTAGGAACAATATTTCCTCCAACTGCTCCGTTAAGTGGGGCAAGTATTATGTTTCCTGTTGTAGTACCACCCAATACTAATTGGTTATTCTTAAGTGACTGTATTGTAGAGTTGGCAGCATCAAAGACTAATCCATTACCATTCGTAGAGGCAGATTCTGTTGCAACTGGAGTTCCAGCAGCAATCCCTTTTACAGCAAACAAAGCAGAAGATGTTGACGTTCCGCCGATAGCCAAGTCAAATGTTGAATTTGTTGGTGAAAGCAAGTTAGAGTTGAGCTGCCAATAGTTAGTGCCGGTTGAGAATCCACAGCTTGCCGAGTTTTGGAAACAAACTGTTCCTGAAGCATCAGGGAATACCACAGTCTGAGGGGTTGTTGCGCCTGAAGTAAGAGTCGTTAAGACACTCGTTTGTCCGCCTGTAAATTTAATATCTCCGGTAGCATCAACCAAGAATTTAGTGGTACCAGATGCCGATGCGTCAATGATGTCACCATTATTATTTTGGTTAAATATTGCAAGACCATTTGAGCCAATGCCACCTGAGACAGAAAGTGGGGCAGGGGTATTGGTTGATAACCCTATTCTTACACCTGAATCAAAGTCTGAGGAAAGAATAGTATTTCCGCTTCCTGCAGCAGTCAAAGTGAGATTTGCATTGCTTGTTGTTGCAATTGTTGATGACGTACCATTACCAATATTTAGAGTAGTTGCGTTGGTTGCAAATATTCCGGTGGAGGCAAATGTTGTAGTATTTGATCCATTCCCAAATGTTAAACCCGTTGCATTGGTTGTGCCTATTTTAAGAGTTGTAGCAGTCAATGTGTCTATATCGGATGTCTGGCCTCCTACAAGATTTACAGAACCACCATTTGTAATCACAAACTTAGTAACTCCAGAAGCAGAAGCAGTAAATATATCGTTGCTGCCTTTCTTGTCAACTATAAGTGCAGCTTGTCCTCCAGCATTTGGCTGAACGACAACTGTTGAATTACCGGTATTTTGTCCTAAGATTAAGTTGCCTGTTCCATTACCATTTATAGTCAAGGTGTTGTTAGTTGCTGATGTTAGAGTTGGATTGGTTCCGGCAAGAGTTACCGTTGTTCCATTGACAGTGAGGTTTCCCCCAAGCGTTGTAAGCCCGTTTCCGGTTGTGATGGCGCCATTATTTCCCGTTTGGATTGAAAGAGTATTATTGCCAACGTCAATTGTAGATGCGCCGTTTGCTGTCAGAGCAAGAGTAGTGCCGGAAGTATTATTTCCAATTGCAATTGCTTTTTGGTTTGCGCCGGTTCCTACATTAACGTTGCCAACAGTTCCAGAATCAAGAGTTACAGCATTTGCGCCACTCGCGCTTTTAATGGTTAATGATCCGGAATCAGCAATGTTGTTGCTTGTAAATGTTTGGGTGCCAATTGTTGTCCCGCTAATAAATGTCCCGGCTCCGGCATTGGTAATTCTCGTTGTTGACCCCAAAATTACGTCACCCGCATTATTAATTGTGAAGCGAGTTTGTCCCGAAGCGGAAGCTGTAAGTATTGCTTGGTCACCGGTTTCATTGAATATTGCTAATGCTTTTCCTTTTACAGCTCCACTTACATCGAGTTTGCCAACAGGAGCGTTGTTGCCTATGCCAAGCTTTAAGTTGGTTGAATCATAGAATAAATTGCTGTTGTCTTGAGTTAGCTTTGTGCCGTCGCTGAATATTATTGATCCTGCTGTGTAGGCAGAATTATTATTTGTACCTCCATTGGCAATTGGTAGGATTCCGGTGACATCTCCTCCTGCTGCAAGATTCACAAGACTTGTTGACAGAACACCAGCCGCACTATTGTGAACTATACCTTGAGTTGACAATCCACTGAATGTAATAGTGCCGGAAGAGGTAAGGCCTGTAAGACCAGTGAGAGTGCCATTGGCAATAAGGTTAGCACCACTAGCCGTAAGTGCTGTTGCACCCGCAGAATTAATCACTACATTCCCAGTAGTAGCTCCTCCTAAGGTGAGAGTAGACGCAT
>CAZYWG010000012.1:0-56373 GCA_964651815.1 uncultured Gammaproteobacteria bacterium | reverse complement strand
CCTCCGGTAAACAAAACATTTGTATCGTTAACAGTAATATCATTGAAAGTCTTAGTACCCGTGAAAGTTTGTGTATCTTCAAGATCCGCAACAGTAATTGCACCTGTGGGAAAAGTTGCAGTTGTTCCTCCTACTCCAGTTGCAAGAGTAACCGCATTTGCTCCAGAAACGGTAAAGTTGCCGTCAAGCGTAAGAACGCCGGTTGTCCAGGTGGGCGCGCCGGTGTTTCCAGAAAGAAGTGCTTGTCCCGTTTGTCCTTGTCCTGAAAATGCATATGCCGAGCCGGTTGAATAAGCAATTGTACCTGCAACGCCAACTGACGAAGCACTTGTACCTCCGTGAGCCACCGGCAAGATTCCTGAAACATCAGCTGTCAAATCAACTGCGCTAAATGTTGGAGTACTTGAACCGTTTCCATGTAGAACGGTGTTTGCAGCTCCCTGAGCAGTTTGTGAAATTACACCGGATCCATTAGTAAACAATAATCCATTATTTGTTGTTAGGTTAGAAAAGGTTTCTGTTGACGACGCAGTAAGCGTTGTGGTCGAAACGCCTGTTGCTCCGGTTATTGCACCGGCACTCGAAATGTTAATAGATGGGGTAGAGAGGAACTTGGTAAATCCGGTTGCAGACGCAAAGTTAATTCCATTGATGACGTTACTATTATTATTTGTTGCTGCGGGGAAATTAATTCCGTTAATTATGTTGGCGGAATTTGTGTTGACTGCATTTGAAAGTGTAAGGTTAAGGCCATTTGTTGTTGTGGAAGAAGCCCCAGTACTCGCGTTCGTCAGGTTAATTAAATAAGCGTTGTCATTATTTGTAGAAGTAGAGTAAGTTTGTGCCACGGAACCGTTTGTTGTTACATTCCCCAACTCGTCAACCAAGAAATTAGGAGTTCCGCCCGATTCAATTTTTAGAGCATTGTGTGCCGAGCCATTGTCAGTATCATTAATAACAAATGTATCAGTTGCCGTTCCGGCGTTAGTTAATAAGAATGATCTAGCATTGCCCACTGCAAGAGAGAAGTCAATATTTCCATGAGCATTGTCAGCTGCTATTGTGTTTCCTGCTTCATAAGCTTGCTGCAATGTAACACCGGACGCATTTGGTGAACAGTCTGAAAGTTCGTCGCTTGCGTTTTTACAAACAATGGTTGAACCTTGGGTACTTGAAAGGTTTGGTACTTTAACAATGTTGCTAAGAATAATTTCTCCTGAGCCGTCTGGAGTTAAAGTCAGATCCTGATTTGAGCCAACTGGAGTTGTGATATCCGTTGAAACTCCTGAAAAAGTTAGAGATCCGGTTGTAGTTATCGCTCCGCTTGCAACAGTGCCAATGTTTACCAAATTTCCCGATGTATCAATTCTGTTGACGCCACTGGTTTCAATATTCGATGTTGCATTTACGTTGGCGCCTTGAATAGTTCCGGACGCGGTAATACTAGTTGCGCCGGTTATTGACCCAGTGTTTGAAATGTTACCATTATTATTGTTAATGCCGCCAGTGATTGACGCTCCGCCTGACGAAACAGTTAACACACCAGCTGAGGTGATTGTCCCTGACCCTGTTGTTAAGATATTTCCGGATGTTGTGAGTGCACCAAGTTCTGTAATTGTAAGTTTGGAAGTACCGCCTGATTCTACATTCAACGCATTATGTGTGCCACCGCTGTCTGTGTCATTAATAATAAAGCTGTCGGTTGCTGTTCCGGCATTTGTTAATAAGAATGAGCGGTTATTGCCTGAAGATAGAGAAAAATCAATGTGTCCATGAGCATTGTCAGCTGCAATTGTGTTGCCGGCGTTATATGCTTGTTGTAATGTGACGCCCAATGCATTTGAAGAACATGTGGCAATTTGCCCCGAAACATTTCTACAAAGAGTAACTGATCCTTGAGTCAATGCAGTTGGATCGGCAAGTAGCACAGTATCATTTAGGTTAATTGATCCGTTTCCTGCAGCTAACAAAGTCAGATCCTCATTTGAAGCAGTAGTGATATCAGTTGAAACACCAGAAAAAGTTAAGGATCCAGTTGTTGTTATCGCTCCACTTGCAACAGTGCCAATATTTACTAAATTTCCTCCGGAATCAATCCTGTTTGTGCCACCTGTTTGAATGTTAGTTCCCGCGTTGAGCGCGCCAGTCACTGCCAGCGTCCCTGTAGCGCCGTTATCCGTCAAAGTCAATAAAGTATTAGGAGCGGCTTCTGCATCTTGAATTGTTAAGACTCCATTTGTTCCAAGAGTTGAAAGAGTAATAGCCGGATTGGCATTGGAAAGTGTAATCGGCGCTGCACCAGATAGTGTAGCAACTCCAGACGCTTCAATATCTGATACTCCAAGGAGTGAGCCCGTGCCGGTAATCCCTCCATTATTATTAACTATTCCACCGTTTATGGATGCACCTCCAGCTTGGACAGTAAGTAATCCCGCTGAAGTAATTGTTCCACTACCTGTTGTTGTGAGGCTTCCTGACGTTGTTGCATTGCCAAGTTCATCAATTCCAAGATTTTGTGAACCATTAGATTGAATTGAAAAGAGTGTATTATTGACCAAGTTATTTGTATCATTTATGACTTGAGCAGTTGCAGTGCCCTGGTTTTCTATATAGAAATTAGAATCAACTGCTGAGTCCGCAAGTACTAAGTTTAGACTTCTGTTACTAGAAGTAAGAATTGTAGCGGTTGCGCCTTGATCGTATGCGGATTGCAGTGTTGCAGAAGAAGAACCCGCAGAACACACAACAATGTAACCTGTAACCGAATCACGACATAAAGCACTTCCTGTTGAAGAAGAGAGTGAAGGGAGTTCGGTATTGACGCCTGCTCCTCCTAAGACAATGTGGTCCGTGTTTGTTAAACCAATGTTAACAAGACCATTTGTTGTGGCCCCCGAGCCGGCATTAATATTGACATCTCCACCATTTCTTGTTCCTGAGGCGCCAAGTGCCGATCCGCCGGAAATGTTAAGGTCTCCTCCTGTTGCGTTGGTAGTCCCGGATTCATCTCCTCCTTTGAGTACTAAATTGCCACCAGTACCTGTATTTACGGAAGTGACTATTGGTTGAATAGTCAAAGAATTTCCTGGAATGAAGGTAGTCAAGTCTGCAGTATTATTTCCAACCAAACTCAACACACCGCTCTCGCTAGCCATGAGAGTAGTTGTACCGTTGGATTGAAGAGCGAGCAAAGTGTTGGTCGCAGCATTCGCGTCGTTTATGACTAGCGCAGCAGAAGCAGTACTTAAATTATTTATAGAAAAATATGAAGGATTTGCGGTATCAGCCAACGTAAAAGAGATATTCCTGCTGTCTGAAGTTGTGATTGTATTTCCAAGATCGTAGGCCGATTGAAGAGTTGCAGTTGAAGACCCTGCGCTACATTTAACAACAATGTTTGACCCGTCCACACAAATAGAAGTTCCGGCAGATGTTGGTAGGTTAGCGTGAGTTACAGTACCTGTTGTGTTAAGCGTTGTCGTTGAAATTCCAGTTGCGCCAGTTATTGCGCCCGCACCTGAAATGTTAATTGATGGTGAAGTAATAAAGTTAGTTAATCCTGTACCGAATGTTATTGCATTAAATGTATTATTGGTGTGTGATGTTACATTAGTAAAGTTAATGCCAGTTGTAGTATTAGCTCCACTGCCATTATCAGTACCAATAAGTGAATAATTTTCACCAATTATGCCAATAGTTCCGCTAGAAGCTGCGTTAGTAATCAAATATGCTGATCCGGAAGCGGTATCAATTGCAGACGAAAAATTTCTTTGGAAAGTAGAGTCGGAATCAAGGTTTAAAGTAAGATCGTTAACTCCTGACGGCGTAAATATTTTGTTTCCAGTGAAGGTTTGAGCGGATTCCAAATCGGCTAAGGTAATATTACCAGTTGGAAGAGTAGCATTAGTTGGAGAGCCGCCCGTTGTAAGAGTTAAAGCAGAAGACCCTGCGGTAATAAAGTTTTGGCCAAGTGCGAGTGTCCCGGTTGTCCATGTTGGGCTACCAACTCCTCCTGACAGGAGGACTTGTCCTGCAGCACCTGCTCCTGAAAAACCAAATGCAGACCCGGTCCCATAAGCAATGCCTCCTGAAGTTGGCGTTGCTGTTCCTCCCGTGCCACCATTGTTTATACCCAAAACACCGGTAACCGCGGCACCTTGTGACAAATCAATTGCCCCAAAAGCTGGTGCGCCCCCTGCGCCAGGAATTCGTAATACCTCATAAGGATTTCCGTTTGCTGTTGAGACGCCAGACGTCCCATTTCCAAGAAGAACACCATCTTGTGTTAGAGATGTTGTCCCTGTGCCGCCTTTATTAACAGGGAGAGTTCCTGTTGTGTCAGAAGATAAGTCAACTGCAGAAAAAGAAGGAGCAGTAGAACCATTTCCGTGAAGTACTGTGTTAGCGCCCCCCTGCAAGGTTTGAGAAACAACTCCTGAGCCATTTGTAAATAGAAGTCCTTTATCTGTTGTAAATCCTCCAAGAGTAAGTGTTCCACTCCCATTTCCTAAAGTTACATTTCCAGTTCCATTCCCAAGATTTGTATCTGCACCACCTGTAGAATTTAGATTAACAGTTCCTGTTACTGTTTCCCCACCTGTACCTTGAATTAATCCTGAATTTGAATTCACTCCAATAAATGAGGCGGCACCTGCCTTTGAGATAGTTGCCGTGTCAGAAATTCCATTATTTATAACCAAAGCATTTAAGTTGGATCCACTCGCACCGGAAAGTGTAATCTTAAGCCCTGTTTGGTCTTGCGCGCCGCTCCCGGTAAGAGAAATGGACTGTCCTGTGATTGACCCTGTTAGAGCAGTTGAATCGGATGTACTAAATATAGTTCCGGAAGTTTGCGCTGAAGTAATAGACTGTGATGGAGCATTGTTTGTCAAAACAGTTCCACCTGTAGTTGTAGGGAATGTAAATGATGTGGCATCCGTTCCGGAAAATGTTAAAGAATTATTAATTGCCAAAGTTTTTCCAGCTGCAATATTTAAAGTGTTGGTTCCGTTATTTGTAATTGTTAAGCCGTTGATTGTGCCGGCGGCCAAAACATTGCCGGTTCCTGAAACAGAGAATTTAGAAACCAATGCTCCCGCGGCAACGTCAGCCCTTTGAAAATCTACAAAATTCCCAGTGTATAATGCGCTTGCGACTGGAGTTGATTCTGTGATCAAAACCCCGGTTGCGGTGTTCGCTCCATTACCTGAAGATGTATCAGACAAATTAAGAAGTGATCCTCCTTTTGTGTTAACTCCTCCCGTCAAGTTTCTGGTAATTAAAAGATCATTTGTTGAGTAAGCACCGGCTAGAGTAGAACTTTGTGTAAGGTTTAACAAACTTCCAATTCCTGTCTTGTTAATAAATATAGAATTATTGGTTGAAGCATCTGATTGTGCGGAATTTGGTGCAAGAATAACTCCTGTCAGGTTTCCGCTGCCGCTTGTCAAACAATTAGGACATGTTACGTTTCCACTTGCATCTTCAGAAATTACGCCGGACGCCGACACTGCAACTGTCCCACTGGCGTTGGGAATTGTAATTGTTTTGTTACCAGAAGAGGGAGTTGCAAAGGTTAATGTATTTGTAACGCCCGTATCTGTTGAAGTCAGAGAAGTTGTTGCACCTTGCAAAGTGATATTTTGAGCTTGGTCTCCAACTGTGAAAGATCCAGAAGGCGTAATTGAAGTTAACGTACCTGAAATTCCACCGGTCCCGTTTAAGACTAAATTATTTATAGTGTTCGTGGCTGTAGCTCCTGATATTGCTCCAGTGACATTTAAGTTGTTATCTACTTTTACATCTCCACCAGAAAATTCAAATTGGTCGGATGTATTATAAATTAAACTTCCGGTGGCAGCGTTAGAAGCATAAAGAGCTATTGTTCCATTAGTCCCAGCGCCATTACCAACTCGTACTTTATTGTTAGCATAGTCAACTGAAAATGGAGAAACAAGCGTGGCACTCAAAGAAAGATTTCTCCCAACATTGTTAGGGTAGAGGATGTTATTTAGTGAATCCTCCGTCCATTTTGAGGCACTAGTTCCTGAGGCTAAAGTATCCCAAATTGTTCCATTGTAAAATATCACCTGTTTGTCAGTTGCGTCATATGCAACATAGCCTTCACCCGCATTTGGACTGGTAGGAGTAAGAGAGGAAACATTTGGCAGAATTAAACCCTGAGGAGTAGCTGTTGTGTGGTCTATAGCTGAAAGGTCAAGCAGGTCGCCGCTTGAAAAGGTGAGCGCTTGCGCAAGTTGAGTTGTGGTTATTGTGTCATTTGTAATCTCGGTCCCTGAAACAGACTGGTCCGGTAAAACTAATGCGCTGTCTCCAGTGCCGGACGTCGTTATATTAACAACAGGCGTTGTGTTGCTCCCAAGAGTAAGTGTTCCAACTCCTGATGGCTCAATTATTAAATCTGCATTCGCCCCATTGTTTTGGGAAGTAAGAGTTATAGCTCCCGCTGTGCCTCTGCCAAACGTAAATGTTCCGGCTGAAGAATTATCAATTGTAGAAGCATTGGCAAGAGTTAGGGTTCCATTAAGATTTAGCCCTGCAAAGGTTGGGGCTGAAGTTGTGTTAATATCTTGAGGAGTAGATAGAGTGATTGATCCGGATCCGTTCGCGACATTTATTTGATTGGCAGTACCAGTTACAGTTGACAAAACAGGCGCGCCGCCGGTAGCGCCAATGATGATTTGGCCATCAGTTGCCTGTCCAAGAGAGGACAAAGATGTGCCGTCATAATAAACAACTGAATTATTAACAAATGATGAATTGTTAGTACCACCGCGGGTTATTGCAAGTTGCGCTTCTGAATTAAGGACTCCGCCGGCCGTTGTGTAGATAGGCCCATTTGCAACTAGGTTCGAAAGTGTAATTGTTCCGGAAGCAGTCAAAGCGCGAATATTTGATACATCACCCTGTGTCCCGGCGTCAGTGATAGTAAACAAAGTATTTGTTCCATCAGAAATATTAAATGTTCCGCCGTTATTTATGGTGCCGGTGTAATTTCCACCGACTGTGAAGCCGGTGGCTGTATAAGTCCCGCCTGTTAATGACCCTCCGGAAACAGAACCGGCTGAGAATGTTCCACCGGAAAGAGTGCCCCCAGAGATAGTTGCGTTATTGATAGTTCCTGCGGCAGTAACATTTCCAGTTGCTCCAACTGAAAACTTTGAAACAGGGGCGCCGCCTGCAACATCAGACCTCCCAAAGTTGACAAAATTTCCGGTGTATAGCGAGCTTGCTAAGGGAGTGGAGAAGGTGATACCCAAAGCTGTTGGATTATTCAATCCGGACGTTGCAGACGTATCGGAAAGAGAAAGTATTGTCCCGCCAATATTATTTACTCCTCCCGTTATGTTTCGGTTGATTGTTGCGTCGGTCGTCGCGTAATTACTGGAAAGAGTTGATCCTTGAACAAGACTGAGTAGAGGAGCAACTCCGGTTTTTGATATGTTGATTGAAGTGTTGGTAGACGCGTCGTTCTGCGCTGAAGTTGGTGCCAAAACCACCGGAGTAGAGCTACCATTTGAACTCACCAAACACGTGGGGCACGAAATATCTCCAACAGCGCTCAAAGCAACGGGTCCAGTTGCGGATACTGCAACGGTGCCTGACGCATTTGGTAGAGTAATTGTATTATTTTGGGTAGGATCGGCTACTGCAAATATTGTTTTACTGCCATCAACTGTTGCCCCTTCAAAGAGAAGGGCGTTTAGTCCTTGTAGTGCAGAATTAATAGTTAACTTATCAGAAGTTTGATCGCCGATTGTTGTATCCCCAGTTGATGTAAGGTTTGTAAATGTACCAGCTGCTGGTGCTGCTCCACCAATGATTGTTCCATTTATTGTTCCACCTGTTATTGTTGCATTGTTTGAAAAAAGATTATTTGCAGTAACCCCCCCAAAGATTGTAGTAGTATCTTTACTTGAAGCAATATTTATAGTGTCGGCGGTTGTATCATCAGTTGCTATGTTAACACTGTTCCCACCAGTTCCGGTTGCTATATTAACTGCTTTTGGATTATTACCATTCCCAAGGTTGACGTCCCCTGTTGTGCCGGAGTCAAGAGTCAGAGTGTTAGCGCCGGTTGTTTTAAGTGTCCCATCAGCGGCAAATGTCAACGAATTAGCGGTGGTTAAAATAGTATCAATTGACGTGACACCTGTTAACGCGCCTGCCGTTGTTACATTAAATCCACTTGATGCAACCTGAAATGTGCCGCCCGCGTTTCCAATAATTACATTACCACCTACTGATGAAAGAGTTGTACTTAAAGTCGAAGAGAGTGTAGTAAACGCGCCGGTAGATGGCGTTGAAGCTCCAATTGCGGTTGAATTAATTCCATTTGCTGTTGTATTAAAGTTGGCGCTTGTAAAAATAAGATTGTTAACCCCTGTATTAATTGATGAAGCACTAAGCCCGGAAAGCGTAAGTGCACCGGAATTGGCGGTCAAGTTTAGAGCACCGGTGGTTTGAGTTAAACCATTTGACGCCGTAAGTGTAGACCCAAACGTTCCACTTGACCCAACGTTTAGAGCTCCACCAATTCCCGTGCCGCCCGAAACAACCAAAGCGCCGTTTGTTGAATTTGTAGAGTTTGTTGTGTTTGTTGTAACAATAGTCCCTGATGTTGTGGCATTTCCAAATTCATCAACTGTCAAATTTGTTGTCCCATTTGATTGAATAACTAGTGAATTATTTACCGCTGGGTTGGTGTCGTTAATAACAAAAGCAGATGCTGTCCCCGTATTCCTAAGAGTAAATGAAGTTGCTACTCCAGAATCAGAAGATTCATCGTAGAGCGTGAATCCAATATCTTTACCGCTTGATGTAAGAATTGTGTTTCCAATGTCATACGCTGTTTGAAGGCCTCCGCCGCCATTACATTTCACAATTAAATTACCACCAGTGATACAGACTGCATTTCCTGTTGCTGTCCCAAGGCCTGTGAAAGTCACATTGTTATTTGCAGAAAGGGTAGTGAAAGCACCGGTTAAAGGCGTTATCGCTCCAATCGTTGTTCCATTAATTGAGCCGCCCGTTATAGTGACATTGTTTGAAGACAAATTATTGGCAGTTACCGCACCTAAAATGTTAACCGTATCAAGTCCCGAACCAATAGTTACGACGTCCGCGTTAGTGTTATCAGTTGCAATGTTGATAGCGTTTCCACCGTTCCCAGTGCCAATGTTAATTGTTTTTGCATTATTCCCAGTACCAATGTTAACTGCTCCAGTTGTCCCCGAGTCAACGTTTATAGCACCTGTTGTTCCGGAAGTAAGTGACAAATCAGAAGCGGCGCCTGTTGTAATTGCCCCGGTATTAGCAAATCCCAGGCCGGTTGCAGAAGTTGTAATTGTGTCAAGGGTTGCAACACCGGTTAAGTCGCCAACAGTTGTAACATTCAAACCGCCATTAGAAGTTAATGCAAATGTCCCGGTAGCGTTTCCAACAGAGACATTTCCAGTTCCAGTATTCGCAATATTAACGTCGGACGCACCTGCAGTACCAAGGTTCGTAACCCCGGTAGAGGAGAGAGTTGTGAAAGCGCCGCTAGACGCGCTTGTGGCTCCGATTGCGGTTGAATTAATCCCTGTCGCCGTTGTATTAAAGTTGCCGGATGTAATAAGTAAATTATTTGCGCCGGTTGAAATATTTGATGCTAATAAACCGGTAAGGTTCAAAGCGCCGCTTGTTGCCGTAAGATTTAGCGCACCTGAAGAAAGAGTAAAGCCGTTTGAAGCTGTAAGCAAGCCGTTTGAAGTAATTGTGCCGCCGCCTGTTGTTGAAATATTTCCGGTTGTTGAAAGTACTCCGGTGTTTGATATTGTGAATTGGTTGGCAGTCCCAATAGCAAGAGAATCAGTATTGGTAGCGAGCGAAACAACCCAAGTTCCGTTATTTCTGGAGAAGTATCCAACCGTTCCATTGTTTGTCCCTGTTATGTTGCCGGAACAAGAAAGATCACCAGTTGCATTTATTAGTGTACAGCCGGTTGATGATACGCCTCCCGCAAAATCAATGTTTCCACTTGCTGAAGCAGACAAAATACTTTGTCCTGTAGTATCGTTATTTATGAGAAATGTAGAGTTATCTGTTTGTACCGAAAACTGATAGTTACTGTTATCCGTCTCGACAAAATTAATAGCCGGAGCACTATTTGCAATTGTTATGTTACCGCCAGAAGTTGTTTGTCCTGTCAAATATAAATTTCTATATTGCTTGGTTGGTGAACCCAAATCATAGACAGCATTTACATCAGGCCCAATGCTTCCATGAACCTCGAGTTTGAACGGGTTATTGTCAGCATCAGTGTCCGATGGAGTTGCTCCAATGCCAACGTTGCTATTTTGAATAAGAAGATCTCCCGTTGAATTTGTAGTTACGGTTGCGTCCGTTACTCCATTACCAGATGAATAAAAAGTTAGTGCCCCGTTAAGTCCGCCAGACCCAGTGTTGTTTGTTCCAAGTGCCAGATTCCCTGTTGTAGCATTAAAAAATAACTTAGAGCCGGCAATTGTCCCATCCCCACCCAAAGTAAAATTGTCGCTATTTGTAGTTGGCCTAATGAAGTCTCCATAAGTTATATCAGTGTCAATAGTGAAGGGTGAAACTCCGGCAGAGGTGATTGATGAATCCAAATCTTTCAAAACTTGTTGCAAATTATTAGAACTTGAATTTACCAAATTATCAAATACGCCAACTAAATTAGCACCTGAATTTAGAGCGTTTGTTCCGGCCGAACTTAAACCTATTGTCCCAACTGTTAATGTTTCGGTATTTGGAATTGTTATTCCACCCGCCGTTGAAACTTGCAGGCCGCTTGATTGTATTTGCAAAGTTCCGGTGGCATTTCCAATTGATGTAATTGCTCCGGCTCCGCTAGAGAGAGTAGTATCCCCAGTTGATGTAAGGTTTGTAAATGTACCGTTGGCAGGTGCACTTCCACCAATGATTGTGCCATTTATTGTCCCACCTGTTATTGTTGCATTGTTTGAAAAAAGATTATTTGCAGTAACTGAACCGGAAAGCGTTGTAGTATCTTTAGTTGATCCAATGTTTATGGTATCTGCAGTTGTATCATCAGTTGCTATATTAACAGCATTCCCACCAGCCCCGGTTGCAATGTTGACTGCCTTTGGATTATTACCATTCCCAAGGTTGACGTCCCCTGTTGTGCCGGAGTCAACACTTATGGAGTTAGTACCTGATGAAACCAAATTACCCGAGGCGCTAAAGCTTAGGGTATCTCCACCCAAGTTGAAATTATTTGCAACACCCGTGACAGAAGTTAGGGTAGGCGCGAGAGTAAAGTTGACTTGACCCACAGGACTAACGGTTGGATTAAAGTCTCCGCTTGAGAAATTCAAAGTGTTGGTGAGGGATGAAATTACAACGTTATCTTTTTTAACAACCGCTACAGCAAAAGACCCAATGTTATCCCACGTTGGCAATCCTGAAATACCAACTGTCAGAAACTGCCCTGAAGTGCCAATTGGTAAATTTGAAAGAGTATCGGGCGACTCTGCAAAAATAAGGTCACCCGTGGCATATGTTGTAAGGCCTGTTCCTCCAACATTTGGACTAATTACGCCTGTTTTAATAGCTTCACCGGCTATTTGGCCACCTGCCGTAATTGTCAGATTATTTGCAACATCTCCGTCTGTAATACAAGAAGAACATTCGCCTCTGGACGAAACAGTATCAAGAGTTGATTTGTCGGAAATTGTAAGACCATCAATTGCAATATCCGTGCCGGGTTGAAGTTGTATATCTCCTGTTTGTCCCTGAAAAGACGTGACTGCATTAGAAAGGTCAACAGAGATTGTGGGTATCTGGCTTGCCTGGTCAGTAATTGTTATATTTTGTCCTGCTTTTATACCGTAAATTACATTAGGAGCAGTGATGTTCTGCTTGAAAGTGCTTTTACCTTCAACCAAAAGATTTTTCTTGAGGGTAGTATTGTCTTTGATTGTTACGGGTAAACCAAATGTAATATTCCCCATAAGTTTTAGCCTGCTTGTCTGGGCACCCAAGACCGCACTTTTGGATTGTGACGCATTTTGTGAGTGCACTTGGTAGCTGTCTAACAAGAATTTAATTCTATTTTGCTGTGTGAATAATCCAAGAGAAAAGAGTGAAATAAAAACTATAAGAATAGACAACGTGCGAGTAGAAGGGAATTTTGGAGTGAAAGTTAGCGAATCTCTAACTTGTGATTTGAGGTAGCTTTTAATATATTCGTCTTCATAAAATCCTTCCCCAACCCACTTAACAAGTTTTTGATAGATAGATAATTCCCGGGACTTTACGTATTGTTTTGAAGCTAAATCTAACTCAATTTTTCTTTGCAAATCGGTTTCTTCACTTGAAGCTATTGTTTCTGATTCGCCGGTCCGTTCAGTTTCTAATGAAGCATTTTTAATTTTCAAAAAATGTTCAAGTTGCTCTTTTGTATATGCAATCTCGCCATTTGGAGTAATTGTTGGTTTCAAAATGTTGTGTTCGTTCCACTTCAGGAGAACATCAACTGAAACCCCAAGCTTGTTTGAAGCTTCTTTTAGGTTCAATAATTTTTCTTGATTGTCTGGGCCAGAATCTTTTTTCACTAAATTAAGCTTAAGTTAAAGCTAAAAAATAGATGTAGTGTGAGGCTCGAGTAGACTCGTCCTGACCTGTGTAGACCTGGCACTTGCGCTCAGGTTTTAAGAAGGTAGTGTCAAATCGGTCAAAACTTTACTGCTTGTCAGGTTCATATCGTTCAGGTCTTGTTGGGTTATATATCTCCTAAAGAAAACTCTATCCTTTGAAGTGCGCGGAAAAAATAGATCTCTTTTTACACCTACAAAACCAAGTCTTGTTACGAGTCTACTTAGAGGCGCGGAAAACTTGATTTTTTGATCGTTGAAACTGTTGTAATCCATCTCCTTAATATCGGGCTGGACTAACTCCATCAATCTCCCAATAAATTGGTCAGAATCACTATACAACTCCGGCTTACTAATTTTGTGCTCTTGTCCTTGGAAATATAACACAACTGTCCCATCTGTTTTTTGGTCAAGTTCAAAAACCTTCTGTGACATATTTTCAACAAGACTAAAGTTAGCCTCAATTTGGGGCGCCTGTTGAGGTTTAAATGCATAAGCCAGTTGTTTATTAAAAAGGAAAATACCCGTTAAAATACAAATTGTCAAAATAATTAGCTGGCTTTTTGGGTCAGTGGTTTGTCTAGAAGAATCTATACTTCCGACTCCACCAAATTCTCCCAGTATTGAAGCTAAAGTATCTGTCTTTGTTACATCTCCTTTAATGTTTCCGTTACCATCAAAGGCCGAATCGCTCTGATTTGTGCAATTTGGGCATTGATTTTCTGACGCAAAGTTGGAAGCGTCACTCATTGTGCTGCTATCGTTTGTTGTATTAATATTGGGTTTGATATTGTTATCAGTTGTCTGCCTACTAGACGACGCCAATGTTGCTATTTGTTTTTTTTGATTAGTCGTAGACGCAGTACTACTTGCGGTTTTTCCATAAAATGGTGTTGGTTGGACTATTTTTTCTCTCAAAATGCTTTCACCTACGTTGTAAATATTTTTGGCAATCGACAATTCATCCGCAAGTTCTATTGGATGTGATGGGGTAGACTGTCCGGAATAACCATAGCTACTAGTCTGAGCTGTTGGAGTATTTCCATTATTATCGGATACTTTTACAGAACCATTTCCTTGTTGATTAGACAAAGTATTTAAATTTCCCTGTGCAATATACAAGACGGATATCATAACCGCAATAATCCCTGCAAAGGACAAAAAGAGCATGGGTGTAGTGAATTTAAATCCATTCTTGCCAGACTCGTTTACCACGGGTGCGCTTTCTAACGGCAAATAATTAGGCTTATCTGGCGTAATATTATTTTCGATAGGCATGCTATTTTGAGGAGGTAACAAATTTGAGGTTTTTTCAATTTGCTCAGAAGAGCTAGAGACAGCTTCAGTTTTCACGGACGTAATTTGACCAGTTTGAGATAATTTTCTGATAATTAAGAATTGGTCAATTTGCTCTTGAGTATATCCGATTTCCCCAATCTGAGTGATAGTAGGTTTGAGAATATTGTGCTCATTCCACTCTAGGAGGGTTGCTATTGTAACACCCAACTTTTCAGAAGCTTGTTGTAATGATAATAATATTTTCTGGCTGTCGCCGTCCTGGCCAATATTCATAAATTCCTCGAAATAAATTCCCAGCCTACATTAATTGTCCATGTTTCACGGAGGCTAGTCAACATAGCGAAAGTACTACGTAATAGATCAATCTATTCATTAGTGGATACATGTAGGATTCCCATAATTGAGGCTAAAAAAAGGGTGGTTAAAATTCGTGATGCATTTTAATACTTTAAAGTACAATAAGATAGGTATTTATATACCACATTTTTCACAGAAAATAAGGCTACGCTTCGACACAAAATAAAGAACTTTTCATGCAATAAAAAATCTGTTAAAAGAAGAAATATTTTCCTAAAAATAAATGGTGGTTCGGATGTATTAGTTAAGTTAGAAATTTTACTTTTTGAAAAACAATTTTCGAGTTAATTATCTATTTAGAAAGATGCTTTAAAAAAGTAGACTCTGGGATGTTTAAAATCCGCCATTTGCAATTATTTGATTCTTTAAAAATAGAATAGACTTTAAACTAAAATACATTTCTTTTAGTTTCTACAAAATTCCAAAATTTTTTAGTAACTTTTAATTTGTTAAAACTTAAGACAAATTTATAAAATTTGTTATTTTAAAAAATACAAAAACACGGTTTTCATTTTTTTGAATTGTACATTTTTTAAACGGATGAAAATTTTCTAATCTTTATAAAATGATAAAAAAATATTTTGGTGAAATAAAAAGACAAAGTTTAAAAAACATTTTTTTAAAAAAAAAGGAAAGCGCCATTTTAGTAGAGTAGAGTTTTAAAAAAAGTTTTTTTAAAATTTTAAGTTTTTCAAAAATTCGTGAAAAGTAAACTAAATAAATAACAGACTTTTCACAGAAATTTTAAAAAATGTTGTCACCGTCATTCACTCAGCAAGATAATTATCCTATAAGTATACGATGTACACATTTTCAGCAAGTTTTGTAGATTTCTTGAGGCTAGTTCAACATTATGTACTTTCAATTCTCCTGATATTTAGATCTAAATTTTAATTAAAAACAATATTTATACTCAATAGTTTAAATTCAGCCTTTATTATAGATGTGATTCATATATAAATTACTAAAAATTGCGATTTTCAAAATTATTTCGGAGTTTTGGGTTAGAAAATACTTATTGTTGCTTAGTTGGGGTTTTTGTTGCTTCCTCGGGTTTTGTATTTTTCTCATCCAGTGAAAGGACCTCAATTCCTAAGAAAATATGTATTATATCCTGTTTAACTTTCATGACCGCTTGCTCAAACGTCAACTCTTTGATTTTTTTGCCCAATGAATATAATGCCAGTTCTTTTCTAATTATTGAGATAAAGTTAGCATGCATTGGGTATATATCAAAAGGACCAACTTCATTAAAAGAACTAACCCTATCTGTATCCCCTTCAAAGATAATATTCTCTGTATCTCGAATTTTTACTTTGACAGTTTTTTTATTCGACATAATGGTTGATTTATGAGGCGGGAGCGCCCGTATTTGGTTTTGTTTCAACGTTAGCGTTCGGCTGAGGTGGCGCAGCCGGTGCGGCAGTCGATGCTGTCGGCGATACAGACGCAGCTGGTGCCGTTGGAGTTATATTAGGTGTATTATTTTGGGCTGTCTGATCAGTCTGTGGTTGTATTTTTGAATCCTTTTGATGGTCAATTTCTTTTAGGCTACCAATATATAAAAAGTCTTCCGGTGGAATCTCATCTACCTTACCACTAAGTATTGATTGTACATCTGTAATTGTATCTTTAAGCGTTACGTAAACTCCTTTTTTTTCAGTTTGTGTCTCAACGACTGTAAAATTCTGAGTCATATAATTTTTAAGCATTTTTGCACGCTTAAAAGTAGTTTGGTCACCGGGAGATAGTTCTGATTCTCCTATTAAAGATACAATCCTTTCGAGTGATTTTGCTTTTTTAAGCATAGTTTGGGCGTCTAAAGCCGTTTGGTAATGGTCATTTCCTACAGAATCAGGGTTGAGAGCGGAAGAATTAGATCCAAGGATATCTATGGCAGGAAAACGGCCTTCTTGGTATATAGAACGCGAAAGGACAATTCCTGAGTCCAAATATGGAAAGATTGCCTGTACACCGCTATCTGTCATATCGTCAGCCGGGACATAAATAGCTTCAAATGTGGTTATAGCATTTTTAGGAGTAGAAACCAAACGTTCATGGAATGAAGCCATTTCCGAGGCGAGAGTTGCTTGATAACCACCCTCAGATGGAATAGTATTCATAAGCGTTGATAATTCATATCCGGATTGTGCAAAACGGAAAATGTTATCAATAAAAAACAATACATCTTTACCTAGATTGTCACGATAATATTCAGCCAACGTAACGCCTGAGAAGGCTGTCCTAAACCTAAGAGCCGCATTTTCTCCCATGCTTCCATAGATTAAGCTTACCCCTTGCATAACCTTACTTTCTTTGAGGGTTGTGAAGAGTTCTTCTCCTTCACGGGTGCGCTCTCCAACTCCGGTAAAAATAGATACATTCTGCTCAGGGTGCAAAATAACAATGTTATGAATGATTTCCGACAGTATGACCGTTTTTCCAACTCCCGCGCCCCCAAAGAGCCCAACTTTTCCGCCTTTTAAAATTGGAGTAAAAAAATCTACAACTTTAATACCTGTTTCCATAATTTCTTTTGGAATGGTTGAATTTGTAAAACTGACACCTTTAGTTATTATTGGTCTTTGTTCTGTGGCCTTAATTTCTCCAAGTCCGTCTTGCGGTTGTCCAAGTGTATCAACAACGCGTCCCAGCATCTCAGTACCTACGGGAATTCTAATTGGTTGGCCAGAACTTATTACAATAGAGCTATGATGGAGACGATTCACGTCTGTCAAGGCAAGACAATAAAAAGAATTGGGCGTAGCTGAAGTGTAAACCTCCATTTTGATTGTTGGATCATCTTTTGAGATCAAGACGTCATAAATTGGCGGTTTTCCACCGGAAAATTCTACCTCAATAATTTGTCCTTTAATACTGACTACTTTTCCTGAAAGCATAGTTTTTAAATTCTACATATCCCACAAAACAATACCCGAAATAGTCTCAAGCTGTTTTTTATTTTGCATCAAGTGCTTAATGCGTGTTTTTTGTTGATCCAGTTTTTTTGATTCTTCTTCAATATGAACTAACGCTTCTTCCATAGAATTTACGCGGGAGCCGTGCCGCGCGAGCTGATTTTCAAGAAGGGTTTGGCTGAAGAGATTTGCGATAATTTGAGCTTCAAAAAAGTGGAAAATCTTCTCCAAAATTGGTTCAAATATAAATCTGTCGTCTCTTGGCGTTGCCGTGACAATTTCAGTCTCAAAAATGTCATCTCCTGTGATACTTGTGCTAATGGGGTTTTGTTTTACCACATTGTTAAATTTACCGTAGTAAATATATACTTTTTCATACTGCAAAAATTTTTCTATCAACTTTTTAATATGTTCCATGCGTATATCCGTATCGGGAATGTCAAAATATTCAAATTTTTTCCCAACTCCTGAGTTTTCATACATCTCGCGTCCCGCACTACCAATAATTACAATCTCAGCCTCTTTTGACTCCGGTTTTCTGAGGTCCTGAACAAACAATTTGAAGACTTTTTGAGTGACAGACCCATACAATCTTCCATTCGAAGATAGATATACAAACAATGTCTGCCCATTTTTTTGAAGGGAAGGTATGAGGCTTTTATCTCCTGTTTTTCTTCTTGAAAGTAAGTCTTTTATCTCGCGTTCATATGACGCTTTTAGGTCAACAAAAACATCAGACAATTCCGATAAAAAGTCGCGGGTTTTAAGCACTGAGTCACGGATATTTTGCATTCTGACAACGGCAATTTCCTCATAGCTTTCAGCCAAGTCTTTAAGGCTGTTTAATGCTTCCAATTCTTCTAAGACAATTTTTCTCTGTGACATAATAAAATATTAATGATTTTTATACATTTCGATAAATCTCATCCGAACCAAAATTACCTGCCGGTTTGCGCAGAAATGCGTTGCAGCAGATAAAATTTAAAGTAACAATTAATTATATAAATTATAAACTTTTAATTGGCCTCTGTGTTATTAACAGTCTCATTTTGAACCTTAGGTTTGTCGTCAACGGCTAAGGACAAGAGCTTGTCTTTATTTTTCATTATATTTTCATTAAAAACTTTCAAATCGTTGGTGGCTGCTATATCCAAAAGCCATTTTTTAGGCTCATCGTGATAGAAAGCGTCAATCAGATTGATTTTAATTTTTTCAAGAGCTTCAGCGCTTTCTATAATATCCTGCATAATCATAGATAAAATAATGAGCTGAATAGTCACAGGAATAGTTAAGTGATAAGGTTGGTTAAAGAATTTGTAGACCATTTCCCCAATTCGCAAATCCTTTTTTACATCATCTGTCAGTTCTTGGCCAAAATGGGACAAATTTTGAAGTTTGTCATATCGTGCTAAAAAAGCCGTTAAAGTTTTGTTAACTTCACGAGAGAGTTTGTCCAAAGTTTGTCGACCGACACGGGTAACTGACAAGGGAATATTGACTGCAGGACGCATGCCTTGGTAATAAATATTACTATCAAGGTAGATGTGGCCGTCCGTAATTCCCATGACGTTTGTTGAAACGTAACCGGTTAAATCCCCTTCAACAATTTCAATGACCGGTAAACAAGTGATGGACACCTCCCCAACAGTTGGATGTTTAAAGTTTCCGGCGCGTTCAAGAAGCTTTGAATGTGTATAAAAAATATCCCCAGGGTATGAATCTCGGCCTGGGAATCGCCTGGCTAAGAGAGATAGTTCGCGGTAAAATTTAGCGTGGGAAGACAAATCATCAAGAATAAGTAGCGTATGGGTGCCCAGGTCCCTGAAATATTCGGCAATTGCCATGGCAGCGTAAGGTGTTTGATAAATGAGGCTTGGCGAGTCGTGTGAGCTTGCTGCGACAATAATTATTTTGTCTGCAATTTTTTCTTGAACAAAAAACTCCTGCATTTTTTTAATATCGCTTTGTTTTTTGGCAATAGCCGCGTAAATTGCAATGGAACCTTCAGCAACCTGTGTTTTAATAGTTGTCATGAGCAGTGAGGTTTTTCCGGTTTTTCTGTCTCCTATAATTAATTCACGTTGACCCTTTCCCATAGGTATTAATATATCAATCAGTGAAATGCCGGTTGACAGACGAGACGCGATTTTTTGCCTGCCGGAAATGCCCACTGGCTTTGCATCAAGGTCCCTAAATTCTTTTGGCAGGACAAACGGAGCAGACGCATCAAGCGGCTCACCCAGCGGATTAATGGTTTGGCCCAAAAGCTCTTTTCCAACCGGGATTGAAAGTAATTGGTCAGTTCTTGTAGCGCGCGTCCCAACCAAGACCGGTTCGTGGGAGAAAATTCTTGCTTCAATTTTGCCCCTATTAATAGCAAAAACTTCACCTTTTTGTCCAGTTTCAAACAATATTACCTCGTGCGTGCTGACAGTTGGCAAGCCTTCAATAAATACAATTGGATGGCTTATTTGGTAAACCGTTCCGTATTCTCCGGTCTTTTGTAAATATTGGTTAAATACAGAGTTGTCCATAAATTATTTATCTACCAAAAGAAATATTTTCAATACTTTGGCGGTCGTCCACAGGTAGCGTGGGCGTTTCCTTATCGGGTATTTTAGGTTGAGAAGCACTAGTTAAAGCAGTTTGAAAAATTTCATTAAATTTGGGTTTTATTGAAAAATCCATGTATTTGCCGCCTACAGAAACAAGCGCGCCCGCAATAAGCGTCTCGTCAACTTTAATATCGAACAATACTTGCTTGGCAAACGACGTTTGAAACCATTCGGATAACACCCTTAGGGTTTCATCTTTTGGAATAAACGCTACGGTTAAAGAAACAACAGGTAGATTTGAAATTTTTTGCAAAACTTTATCAAAGAATTCTTTCACAGAAGCGTGAGAATCAAGACTAATATTATTGTTTCGCAAAAGAGTTATGAATTTGTCCTTTTTTTGAATCCCAACTTGATCAGAAATTGCTTTCTCTACATTAAAATCCATCTCAAAAATCTTTTCGGAAACGTTAGTAAGACGAGTTGAAAAATCAATTGCCTCTTCTTTTGTTTTAAAAAAATCAGATAGGTCAAGTTGTTCCATATTAAACAAATATCCCTTCTTTTTTGGCCCTTTCAAGCGATTCAATTAACAATTTATGATGGTCTTCAAGAGAAATAGACTTGTTGAGAATTTCCTGTGACGCTTTTTGGACAATCATGATAATCATTTGTTCGGTCTGCTGAAGTCTAGTTTGTTTATATTCTTCAAGATCTTTCTCAAGTTTTGGAAGCAGCGTTTCATGAATTAATTTAACTTGGTTTTGTAAATCCTCCTCAAGCTTTATGTTTACGTTGTGAAACTGGTCGAGGGATTGGGCGGCAAGTTGTTTTAACGTTTCTTGGTAGCTATTCATAAAGGTTTGGGCTGTGGTACCTGTCTCTTGCTGAATAGATGTCACAATGTCCTGTAAAGCCTTGTTAATTGCTTCTTTTGCCGTTTCACTCACATAGTGTGCGTCTGTGATAATTTGATCGGCCTCACTAGTCGCGTCTTCAAGAATTTTCCTTTCGCGAGTCAATGCATTATCAACAACTTGGTGGTAGTTAGTGTCAATTTTTCCCTCTTTTTTTTCGAGGTCATTTTCCCGGGAACGAAATTTTAGAAAATAGTATCCAATGGAGATAAAGATAAAAAAATCAGCTACAAGAGTAACGTATTGAATAAACAGATTAGGCAGCATATATAATATATCTTACAATCTTAGGATCAAAAATGCTACCGTTAAACCCGCAAAAACTATCGCTACAACTATGCCTACATTGAATATAATTCCGAGATGAATAATTTTACTAGCCGCGGGGTTTCTACCTAACGCTTCAACACCTTTGGCGGCAGTCCTCCCAAAACTTAAAAACCCTAAAACAAATGATCCTATAACAACAATAGCTGCAAAAAAGTATTTGAAAATGGGAGTTGGCGAATCTTTGGTTGGCAGAAGCGCAATTTTGAAAATATCGGTTAATGTACCAATTAAAGTAGGTTTGGAATTAAAATATTGCAAATCAAGATTTATAGCAATTTTATCTGTTTTTTTAGGATTGGAATTAGCATAATCCTCAAGTGCCGTGCCCAAGACGTAACCAGAGTTAACTGCTTTAACAGCAACTCCTGCAATTGTTGAAGTGGTAAGTAAGTCACCTTTTTTAATATTTCCCTGTTGGGAAGATACCAAAATATACACGGTTCCAACAGAAATTACCGGAACGCTGTTATAAGTGTTTCCGGTGTTAAAGATCATTCCGGCGTCTCTTGCAACAACTCCAACTACTTGTGGGTCGTAAGGCGTAATTGAAAGTATTGCGCCATGTAAACCGGCAGATAAAACGCTGCCGTCTTTTAAATTTTTTATGTTTGTTGCAACAGTGTGGGCAACCCCAAGAGTTGCTGCGCCCTCAACGGATGGATCTGTAGTTTGCGCAAAAGATGTTTTAGCGGAAAAAATAAGTAGTAAAAAAAATAAAAGAAGGACTAGGGTTTTTCTCGGACATAATAGAATATTAGTAAATATTTTCAGAATTGGAGACATAGGGTTTTAATTATTTCACAAATTACATTTTTTGTCATATTGTCAGATAATAATCGGTCGATTTTATTTTACAAAAAAGGCGTGGCAGACGGTAATAATGAAGTTAATTTCCCAAGAGGGTGTCAATAAGCGCATCCTGCGACATAGTTGCAACTCCAATGACGTAATCCCCACCACCGTAGTATAGATAAATTATATTATCAATGACAACCGCTCCGCAGGGAAAAACAACATTGGGTATTACGCCCTGTAGTTCATAAGTTTTTTCCGGTTCAAGTATTGGTTCGTCCGTTCTTGCCAACACTTTTCTTGGGTCATTGTAATCAAGGAGCATCGCGCCAACTTTATAAACATTGCCGGGGGAAGAGACCCCATGATAAAGCAATATCCACCCTTTTTCCGTTTCAATAGGAGGCGCGCCGAGACCAATTTTAAGATTATCCCATTTGTTAGGCCTTGCTTGGGCTATTATTCCTCCGGTCAGATATTTTTTCTCAGGGAATTCTAAATCCCTCAAAAAATCAAGCCATATAACACTACCAAGACGGTGAAAAGCAACGTAACCTTCTCCAACAACCTTTTTTACAATACACGCGTCTTTATCATCAACCCCGGGGGCCGAGATAAGTTTAGGTTTTTCCCAATTCCAATTTTTTTTAAGGAAATCGCTCACTGAAATTGAAGTTAGCGCAACCCTTGGAGGGTTTACGCCGTCATACGCCGTGTAAGTCATGTAAAACCTATCCCCAATTTTTGAGATACGTGGATCTTCACACCCAGAATTACCATTTGGGGCAGACTTTATTTCAAATTTTTCCCGTGGGACATAGATTGGAGAATTTAAATTCTCATCAATATGCAAGCCGTCGCGGCTATTTGCATATCCAAAAACAGATGTCCCGTCGGACGCCTGTGCGCGGTAAATAATATGGACCTTTCCATCTTCATAAATTGCGGCGGGGTTGAATGTCCCATTTTGTTGCCAGGCAAGTTCAACTGCAGGTACAATAATTGGATTTTCTTCATACCTATTGAATTTTCTTAATTTAGGTGCTGAAATAACGCTCGACGTATCAACCGGTTTAATTTGGTCGAGTAGAGAATTTATATGACAAGTTGCAACAGCACAGTTTGTGTCAGCCGCACCATAATACACAAAAAGTATTTCATCATGTACTAGCGCGCCTGATGGGAAAATTACATTTCTCACATTCCCTTCAAACTCATATTTTTCTTCCGGAATAAGAAGCGGAAGTTGCGTCCTCCCAATTATTTTGAGCGGATTGTCAAAATCCAATAAAACCGCTTCAATACCAAATTTTTTTTCGGAAGACATATAATTTTTAATGTAAGAGTAAATAATTAACCAACCAAGTGCGGTTTTAATAGGAGGTGCGCCAAGTTCTACCTGGTCACGAATATCCCGAAGCAAATGAATAATATGGTCGTTTGCATGGTCATACCATTCAGTCCAGTAGGTAGGCGACCACATATCTTTTTCGTTATCAAATTCCGCGAAAGCAATTTTGGCAGGTGGCAAATCGGTATTAATTGTGAGAAGTGCTGCGGTTTTACCGTTAACTTTATCGGGAAATAATCCCATTGCTTTGGAATTAAACGTTGTAACAGGATGTTTTTCAAACGTTTCAAAGTCGCGCGTTATAGCAACAGCAAGTTTAATGCCGAATGCTGAAAAAGGGTAAGTTGAGAGGGCAGTATAAAAAATATAAAATTTTCCGTCGACATGGGTAATCCTTGGGTCTTCACATCCATAGATTTCCCAGTCTTCAGTAGGCGCAATTAATTGTCTGTGGTCTGTAAAGTGAATTCCGTCAGTGCTTTTTGCGTATCCAATGGACGAAACCTGCATAGTGACGCCATGTTGTTGTTTTGGGGAAGAAAGGGCGCGGTAAACCATGTGGTATGTGCCATTTACAAAAACTACACAGCCGTTGAATGCTCCGTCGTGTTCCCACTCATGATCGGCGCGGGGTGTCAAAATTGGATTTTCAGGAACGCGTTTGAGAGTTGCCATGTTTTGTTCACTTTAAAGCAAAATTTAATTATCGCGCAAGTATTTAATTAAACAAATTACTTTTTACCATTTTCATTTTAGGTTCTTTATTGCGTTTCATATCTTTCAAAAAATTTGGTAGGTCTGCGGTTGCCGCGCAAACAACAGTATCAGCACCTCCATAATAAACGTGTAGGTTGTCTTTTACGGCTACCGCGCCGCATGGATACACAACGCCCGCTTTAAAGCCGTCATTTTCATAGTTTTCAACAGGTTCAATAATTGGGGAATTTGTCCTGAATAAAACTTTTGTGGGATTTTCCAAATCAAGAAGCATAGCACCTATTTTATATTTGTGCGGCTCCTGATGCCCTACGGCTTGGTAAATAAACAACCATCCATCCTCAGTTTTGATAGGAGGCGCGCCGGCTCCAATTTTTTTGCTGTCCCAATACTTTTTTCTTGGTGGAATAAAATATTGTCCTTGGAGATGTGTATTTTCAAATGAAAGGTCATCAACGTAGTCAACTAAAATGTTCGGATAAATTCGGTGAAAAACCACATACTTACCTTTTACTTTTTCTGGGAAAATAATTGCATTTTTGTTCACCATTCCGGGTGCTGAGATTAATTTGGGTTTTTCCCACTTTTCCCACCTTCTATTCAAAAAATCATCATATGAAATTGAAGTCAGCGCGACTCTTGGAGGATTTGCCCCGTCAAACGCAACATATGTCATAAATAATTTGTTATCAATTTTTGTAATACGAGGGTCTTCAACTCCTCCATAGCCGCCTCCGGAAGCAAAATGGTCTGCAAATGTTTTAAATACTTGCTGACCGGGCGTTTCAAAAGGTTCGCGGGGAATATAAATTGGTTGGTTGAGCCTTTCATCAATATGAATGCCGTCGGCACTTGTTGCATAACCAAAAACAGACAAGTCGCTATCTCCAAGTGCTCTATAAATAAAGTGGACGCGGCCGTCAGCGTAAATTGCGGCGCTATTGAAAGTGGCTCTTGATTCCCACGGATGGTTTGGGATAGGTGAAATGATAGGGTTTTTTTCTGTTTTTTTAAACGAGGTTGAAAAAACTTTGGTTTCCGGACGAGTTTGGGTATCCGGAATTTTAGTAGAAACTGCAAGAATACTCGCGTCATCAACAAGCCAGTACAACACAAGTTCGTCGCGAATAATAACTGAGCCTAATGGCTGAATTTTTGCATATTGGTATTCTTCAGAAAATTCCCAAATAGGCGCTTCAGCCCTCCATAAAAGCTCAGAAGGCTCTTTTTCATCAAAAATTGCAGCTCCAACAGAATACGTGCCGGATTTTCCTTTAACATAATAAGTCAGTAATATTCCTTCACTTCTTTTAAACGCGTTTCCAACCTCAAGATTGCCTTCATCAAATGAATTTTTCCGGGATTCAAGAACCGGTTTTTCTAATGTCTTCCAGTTATATAAGAAGGGGGAGTACGCTATTTTAATGTTTGTTTCCCCAAAGTACATCAAATAGTTTTGTCTATGAATGAAATCAGGGACAACGCTTCCTGTTTCTGTAATATGGTCAACTTCCCCTGTTTTTTGAAAATTAACTAAATCCGTGGATATTGCGCCTAAAAGTGGTGAATTTTTTTTACCGTCTAGTTTGTATGTGAGAAAGTATTTATCTTCTTGTTTTGAAATTCTAAAACTTTTCCAGTTATAATTTTTCTCCTGTTTATCCTTGTCATCTGTTACTATTACATACCTATCTTCTTCTCCGAATTCAAATCCGTCCTGACTATCAACAACTTTCAGCTTGTCGAGTTCACCATCTTTATTATTGTAAAATAGCAAAGATTTATCTTCTTTTTGGGCAGTTCCAAGAAATTTAATCATTGTTGATCACACACAGAAAAAAGCGGGGAAAACCCCTCATAATTAAGTCAACTAAATTGTCAAATTAAAGTCAATATCCAAATTCCTATAAACGTATCAAACAAACAAATAATTGCAGTAAATTGACGAATTCTTGACCCCATGTAATTGGGCAAATCGGGTTGACAGTTGCCCTATAGCAGTATAAAATGCTCGGGTCATGACAATGGAACGGGCCGGGGCAGGTCTCAGACAATTTGGTTTTCAGGATTTAGCTCGCAGACAGGCAGAGTTGCAAGCCGAACTTCAAAGAAGAACAGGGCTTAAAGACTTTCCTTTAAGAGGCCCGTTGTTACCTGAAAGATTTGCTCCAGACCCAGCAGAACTACCTCTTACACTCGAAGGCAACATCACCCACCACTGGCCACTTGTACATGGTGGACGGTCAAAACAAGAACTTTTGGGTGCAGTCAAAAATTTGAGTGCTGGTGTTGGTTTAAATGTAGCACTTATTTCAGAGAGTCCAGAATTCACCTTACAACCTGATCCTCACATAAGAGAAGTTGTAGTTGTACCAGTTGACATTTTGGTTCCAGATTCAAGAGGAAGATTTGCAACAACAGAAGAAATTGACCAAGCTCGTGATGAAAAGGGATTAGAGCCTGTTTACACAGAGACAGCGCATCAAATTTTACTTCAACACGGAGGTGAGCTAAAAGTTGGTGAGGCAATTTGGATGAATATGAAACCTATGGCTGACCGTAATGGTGGTCCAGTCATATTCTACGTCGATCGCTTTGTTGATGGGTTGTGGCTCGGTGACGTTTGGGAGAGTCCTGGCGAGAAATGGCATCATAGCCGTCAGATTGCATTCTTTCTTCCGCAAGCAGCTAGTAATTCTTAGCGCATTTTGTTTTAATGTTTTCTTAACCCCTTAATTTTTTACTTTTTTGACAATTTTTTCGGTCGATTTTTTCGGTACTTTAATAGTAGTATACTTAAATTAATGCCTGATACAAAATATTCATTCTCAAGCCTTCATTTGCCGGAGAACAAAAAGCTCATCTTGATGTTAAGAAAAACCTCTTTCATATTAGGCATTTTGATCATTGGGATTGTAGGAATAGTCATGTTTGGTTGGGTATTAAATATTGCGATCTTTAAAAATTTCTTTTTTTTCTCAAGAAACATTGATCCGTTAATATCTGTTGCGTTGATATTAATTGGGACGTGTTTACTATTGGAGGAGAAACTTGCCTTTTCGCAAATCGGGAATAATTCCCCGGACCGTCTCAGGCCCGTCTTTACACTTGCATCAATATTTTGTGCAACTTTAATACTCGCGTTTGGTATTGCTCAAATTGTTGGCTTGATGGGTGAGAAGCAGACGTTTTTGAGCAGCGGCATAGACTTTTCTCTATTTGGAGTTGCTTTACTTTTGCCGCGCATAAAAGCAAGTCACCGTTTCCACGTGGTTCATTTACTAATTCTTGCGATTGTTGTAATAAATATGATGACCATCTTAAATTATGTTTATCAACTTTTATCGCCTAATTCGCACGTTTACATTGGTAATATGCCGCTAACTTTGGCAATCATGTTTATAGTTGCAGGGCATGCAATTTGGTTACGGTGGCCAAATAGGGGATTTATAGGTATGTTTACTATAGACACGGTAAGCAGCATATTTGCGCTGCGGCTTCTTGTAATTTATGTCGTGTTTACTCCAGTTGTGGGACTCATTGGTTTGATGGGTCTTAGGGTAGGTTTATATAATCCATATGAAGCAGTTGCTATATTTGCAATACTAATTGTGTTTCTATCAACAGTACTTTCTTGGTTAAACATCAAGCTGTTGTATAAATTTGAATTGGAAAGGTTTGCAATGAAGGAGGAGCTGCGGATAAATAACATAGATCTTGAGCTTGGAAGTGAAGAACTGGCCGTCAAAAACACGGAGCTTACGGAAGTAAACAAGACATATGTTGATAAATTAAATAATAGAGAGAGTATGATGGATATAGGAGGTTCGGATTAGGGTTCGAATCAGACTAATTATATGGCAAAAATACTGATAGTTGAAGATGATCCCATGATGGCGAGAATGTATCAAAATATTCTTGCAGGGGTTGGATATGAGCTCGAGCTTGCAAAAGACGGGGAAGAGGGTTTGACACTTGCAAAAACACTAATGCCCGCGCTGATTTTACTTGACATTATGATGCCAAAAATGAATGGGTTGGAAGTCTTGGATCATTTAAAATCAGATGAGCAAACTAAGACAATTCCGGTTGTAATCCTCACAAATTTATCAAGCGAAAAAGACGCGGAGACTGCGCTGTCAAAAGGGGCAGTAAAATATATAATTAAGTCCGATTTTGAGCCGGAAAAATTTGCCGATTTGATAAAAGAATTAGTTAAGCCTTAATCGCTACTCGAATTATAAAGGAGAGAAGTTTTACCCGTTTGATATGTGTGCAAGTTTATTCCGCGCGGCAATTATTCCAACTGTGACAACGCCTATATAAATCAAACCTTCAGCGCAGGATTGTACCATGTGGGCTGGTTTACTTATTATTAAGTAAGAACCACTGATTATTGTAAGTGTAACTAAAAAGTAAGATATATTTAACTTGGTTTTTGAGGGACGAAAAAATACATATGTGGTGAAGGCTACACTTGAAAGCGCAATAATTATGTGAAGAAGAATTACCATTAAATAATTATATACTATTTTTTCAACCATAAAACAATATAGAAAAAAGTTGAAAGTGGTATGATAATAAGGCTCGTGAAAGAATGAAATCGAAACTTGTTATTTTTATTTTTCTGGCGTTTGATGTGATTATTTTCTTGTGGTTATTGTTGCACGGACATAATATAGCTTTGTTCAATTCAAAAGGAGAGATTGCGCTAAAAGAACGAGAATTAATAAGTTTTACCGTCCTTTTAGGACTTAGCGTAATAATTCCCGTATTAATTTTGACTTTCTTTGTTGCTTGGAAATATAGAGAAGGGAATTCAGGATCAAAATATACACCCGATTCGGTTCACAACAAATTCTTAGAATTTGCGTGGTGGGCACTTCCTACGGCAATCATTCTAATTCTCGGTGTTGTTAATTGGAGAGCTACTCATGCGCTTGACCCTTACAAAACACTCGATGTTGCTTCCAAGCCCGTCACAATACAAGTGGTAGCTCTTAGGTGGAAATGGCTTTTTATATATCCTGAGCAAAATATTGCAACTGTGAATTTTATTCAGTTCCCCGCGCAAACTCCAATCAATTTTGAATTGACGGCTGATGCGCCCATGAGCTCTTTTTGGATTCCAAACCTTGGCGGACAGATCTATGCTATGACAGGAATGGAATCAAAGCTCCACCTTATTGCAGATTTGCCGGGAGATTTTAGAGGTTCGGCCGCGGAAATTAATGGTCCCGGATTTTCCGGTATGAAGTTCATGGCACGCGCGAGTTCGCAAGCAGATTTTGACACTTGGGTGCAAGAAGTTAAAAACTCCGGGAAGACGCTTGACCTTACGGAATACAATAAATTGGCTTCCCCCAGCGAAAATAATCCCGTAACATTCTACGCTTCAACAGACGTGAATTTGTATAATAATATAATCAGAAAATTTATGGCTCAGCCAGAAAGTGGCTCACAGAATGCACGTTAAGTGTATTCTGCGCATTGAAATATAATGTAGGACAATAATAATGGAATTAATATTTGGAAGACTAACTTTTGCAGCACTTCCCCACGAATGGTTTACGATTGGTGGGACTGTTGCCATGCTGGGTGCTGGCGCTGCGGCTTTCGTATTCGTCATATACTTAAAACGTTGGAAATGGCTTTGGAACGAATGGCTTACATCAACCGACCCCAAAAAAATCGGGATAATGTATGTAATTGTTGCTTCATTAATGTTATTCAGAGGTGGACTTGATGCAGGGATGATTTGGTTGCAGCAGGCGCTTTCAGTTGGCGCTTCACACGGGTATCTCAATGCAGACCACTTTCAGCAAGTTTTCACGGCGCACGGTGTCATCATGGTATTTTTTGTTACCATGGGATTTCTCTTTGGCCTTATAAATTTCATTTTGCCGCTTCAAATTGGCGCCCGGGATCTTGCATCCCCATTTCTCAATACTTTGGGTTTCTGGCTATATGTCGCCGGCGCAATACTTGTAAATCTTTTTTTTATGTTTGGCGGAGAATTTGCTGCTACAGGTTGGCTTGCAATTGCGCCTCTTTCAGAACTTCAATATAGCCCGGGTGTTGGCGTTGATTTCTGGATTTGGAGTCTGCAGGTTTCAGGTCTTGGGACTCTTCTTGGAGGTATTAATTTTATAATGACCATCATTAAAAAACGCGCGCCGGGGATGACCCTTTTGAAAATGCCTATGTTTACGTGGACTTCTTTATTTAGTATGGTTCTAGTTGTTACTGTTTTTCCAATACTTACGGCAACTATTACGCTTTTGTCTCTTGATAGGACGTTTGGTATGCACTTTTTTACAACGGATTTAGGTGGTAACGCAATGATGTATACGAATCTCATTTGGATGTGGGGGCACCCGGAGGTTTATATCCTTATATTGCCGTCATTTGGAGTTTATTCTGAGGTTGTCGCAACATTTTCCCAGAAGCGATTAACAGGTTATGTTTCTGGAGTGCTTGCCGCATTCGGCATATCTTTCCTCGCATTACTTGTATGGTTACACCATTTCTTTACCATGGGTGCCGGAGCAGACGTAAACGCTTTTTTTGGGATCACCACAAGTTTTATTGCAATTCCGGCCGGCGTTCAAATTTTTAATTGGGTCTCAACTATGTATAAAGGGCGAATTAAATTTATGACACCAATGTATTGGTTTTTGGGCTACATCAGCACATTTACGTTCGGTGGTTTAGCGGGAGTTTTACTGGCAGTGCCACCTGCTGACTTTCAGCTTCATAATAGTTTGTTTTTGGTAGCGCATTTTCACACAATGATAATTGGAGGCGCGTTATTTGGTATTTTTGCGGGTATTACTTATTGGTTTCCAAAGGTGACTGGATTTAAGCTCAACGAGCGCCTTGGGAAATATGCATTCTGGTGTTGGCTGGTTGGGTTTTTTATGTCTTTTGGGCCGCTTTATATTTTAGGTGTAATGGGCGCGACAAGAAGGCTTGACCATTACGACGCCTCAACCGGCTGGCAAGGGCTATTCATAATTGCCGGGTTGGGGTTTCTTGTTATTTTGCTTGGGGCAATGCTACAGGTAGTTCAAGTTGTTGTGAGTATCAAGCAAAGAAAACAAAACCTTGATACAACGGGCGATCCATGGAACGGCCGGACACTAGAATGGTCAACGTCGTCACCACCGCCATTTTATAATTTTGCTATCGTTCCGGAGGTAAACTCGCGCGACGCCTTTTGGGAAATGAAGAAGGCCGGGACAAATAAGTCGAACCACAAGTATGAAGATATCCATATGCCCAAAAATACACCTCTTGGCATATATGTTGCGGGATTCATTTTTATATTTGGTTTTGCTATGGTTTGGCATATATTTTGGCTTGCAGCAGCAGGTCTAATAGGCGCTGTTATTTGCGTTATCATCCGAACGTTTGATGATGAAACAGAATATGTAGTAACTGCCGCAGAGGTAGCAAAAATTGAGAATAGGAGGAATAAAAATGGATAAACACGAATCTTCATCTGACACTGTAGTTTTTGGGTTTTGGGTATATTTAATGACAGATCTACTAATGTTTGCTGTCCTTTTTGCTGCTTATGCAGTGCTTCATAATAATACTTTTGGTGGTATTTCAATTGCAGATATGTTTAATGGGCCGTTTGTCCTGACAGAAACTATAATTCTGCTTACCAGTAGTTTTACATGTGGACTTGCGCTATTGGCATTGCAGCAAGAAAACAAAAAACAAGTTCTTATGGCAACCGGCGCAACATTTCTCCTGGGAGCGTCATTTTTGGTTATGGAACTTACGGAATTCACTCGTTTATTTAGTGAAGGAAACACTTTTCAAAAAAGCGCATTTTTGTCGTCGTACTTTACACTTGTTGGGACACACGGACTTCACATTACAGCGGGTCTTTTGTGGTTGGGAATTTTGATATTTTACATATTCCGCCGCGGCCTCACAAAAAGTGCAGTCAGAAAATTAACATTGTTTAGTCTATTCTGGCATTTTCTTGATATTGTCTGGATTTTTATTTTTGTTATTGTATATCTTATGGGAGCAGTATTGTAATGAAAAATATTTCTGTTGACAAATCGAATAAGGAAAATATCAATTCCAAACTCGTGTCTTACATTGTAGGATTTGTACTGTCTCTGGTTTTAACAATTGGTTCGTATTTTTTAGTTATGTTCCACTTGTCTTCAGGTCACAGAGTACCGACTGACCAAACCATGAGTCTTTTACTACCCGCGCTCGCCATTTTTCAACTTATTGTGCAGCTTATATTTTTCTTGCATGTGGCAAAATCAAAAACTGATGAAAAAATGCGCTGGAATTTATTTGTTTTTCTTTCAACGGTCGGTATTATTCTGATTATCATCATTGGGTCTTTCTGGATTATGAACCACTTAAATTACAATATGTCGTCTCGTGACATGAACATGGTTATACAAAGTGAAGAGGGGATAATGAAATAATTTCGGGAGCGAATTCTGTTCTCAAAAAGCGATTCTTATATTTAAAGTGTTTAAAACTTATTTTTTACTGACAAAACCTGGAATTATCATTGGAAATCTCATAACGTGTGCGGCCGGGTTTTTTCTAGCGTCCGCCGGGAGGATCAATTTGGGAATATTTGCGGCAGTGTTAAGTGGCACCACTTTAATAATTGCTTCTTCTTGCGTAATCAATAATCTTCTTGACCGCAAAATTGATGAAAAAATGGAAAGGACAAAAAAACGCGCACTAGTTGTGGGTTCGGTAACGTCGCAAGCCGCAATAACTTACGCAACGGTTTTGGGAGTCATTGGTTTTACGGTTTTGTATTTGTTTACTAACATTCTAACAGTTTTAGTGGGAGCAGTTGGCGTATTTTTTTACGTTGTTATGTATAGCATCTGGAAGAGGCGTTCTGTTTTTAGCACTATAATCGGGAGCGTTTCAGGGGCAATCCCACCGGTGGCGGGTTACACGGCCGTTCGTAACCACATTGATGCGGGAGCCATTATATTATTTATAATTCTAGTCCTTTGGCAAATGCCACATTTTTACTCAATAGCAATTTACAGATTAAAAGATTATGCCGCGGCAAAAATCCCCGTGCTTCCCGTCAAAAGCGGAATTAAGATAACTAAAATACATATTTTGTTCTATATAATTGCATTTATTGCCGCCACAATTTCATTAACAGCGTTTGGATATGCAGGATATTTTTACCTCGTAGTAGGAGTGGTGCTAGGCATTTATTGGTTAAAACTTGCCTTTGACGGTTTTAAAGCCAAAGACGACAAAGTCTGGGCGCGCCATATATTTAAATTTTCACTCAAGCTAATAACCATTCTTTGTATCATGATTGCCATCGACGCAAAAATGTAGACTAGGTTGGTTGTTAAATTATTGTTACCTTGCGTATTAATTAATGGGTAAAGAGAAGTAGAATTTTGAACCTTTTCCTTTTGTGCTTTCCACCCAAAGTTTTCCTCTGTGCCTTCGTATTATCTCTGTTGAGATGTAGAGTCCGAGTCCCAAGCCTGAGATATTTGATTCTGCTTTGTTGTGTGATCTAAAAAACCTCTCAAATATTTTTTCTTGTTCTTCTTTTGGAATTCCGGGGCCAAAATCCTGGATACAAACCTCAACTTTACTTCCCATTTTTTTCGTTGTTACAGTGATTTTATCAGCTTTAGGAGAGTATTTTATTGCATTTGTAATTAGATTTATCAAAACTTGAATAATTCTATCGCGATCTGCAAGTACTTCAACTCCGGTAGATCCAAAATGATTGATAACGTGTGACTTTGAGGTGAATTGAAAATCGGCAATAATACTTTCTATCATATTATCAAATGAAAACTTTTTTTCCTCAGAGCGAGCTTACCACTCTGTATTTTGTAGACGTTTACAAAAGATGCCATAAGCTGCGTCAGCCTTTCCATTTGTCCGGTCATTCTGGAAAGAAAATATTCTCCTCGCTTATCTTCGATTTTTTCAAGATGCTGTTTTAGTAGGTGAGAATATCCAAGAATGCTTGTGAGGGGAGTCTTAAGTTCATGAGAAACAATTCCAATAAAATCATCTTTTTGACGCTCCAATAATCTGCGGGCAGTAATGTCTTCAAAGGCTAGAAGAATTGCTTCCGTATTATTTACTTGACGATACGTACGCCTTGCTGACAGTAGCATAGTTCTATGTCCGATTTTAGGATGATTAATCTCCACCTCATAATTATCAAGATGGGTATTGGACGGAAGGATTTTTTCGAGTAGTGTTTTGAATTTGGGAACGTCCCAGGATTTCTCACCTAAGTCAAAGATAAATTTGTTTTCTGTTTCAAGCGAAGTTGTTTTGAAAGTATCATAGAATGACCTATTCGCAGTTAATACATGGAGCTCCTTATTGAGAACAATCAAGGGGGTTCTTACCGTGTCTACAATTGCTTCCGAGTAGTCAAGTGCATATTTTAGAAGATCTAGCGAGCGCTTAAGCTCGTTTACATTGATTCCGGGAATAATACTTGAGTGATCTTGAGGGATAATTCTTTCTTGTATTGCACCTTTTAACGTTGCGCTTATCAACCTAGGTTCTGTATTGCTTTTTATCTTTGCTGCAGTAGCTCTTCCTTTTTTTTTCCCATACTGTGTAACAGAAGGCAACGCAAGTTTACTCTCTATAGGATGAAATAGATAGGGTTAAAATTTCAACGCGCCACGTTCATGTAAACTGAACGTGGCAGGGTCTAGTGAACTTTGTTGGAACGTATTACTTCAATATCTAAAAAGGAGACAATGTTATTGCGTTTTTATAGAGGCAGTTCCTTTAATGATTTTGGAGCTTCTTCGTGTTTAACTAACATAAAAGTAGGATGGTCTTCGGGGTCTTTGGCCGTACTTAAAACTTTTACTTGAACGCCTTTGACTGCTGAAAGACGTTCAACATAACTATTAACAAAATTAAGCATTCGGCTATCAAATTGAGCAAAAAGATATCCTTCTTGATTTGTCAAAAGACTATAACATTTTGCTAAAGCATACTTATAGAAGGTTTCGTTCATTGGGATAGACAAAAGACCTGCTACTGGTCTAATGGTAATCATATCAAATCCATCACCTCTTCCATTATTTGAAATCCAATCACTTATGTTTCTCCATGTTGTAGATCTTTTAAGATCACCTTTGATGAATCCATTTCCTGCGGATTCATCTAGTTCCCTTTCTTCCCTGGATCTCTGATTACTAAGAGACACTGACAGGCCCCTGGCGCCTTTTAATTGCCTTACAAAGCCACCATTGCTCATAAGATCCAACACCAAGGGATTTGATTTATTGTCTAAAACGTCTTGTAGCGAGTTACCCTCGGAGTTAGACAACAGTTGGGCAAATGTATGATCGTATCCGCGCTCTCCCGCAATACCTGATTGTTTATAGGACCAAAGTCTGTCTAGTACGTGTTGCATGATAAATGTCACGCCGCGTCTGTAATTTGAGGTTTTTCTTAAATCTCCAATTGCCTCCGGAGTCAAGGGATTTGATTTTCTTTCAACCATTCGGAGATTATACCAAATGGGGGGAATATACCAAACTATATCAGCCCTTCGACAGGCTCAGGGAAAAGATTTTCTAAATTCACTTCGTTCATTAAGAAAATCTAATGCAGGGCCGTAGGGATTCGAACCCTAAAAAAAGGTTTTGTTCATGAATTTCTTGCAGGGATGCCGGGATTCGAACCCAGAAAAAAGGTTTTGGAGACCTCTATGATACCATTTCATCACATCCCTAATAAATATATCCCTGCTTAGAAATTCAGAATCCTGAACATCTAAGCCAAATTAACAATTTGGGCAAGATGTTCATGGAGAGACCTCTATGATACCATTTCATCACAGCCCTTCGTCACTTTATTCCTCAGGGTAAACCCTTCGATCTATTCGTTCCTCAGGGTAAACCCTAAGGCGTCCCTCAATTATATTTGAATTAAGGCTCGGATTCAATCTCGGTGATAAGCGTTTATTTAGGAAGAAGCGGCTGGTAGAGTTGTTCAATATAATCCTTCAACATTCGTGTAGTCGAAAAATCTTTTAAGATAAGTTCTCGGGCGTGTGTCATATTTTCAATCCAGCCTTGCGGAATATTATCTTTGGGTCTGTCATAGTAGAGCGGAACTATTTTTTGCTCCAATGTATCAAGAATACTTTTGTTTATATGGTTATCATCAAGATCCCATCCAATTCCAAAAAAATTTATTTCATCCATCCACCCGTCACGCGTCGACAATGGTAAATTTCCATTTAAAGCAGCTTTCATTCCACTGGTTCCGCACGCCTCAAATCCTACAATAGGTGTATTTAGCCAGACGTCGCAGCCGCCTACCAAAATTTTTGAAAGCCCCGTGTCATAGCCCGGAATAAAGACAACAAGATCCTTTAATTCAACTTCAATTTTATTTCTAAACTCGTCAAAAAAGTTTGCAGCGGCAATGTCGGACGGATGGAGCGTTCCGGAAACTACAATCCTCACCGGGCGATCTTGATTTTCTAGAATTTGTTTTAGCCGTTTAAGATTTTCAAATGCCGCAAGAGGCCTTTTATAATTTACAAGCCGCCTTGCCCATCCAATAAGAAGGGCATTTTCATCCCAGGAGATTCGGGATTCAAAATTAATCTTTTTGAGAAGCTCACGCTTATTTTCAAGATGTGCAAGCCAGATTGACGACGCGCCGTCAATTACATCCCAAGAAGAAACGTGAATCCCGTTGGTAATTGGAATCATTGGATTTTCAGGCCAAAGAACTTCCGCTTTCACGCCGTGGAGTTTTGAAACCGCATTTGACTTTCCGGCTATACGCAGCGCTAAAAGCGTTGTTGAAAAAGTATTTGAGTCAGGTACTTTCCCGGCCTCGAGTAGTATATTCACCGGGACTCCAAGCTCTGTAGCGTATTTTGAGAGGACAAGTGCCACAAGTTGGTTATTGTATGTATCTTCTCCGCCTGTCACAAGCGTATGGTTTGTAAAAACAATTTTTGACTTAATTGCTTCTTTTGCCTCCTCAAAACCAATATTATTCTTTTTCATTTCCATACTCGCCAACTCAAAACACAATAAAGCGGAAAACCCTTCATTCATATGATAAATTGATGGCGTTATTCCAAGTTTTTCAAGAAGTCTTACGCCTCCAATACCAATTAACATTTTTTGTTTTAGGCGAGTTTCGCGGTCACTAACATACAAATGGTCAGTTATTTTTTTATCATTTTCTGAATTTTCCTTAACGCCAGTATCAAGAAGATAGATTTTTACTTTTCCAACATGCCAAATCCAAGCTTTTGCTTTTATAATCCTGTCATGAATTGGGACGTCAATTGTTATAAGATTTTGGTCTTCATCAACGAGCTCCTCAAGGCCAAAGTCTTCCGGAGGAGTGTGAACATGAGGCGCGTCAATGTAGCCTTTCTTATCAACGTTGTGAAGCGTTTGGTAGCCGTCATTGTAGTAAATACCAATTGCGACAAGAGGAATGTCACGGTCGTTTATTTCCCTTAGAAAATCGCCTGCCAAAACTCCAAGGCCGCCGGCATAAATTGGGAGAGCCGTAGTCAGCGCATATTCCGCACAAAAATATGCAATAGGATTTTGTTCAAGATATTTTTTAGACTGGGATTTTTTAAATTCGTCAAACCAGGCAATATCATTCTGCATATACACATACTATCTTAAACTAATATGAGATAAAAAGGGAGGGTTAAAAGTCATGGTTCACGGTTCACAGTTTGTAGTTCGGGGCTTGATTATTTTTCGCTTGGCAATTGATAAGCCGGATGTGGAGTAACACCAATTGCCCTTTTTCTTTCAATAAGCGCTTTTTGGTACCATTTCTCATATTCACGGGCGCTGTGGTCCCATGAAAAATCAGAGAGTAAACCATTTTTAACAAGCCTATTCCAAAGGCTTGTGTTTTTATAAACGGTAAGTGCCGTCATTATTACACCATATAGTGACCAGGCGCTTTTCCTTGTGAAAGAAAATCCATTGCCGCGGCGGCTGTTAGGGTCAAAATCTGTAATTATGTCATTTAAACCGCCGGTGCGCCTTACAATCGGAACTGCTCCATAGCGTAGAGCTTCTAGTGCAATAATTCCGCCCGGCTCAAAAATACTCGGAATTAAAATTATGTCGGCACCTGAGAAGATTTTTCTTGGGAGCCTAAAATCGCGCTGCATATGAAGTGCAAGTTGCTCAGGAAAATCCCTTTGGAGTCGTTTTAAATCATCCTGGTACCTTTCATCTCCTTGTCCTAAAACAATAAATTGAATATCGCGCCGTTCTGATAGCAAATGGGGCATAGCCTCAAGAATTAAATCCCAACCTTTTTGGGCGCTAATTCTGCCGGGAATTGCAATTACGGGTCTCAACCTATTTTCTTCAAGCCCAAATTCTTTTTGCAGATTTAGCTTGTTAATGCGTCGGGACGCAACAAAAGAAGAAGAATTGTAATTCTTAAAAACTAAAGGGTCAGTCATTGGGTTAAATTCTTCAGTGTCTAATCCGTTTAAAATTCCGGTAAGCTTGCCCCTAATTTTTGAAAGAATTGGGTCAAGCCCCTCAGAATATTCCTGGGTTAATACTTCAATAGCATGGGTGGGGCTGACTGTGTTTACCTCATCAGCATATATGAGGCCGCGGACTAAAGCGTTCTGCCGCAAAAGCTTGGGTGAATCAAATCTGACAAGTGGAGCACTTCCCGTATCTCTCTCTTTTTGGGGTATGTAGTTAAAATTGATATTGCCCTGGAAAAAAAAGTTGTGGACGGTAAAAACTATTGGAATTGAATTAAGAAGCTCCTTATACCTGGGGTCTTCCCTTGCCAAATTCAAAAAATATCCCGTGTGCCAATCATTACAATGTATAATGTCAGGCCACCATTCGCTCTCAGTCCCCGCTTTTTTAATTTGATACAAAAATTCAAGAGCACTTTTTGATAAAAGCGCAAATCTTACATGGTCATCTTTATAGCCAAATACATTAGCACGGAGTTCAAAATATTCCCTATTTTCAACAAAATAAGTTGTGGGTTCCTTTCGTTTTTTAAATACGGAAATTCGGCAATTTATATATTTTTTCTGGCCGTTTTTAATTTTGTCCTCATATCCGTGAAAGAAAGGAACTTTCAGAGTTTTAATTTTTGTAGAAAGCGCAAATTTACCTTTTTTTTCATCCATGACGCCGTGTCTTGCCGTAAAAATTCTGACATCATGACCGCGAGAGACTAGTGCTCGCGAAAGAAAATATACAACTTGGGAGAGACCTCCAACTGACGCAAAAGGGGCAACTTCCGCGCTCAAAAATAAAACTTTCACCGTGGCTGAATTGTAACAGAACAAGCGTTGTGAGTAAATCATGTACTAAAAAATAGTTTAAGAGGCAAAAGTGTGTTAAAATTAGCCTCATAGTTTAACCATGAGAGTCGGAACTGTAGCATTAATCGGCCGTCCCAATTCTGGCAAGTCAACACTTGTCAATAATTTGGTGGGACAAAAAGTGGCAATAACATCCCCTAAACCCCAAACCACACAGTTTTCAACATATGCAGTTTACCAAGACGAATTTGCACAAATAATATTTGTAGATACGCCGGGAATATTCGCAAAAAGTTTTAACCAAGATATAAATCTAGAAGCGGAACGTGCATTGAAACATGATATAGATATTGTTCTTTATGTGGTAGACCACACCCGCAGGCGCGGAATTGAAGAGAATAGGGTGCTTGGAATTTTGAGGAAAATCAATAAACCAAAAATTTTGGTAATTAACAAAATTGATCTTGAAAAACCAAGTTTTCTTGAAGAATATAAATTTTTGGAAGATGAATTTGATACGGTTGTTGAGGTGTCGGCACTCAAAAACAAACATCTTTCAGGATTGGTAGATGAAATTATTGAAAGACTTCCGGAAGGGGAGCCTATTGTTGTTAAGGAAGACATGGCGACTCCTGCTATGAATTTAGATTCTAAATTATATATATCTGAAAATATTCGGGAAAAAGCATTTTTAGTTTTACATGATGAGGTTCCATATAGACTCCGTGTTGAGGTGGCGGATGTGACACATCGCCAAAATGGCATGTATTATATTAAGGCAAAAATTATTACAACTGACAAAAAATATAAGAAAATGATAATTGGTGCGGGTGGACAAAAAATTAAAGTAATTGGCAGCATGACCAGAAAAGAACTTGAGGTAGCAACAGGGCAGAAGATTTATCTAGATTTAAGTGTGGAAGTTGCAGAGTAATTATTTTTTAACATATAGCAAAATTTCATCTTCCTTTTTTTCCGGCTTCCAATTAGGAAATGAAAAGTAATTAGATACAATGCGCGTCCCCTGTTTTAGCTCTTTCATAAGTTTTTTTTCGAGTCTCGGCATAACATATGTGATTTGGTAGAAAAAGATTTTGTCGAACTTAGAAAGGTCCACGTTCCAAAAGCTTTTGCAATAAACATTAACTTTTTTCTCTAGTCCAAGTTGTTTTGCCCGAATTCTGGTTCTCAAAACAAGAAAAGGGTTTATTTCATATCCATAAGCTGTTGCGCCGCGGGACGCGATTTCGAATAAAAGTTTTCCGTCACCTGACCCAAGGTCTACAATTTTTTCGCCCGGTTTGGGTTTCAAAAGTTTCATAATCTTTTTAGTCCTCCGGTCCGAACTTTTGACGTAAGGCGCGCCAAAGAAAAACGGCAATACATATAAAATTCCCCAAGTGATGAAAGCGAGGAAGAAGAGAACATAGAAGAGGATTATGACGTAGAGCACAGCAGATTTATTCTACACGAATTTGTCCAAATAGTTAGTCCGAATTAATCCAAATAATAATTCGGGTAGATTAGGAATAAACATTCGGATACATTGGGATTTAAAACCCCAGAGCTTCCTTGACAATTATGATTTTAATTCTTTCAGGATTTATTTCCTTATTTACTACCAAAAGTTTTGAGACAAAACTACCTGATGTTATATTGTAAGCTTTATTAGCGCGATCGGCCTCAAGAGGCAAGACATGTTCGTAAATTCGTTTAATTCCCGAGTCCATGTCTTTAACAATTTTTTGTGCCCCTACAACCCAAATCACGTGATCCGCGCCATAAACATCTGCTGCCAATTGGCTCCCGGTATTAGATGCAATCATCGCTTTCCCATCTTGTGTAAGCGCGTGAACAGAAACAACTGCGTATTCGGGAGTAGTCCCAGTTACTTTTTTTTCTCTTGGCGGAGTGTCTTGTGACATCAATTTATTCCTTACAGAATTATATTTTCCGGACTTGTTAATAGTTTCGGGAATACCTATTGCATCAAGCGTTTTTGAGGTCATTGTAAAAACTTCCGCGCCTTCCGGTACCAGATCTAAGACCCGCTTTTTTGCTTCCTCACCGGTTGTAACAACCTCTGTTTGCATGCCATTTTTCGCAAGAGCTTCGGCAGTTTGTATAATTACGTCATCAGTTGGTATTTGTGTCCAATTATCCATTGTTTGCCTCCTTTATTATTTTTTTAATGTCTAGCCCAAGATTTTGAAGATAGTCATGATTGATACTATAAAAATGATTTACGCCTTCTTTTCTTTTGAGAATAATATTGGCGTCCATTAGTTTGTTGAAGTGGTGAGAGAGAGTAGGTTGAGATTTAGGAAGTTTCTTGGAAAGTTCAGAACAAGCGTGCTCGGACTTATTCAAAAGGTCTTTTACTATTCCTAGTCTTGTTTCGTCAGACAATGCTTTAAATATTTTAATTACTTGGTCAGCCATATTGATTTTTGTTCGATGGAATAATTATTGATCCATCGAAATATTTCGATATATCAATATATCACGGCACAAAGCGTTTGTCAAGCAACTAAAATGCTACAATTAAATTATGAAACTAACACTGCTATATTTGCTGGCTAGTATAGGTGCGGTTTTCTGTTTGATAACAAAGACAAATCTTCTAATTACTACGTTTATATTATTTGGAATTCCCTGCATTTATTTAACTTACATACTCAAGAATAAGCAAATTATCCCGAGACTTTTAATCGCTGCTTTTTTGGGTTCGTGTATGCTAGCAATTCTAGTTGACTACCTGGGTTTCTTGAACCATGCATGGTATGTGATAAATACTGTATTTGGTTTTAGACTTTTTAGTGTAGTTCCAATAGAGGATCCGGTTTGGAGTTTCTCATGGATTTATTTAATCTTGGTATTCTACGAAAGTTATTTTAAAACAGGAAATAAAAGCTTACTAGGTAAACGCGCAAAATATTGGTTTTTAATGAACGCCTTAGCATTTTCAATTTTCTTTATTTCGATTATTTTGAATCCAGTTTTGCTAAGTAGTATTCCTTATTATTATTTAGTATTTGGAATTTTCCTAGCATTATTACCTATGCTTTTATTTCTTAAATTTTATCCTAAGTATATTTCACCATTTATAAAAGTTGCGTGCTACGTTTCAGTAGTTTCATTTATTGATGAAATCGTTGCTCTTAAATTGAATCATTGGACGTTTTACGGAGGCAAGTTTTTAATGATGATAAAGATTTGGGGAGTCAATCTTCCTTTCGAGGAATTGTTTTTCTTTATTTTAATTGGTTCAATCTTTACGCTTTGTTATTACGAATTTTTTGACGGAGACAAAACTTAATGTTAAAATCCTCTCATGGAAAAGCTAGATGGCCTTTCACTTGATGTTGAATTTTTGTTAATTAGCGTTGTTCAGGCAGTGGCGCTTGGGGCGCTTGCAACTGCTGCGGCCGACACAATTGGAAATTTAAGACTTGAATATTTCCCGTATATTATTTCATCATTCGTATTAATTCTAAGCTTCTGGTCAGTTGCCATAATTCATGCAATTTCATTTATAGACTGGCCGCTTGATCTCTCACACAGTTTTTTATATTTCTTAGCCTCATTTATTGAGGTTATGGCATTTTCTCATGTAACAAGTCCAGTTGCATGGTTTGGATTTATTACGGCATTTTTTGTAGTCGCTTTTGTATCATACTTTGTGGACCTCAAAATGATTATTGCAAGAAAAGATAAATTCAAAACTAGCGCAAAATTAAAACTCTATAACCATATTCTTAACCGTCAACAGTTTGAAATGAAGTTCATCATCCCTGCGGCTATGCTTTTTGGTCTTGTTTCATTTATTGCAATTCTTGCGAAGCCAGAATTATTTATAAACAACCACTGGCATGTTGGATTGATAGTTTTTCAAACTGCGTTTTCAGTAGTTGTATTATTGGAATCTGTAAATAACTTTAAGTTACGTGCAAAGCTTGTTACCCAAAGCCAGTAGATTAATCGCGGTCTTGATTTAAATTTATCCTTTTAATATAATCCAAACACTACAATGGGAAGAGGAAAAGAACAATCACTTGATTACGTAAAACCAGGAGGTAAGAGCAGAAATTCAAGACTCGTGACTTTTGCGGGAGTTGCGGGTGTTGTCTTAGCAGCAATTGGTGGTGGTGTTGCATGCACAAGCGACTCACAGCCACAGGGTTATCAGGTACCACAAGGTTTTAGCAACAATACTCATGATTATCCCTACAAAATTGTTATAGGTACTTCACGAAATCAGGCTGGGCTTTACACTATGGAAGAGCCAAAGCTCTCTTTTGATGACTCCGGCAAACTTAAGGTGAGTGCTCAAAATGTATTTTGTCCGGATCTCGAGCAGGACAGAGGTGAAACAAAAGAATTGAATTGCGACAATTTTGCACAAGGCCCCAAAGAATTAACAAGTGACAGAATAGTTACAGTATCAAATAAGACGGGTGGTATTAAGCAAGATGTTCCTCAGGGTTTTAGTAGATATACGGATGAATACCCTTACAGAATTTCATTAAGTTACCGTGATAGCAGGCAAGATCCAAAAAAAATTGGGACAGCAAGAGCATATACAATGGAAAGGCCAGATGCTGTTTCAAATCAAGGGGAAACTATAATGACAGCAAATAATATGTATTGTCCTGATTGGTCAGGAACTGAAGAAACCAAATTTTCCTGTAATAATTTTTCAAGTGGTCAAATTAAAATAGGCATTCCTAAAGAAGATATTTCTATTGATCAAAATCCTGGATATCTTAAGCGACACAATTTACCAGTCCCAAATCAGTAGTCAGCTTGATTTTTTCTTCCAAATTCGGCTTAATATAATTAATGCCCAAAAGCAGATGTCATTCTGAGGCGTAGCCGAAGAATCTCTCAATTTATTCCGATTAAATCGGAATTTATTTGAGTTCGCATTCGCGAAAGATCCTTCACTTTGTTCAGGATGACAATGCAAATATGCCCACAAAACACGATTTTAAGTTCATAAATATTCCGAGCCTTGAAAACTGGGTGATTTTAGCTCCAAAACGCGCAAAAAGGCCTTACCGCGAAACAAAAAACAAAACACCTTTTTGCCCGTTTTGTTTAGGAAATGAAAAACATGATCCTGAAGTCTATAGAATTGGGGGAGAGGACCACGATAAAAATTGGTCAGTCAGAGTTGTCAAAAATAGATATCCGTTTGCGTCTATCCATGAGGTGATAATCCATACACCAGAGCATAAACACAGTTTGTCGGAGCTAAGTGTTGAGCAAGTGAAACTTGTAATTGAAACTTTTGTAAACCGTTTCAATACGCATCTTAAAAGCGGTACGGTTTGTATTTTTTCAAATTCTGGACATGACGCTGGCGAATCAATAGGACATACGCATTCGCAGCTTGCAGTTGTGCCTCACGAGGTGCCGGTTGTAGTGCCGTCTCTTGAGGAATTTCTTGACTATCGCGAGGAACATCTGCAAGTTAAAGATCTTAAAATTGTATGTCCTCCGTATTCACAGTGGCCAGATGAAGTTTGGATTGTACCTGGCGAGCGCGGGAAATTATTTGGCGAAATAACTTATGAAGAAATGGAAAATTTGGCATATGTTTTGCGCCGTTTGGTTTATATATTTGAAGCGCGTCACGGTGAGGATTTTCCTTATAACTTCTATATTTACCCAAGACGCGATTGGTATTTGCGCATCATGCCGCGCGCAAAAATAGCCGGTGGTTTTGAAATCGCAACCGGGATTTTTGTAAATACACAAGATCCAAAAGACACAATGGAATTTATAAAAGCGCACTTTTTTGAAGAAGATAGGGAAAAAATCAAACTCAGAAAAGCGGAATATAGAAAAGGAGTCTAGGATGCTGAATCCCTTGCGAGGTCGCAAGTATCGGTCCAACTATGATACCTTTTAATTGATTTATCCCCTTCTTGCCAACAGGCAAGTCTTGTTCTACTCAGTTTATCAAGAAGTACAAAGTGTACGACCGGTTTAATAACTGGACTTCCGTTTTCCCATCCAATTGTTTTTGATCCTACCTCAACGGCCCCCGATTCTTGAAGCTCGAGTTCATACCAGGCAATATTGTCCTTATCTTTGAACTCGGGAAGATCACCGAGATCCGCCCAAACCAAGGCTCTGCTTGAAGCGCTTATGCTTTTCCCTGTCATGAATTCAATTTCCTCTGGAATGAGGGCACTCGGTCTTCCTCTCCGAAAAGAAGTCATAACTTTTACCCAAAGTATATTTCTTGATAATTCATCCCCAATGGTCCAGGCTTCTCCGACTTCCCGTAATAGGTTATTCTTTTCAGCAACTTCTGAAGTTAACATGCCTATTCCATCAATTCCGCCTTCTATAGTTCCATCGAAGGGGAGGCCAAATGATTCTATGCCTCTTTGCATTCCATTAATTAGGTTTGAAGCGCGAGTTGCTAAATTTCTTCTGTTCATTTCTTCAAAAGTCATGGGTTTGGCAAATGCACCGTGTTGTAAAACATCGCGAACCTTTTTGTACATAGTTACTGGTGTAACTTCAACGAAGGAATTAATTCTGGAATCAAACATTTCGGGTGTCATAGTTAAAATGAAAACAAGTAAACCTATATTTGCAAGCGGACGGCGGGGCTCATTGTAGATTTAAGAGTAATGTTTTCAATTCTTGTTGGGCCAATAGAAGAAAGCACTTGATTGATATTTTCTGCAAGTTGCGCGTCTTCAAATGAGAGTTTTCCAACAGACATGTGAATAATTGGAGCTCCCGATTCTGTTTTGTAGTTTATTTGTCCTGCAGACAATTTTTCAATTAATGCTTGTGGTTTGTCAGTTACAGTGCCCGCTTTTGGATTTGGCATAAGGCCCCTTGGCCCCAAAACACGTGCAACTTTTGCAAGTTTTGGCATCATAGATGGTTCGGCTATCAAAACATCAAAATCAATTTTTCCTTGCTCAATTGCAGCAATCAGTGCGTCGTCTGCCACACGGATTCTAAGTTTTTTTCCTGAGCCGTGGGGTAGAGTGACTTGGCCAGAAATTCCTTTTTCTTTTACATTTACGTGGAGTTCTACCGTTTCATCAAATTTGCTTTTTTTGAACCTTCTCAAAATTTCAATTCCGGACTTAACAGGATAAATAGTCCCTGTTGCTACTGTGGATTTGTTTGAAGTGTGTCTTTTTGAGAGGACTCTTGCTTCTGCTTTTTTTTCTTTTTGCGTTTGTCTTGTTTTTTTTGATTTATCCTCCTCAGGTTTGCTTGTTTCTTCTGCTTCCGGCTTCGCCGAAATTAGGGAAGCAATTTCTTCTTCACTTACTCCAACGGAATTTATTCTCTGGCCTCCGCCCATGTTAAGGCCGCGGGCCTGTTTTTTAGCCTCTCTTTTTAGCTTTTGTTCCTCTTTTTGTTCTTTTTCAGTTGTTTCGTCTCCTACGACGCGTACTTTTACTTTTCCCATTTTTAAACTTTGTTAAAAAATGCATCAGGCATGAAATGCCTGAGCATCCTTGAATACTATTCTGTCTGGATTCCCATGCTTCTTGCAACACCTTTTACAATTTTTGCACCGGCGTCAACATCTCTAGTATTTAAATCTTCCATTTTGATCTCAGCAATTTGCTTTGCTTGTGTATCAGACAATTTTCCTGCTACTTCACGCCCCGGCTTCCCAGAACCTTTTTCCAAGTTTAGAGCTTTTTTAATAAGTTCTGCAATTGGCGATTTTTTGACAATGAATGAAAAAGTCCTGTCTTCATAAACTGTGATGACAACAGGTAGTACAGTACCTTTTTGGTCTGCGGTTTTGTCATTAAAAGCTTTGACAAAATCCATTATAGGCAAGCCATGAGGACCGAGTGCAGTACCAACAGGTGGTGCCGGAGTAGCCGACCCCCCAATTACGTTTAATTTTATAAGTGTTTTTATTTTCTTAGCCATATTATTTTTTAAGTATATTCATGTGTCTTTCGTGCGCCTCGTTAATATTTCTCTGTTGGGCCTCTCTCATTCTTCCGATTCTTCCATTTATAGCTTCAACTTGAGCATCAGTCATTTTTTTACCTTTTTGCGATTCAAAAAAATGTTGCCTGTTTCGTGCATATGCACTTTCAATTACACTTCCCATATCTCTCTATATCTTGCTGACTTGTAAAAAGTCCAACTCGACAGGTGTTTCCCTTCCAAAAATCGAAACCAAGACTTTTACTTTCCCTTTTTCTTCGTCAATTGACTCAATACTCCCAAGAAAATCTGAGAAAGGTCCGTCGTTGATTTTTACAGCCTCGCCGGGCGTAAATGCAGACTTGAAAACAGGAGTTTTCATTTCTACAAACTTCAAAATTGCATCAACTTCATCATCCCTGATTGGAGTTGGCTTATTCATTGTCCCTACAAAACTTGTGACGCCGGGAGTAGTGCGGACTAAAAGCCATGCCTCATCATCAAGCACCATTTTCACAAAAATGTACCCTGCAAAGATTTTTTCTTTAACGGTTTCTTTTTTCCCAGCACGAACTTTAACAACTTCTTTTGTAGGCACCAAAACGTCAAGAACTCTTTCTTTGAAACCCATTGCGTCAACTCTTTGCATGAGAGTTTTAGCCACTTTATTTTCATGTCCTGAATAAGTGTGGACAATAAACCAACGCGCTCTGTTTTCTATAATTGGATCCATATTTTAAATTATTTAACCAGTAGTCCAAGAAGCTGAGTGAAAAGGTAATCGGCTCCTCCCAGGTACAATCCTATCAGCAAACTAATTATAACTACGGTTGCTGTGAGTCTTATAACTTCAGTGTTAGTTGGGAATGTAACTTTTTCAAGTTCAGACCTTACTTCACCCAGAAACGTGAACATCTGAAGATTTTACCACAAGCCAGGTTCGAATGTAAAGGAGTAGCACCTCTAATATGACACAATATGAAAGAATTCTCTTTAATGTTGGAAAAATTCTTCCGTTCAACTTCTGAAAGTGCAGATAGGTGGATCAGGAAAAGGGGTGGACAGCTTGCTTTGCCGCCGGTATACGCTGAAGATGAAGCGCGTTCTATTCAAAGAACCAAAACATTTTCAAGAAGGCAACTTTTAGGCATGGTGTTTGTCGGTCTAGCAGGCGGCGCAACAATAGGTACAAATAATAATACCGGTATTGCAGAGAACGCCTCAGAAAATATTAGTAATGAATATAGCAACTTGCTTAATCCCTATCCCTGGCGAAGGCGTTGAAAACAGATTTTCCCATTTTGACTTTTTGATTTACACAGACTAAAATTAAAAAACAATGGCAAAAATACGCAAAGCCGTAATTCCTGCAGCCGGATTTGGCACCCGCTTTCTACCTCAGACAAAGGCAATGCCTAAAGAGATGCTTCCTATAGTTGATAAGCCGGTTATTCAATATGTGGTTGAGGAGGCAGTGGCGTCCGGAATTGAAGACATAATAATTGTGACGGGAGCGTTAAAACGCGCCATTGAAGACCACTTTGACGTAATGAATGCGGAATTAATCAAGAATCTTGAGGCCGGTGGGAAAAAAGAATTGATGGAAAAAACAGCAAAGATTTCAGAGCTCGCCAACTTTATATATGTGAGACAGAAAGGGCCATATGGAAATGGTACTCCGGTCCTTGCGGCTGAGCCAATAATTGATAACGAGCCTTTTGCCGTTATGTGGGGGGATGAATTTATTTATTCCAAGCCGCCACGTCTTGCCCAGATGATAGCTGTACATGAAAAATTGGGAGGCGCCGTTATTTCTGCTGTCAGAATTCAACACAAAGAAGATTTAAAAAGATATGGAATTGCAGATGTTGAAGCAGTTGAGGGTAATGTATTCCGGATCAAATCAATAGTTGAAAAGCCGGATCCGGATTCTGCACCTTCAAATTTAGCTACTCACGGTGCATATATTTTGCCGCCTGAGATATTTGAGATATTAAAAAACCAAAAGCCCGGGACCGGGGGAGAAATTTACCTGCCGGAAGCAATTGACGCATTAATTAAAACAGGTTATCCGGTTTATGCATGCGAAATCGAGAACGGTAGGTATTACGATACCGGGAACAAACTGGAATACATGAAGACTGCAGTGGAACTCGCACTAGAACATGAAGATATTAAGGAAGACTTCAAAAAATTCCTCAGAGAATTAAACCTAAGCTAAACTTCCTCGGAATTTCTTTCTCAAATCAGCATCTATTAAATAAGCCCAGTTTACTATTTGAGTTTGAAGCTCTAAAATAACACTTATGACGGGAAAACTTACTATAGAAGAGAATTTAAAAAAGATTGTTGAAAAAATCGCGGGAAAAGAAATTCCTGTTGAACTACAAATTTCTGAAAAGCGAGAAAATGGGGATTATTATACTAATGTTGCCTTAAAACTCGCGTCGATTCTCAAAAAAAAGCCTGGGGAGATTGCGGAGGAGATTAAATCGGAATTCGAAAAGATTGCTTTGGATTCTTCGAATCCTCGCAATGACAATGTTATTTCAAAAATAGAAATTGCGGGTCCTGGTTTTGTTAATTTCTTTTTCTCGGAGAAAGCGCTGATTGAGACAATGAATGCAGTTTTGGAGAATGAAAAATTTGGAAATTCGGATACAAATCAAGGTAAAGGAGTGGTTGTTGAATTTTCATCCCCAAATATTGCAAAACCATTTACTGTAGGGCATCTCAGGTCAACAATAATAGGTGCTGCTGTTGCAAATCTGTTAGAAGCAACCGGATGGGAAGTTTTTCGGGACAATCATTTGGGGGATTGGGGGACACAATTCGGAAAACAAATTTATGCAATTAAGACTTGGGGAGATGAGAAAAAAATCGAGGTAAGCGAAAATCCTGTAAAAGATCTAGTTGAGTTATATGTTAAATTCCATGAAGAAGCGGAAAAAGATCCCAAACTCGAAGACGAAGGCCGGGCTTGGTTTAAAAAGCTTGAAGAGGGAGACCCTGAGGCGCGTCTACTTTGGCAAAAGTGTATTGACTGGTCCGTGCGCGAGTTCGGACGCCTGTATGAAATTCTTGGTGTAACTTTTACAGAAAATAATGGGATGGGATATGGAGAATCTTTTTTTGAAAATAAAATGTCAGACATTCTTGATGAACTGAATTCGAAAAACCTATTAAAAAAACATGAGGGTGCAGAACTTGTTTATTTTCCGGAAGATAAATATCCGCCACTTATGATTTTAAAACAGGACGGCGCGACTCTTTATTCAACTAGGGATTTGGCAACTGATAAGTTTCGTCTTCAAGAGCACGGTCCTGACACAGTAATTATTAATGAAGTTGGAGTAGAGCAATCATTATATTTTAACCAACTTTACGAACTTGAGAAAATGCTTGGTTGGGTAAAAAATGGACAAAGAATTCATATAAAACATGGGCATTTCAGGTTTGCAGAAGGAAAAATGTCTACAAGGAAGGGTAATGTTGTTTGGCTTGAGGATGTATTAAAAGAAGCTGAAAAGCGGGCAAGTCTACTTTCAGATGACTCTAATTCGAATTCGAATGCCGTTGCAATGGGTGCTTTAAAATGGAATGACCTAAAAAGAAATTCTATTCAAGATATAACTTTTGATTGGGATGATATTTTGAATATGCAAGGTAATTCCGGACCGTATATTCAATATACATACGTCAGGACGCAGAGCGTGATCAAAAAGGGTAAAGGGGAAAGCGTTAAGGGTAAAGTTTACTCAGAGGAAAAATTAAATCCAGAAGAGATTGCCGTTTTGCGGCAGCTTGTCTACTTCCCTGAAATTGTAGAGTTTGCAGCAATTACATTTTCGCCAAATCTTGTATGTAATTATCTTTTTGAACTCGCCCAAACCTTTAATTTATTTTACCAAAAACACCAAATCCTAAATATTGAAGATACAGAAACTCGGGCTTTTCGATTGTTTCTTACTGCTGCTACTGGCCGTATCCTCAAAAACGGCCTGCAACTTTTGGGCATCAGTACTGTTGACAAAATGTAGGTTTCCTAGGTTGACTCCGTAACCTAGGATGGCCACTTCGTGGTCAGAATTGAGACAGTAGAGAAGATGTAGATTAAGCAAAACGCCTCTTGAGTCTACTGTTGTGGCCAGATGTACTTCTTGTTGCACCCTGACTAATATTGTTTGCGTAGCCTGACGTATCCCAGTTAACAACAGGAGCTTTTGGTCTTTCCTCCGTTTCCTCTGTTCTGGGTGGTTGTTTAATCGCTGCTTCACGGCCTGCCTGCATATCTAAAAAGGCATTTCTAAACGCAGCAGTAACTGCATTAGTTTGGGCTTGACCAACTGAGGGAAATCTTCTAACTGCTTCTCTTCTTATTCCACCGAGCACCGGAGAGGCATTTGTTACCTTTTCAATTTTTGAAGGTTTATGTCCACTTTTTTCCGCAAATGCTTCTGCCAAAGCTAGTGCTTCTTTCCAGCCAAGATTGTCCAATCTACCGCCACTCAAAACGTCGATTGTTCCAAGCACTATATCCAGCCTTTCAGCAACAAATTTCTTCGCGTTATAGTCCCATCTTTCCACTGGTGTCGCGGCAATTCCTTTTCTTGAAGATGCCTGAATATCAGCGAGTGGTGTAACCGTGCTAAAACCCAAAGGTGATGCTTCAACCTCTGCGACAGATCCGGTCTCAACTCCATTTCTTGGCATAAGCTATGGATTTTACAGGAAATAACCCACAACTTCAAGCAACTGAGCTTTGATATTGAAAGAAAAGTGCGCCTGTGAGATAATGGTGCTCTGTTCTCAAATTCAAATTTATGAAATTTACTCATTCAAAACTTGCAAACGGCCTTAATGTTGTTATTGCGCCAATCATGGAAATGGAGTCGGCCACCACTATGATAATGGTAGGCGCAGGCAGCCGTTATGAAGACAAAACAAACTCAGGAATCTCGCATTTTTTAGAACACATGGCTTTCAAAGGGACCAAAAAAAGGCCAACAGCAATAGAAATCTCCTCATTAATAGACGGCGCGGGGGCTGAAAGCAACGCGTTTACGGGCAAAGAATACACAGGTTATTACATTAAGTCGGCAGCGCATAGGGTGGAGCTTTCACTCGACATCCTCTCCGATATGCTCACAAACTTGCTTCTCGACCAAAAGGAAATTGACAAAGAAAAAGGAGTTATCATGGAAGAAATTAATTTATATGAAGACACGCCGCCAAGAAAAATAGGGGACGTATATGAAGAATTATTATATGGTGATACGCCAATGGGTTGGGATATTGCGGGGAGCAAAGATGTAATCCGAGGTGCCAAAAGGGAAGATTTTGTTAAATACATGAGAAAGTTATATTCGGCAACTAATATGGTAGTTGTAGTTGCAGGGAAAATTAGCGTGAAAGACGGTCTTGCCTTGGTAGAAAAATATTTCAGCTCCCTTCCAACTTTTACTACGGAAGGGTATAGGTCAGTTATTGAAGGACAAGTAAAGCCGGCCGTCAAAATAAGATACAAAAAAACTGACCAGGCGCATTTTGCGCTTGGAGTGAGAGCTGTTGGTTTGCCTGATGAAGCAAAGCGTTATCCCTTGAGCCTTCTTGCCGCAATTCTTGGGGGCGGAATGTCGTCCCGCTTATTCCATGAAGTCAGAGAGAAGCGCGGATTGGCTTATTATGTGAGGACAATTTCTGAAAATTATCTAGATTGTGGGCATTTGACAACATATGTAGGGGCTGATCCTGCCAGAATTGACGACGCAATAAAAGTGGTAATTGAAGAATATAAAAAAGTTCAAAAGGCGGGAGAAATTACGGCAGCAGAGCTCACAAAAGCAAAAGAATTTGTAAAAGGGCACTTTGTTTTGGAGCTGGAAGATACACGTTCTGTTGCAGTTTATTATGGTTCTGACTTTTTGCTTGAGAAAAAACTTGAAGAGCCTTCTGAAGTGATTGCCAGAGTTGAAAAAGTAACACTTGAAGAAGTATTATCAGTTGCAAAAGAATTTTTATCCCAACCTCTAAACCTTGCGATAATTGGTGACTTTAAAGACGAAGCACGTTTCAAAAACTTCCTTGATTAGTTTGTCGAGAGGGGTTAATCAGTATTTTCTCGTTAAACTTATTGACTTTAGAGCCATCTACCCTTAATATTAATCCTTATGGAACAAACATTAGTACTCATTAAGCCGGACGGCGTTAAGCGTGGGATTATTGGCGAATTGATCCACAGATTTGAAAGGATGGGACTCAAAATAGTTGCCATAAAAATGGTTTCACCCACAGAAGATATTCTCCTCAAGCATTATCAATCTGATAAAGAAGCAACTCTTAAGCGCTGGGGAGAAAAAACGCTTGCTACTTATACAAAATACGGAAAAGACGCAAAAGCAGACTTTGGGACTGATAATCCGCTAGAACTTGGAAAGCTTGTTAACAAATGGTTGTTTGATTATGTAATGAGCGGGCCTTCAATTGCCATGATTTTGGAAGGCCGCCACGCAGTTGAAAATGTTGTGAATATGGCGGGCCCAACAATGCCGGTTGCGGCTCCCGCGGGCACAATAAGGGGTGATTTTTCTACAGATTCTGCAGCATACGCAAATGATGAAAGACGCGGTGTCATGAACTTAGTCCATATTTCGGCAAGTGTTGAGGAGGCAAACTTTGAAAAAATGCTTTGGTTTGACCCGGAAGAGATTCAGTCATACAAGCGCTACGGCGAAGACCTCTAAAGTATCCTCTAGTATTTGATTTAAATGTAGTTTTTAGTATAATACCTAAATGAATTCAGAAGTTTTAGCAGGAGAACCAAGGGAGCCACAAGCAAGGCCAACAGAGCTTTATCTTTTTAACTTTAGACCGCAAGAACGTGTTGCTACTCTTGGAATGATGGGTGTTGGACGATCGTTGTCCCGGGATTTAGACGTAAATAACAGGCGCAGGTTAGTAGATGATACTACCATTTTTGGGAGATTGAGTAAGTTAGATGCGATAGACAGTGAACAGCAGGATTTAATTAACCAATACTCCAGTTTTAGAACGGTATCTGCTGCATATCTTCAAATGTATGACGATCTATCACCTCGGGGTATCCCGGATATAGAGATTTTTAGTCTTTTTCAGAAATCCTTTTATATGGCATGTGAATTTTACAAATTATACGACCCGAGTAATAATCCTAGCCAGGAAATTGCTTTTAGAAAGCATCAAGCAGCAAGAGCCGCGGGCTATCCAGAACTGAGACGTTTAATTGTAAAGATAGCGGGAGTCCCTTCGCCAAGCTTTAGGAAGTCAAAAACAGAATGGGAGCAATTAATAGATGAATACTCAAATTTCTCTGAAATGTTAAATCCAAATTTTAATGGAATAAGTACAGAAAAACTTGAATTTGGGTTCGTTTCTACAGAGTGGATTCCAGATTGGTTTGCAGATTCAGATGGAGTTGCGCCACGGAGATCTCAGGTAGAAGAAGAATTCAAGGAGGATACTGAGGAGCAGCTTGCAATAAGTATTTATCAAGATAAAGTCAATTCAAACTACAACGATTTACGTGAATATGATAATAGACTTTTTATAAAATCTGCCTTGAACATAGAGAAGAGGAGAAGAGATCTTTTCCCGGGTCAGCCATCTTTGGTAAATTCGTTAATTTATCTATCTGCCACACAAAATATGTATACATACCCGGGAGATATAGAAGTTGTTAAAAAAATGAGTGCTGATGAATTAGACGATATTATGGTTTCGCCGGAAGAATCTCGGAAAAGTGCAATAAACATTTTTACGGAGCAGATGCCTATAGGCAGTGATTTGGTTGCGTTATGGTTGGAAAAACAGTTTAAGGATGGAGGGTTTTCCGCAACTACAGTAATTGATGAAAATCTAGTTGACCGTTTGGGACTCATTGGCCGGGAAAAAGAAGGAGACCTCAGAGCCTTGAAAGACACAGACAAGAAATTCTTCAAGTTATATTATTACCAACTCGCACCGCTATTTGATTTGATGCAAAGCGGCCAAAAAGAATATATGACTGAATTAATTGAAGGTTCGAAAGGGGAAAAAGTGGAATTAATTATTTGGGAAATGGCAGATATATTTGCGAGTCGATTACAAGCAACAAACGAGCCTGAATTAAATCAGACAGTTGGAGATATAAGAAGGTTTTCAAAAAAGTGGCTTACAGATAACTGGCAATGGGCATATGGAGAACTCGAACTAGCTGCAGAAGCAGGGCCTCGAGAAATTGTACATCCTGAAGAAACTGTTGAAGAAGAATTAGATGTAACTCAGGAAAGTAAAGACGAAGAGGTTGAAATGCAGGAATTATCCAGGCAAGTCAAGGAGGGAAATCTTGCCGGATGGAGTCTTTTTTACACAACTAATATGAGAGTAAAACATGGAGGAAAATTGCTTGCCATTGATGGTAAAGATCTTGATGACAAAGAAAAGGCTTTAGGAAAAGTTTTAACAGATGAAGGTAGCCAGGTAGCCATTAAAAACTCAAGTTTAATCCACGCCCTAGATTGGATAACAACTGTACCCATGAAAAATCTCAAAAGACAAATGCTTGAGGTAAACGGTGAAGTCTTTATGGTTAGGAAAAGAGATTCTGTAAGAATACTCTTTCAAATAGACCATGAGAGCAAGGAACTTTCCTTTTTCCTTGTGCCAGCAAAAAGAGGTTGGGAATATGGTATTGGTGACACTAAAATTTATTAGTACTTACTTTGCGTAATTTACTTGGTTTTGAGAGCCGAGGACTGATTTATAATTATTTCCCTGAAGAAAGAAAAATGCCGCTGCGGCTACTATCAACACAGTTAAAATTCCAACTACAAAAGAAATTGTTCTGGATTCGTTTTTAACTCTCTTTGGGGAAGAGACCCTTTTGTATATCTTTTTCTTGGATATGCTAGATTTTGATTTGGATTTTACTTTTGACATTTTTGCACCAATAGATTAACAAAATAAAAAGCTATATGTCAACCCCATTCGTAGTTTTGAAAAGTGAGGTACGTAAGATATAATTATGAATTAGATTTGTCCCCGTAGCTTAATGGATTGAGCAGGCCCGTCCTAAGGGCAAGATTGGTGGTTCGACTCCACTCGGGGACGCAAAATTCGAATTTCTCAGTGTAAACACGGGGTGTAGGTCATCGGTAGACCGCGCGATTCGGGTTCGCGAGGCAGGGAGT
>CAZYWG010000011.1:0-65265 GCA_964651815.1 uncultured Gammaproteobacteria bacterium | reverse complement strand
TAGGACACAGGGCTTTCATCCCTGTAATCGTGGGTTCGAATCCCACTGGCGTCACTCATTGCAAAATCGCTCTTGTCAACATCAAGAATAGCTTGATATTGCGGGCTAAACTGGCGGTTCGATAAGCCAGGATAACGCCAAGACAGCCCAGAGGGACATATCGAACCAAGCAGAACTCTACGCTCTCCAGGTTCAGATTTTAGATAGGTAATTCCCAAATCTTTAAACTTCTCTTTCATAAACTTCTCAACATCATCTATTGTGTATTTATCAAAGATAGTTCCCCCAAGTATTCTCTCAAGGAGTACTAGTTTTCCTTTGATAATATTATCTTGTTCTTGAAACATCTCATCTGAATACGTTCCTTTTAAATTCTTTAATACTAAAGCTTGTCTAAGTTCTTTTAGCTCGGCTATCTGCTGCGCTGCCTTTTCTCTTTTGCCATTTAGCAACATAACGTTTTGATTGAAGTTCTTTCTAAGAAGCATTAAGAATAGTTCCAGCTTCTCTTTAGGGGGCGTAATTTCATGTAGATAATCAATTAATGAGTCGTCTAATACCTGAACTTTTATAGATGCTGCCCCACATCGGTTTTTACAGATGTAATAGGCATATTTTTTTGTTCTCCCACGACTCCAAGCGCCGGATAGTGGGCCAAGACACTTGCCACATTTAATAGTTCTTCTTAGTGGAAATTCAGGGTTATCTTTGAGTCTTTTACCTACAGTCATGCCGGATGTATTCCTCCCATCAATAATTGCTTGAACTTTATAATACTGCTCTTCTGTTATCATCGGTTCTTGTTGTCCTTTTACTTCATCCGGATATTTATTTGAGACAAGAATACCTGTATAAAATTTACACCTAAACAACCTGTCAGTCGTCTGTGCTCTTAAAGAGTATTCTTTACCTGCAACGACTTTACGAAGCCCCCAAGAATTCATTATCTTTGCCATCTCTGACAAGCTTTTAGTACCTGTTAGCATTAAATCCCAAGCCTTTTTCATTTTGTTAAAATTCTCTCCGTCTTTTAGAGCATATCCATTTTGTGTTATGTAACCAAGTGGAACTTTACCAGTATGTAAACCTGCAAGAAATCTAGCACGTAAACCATTTTTCGTTCTCTCGCTTCTCACGTCATTATCATGCTGTGCAAAGCTAGCGATAATTGTTTCTAGTAGCTTTTCCGTAGGTGAGTTACCTGTTGGTTCATTGGCTGAAATTAAAGCTATACCATAGTCGAAAAGTTTCTTACGAATGGTTAAATAATCCTGAGTTTGACGGGAAATCCTATCAAGTCGGTAAACAAAAACGGCATCAACCATCTTTCTGTTTCTTCTACAGAAATCTAATAGTCTGATAAGCTCTGGTCTTCCAACGATAGTTTTAGCCGATCTTCCTTCTTCTCTATATATATCTGTGACCTCAAAGCCTCGTCGTACGGCTTCTCTTTTACAAATCTCTTCTTGAGTTCCTAAGGAATAATTTTCAACTTGTTCTTCACTTGAAACTCTTAGGTATAAGATAGCTTTTTTGTTTTGTACAGAGTCTAGTTCCATATTCTTATAACTCCCTTAACAATTCTTTCAAAGTGTTCTTGCCAAAAATCTTTTTCTCGTATTCACCAAGCCAAGCATTTATAAGATATTCGAATGAAGCTATTGTTGTTTTAACATCTTCAGTAGAATATTTATCTCCCAATATTTCCTTTGCTTTTTTGATAGTTTTAGTTTCATGTTCTTGTTCGGGAAACATTTTATCAAGAGAACTTGAGGTGTCTTGTTGGGAAAAGTAGCTCAGATCAAAACGAGGATTATTCTGCGGAGTTTGTGTAGTCTTATCTAAATCAGTCTTATTCAAGTCTGTCATACCATTTCTTATCACCTGTCCATATATGGACAGTATATAACTATTTAAAGCTCTTTGTCAAGCACTAGATGAGGCTAACTTAGGCATGAAATAATTTTTCAAAGCATTGTGTAAAAGGGCAGCCTTCCGTTCCGCTCAGAGCTTGAAAAATATATTTGTCAATACACTCGTTTGATGTAAATTGTACGTCCTACCCTCTAGGACATAGACCATGCCTAGCACTTTACGGTATTTGAAGCTAAAATGAAAAATCTCTTTCCGTTCTTTCTCTATACTATGTATAGTATAGAAGAGATACAAACAAATCTAGCAAAAATGTAAAAACGTAGTATAATTCACCTTAACTTCTGCTCCAATAAATAATCTAATAATAACTGCTCAACTAATATCCTGCCCTTCATAATCTGCTCTAAATAAATTCTAAAAACTATCTAAAATATCTGTCCATATAAACTTATGATAAATGCCGATAACTATATTCCATCTGAGAGACAAATGGATATCCTAGAATTAGTATATAAGTTCCGTTTTATTAATAGACGCCAGATACAGTATTTAATGGGACATAAAGATGCAAGAAGAATTAACGCATGGCTTAAAGATTTAATAGAGCACAAATACTTAGGAAGAATTTACTCCCATAAGCTTTTAGAAAATACAAAACCTGCAATTTACTTTTTAGATAATCGGGGTGTTGGGTGGACAATAGCAAATTACTATGAAGATGAACCAAAAAAAGCCAAAAGATTTTATCAGGACAAGCATGCATCAGAAAGATTTGTAAATCATTGTGTTACGCTTGCTGAGATTTATGTAAAATGGAAGCCACAAGAATTGAAAAAGGATGAAACTCACTTCTTCACTACAAGTACTGAATTGTGGTATGAGGAAGAATTAAAAAATATTAGACCGGATGCACATATTGAGACTTGGAGAGATGAGCTCAAAACATACTTCCTTGACCTTATCGAGCCCTACGTGCCAATGTATGCTGTGCGCTATAAAATTGATCAATATATTGAGTTTCGTAGTATCTCAGACGAGTTTGCTCCATTTATTAATTTCCCTGAAAATACCCTTACTGTTCGCTTAATTTTGCCTACACAACAGAAACTAAATCGCATTAAAAGGTACATACAAAGAAGACTAGAAGAAAGTTATGATGTGGAAGGTTTAACATTTTTCTTAGCTACTCAGCAAAAAATTTTGGAAAATGAATTAACGGATGATGTTTGGGAAGAAGTGAGAGAGGAATAGCTACAAAAATCAATTTCGCGCAAAAAAAACAGGAAGCTGTCTACGACATATATAAAATCAAAGGTCTGTACTCCTTCAAAATTTTAGTCATAAACAGCTTCCTGCTTAAAAGTTATTCTTTTAATAAATTCGAATTGGGAAGAAGGTCTCGGAGAGAAAAAATAGCATTAGTGCTATGGCAAGGATAATGATCCTCACGCTTTCTCTCCGAGACGCATCTACTACGAGATAAGTATCGAGTGCGCTCGACGCGATGTAGTTGTTACCCGGAGGTAACTTTCAGACCCTACATGGACCTGGTTCAAGACAATGTGTTTGATAGTAGCGCCTATCTAGCGGTGCAGTTCTACCTCATCGGTAGTTTGTTAAGGAATCTGCACGTACCCTTGAACTAGTCGTACTCGTGGTTTTTCGGGTCGAAAGGGACTTGCGGACCGAACGTTCTGTCGTACCAATCCTTGTCGCTTTCGCGCCTGTTGCCTACGGCCACAGCTGACTTTCCCTTGCCGAAACGGTCATTGAAAGCCTTATTGCGGCGCTGCACCTCATCGGGTGGCATGATCTGACGAGCAGGCTCGTTCACGACGATGTCTGCCATGTTGGTGCCGATGTTCTTACACGAAACCCCAACGATGACGCCAGAAGCGTTTCGCCAGGTTCGGACCTTACCCTTATCAATCAGAATCATGCAGGCTGCTCTGACGGCCCCTTCGGACGCGTTTACGAGCGCAGGAAGTTCCTCAAACAGAGCTATTCGCACTGCAGTGAGAAGCATCCATTTCCGCCTGCAAAACTCATCAGAGTACAGAACATCGTAGATCCTGCTCGGTAAACCATCTGGTACATCCCAGTCCGATACGGGCATTGGGTCTGCCTTCAGATGAAGAGCGAGTGCTGTAGTTGTCATCATAGTCCCCTTTCATAGGAACGTGAACTCGTGCTTGCCAATTTAGCTGCGGTCACTCATATTTGATGATATGGAGCTTTTGCAGACCCCACATGATGAAAGATACGATAGGGATGCATATGAGCAGCCGTAGTAACGCGCTGGGAACAGCATCCGTAAACAGAAGCTGAATTACCAGTGCGATTGCGGTTGCAATCACTAATCCCAACCATACTGGAACTTTCATGAATTCCCGTCCTTTCGGTGTGCTAATTTGCTAGCCAACAGGTAGTTCGTACTTATTTTATGCGGGGTTATCTTATCAGCCTCCTTTTATAGCTGTCCGCTCACTTGAATTTATTCCTGATAAGGAACAACAAAACCAGGACTCCTCCTAATCTTATTGTTCCCTATCAGAGAACATGTCTTGAAAATTAAATTGTCAAAGAACTTATCTCGCCTTACCGCATCTTCCCTCGTCTTTCTCCCGCAGAGCGGGGTAGATCTGGTTAAACTTGGTAAGAGCATAGAGCCTCACACGGGCCTTTCTCAAGCGTAATGCGAGAAAGGTAGTTTGAGGATAAGTCGCTGGCTAGTTACCTAGTCAACGAAAGAGTACGCAGGAATGAGTAAATATAATTCTTACCCACCCACGCACACTCTTTCACTGATTAGTATTTAGCCACAAAAAAACCAGCTTCTGTGCTGGTATGTCTAGCCTCAATGTGAGGCTAAGAATACAATACGTACAGAGTATTGAACCCAAGCTTTTAGCTGGTGTATGCGAAAAGATAAGTTATAAAAGAGCTTCTTAAATCGAGTCAGGAAATTCCTACCAAATGATGGGATAAGTATATCATAACTATAGGCCAATGTCAAGCAGAAATGTGGCTATGGTGCACATATAAACTTCGGGCATAAATTTATAGTAAATTCGTAGTTTATTTTCTAATAATATAGGACATATAATATATGTATAAAATACAGCTCGCTTTAGAAAAAACGGGCATTACAAAATGTTATAATACAAACCTAAGGATATGATTACTTTGAAAAGTGTTAGGGAAGAAATTGGAAATAACATCAGAAAAATAAGGGAAGAGAAGAGATTGACGCAGGAAGAAGTGGCAAAAAGGGCTGGAATAAAGGCCAATTATTTCGCTAAGATTGAGCGAGGAGGTATAGGTACCTCACCTGAGAAATTGAATAGCATAATTAGGGCTCTGGGAGTTAAAGCTTCCGATATTTTCCCTTCTTAATCCCTCTTCTGCTTATTAATTCTTTCCGAAGCTCTTCTATTCTCTATAAATTTTATAGTTTCAGCACATTCATCACGTCCGCTAGTAATTGCCGAAAGATAAATCACTCCAAAATCCTGCCCATATTTTGAAGTAAAGTATTCACTTATTTTATCGAATGGGTTTTCTGTGGTCTGATTTTTTACACTTTCAATAAATTTGGCGTCTTCCGGAGGAATTTGTTTTACAAAAGCCAGTTCAAGCAGGTTTTTCTGTTCTTGGGTTAAAACAACTTTATCTTCTGGCAGAACTTCTATTTTTGGTGTATTATTCATTTGTTAAACGTATTATACAATATCGTCTGTGCTTGATTTGTGACCATAAGCTTCCATAAGCTTGAAAATCCAAGTTAAAAATGGTTCGATGGTATTTGCGTTGAGGTCACCTAAAGGAATACTCAGGCAAGAGGTTCGAGCCGCTTGTGCATGAAGGTATTGTAGATTAGTATTCTTTCTTTTTTCATCTTTTATTCTTAGCCTCATTTTGGTTCGATATTCAATCAGGGTAATAGGCCGATAATAATTGGTATTCAACTTTAATACTTCCTTACGTAATTATTTTGTGAATTTGAAGGTTGAAAGCATTTGCTGTAACTTACTCTCCGTTGCGGGTGTAGAGTCCGTAGCAAGCAACTTAATTATATTTGCTCCATCTGATATGAATACTTCCGATCCAAAACCTCCTGCTCCTCCTACGATATTATTAACTTCTACAGCATCTATTTCTTTTAAGTTTAAGGGAATAATGGGTTTTTTATTGTTATCCCAACCGGGTAAATCGTTTTTGAATGCTTCTTGTTTGACAAAATTCGTTGCGGAAAGTTTATCCGGGTTTGGAGAAAAAGAAACAGTAACAAATTTAAAACCGAGAGTATATCCATCATCATTGACATAGGGTTGATCAGGGCGATAACTCACTCCGCTATCTGAAGGATAATCAATAGTAAAACCATAGGTTGTATCAACATACGTCTTCCAACCCGGAATGAGTTTTGAAGCTGGTCCCTGATCTACTTGAATAACCGTAAAATTAAGTGTATTGCTGTGTCCCTGGCGGTTTGATACAGAAACAGGATAAGTTCCCGGCATTATATTTCTTTGTACAACTGGAATGCACTGAAGTAGATAGTTACATATCTTGCCTGTACTTGGGCCGCTTTGAATCGAAGGGCCAGGAATAATAAATTCTATGCTATCTTTCCCGTCACTAGAGTTACGCGAAGTAGCACTATCTATTGCGTTATTTGGTAGTCCAATTGAGCTGTAAGAATCATCTGACCCAAACTGAATTATATTATAGTCACTTGTAAAATTTGTTCCATCTACGGTTACGAGAGTACCAATAGGACCTTTATCCGGACGAAGACGAGTAATGTGGGAGGATCCCTGAGTAGGAGTTAAGTCGGGAGTTGGAGTGGATATGCGAAGTCCTTGGAATACTTGTTTTTGTGTGTCGGTTGTTTTTTGTTTTGAAAGCAACAAATAAGCTGAGGCACACCCGATTAAAACTAAAAACAATATAATTCCACCAATTAGAATTGGCAACTTTAATTTTGGTTTTGCTTTTGGAACATCAAGAACCGGCGGGGTTTTTTCTGGTACAGAATTTTCTATCGGTTGTTTTTCTGTTTTAATTTTTTCTTCCATATTCATAAGTATTTGCTATTTAAATGTCTATGTCAACTATCTGGGTATTTGTCTTTCGTACGTTCGTAAGAAGAAATTAGCGTTGTCCAAAACTTTATAATCGGTTCGAACTGTGGAGCTTTAGGGTCACCTAAAGGACACTCAGGCAAGAGGTTTGAACCGCTTGAGCATGGAAATATAGTAGTTTAGGGTTATAATCTTTTTCATAATTATATTTTAGCCTCATTTTGGTTCGATATTCCATCAGGGTAATAAGCCAATAATAATTGGCTTTGAATTTTAATTCTTACTTCCATAGTTATTTTGTGAATTTGAAGGATGAGAGAATTTGCTGAAACATTTTTTCATACTTTTCTTTTCCTGGGTTATTTACATTCATTCCTAAAGTGATTTTGGCAATACTAGAAGTATTTATCCAATGGTAATAATTATAATCACGATCGTTTATAGATGAGGATTCATAATTAGTCGTAGGTTTTGATACCTGCAATATAAATTGATTGTTACCAACAGTTAAAACTTGTGGAATTTCAAAAGTTGTGCCTGACCCCCCGCCCCCCGCATTACCTTTTAACCATATACTATTTGAAGGATTATAAAATTCATCTTTAGAAATATTTGTAAACTCAGTACCCCTCATCGCTTCAGGACTAGTTAATTGTACATAAATACCAATTGTGCTTACACCCTCCTGCCCAGTGAAATTTGTTAAATTTACCGCCTTATCCCCAATTCCTAATCTCAAGTCAGTGGGATACATGAACGTGAATGATCCTTCAGTGTCTTTGTATGTTCTCCAATTTGAAGTATCGGTTGTTTGATTTTGGTCAGTGAATTCGAAATTGGAAAGGATTTGATCGATTTGGCTAATGTAGTCTTGGCTTGTCTGACGAGCAAAACTTTGTATAGACCAGACGTATTGTCCTTTTTCTATCAAATAATATCTATTGTAAGAACGGGATGATTCGTAAATTCCTAAAACCCTATCGCATGTTGCTTCATAACCATCAATTCCTCCAATAGCTATGGGTTTAATAGTCTCTTTACAGGTTGACAATAAATTTGTATAAAAGCTTCCAACTTCTTTTTGTATATCCTCATTTTTAGATGCAGGTTTACGATTTATTTGTATAACTACTCCTGTTGATTCATCTTCCCCCCCTTTTTTAAAGTCAGGTGAGAAGATTAAGAAACCATGCTCATTTCCGTATCCATAAGTGTCTGCGTTAGAATTTGCCGATACAGACGTCCATCCTTCAGGAACTTTTATCGTAAATGAGTCTTCTAATTTACTTACAGCAGGAGTTTGTGTTACAGAGGGGGCTTGAGTTTTTTGTTCTTCAATCATCCGATTTTGCTTTGAGGCATGCATAAAAACCGCAGAGATGGTTCCTATTATAATTAAGAATATAATTATTCCAGCAATTAAAATAGATGCTTTCAATTTTGGTTTTGATTTAGAAACTTCGGGAACAGGTAAAGTTTGTCCGGGTACTGAATCTGGAACGGCCGGTTGATTTTTTTTAGTTTTTTCTTCCATAATATAAATATCCCATTATTATCACGTAAGAGTCAAGCTGTGGGAAATAACCATTCATTATCAGTATCGTAAATATACATGAGCGTAGTCCAAAACCTTAAAGTTGGTTCAAAAGCACTTATCCCTTGACAACAGGTAGAATAAGGTGTATACTGAGGCTATGAATAAAAAATTTAGCCTCGGAGAATTCCTTCGAAAATACAAAGATGATGATGCCTGTATAGATAAAATCTTCAATATTAAATTCCCCTCTGGTGCAATCTGCAACAATCCTTCCTGTAAATACTTTGAAAAGTTATCTCGCTTCTACAAAATCAAAGGCAGGATGGTTTATCAATGTTCATGCGGATATCAAATATCCCCTCTTGCCGGAACCGTTTTTGAGAAGACAACTACACCTCTACAATACTGGTTCTATGCGATATTTTTAATGACCAATACACGTTCAGGAGTATCAGCAAAGCAATTACAAAGGGAGCTTGGGGTCACATACAAGACTGCCTGGAGAATCTTTAAGCAAATAAGGATACTCATGGCTAATGCAAATAGTTCAGGTGGAAAGTTAGATGGAACAGTAGAAATAGATGAAACATTTATTGGTGGTAAAGGTAAAAACAGAGCCTTTAAGTGGAAACAAGGAATAGAAGGCAAAGAGAAGGAAGTTGTTATGGGTATGGTTCAAAGAAACAAAGATACTAAAGGTGGCAACAGAGCGTATCTCAAACACATACCAAACACGGGAAAATGGACATTACTTTCTCAAATTAAAGATAACGTAGATCCAACAGCCAGAGTTATTACTGATGAATATGCTGGATACACTCAGCTTAAATACCATGGGTACAAGCATGACTTTGTAAAGCATAAAGAAACTTATGTTGTAGGAGACATTTACACGCAGAATATAGAAGGGCTATGGTCAATAGTCAAACGTGGTATTTATGGAGTTTATAGGGTTGTATCAAAGAAATATCTACAGGCATATATTGATGAATATTCCTGGAGATATAACAATAGACAATTCAACGATCAGATGTTTGAAAGGCTACTTGGGGAAGTAGCGAGTGTTAGAGTGCTAAGCTCTGCATATCACGCCTAGCTGAGCTTGACAACATACCTATAGTAGTATAAAATGCTCGGATTATGGCAATGAATTACATTGAAGCACCTCGTGGAGCTTCAAAAGCACAACAGGAACAATTTGCTCCTGGAATTGCTCAAATGGAAAGTTTAGCCCGCGATCTTCAGTCACAAGGACTTCTTCCCGAAAGATTTGCACCGGAACCATCAAGATTACACCCTTCACTTGAAGGTAAAATCCGTATCGAGCCTTGGACAATGGGTGGAAAAGATGGAAAAACACTCTTGGGTGGTCTTGCCATACGAGGTCGCAAAATTGGCTCTTATGCCAGAAGCATGGTCGAAAGCTCCGAATTTACAACTTTGCCAGAACCCACAACTATTGAAGTCGGCTTGTTAAAGGCTGGCGACTTAGGAATTAAAAAGGACTATCCTACAACCGCTGATATCATTGGGACAAAAGACGACGTTGATGAGCAGGGCAATTCTGCACCCTTCACTAAAGGTAAAATAAATGAATTAGGTCTTGAACTTTTACCTGCCGAAGCACTTATCCACCATCTCATTGAAAATGGGGATAAATTGCAAAAAGGTGAATGGATTATTGCAGGAATGAAACCAATAGCTGATTCCGTTGGCGGTCCGGGCGTGTTCGGTGTGGCGCGCGATGGTGATGAGGTGTGGCTCAATGACAATTGGGCGTATCCTGACTTCAAGTGGAATCCTGACGATCAGTTTGCTTTCGGTGTCCGCAAGTAATTTTTAATTCTTAAACTCTTAAATTCTTTTTTATTCTTTTGACTCTTTGCCTTTTTGATACTTTGATTCTTTTCGGCCGCGAAATTTTTTTATATACTTCTTATAGACTGGCTTTATTGAACGGCTACGGCTTTTCAAAACCTTTCCGACATATACTAATTGAGAACGCAAGCGATTAAGGTTTCTTGCAGAGGGTTTGTATATTTGTCAAAAAAGAATAGGACTTGGTGTTTCGCACTTGAGGATTTTCTATCCCGAATAAAATACAGTCCTAAGAGAATTCAAAGGACAGTGACATAGACGGTGCGTTACACTTACTGATTCCGATGGCAATCCGAACGTGTTCAATGTGGAACGCAATGATGATGAGGTGTGGCTCAATGACAATTGGGCGAATCCTGACAACAAGTGGAATCCTGACAATCAGTTTGCTTTCGGTGTCCGAAACTGCTTTCTTTACCGCATGCTTTGCAAAGCTTGCGGTTTTTCTTACTTAATTGTGTCCAAATTTTTCTTCCAACCTCCAAACATTTTACCTACTTCACCGAGTTTAACCGAAACATCTTCACAATGTTTATTGGAAATGAGCTTTCCCTCCCAAGCAACGGATACGAGAAATTTAAGAGTATCCAGTGTGAGAATACATTCTGACAATTTGTCGCTCTTTTTATCTTTTTCTGTAAAATATGCAATATATGTGCGTTCGAGTAGGTCAAGAAACTTATTCTCTATTCTTGAACCTATTGTATAGCGCGCCCCGCGGGGAATATGAGGAGCAATATTAATCCAAATCAGATATCCTTCTTTGACACGGCTGAGGATCGAAGCGCGCTCAGAGAGAGAGAGAGAGAGAGAGAGAGAGAGAGAGAGACGGCTTCACCATAATTACAATAGTATCATTTCTTTTGAGAATTTACTTACTGCGTGGCGTGAATTCTTACAAGGTAAAAGGAAAAGGCGTGATGTTGCCGAATTCTCTTTGCATTTAACAGATAATATTCTCGCGCTTCACCAAAAACTTGTTGATAAAACATATAAACATGGGACATACTCCGCATTTAAAATAAGTGATCCCAAACCGAGAGATATCCATAAGGCAACCGTATGTGATCGACTTTTACATCACGCAATCTATCGAATCCTATACCCATATTTTGACCGAATTTTTACTTCCTATTCCTACTCGTGTCGAAAAGATAAAGGTATGCACAAAGCAATAAATCGTTTTAGAGAATATGGAAGAAAGATATCCTGCAACGATACAAGAACGGCGTGGATACTTAAGGGTGATATTAGGAAATTTTTTGCCAATATTGACCATTCAATACTTAAGAAGGTAGTAGGGAAATATATTGATGATGAAGCTATCATATGGCTTTTAAGTGAAGATATTGATAGTTTTTCTACAAGCAATGATTCTAAAGTTGGTCTTCCTCTTGGCAATCTAACGAGCCAACTATTTATAAATATCTACATGAACGAATTTGATCAATTTATAAAACACAAACTCAAGATTAAATATTACATCCGCTATGCTGATGATTTTGTTATTTTAAGCGAAAACAAACAGTATCTAGAAGCCCAAATCCCAAAGATTTCAGAATTTTTAGAAAGCATGCTTAAGCTTTCCCTTCACCCTGACAAGTTATACATCAAAACACTTTCCTCCGGTGTTGATTTTCTAGGTTGGGTACATTTTCCTCATCATAGAATAATCCGTACATCAACCAAAAGAAGGATGTTCAGCAAATTAATACTGAATTACACCCAAGAATCGATGGCTTCATATCTAGGGCTTCTGACACATGGGAATACTCATAAGATTGCAGAAAGAATAAGGCAGGTTTAGGGGTTAGCTTTTTTATCAAACGGTTCTTGCTTGCTGCTTTTTGTGATTAGTCTTTCAAATAGATTTTTGTTTCCTGTTTGATTTTTTCTTGTAGGGTTTCTTTTTAGTATTTCTTTTTCTGTTAGTTTTTTAAATTCGCTTTTCTTTCTTGGCATAGTTTTATTCTGTTTATTATATCATTCAATTTTTATATATGTATAAATAAAGGGTGTACAGATTTTGATTGTATTGGCTTTGAAATTGTTTGTTTTGAGTAGCTACACGTTGCTACTATTTTATATATAGAAAGGGTGTACAAAATCTAAGAATCTTAGGTTCAAAAAATGTCGTTTCGAGTGTTAACGCGTTAACACTATTTGTTCTCTACATGAAGTGTGGGGATACCTGCCGGTTCAAACTGTTGACCTTTAGGGTCACACGGATAATCTTTGTTTTCTGCATGTTATTTTATCTTTACTTCATTTGTCCTATACTAAATAAATGAACGATGGGCCGGAACAAAAACCTCCAGAGCGTGTAGCCGATTCATCTAAGAGTGATGGTTCCAACCATACAGTGGGGATTTTGGGCAGAAGAGTTTCAAGAAGGCAGCTTATGTCGGGAGCACGGTTAGGAGCAGAGATTGTGGGAGGTGCTGCGATTATGGGTGTGGTAGGCAAACTTGAGAGGGATAAGTTGGCCAAAAGAGATGATTCGATATCATATAAAAATCTAGATGAAACAAAAGTAGGCCCAGAGCTTTTAGTTAGGGACTTTCAAGGAGTTGATGCCTTCAAAAATCTTGAGAAGACAGAAGTGTGGACAGATAATACGATTCTTGCAGCATTTAATAAAAGTGTTGGGGAATCTTTAGCCAGCGGAAGACAGGTTGAAATAGACTTGCCTGAAGGGGAAATTGAGGTTAATAAAAGATTAGACATTGCAATTCCTGAAGGAGCAAAAATTTTATTAAAAGGTCATCCAAACGGGAGCCGTTTAAAATTAAACCCTGCACTCTCAGATGTTCCAAAAGCGTGGGGATCATTTGGAAAGCAAAATATGATGTACTTCAAAGATATGGATGGAGAACTAGTTTTTGACGGGATAGAATTTCACGGCGGATCCGACAGAGCCGGAAAAGAAGGATATATTCCGCCTGCTAGCCCTTGGGATTCTGTTGTTTTTGTTGTGGGGAGTGGTGATGGATCAAATTCAGATCAACATGCCGTTATGAAACAATCCGGAAAAAGGAAAGGACGAGTGGATGTCAAAAATTGCAATTTTCAAAATTCAGAATCGGGCGGGTTTATGGCACAAAATGTTGGGACTGTTGTGGCAGTCAATCTTCAAGGAAAAAATCTAGACGCTTTGTTTAATGCTAGTTGGTGTGACAAAGTTGGAGTAACTGGTTTGGTAGGCGAACGATTGAATTCGGATGGTTTGTATATTACTAACGCACAAAATGTAATAATTGATAATTCTCAGGTAAAAACTGCTCGGCAAGCATTTGATTTGCAAGGAAATTCTGTAGCCCATATTAAAGATTCTCAAGCGTTTGACTGCGCTACTGCATATGACGTAACAAAATCAGAAACTGACGGTACTGTTGCCGGCGCGCTTTTTATTGAAAATTCGGATTCAAGTGAATGCCAGACAGCTTACGCTTTTGGCGGAGTTGAAAAAATTGCTGTTAAAGATTCAAAAAGTTATATGGGGGGCGCGTGGGAAAAACAGTACGCGCAAGAAGAATTTCTACATGGTAAAGGTATTGTAAATGCGGATGAAGCACTTGGATATCAACCATTTGCGTTTTATGATTTAGCTGGAGAAAAACCGGATCACGTTAAGTTTTCGGACGTCAAATTATACTTTTCAAAAGATTATAGTGGAGCAAATTGGCTTCCTGATTTAGGTGGGGTTTCTTATTCTAAAGGAGATTAATCTGAGTATCTATCACCTAATAATTATTGCGCCGCGTTCTTCCCCAGTTGAAATATATTTGATTGGTACTCCCGTTTCTTTTTGGAGCATATTTACATATTGCCTCGCTTTTAATGGAAGATCTGCAAATTTTGTTACGCCACGAGTAGAAGTTTTCCAACCCGGCATTTTTTTATAAACCGGGGTTAACTCATTTAAAAAGTTTGCGTCACCATCGTAATAATTTGCTTTTTTACCGTCTTTTTCATACCCAGTGCAAACATATATTTCTTCAAATTCATCAAGTACATCAAGTTTTGTAAGGGCAAGGGAGGTAAACCCTGATAGCTCCGCACCAAATTTTATTAGCTCCGCGTCAAACCACCCGCATCGGCGTGGTCTTCCGGTTGTAGTACCATATTCATTCCCAGCTTTGCGTAGAGTCTCGCCAACCTCATCTTTAAGCTCAGTCGGGAAAGGACCGGCCCCAACGCGAGTAGTATAAGCTTTTGAAACACCAATAATTTCATCTAGAGCATTTGGCGGAATTCCTGCCTGTGCATTTGTCCCGCCTGCTACAACAGTTGACGCTGTTACATATGGGTAAGTTCCCCATTCATTATCAAGAAATACGGCTTGTGCTCCTTCCATTAAAATGTTTTTCTTTGCTTTAATTGCTTTGTGTAAAATTGGATAAGGTTCCCGGATGTATGGCTCAATCTTAGGCCTTAATTCTGAAAATAATTCCTCAATTTTTTGTTGGGACATGGCGTGTCCTCCAAGCGCTTCTATGATTTTGTTTTTAATTCTAAGCTGAATTTCAAGCTTTTCCGAAAATTTTTGTGGGTCTAGAAAATCCCAAATTCTTATTCCGTTATAGCTTACTTTGTCAGCATGAACTGGGCCAATTCCCCTACCGGTTGTGCCAGTTTTACCCAAACCCTTTGCTTCTTCATAAAGCGCGTCTAGAAGTCTGTGATAAGGTAAAATAAGGTGGCAACGGGGGGAGATAAAAAGGCGTCCGTTAAGACTTATCCCGGCTTTTTTTAACATCTCAATTTCTAGTAATAATACTTCAAGGTCAATGACTGTGCCGTTGGCAATAATTGCCGTTGCGCTGTTATTGAAAATTCCAGAAGGGATTAGGTGCATGGGGAAGCGGCCAAAACTATTTACTACTGTGTGGCCTGCGTTATTGCCTCCGTGAAACCGGACAACAAAATCTTGTTTGGGAGATAGGAAATCAATAATTTTTCCTTTTCCTTCATCCCCCCATTGAGAACCGATAACAAGAGTTACACTCATTTAAGCCAAAGAATATTCTATAAGTATCTATTATTAAATGCAAGCCCCTGTTTGATAAATTTAGACTATGTTGACTATAGAATTTTAATAATTTTGAGTGTTGTTAGGCCGTTAGGGGTTGTAATGTTGGCATCTTCACCTATTCTCTTCCCAATTAAAGACATGCCAATTGGAGAGTTTGAGGAAATCTTATGGTTACCAGGATCTGCTTCAAAATCACCAACTATTTCATACTCAAGCGTGTTACCGTTTTGTTCTACTTTAACTTTTGATCCTATTCCCACAACGCCAATAGGCGCTTCATAGACATCCGCAAGTTTTATCATACTAGATAATCTCCTTATTTTGCTGTCCATAGACCTGAGACGGGACTTTGCGGCGTGATAAAGCCCGTTTTCTGATAGATCTCCCATCTCACGAGCTCGCGTTAATTCTTTGACTGCTGCGGGTCTTGAAATTTGCGTTTCTTCGAGCTCCTTTTTTAGATTTTCAAGCCCTTCTTTTGTAAATTTAATTAGTTTCATTTTTAGGTAGAGAATAGAGCCAGATAGAAGCCTCTTTAAATTGTTGAGGCGTAATTTCTTTTAATTTATCGCGATTGACAAAAATGCAACCCGGTTTATTGTTTTCATAAAGTCTCACGTATTTGTTCTCAACAAATTTAGGCAAAACAAACTCAGCTTTTGAATTTGTGGGACAAGATCCAAATTCCCTGTAAAAATCCGGTGGGTTTTTTCTAAACATTTCTATTCTTGCTTGGTTATATTCCGGGAAATAACTCATGACTCCTGTAAACCAGGAATATTTGTAACTAGAAAACCTATCTGCCTGCCAGTATACCATATCATCTGAACCGTCAACAAAAAGTGAATCTCCAGGTTTCGATAAAGCTTTTATCACTGAGCCTTCTTGTAAAGTTTGGCCGTAATTTGTCAAAAATTCAGAATGTTCATCAATTTTCTCACGAGCAAAATAAGACGGTGACAAGACAAATATCGAAAAAACTATAAGAAGTACAGAGAGAGATCCTAAAAATAAATTTCTATTTTTCTGATTTTTAAATATTAAAACTAAAGTTGAAAACACAAATAGTGTGTACCAAATTATCATATGAAATGCTTCATAAAATAATTTCCCAGGCAGATTGTCTTTAAGATTTGCAAGTCCGAGCATTATAAAAATTGTCATAGCCAATACGTATTTCTTGTCTTTCAAAAGCTTTACAAAAAAGATAATGAACAGAATATCGACGGCTTCCAAAAGCATTTTGAAAATGTTTTGAGGTCCTGCAAAAAATACAAAAATAGGGTAAAAGAAAATTTGTAGGGGTCCTCCATAAAGCTGACTTTTGGCCTCAATAGGCAAAACTACTTTGAAATTTACGATTAAGACATCGAAAAAATAATCTTTTAAATTAAAACTCAAAAGAGTGATACCAGACAAGATGATAAACAGCAAAACCGAGTAAATAACTGTTTTCGTGGGTTTTTTTTGAAGCAAAATTGCTACATACAGAAATAGAGCGAGGGGGATATATGGTTCTCGCATAAAAATCACGAACCATGTAGACACTGCAGTTATGAAGTAGTCAATAGATAATAGTTTGCGATTTGTGAGTTTTTGGTATAAAATTCCTGCCATATATACAACCGGGTAAACTATTATTGCCTCGGCTAAAAATCTATCACCAAATAAGTAGAACTTACTAAGTTCAAAAACTACAGCAAACAAAAATGCAGGTAGGCGGAATCGAATTACAAGAAAAATGTTAAACAAAAGCCCAAAAAGTAGAACAAATTGCCTATGCCTCAAAACTAGTTCAAAAATACTTTGCGGATGAGTAAGCACTTGGATAAAGTAACTTATGAAAGCGGCAAGAGGTTGGTGATTATAAAAAAAGTCAGTATAAATGCGCTTTCCATGAAGCAAAAAAAATCCTCCCATGAAATTAAAACAATCATCAAAACATCCAAAAGCATTTACGCGAGGAATATAGATTTTATATAAAAGATAGTAGAGAGGAAGTAATAATACTAATGGAATAATTATGTCGAGCTTTGGACGTAGGAGTTTTACAACATTTTGCATTTACGTTATATGGTACCACTAATTACTTCTTTGACATCTTCAAGGTTTTTTGTTGTCATTAGCTTCTCACGAAGTTCTGAAGCATTTGGAAGTCCAAGAGTATAGATTTTATAAAATTTTCTCAGTATTTCAAAGTGTTTTGATTCTCCCCATTCGTCCTCGAATAGAGTTGAATGTTTAAGCAATAAAGTCATTCGTTCTTCAAGATTTAAATCTTCCAATCTCTTTTTAGGATTAAATAAAAAGGGATCGTGAAAAATTCCGCGTCCTATCATTACCCCATCAAGACTATATTTTTGGGTCTTTTCAGTAGCTTCTGCTAAACTTTCTATATCTCCGTTACCTAGAATAATGGTTTCAGGACTAATTTTGTTTTTAATTTCTACAACTCTTGCGGTTTCTTCCCAATGTGCAGGTACTTGAGACATTTCTTTAACGGTTCTCAAATGCACGGTAAGTGCGTCAATATTTTGTTCGAGTAAAAATGTGATCCATTCATTAATTTCGTTTTCTTTTATACCTATTCGAGTCTTTACGCTAACAGGTAAATCTCCCGCACCTTCTTTTGTTGCAGCAATAATTTGTGCCGCAAGTTTTGGGTTGTGTATAAGACCTGCACAAGAGCCACGTCTTACTACATTTTTTTCAGGGCAACCCATATTGATATCAATTCCATCAAAACCCATTTCAACAATTTTTTTTGCAGCTTCAGTATAATTTTCAAGTTTCATCCCCCAAATTTGGGCAATTATGGGTTTTTCCTCTTGCTTAAAAATCAACCTGTGTTCAACTGCTTTATGTCCTTTAGAAAATAACCCGTCAACATTTGTAAATTCTGTAAAATAAACGGCAGGTCTTCCACAATAATTGATAAGTCTTCTAAAGACTGTATCAGTCACGCCTTCCATAGGTGCCAATGCAAAGATAGGTTTTGGTAAATTATTCCAAAATGACTTCATGAGATAATTATACTAAATCTGAGGCTATTCAGTGGACATGAATTTATTTTTGATAATTTCAATTACCTCAAGCATGTGATCAGCGTAAATATCTGCTTCATCTTGGATATATCCAGGAACTATATTTCCTCTAAATCCAATAGTATAAGATCCAGATTTTTTAGCAGATTTTATCCCAGGATTTGAGTCCTCAAGGACAATTGTAGTGCTTGGTGTACTATCCAATTCTTTCATTGCCTCTAAGTATCCATCCGGCGCAGGCTTTGTTGCTAAATTCGGGTGATCATTTAAAGAAACAATGGTTTTAAACTTATTTCCAAATGAAATTCTTTTCATGACGTGATCAATCCAAGAAGTAGGAGAAGAGCTTACTAAACCAATTTTAAAGTTATTAGACAAGAGAAAAGTGGATAAATCTTCGACGTTGGGGGTTATTGTTGATCTGTCATAAACTTCAAAAGCTATTTCATCATAAAGCGACTGGAATTTATGTGGATCCATCACAAACCCAAAGTTTTTAGCTTTCTCGTAAATACTACTAACTCCAAATCCTATGGTGCTTCCGATTTTTTTGCTAATATCTTTTCCTAGAATTCTATCCAAAAAATCTTTATCAACTTTTTCCCACGAACGCTCGCTATCAACAAGTACGCCATCCATATCGAATATGAAAGCTTTGTTTGGCATCATTTCACAGTGACGGATTTTGCGAGATTTCGGGGCTTATCCGGGTCTTTGTTTCCGCGTGCTAGAGCAAGATAATACCCAAGTAAATGTGCAACAGTTACTTGAGGGAGTAGAGTTGCTTCCTCAATATCGTCAGTCTCGAGGAAATCATCAAAAACTTCATTATTGATAGGTCCAATACCAATTATATGACCGCCACGCGCCTTAATTTCCTGAGCATTTGACACAATTTCTTCATAAGTCTCGTCATTTGGAGCAAAGACTATGCAGGGTGTGCCTTTTTCTATTAATGCAATTACGCCATGTTTTAATTCGCCACCCGGAAACGCTTCCGCATGAATATATGTTGCCTCTTTAATTTTCAAAGTCGCTTCTAGCGCTGCTGTGTATGAAATACCTCTTCCAATTACATAAATATGTTCGCGGTTTTTGAGCTTTTCTGCAATCTCTATCACCATTTCAATATAGGTTGGACCCAAAATTTTTGAAACATTTAATGAAGCTTGTAACAGCAATTCTTGCCCTTTTTTAGCCTTGTTTGCCAAGGCATAAGCTGTCAGAAGAACAGCGGCAATCATTGCGCTAAAACTTTTTGTGGCAACTACTGCTTTTTCGGGGCCCGCTTCAAGTAAAAAATTAAAGTCTGAAAGTCTATAGAGAGTTGACCCAAGGACATTTACAATGGACGCGATTTTTGCGCCCTTTTCTTTTTTTGCTTTGGTTGTTGGTTCAATAACATCAATTGATTCCCCGCTTTGAGAGATAGGTATTACTAAAGTTTCAGGTATTATAAAGTCTTCAATATATTTAAATTCCGAACCTACGGCAAAGTTAACGTGTTTTTTTGCAACTTTTGAAAAAAGATATGTGGCACCAGTTGCCGCGTATGACGCAGAACCGCAGGCAATCAGAAAGGTTCCGGTTGCGTGTTCAATTAGATTTGCGAGATTCTTTGCGCTTTGCAAACCGTTAAGTGCTATGTTTTTAATAACTCTGGGCTCTTCATGGATTTCTTTTATAAAAAAATGTTTATAATTCCCAAGTTCTGCTTCTTCAAATGCCCATTTAATTGTTTCAATTTTGGCCTTTACCTCACGCCCCGCAGGAAGTGTAAGAAGTTTTAAATCTTCACCTATAATTACCATGTGGTTGTCTTCTAAAAACAAAATATCTTTTGTGTATTTTAAAATTCCAGCAGCGTCAGACGCGACAAAATATTCATCTTTCCCAACACCAACTACAAGAGGAGACCCATTTTTTGCAGCAATGATTTCCGAGGAAGCACTATTTAAAACAACTATCGCATTCATACCGGACAGCTTGTTGAATGCGTCGCGGACTGCCGTTGCAAACCCAACTGTTTTAAGATTCTCTTCAATTAAATGGACGGCAACCTCGGTATCCGTTTCAGAACTAAATTTATGCCCTTTTTTAACGAGCTCATTCCTTAATTCAAGAAAGTTTTCAATTATGCCGTTGTGGATAAGCGCAATTTGTTTTGTGCAGTCAAGATGCGGATGTGCGTTTTGGTCTGTTACACCTCCGTGTGTAGCCCAGCGGGTGTGGCCAATTCCTACGTTGCTTTTTGGGAGGATAGTATTAGCGTCACCAATTTTGCCGGTATGTTTTTCTGATTCAAGGACAGTGCCTTTCTTAACGGCAATTCCCCACGAATCATAACCTCTATATTCAAGAGTTTTTAGTCCTTCAAGCACAATCTGTGCCGCGTCCTCTTTGGGACCTATGTACCCGAATATCCCGCACATAAGGATATTATTATAACATTTGCTTTTGTTTTTTGGGGCATTATATTAGAATATAAGGCTTATCATGAGGAAACTGCTATTCATTTTTTTTGTTTTATTTTTGTTTTCATTTACCACAAAATCGTATGCTTTTTACAATCCAGTAAGCCTCCCAAACAACATTTTTGGAATACATATTTTATTCCCAGCAGAACTCTCAGATGCTGCAAAACTTGTGAATTCTGGAGGTGGGGACTGGGGATATGTAACAATACCCATTCAATATTCTGACCGGGATATTGTAAAATGGCAAAATTTTTTTAATGATTGTTCAACATTCCACTTAATTCCAATTGTTCGACTTGCTACAGATCCATATTATATAAATACTGGCGTTTGGGCCAAACCTAATGAGTATAACGTACTGGATTTTGCTAATTTTCTAAATTCGCTTACTTGGCCTACGAAAAATAGGTATATTGTCTTGTTTAATGAACCGAATCGTTATGATGAATGGGGAGGCGAACCACCTAGCCCAAAGGACTACGCCGATTTGGTTATGTATGCTGAACAAACGTTTCATAACGAAAATCCAGACTTTTTTTTGATTACGGCGGGGCTTGATAATGCGTCTCCAAATGACGGCGTAAAATATATGGATAATTTTGTGTACATCAGGGAAATGGGAAATTACAATTCCGATGTATTTAAAAATATTGATGGTATTGCGTCGCACTCTTACCCAAATCCTGGTTTTTCCGTACCACCTTTGGTTAACGCTCAGGAAAGCACTTCTACTTACAAATTTGAAGAGAACATAATTTCAAGATTTGCCGGATCGGAAAAACCCGTTTTTATAACCGAAACAGGCTGGAGTTCTGAGAGACTCGCGGGGAGTGTAATTGGAAGTTACTATAAAACGTCATTTGAATCAATTTGGGAACAAGATAAAAATGTAATCGCAGTTACACCTTTTTTGCTCGATTCACAAAATGGTCAGTTTGACAAGTTATCATTTATGAAAAATAATGAACTCACCGCTTATGCAAAGGTTTACCAAGATTTGCAAAAGCAAAAAGGTCTACCGCCAACAAATCCCATGAGCATTCCAGCTCTTAGTCCAAGATTCACAGCATCTGTCCCTACATTTAAATTTGGCGACCCAAATGGAGGGATATTGGGGATTAAATTTGATTCAGGTCTTTTGAGATCATATATTAAAGAAGTTCTTTTCATGAACAGTCCTGTGATAAAATAAAGCTCAGATTTATTCCGATTAAAAAATAGGTAGTTTTAAATATGATTTACGTTATAACCGGAGAAAATATTGTTGATTCCAGAAACAAATTGTTATCTCTTCTGAGTCCCAATTCAGAAATTGCGAGGTTCGACGGAAAAAAACAAAGTTTACAGGTAATCCTTGATTCGCTTGTATCAGTAAGCCTATTCACAGCTAAAAGGATCGTTGTAGTCGAATATGCAACAAAAGTGAAACCTAGTAAAGAGCTAATTGAAAACATAAAAACGTTTTTAAAAGACCAGGACACAACAATCATTTTGTGGGATGAACAACAGCTTGACAAAAATTCAACAAACGAATTAAAAACAGCTACATTTTTTAGTTTTGAATTTCCAAAAGTATTTTTTGAATTTATTGACTCTTTTTCACCTAAAAATAAAAAGAGAAGCCTAGAATTGTTTAAAACACTTTCAAAAAATACTGAAGTGGAGCAGATTCTATATTCTCTTATCAAACGTGTTAGGAATTTGATGGTTGTAAAGGGTAATCTTGAAAATGAATTTTCAGAAACTTCTAAAATGGCACCGTGGCAACTTGAAAAACTCAAAAGACAAGCACTTTTATGGCGAGAGAATGAGCTAAGGCATGTCTTTTTAAGTCTTGCAAACCTAGATGAACAAATCAAAACAAGTGGCATGACAATGCCTCTCGCGAGCTATCTTGACATAATACTACTCCAAGATTTAAACTAAATTTCTATGATTCCTTCTCACATTTTTAAGGGTTACGATATCCGAGGACTTTATCCTGAGGAATTAAACGAAGAGAATATTAAGACAATAGTTGCTTCAATTTATGGATTTTTCAAAAAAGGGAAACCCGATGATGAAAGTTTAACGCTTGTTGTTGGGACCGACATGAGAACTTCTTCACCCTCTTTAACTAAAATCGCAATTGAGACGCTTGTTGCGCTAGGCGCGCACGTTATAGATATCGGTGTTGTGTCAACTCCTACGTTTTACTTTGCTGTCTCACATTATGGGTATGAATGTGGAATGCAAATAACAGCCTCCCACAATCCACCCCAGTGGAATGGTGTGAAATTTGTAAAAAAGGGCGAACGAGGACTCATTAAGATTGGAAAATCTACGGGAATGGACGAGGTGAAAGAAAATGCTGTAAACAGTAATCTTCCGAAACCACAAAGCGGAGGTAATATAACTAAAAAAACTGGAATTTTAAATGATGAAGTTGAGAACGCGCTAAAAATTGTAGGGAATCCGGAAATTGCAAAATTTAAAGTCGTAGCAGACCCAGCAAACGCAATGGGGTCGCAATATATTGGGTCACTTTTTGATCACGTTCCTCAAGATTTAATAAAAATGAATTGGGAGCTTGATGGTACATTCCCGGCCCACCAACCTGACCCTCTCCAACTTGAAACGCTTGTAGATTTACAAAAAAGAGTAGTTGCGGAGAAGGCTGACTTGGGCCTAGCGCCAGATGGTGATGGTGACAGGCTTTTTTTTATAGATGAAAAGGGACAAGTCGTCCAGCCAACCATTATTACTTCAATTGTGGCAAGTGAATTATTGAAGGAAAACCCGGGTGACACAATTTACGTTGATATTCGTTATCTTTTTACCCCACGTAAAATAATTGAAGAAAATGGTGGAAAAATGGTAATAACCCGCGTAGGACATGCATATATTACTGAGGCAATGAATACTACTGGAGGAATTTTTGCCGGGGAGTCATCTGCCCACTACTTTTTTAGGGCAACAGGAAATGCAGAATCCCAAATGCCGATCATATTGACTGTTTTAAAAGTCCTGACGCGAGAGGGAAAGCCATTTTCGGAAGTGATAGAAGAGTATAGAAGAAGTTATGAATCTGGTGAATTTAACTTCAAAGTGACTAATGCACCAGAAATTTTGGACATACTTAAAAATAAATACAAAGATGGTGAATTGGAAACAATGGATGGCGTTGCTATTTCTTATCCAACTTGGCGCTTTTCTGTAAGGACTTCAAACACCGAACCACTTTTGAGACTTAATGTTGAAGCTTATGAAAAAAATGACATGGAAAAATATCACGAAGAACTAATGTCCACAATAAAGTCAGTTGCAAAAGATTAAAATGTCTCAAGAATTAAAAACAGCAAAAGATGCTGCAGCAAAAGCGGGGAAAATCCTGTTAGACTACTTTAATAGCGGTAGTGCCGGAAAAATTGAAAACAAAAGTGAGACAGACCGCGTATCCAACGCCGATAAAGACTCTGAAAAAACCATTAGAAAGACCATATCTGCTCAATTTCCAGATCACCACATCATTGGTGAAGAATTTGGGGAAAGTGGAGGAAAAAGTGATTATGTATGGTACTTTGATCCTTTGTGCGGCTCAATGAACTTTATCCACGGACTTTCTGAGTTTGGAATATCAATTGCGCTAACTCATAAAGAAAAGTTGGTTTTGGGAGTTTGCTTTATGCCTGTAACAAGTGAGCTATTCTGGGCAGAAAAAGGTAAGGGTGCATTCTTTAATGGCAAAAAAATACATGTTTCAAAAACTTTTGATATGTTTGATGCAATTGTCACTACAGATTTTGCATCAAATATTAGGCCTCGAGTAGAACAGCTTAAAATTGTTAATAAAATTGCGATGAGCGCCCAATATCTTAGGATTACTGGGTCTTATCCAAATACTGTTTGCAAGCTTGCTCAAGGGAAAACCGATGCACATGTTGAATTCAATGTCCCTCCTATTCATAGGCTTGCCGCAACAATTGTAGTTCTTGAAGCAGGTGGGCGTATGACTCGGTCAAATGGAGAAGAAGCTTCAATTTTTGACGGGGACGTTATTTTGTCAAATGGAATAATTCACAACAAAATCGTTGATGTTTTGAGTCTATAAAAATCTATATCGGAAAGCGATTTTTATTTAATTATGATTGATTTAAAAAATATTGATAAATCTAAGTTTAATTTAGAAGGTTATGTCAAAAAAGTAGATAAGCCATGGGGCTATGAGTTGCATTGGGTTCGTGAAGGCATGCCTTACATGGGCAAGGTCCTTCACATTAACGCTGGTTGTAGGCTTTCTTTGCAGGTCCATGAAATAAAACAGGAAAGTTATTGGTTAATAAACGGGGAATGTAACCTTATTCTTGAGAATAGTAGCGGCGAACTTGAAGCAGTAAAGATGGAAAAAGGCAAAGGCTATACTACGTATGCAGGACAAAAACATAGACATCAAGCAGTTACAGATTGTGATGTAATTGAATCTTCAATGAATGAGCAAGGAACAACAATTAGACTTGAGGATGACTATAGTAGGCCCGATGAAACTCCTGAACAAAGAAAAATTGAAAGAGGAGAAGTTTAGGATATGGATGAGATACAAAATTTAGATAAGATTGTCCTCCAAACACTCGATTTTTTTGTTAAAAATCCGCCGCCACAACTCAATATTAACGATTTTAACTTCCCTTTTGTAGTAGGTTCCGGAAACGCTTATAATACAGGTTTAATTCTTTTTTCCGGAAGGTCAGCTGTATTTGCGGATGAAAGCAATTTTAAACAAATTATACCTTCTTATGAATTAGCTATTAAAAATAAGCTAATAACACAGGCGATGGTAATTTCTGCCTCCGGAGGTAAAGATTCAGTTTGGGAGATAGAGCTCGCAAAAAAATACTCTCTTCATACAACCTTGCTTACTACAAAAGGAAATTCAGATGCAGCAAATGTCGCGGATAAGGTATATGTTTATAAATCAATCCCCGAGCCATACACATACAATACATCAACTTATATGGGCATGATATTGTCGGCCACGGGAGAAGAACCTTCAAAAATTAAAGAGTATATCGAGTCACTTTCATTCCCACAGAATTTTGGTGATTATAGAGCGTATTCGTATGTTTTACCAGACAAATTTATGCCAATTTGCCCTATGTTAGATATTAAAAAAAGCGAGATGTTTGGGCCCAAGCTTTCTTTACGGGCATTTAGTCAAGGGCATGCTAGGCACGCTAAATTTGTTATTAGGGATAAAGACGAATTAGTAATATCTATCGGTAGTAAAAATGAATTTTTTGGTATCCCTGATAGCCGCTGGGATATATTCCCACCTGAAGATATGGGCTTTGCTGGAATAATGGCTTTGACTTATTATATTACGGGTAAAATACAGGAATCAAAACCAGCATATTTTAAAGAAAATATTGTTAATTATGTCTCAGATTACGGCCCGAAGGCTTATAGCCCCACTACCAAACAGTTTGACCTTATTGTCCCCGGCTCAACTGAATAAAACTACGCAAAGTACGAACTTGCAATAACTATTCAATTTGCGTACCATTAATATATGATAAAGCCCTCTGCCTGGGTTGTTTCTTTGTATGACCTGGATCTTGACGACGCGCATCTTGTTGGAGAAAATTTGGCGAGACTCGGAGAATTATTTACTCATGGATTTCCCATTGCCCCTGGTTTTGTTGTAACACCCCACGCATATTATGAATTTGTTAGGCACAATTCATTAGAAACTAAGATCAAACATTTGTTAGGAGCAATCAATTATGAATTACCTGGATCTCTTGAACAAATTGCAATACATATTAAGAGAATTATTGCCTCTAGCGAAATACCAAACAATTTAGTCTCTGAAATTAGGGATTATTACACTAAACTCAACAGTTTGAATTTTGCAATTCATGGTTACACTACACCTCGCGAATCGTCTCTCAACTTACACACCAAGCCTCACCATATCAAAGGAGACGCTGTGTTATTTGATACAATTAGGGCATATTGGATCTCGCTTTTTACACCGGCTAATATTTTGAATCGCCATTTAAAAAAAATTGACCATTTTAAGAGTGCAGTTACGTCACTTGTCCAAAAAACATCAGTTGATGACCTTCTTGGAAAAATTTTTCCTTTTGATTATCAACTAAATGACAGGTCAAAAATTGTAATACAGTTTTCAACCGGACACGAACTAGTGGTAGATAAAGCTAGTTACGAAGCGACCAAGCGTTATCCAAAAAATGGTCCGGCAGTTTATATAAGAAATGGAGCCAAAACATATGATTTTGATAAGCTTAGGGGTAGTGAAGTTGCGGCGCTAGTTCATCTTATAAATAAGCTTGAAAAACACTATCTTTCCCCACAAGAAATTTTGTGGGGAAAAAGCAGTGACAGTTTCTATATTTTACTGGTTAAACCGGCAATTATTCCTGGCCAAAGTACTCAAAATAGAAATACTATAAACGGAACGCCCATTAATCCCGGCATCGCAACCGGACATACCAGAAAGTTAGAAAATATTGGTGATTTTTCAAAAATAAGAAGCGAAGATATCATTTTTGCAAAAACTTTAGGTAAAGCACGCGCAAACGTTTTAAAGCTTGCACGTGGAGTTGTTTTAGAAGACAAAGGTGATAACGCTACGCAAGCGTTTGTAAAAATGCTTCAAATGCCTGCTATAGTTGGCGTAAAAAATGCACTTTCTGCCTTCCAAGATAATAAAATCGTGACACTTAATGCAAATTCTGGACAAATTTTTGAAGGAGGGTTTTATGGCCACTATTAAGTCAGTCTCTGCAAGACAGATTCTGGATTCCAAAGGAATTCCTACAATTGAATCACTAGTTACGCTTTCAGATGAAACTTGGGCACGGTCCTCGGCACCGTCAGGCCTCTCGCAAAGCGCATATGAAGCACATGAACTGCGTGATGGAGACGGCGGCAAATACAACGGCATGGGTGTATTAAAAGCAGTTCAGAATGTAACAGACATTATTGCACCAAAATTATTAGGTATTGACTCTACCGAGCAACAAAAAATAGATAGGCTCATGATAGACCTTGACGGAACTGCGAATAAAGAAAAAATTGGCGGAAATGCAATTATATCTGTATCGCAAGCCGTTGCAAAAGCGGCAGCTAAATCTGCAAAAATCCCACTATTTGAATACATTGGTCAATTTACCGGCAAAAAAGAAAAAAAAATGCCGGTCCCTTTGTTTTCTTTGATTGAGGGTGGTAAACACGGAAAAGGACAGCTCAATTTCCAAGAATTTTTACTCATTCCAGCGTCCACTAAAACGTACACTGAAAGTCTTGAGATAGGTAGTTTGGTCTACGCTTCTCTTCAAAAAATATTGACAGAAAGAAACAGAAGCATTCTGTCAGCAGATGAAGGAGGTTTTTCACCAGACCTTGCAACAAACCAAGAAGCCCTTTCCACACTTAAAGATTCTGTTGAAGGCGCCGGATTGTCTTTTTCTCTTGACGCGTTTTTAGGACTTGATTGTGCATCTGATTCTTTTTTTTCAAATAAAAACTATACAATTTTTGACAAACATACACCTCTAAGTACGACAGATATGATTGGATTTTACCAAACTTTAACATCTGACTTCTCGCTCATCTACCTTGAGGATCCTCTAGAAAGCGCAGACCCTGAAGAGTGGAAGAAAATAACACCTGCAATTTCTTCAAAAGCACTCATTGTAGGGGATGATTTAATATCGGCGAGCCCTTATAGGCTCCAAGCAGCTGTATCAGCAAAAGCAATTGGCGGGGTGGTAATTAAACCCAATCAGATTGGTACAATAAGTGAAGCCATTGCGCTTGCTGAAATTGCAAAATACACAAATCTGAAAATAATTGTTTCCAGTAGAAGTGGCGAAACGAATGACACATTTATTGCAGATTTTGCGGTGGGGATTGGAGCGGACTACGTTAAATTTGGCGCGCCTGCAAGAGAACGTACTGTAAAATACAACAAGCTCCTCGAGATTGAACAAGCTATATCTAAATGAAGTAACGACTGCGTTTAACTGCCGGAAATAAAAAGAATTGTAAACTCACCTCTTGGAGCATTTGCCCTAAAGTGATCTATGGATACAGAAATTCTTTCTCTTCTTATTTCTTCATGAATTTTTGTTAATTCGCGTGCAATCACAATATCAATGTCTCCTAAAACACTATTGATTGACTTTAATGTTTCAATTAATCTTTGGGGTGATTCGTATAATATTATCGTTTGTTTGAATGGCACCAATTTTAAATCGGCAAAGGTTTTCTCTTTTTTAGAGGCACTTTTTGACAGGAATCCCAAAAACAAGAATTTATCCGTAGGAAATCCTGAAACGCTCAGCGCAGCCATTACTGCAGTTGCTCCGGGGATCGGAATTATTGTGACGCCATGACTTATTGCTTCACGGACTAATTTAAAACCTGGATCAGAAATTAACGGGGTACCTGCTTCGGAAATTAAAGCTGCGTCATCAGTCTCCAAAAAATTTAAAATGTGAGGAATTTTATTTTCCTCCTCATCTTCTGTTAGAGAAATGATTTTTTGATCTAGTAATCTCTTTTTGTCAAATTCACGCTCAATAAAACTAAGTAATAGTCCGGCTTTTGAAGTGGATTCGGCAATTATAATTTTTGTTTCTAGCAAAATTGTTGCCGCACGAAGAGTTATATCTTGCAAATTCCCGATAGGCGTTGATACAATATATAGATTCATGTTAGAGCACTTGGCGGCCTTTATTATACAATTTATATCATCAACTGGCTATATTGGCATATTTACTCTGATGGCTCTTGAATCGGCGCTCATTCCAATTCCTTCAGAAGTGACCATGCCTTTTTCGGGCTTCTTAGCTTCCCAAGGCTCGCTATCATATATATATGTTGTACTTGTGGGCACTTTGGCGAATCTTGTAGGTTCACTTGTTGCATATTACATTGGGTATTTTCTTGAAGAGAGTGTTTTAGTTAGGCTTATCAAAAAATACGGAAAATACGTTCTTTTGTCCGAGCACGAATATGAAAAGGCGGGAACGTGGTTTAAAAAGTATGGCGATAAAGTAATTTTTATCTCAAGGCTTCTTCCTGGGATCAGGACGGTTATATCACTTCCTGCCGGAATGTTTGAAATGGATATCAAAAAGTTTGTAATTTATACAACACTTGGTTGCCTGATTTGGTCTACACTCTTAACATACATAGGGTTTACATTGGGAGCACACTGGAACAGCCTTGAGCCTTATTATAGGAAATTTGAATTTTTCATAATTGCGTTAATAGTAATCGGAATAATAGTTTATGTTGAAAAACACCTTCATCTCCGAAAGAAATTATTCAAAAAATAGATCATCTTTGATATAATCCTCTGATGCCTGAGCAAAGACCCCAACCTCTAGATGTATATGAATACCTGAGATCTCACTTTGAAATCCTACCTAACTCTGTTGCGGCGGGACAATTAAAGGCTTTTGGCGATCATATAAAAAGGTCTCATTATTTTCGTTGGATGGGTTTGACGCGCGCTGTAAACGCCGATAACACTGGCGTAGTAATTCAGTTTAATTTTGTTACAGAACGTAGTACTGCTACGGGTACTTCTGACTATCAACGAATGGTAGAGTTATTTGATAGGTGGACAGCATCAAGCCACACACTTGGGGTAATAAGAAGGAGTATGCTACCAAGCGAGGTTGAGGAACGTAAAGCAGGAGCCTACTCTGTTAGTCAGATGGAGAAATCAGGATTAACAAACTGTAAACTACTATTTGAAACAACTCTTCGGTAGATTTTATTGGAGAAAGTTAAAAGCGGCCCATTCGTCACTTTGTTCCTCAGGGTAAACTGGCTAGGACAAGAAATTAAATCTACGGACCAAACTTACTACTATCCCTTGAATTTGAATTTGCTCGGGGTAAATTGGCTCCATAGCGCTGTTAGCTGGCTTAAGAACAACTCGATCGTTTTCTCTATAAAATCGTTTTAATGTAGCGAGGCTGTCATCCACCAAAGCTACAACTATATCCCCGTTTTTTGCGGTTTCTGTCTTTTCAATTACTACAAAGTCTCCATCTAATATTCCATCTTCAATCATAGAACTCCCTTTAACCTGTAAGACGTAAGAGGTGCGCTTTCCGGTTAACATTCCTGTAGCAATAGGAAAAGTTGCCTCCGGGTCCGTATATGGTTCAAGAGGTTTTCCAGCTGCAATGTAACCCATAAGTGGTAGAGTAATTGTTGGTCCAATAATCTTTGGTGTTGAACCCATGAGTATCCCAAGATTTTCTTTTTTTAGGACTTTAAGTGTTCTGTTGTTGCCTTCAACTTTTTGAAGATAACCTTTCTCAACCATTGTGCGAATGAGCGCGTGGATAGTAGAAACACTATTGCGGCCCATTGCGTCAGCCATTTCACGTAGGGTAGGGGAATATCCATTTTGCTCCTGAAACTGCATAATGTATGCAAGTAGATCCCTTTCTCTTCTATATAGTACTGCTGTCATATAGGATTGTAGGATATAAGATGTAAAATCTATACTATCGAACAATAATACTAATTTACACGAAAATAATGCGAAGGTCAACTGATGTAAAAATATTCAAACGATATCAAAATTGATTAATAAAAGCCTATGCTAGATAGCAGGTGACTTTACGAACTATGTTAAAATAGAAAGCTATGAATTTTGAACTATTATCAAAATACAAACCTACAGGAGACCAACCAGATGCAATTCTGAAGCTTGAAAAAGGATTTAAGAATAATGCTCCGTTTCAAGTTTTGCTTGGTGTGACTGGAAGTGGAAAAACGTTTACCATGTCAAACGTTATAAGAGACCTTAATATTCCAACGCTTGTCATGACACACAATAAGACGCTAGCAGCACAGCTTTATCAGGAGTTTCGTGACTTCTTCCCAAAAAATGCGGTGTCTTACTTTGTTTCTTATTATGATTACTATCAACCAGAAGCATATATTCCCACAACCGACACTTATATTGCAAAGGAGACTGAGATAAATGAGGAGATAGACAAACTTCGTTTAGCAGCAACAACCAATATACTTACCCGTCCCGATACTATTGTTGTAGCATCTGTTTCTGCAATTTACAATTTAGGGTCTCCGGTTGAATATGGAAAAATAAGTCTTGAGATAGCAGAAGGCGTAAAACTCTCTAGAAACTCAATTCTTGACCGTTTGCTTGACCTTCAATACGCAAGAAATGACTATGCTTTTAAGAGAAGCACTTTTAGAGTCAGAGGAGACACCATTGAAGTTTACACGGCTTCTGAAGATCTGGTTTTAAGAATAACTTTGGCAGGGGACATTGTTGAGAAAATTGACAAGGTTGATCCTCTCAACGGAAATGTTGTTGAAAATACTAAATGGGTGACAATTTATCCTGCAAAGCACTACATAACAAATAGAAACACGTATGAAGGTGCATTTGCGGAAATGAGAAAAGATTTGGCCGCTCGTGTCAAGGAATTAATAGAAATGAAAAAGCCCCTTGAAGCGGACCGCCTTCAAAAACGTACGGAATATGATATAAAAATGATTAAGCAAGTAGGATACGTTAATGGAATCGAGAACTATTCAAGATACTTTGACGGCAGAAAACCGGGAGATCCACCCTATACGCTTCTAGACTATTATGCCCACTCGGGAAAACCTTGGCTTTTGATACTTGATGAATCACACATGACTGTCCCGCAAATAAGAGGTATGTTTAATGGTGATTTTGCCCGTAAAAAGCTTTTAGTAGATTATGGTTTTCGGCTTCCCTCAGCATATGACAATAGACCGCTAAAATTTGAAGAATTTATGACAAGAATCAAACAAACTATATTTTTGTCTGCAACCCCTAACCCTTGGGAAATTGAGTTGGCTGGGAAAGAAAATGTTGCAGAACAATTAATTAGACCCACGGGGATAGTTGACCCAAACGTAGAGATAAGACCTACTGAAGGGCAAGTAGATGACCTTATTTCCGAGATCAATAAAACTGTTGAAAAAAAAGAAAGAGTATTAGTCACCACACTCACAAAAAGAATGGCTGAGGATTTGTCTTTTTATCTTGAAGACAAAGGAATAAAGGTTCAATATTTACATTCTGAGATAGACACTTTTCAAAGACAAGATATTTTGGATGAGTTGAGAAATGGGAAGTATGATGTCTTGGTTGGTATAAATTTGCTCCGTGAAGGACTTGATTTGCCCGAGGTTTCACTCGTTGCCATAATGGACGCTGATAAAGAAGGTTTCTTAAGATCCAGGACTTCTCTTATCCAAATTATGGGGAGAGCAGCAAGGCGGGTTGATTCAAAAGTTATTTTATATGCTGATGACAACACTCGTTCAATGAAAGCCGCAATTGAAGAGGTAGACAGAAGACGAGAGAATCAACTTAAGTATAATGAAATGCACGGAATAACTCCAAAAACGGTTGAGAAAATTATTAGGGAAAGATTGGTTAAAAAAGTTGACATTTTGGAAGATTTGAAACCGTTGCTTGAAAAAGATGTTTTACTTCCTGATGACCGAGAAAAACTCATCAAAAAACTTAGAAAAGAAATGGCAGAATCTGCAAAACAATTAGATTTTGAAACCGCAGCATTATTGCGGGACAAAATCAGGTATTTAAGACAAGGCAATAACTAGGGAGCAATTGGTAATTTTCCAGTATATATTTCCCCCGCAACTCTAACCCAATTATCGTAGAACTTATTTTTATCTTGTGTCCAAATATACTTACCATCAGCATTTTTTGAAAGAACACTGTTATTTATAAAATCATTTGCTGCAGCATCAGTAAGTCTCAATGTCGCTAAGTCACTACTTGAAAACTTACTCGACTCCTTAGCTTTCAAATAGTCAGGTATCATCAGAAATTGAGCCCAAAGATCAGACATATATTGCGTTGGCATATCCCCATAGTCTGAATAGCCAAAATCAAACATTTTTAACATAAGCGTATTTTTTTGTTTTTGATCGTCTGGTACTTTGTATCCGGAGCGATTCAAAGTATATTCAAGCCCCATCGCAAATCCCTTATAGTTCATAATTTCCTTTGCAGCACCGAACATCAAAAAAAAATCCGAATGGCCTTGAGTAGCTTGCGTAGATATAGTAATTAATTTGAGTGCCATGCTTGATCGACCCGTGGTAGTACCTACTCGTTCTCCGTTGGCTTTAAAAACAGGTAAAGTAACTATTGTTCCTACATTGTAGTCCGGTAATGTAGCTATGGGCGAGAGGGGATTGCCTGGTAACAATCTTTGGGTTTTAAATATCAACTTTAAATCTGTAAAAAGAGATGTCTCTTCAGAAAAACTTGGTTGTCCTTTAACGTTTTTCATGAGTATTGATCCGGCAAAAGGGATCTCGGTTAATTCTGTTTGACTCAACATTTTTCTTGAAAGATTCTCGACATCAGAATCTGTCCAGTTACCCTCAGATCTTCTGATGGGTTCTTCCGGACCAAAAACTGCTTCTTTATTTGGAATTGGTGTAAAAGTTGCAACTGCGCTTGGAGTTGGTTTTCGATCTGTTGATCCTGAACAAGATATGGTCACTACTGCTCCAACACCTAAACCCAAGGCTGATCGTCTCGAAACTTGCTTATTTAGTATTTGTTGCCATTTTTCCATATTTTGTATAATACAGCATAATTATTTTGCAAGCAATTGACTTCCCAATGTAAGAATTTGTAAGTAAGGAGCTGGTATTAAAGAAAGCGCACTGATATGCTACAATTTTGCTATATGAATTACGAAATTCCACCACAAAGGAAAGATGCTGACCTAAGTTTTAACGATAAATTCCCTTTTATTGTTGATTTAGGACCCAAAACCCCAAGAGTATTGAAAAGAGCTGAGAAAGTTGTAAAGTTTGGTTCAGTAAGCTTAATGTTTCAACAAAGTATGTATTTGACGGATGAAGCCACGAGGCTTGCTTCCGACGGGTTTGAAATTGAAGCCTATAGAGTAGGCTCGCACATCGGTGAAAGAATAGATTCGGCACTTCTTACCGGAGCAAGAACAGGAAAGTTCAGCCGAGAGTGGTTGTCGGAACACGCTTCACGAAGAACGCGGGCAGAACAAACAGGTAGGAATTTCTTTCGTTTAGCTCTCGACTTAAAATCTGGCGTAATACTTAACAGACTGGAGCAAAGAGTAGGTCTTGACCAAATAGAAGATGCATCGGATAGTTCTTTTGAAGTTGTGATGTCCGGTTCATTATTACTTTATTTTGCGTTATTTGATAGAGTTGCGCATAACGGCTTTACGGTAGCCAAAAACAAAACAAACGGCACCTTTTTTTATCTATCAGATAATTTTTTTGATCCGCCAATTGACGAGGAGGTAAAACTTCGTACTGTCACAAATATATCCGATTGGACCCATACTTTTCTGCCTGATTTGGTGTAGAATCGTCTACTTCATAAAATTGGCTTCAAAAATAGCATTCGACACTTCCTATTTTGTAAGGGCTTGCTCTGGGTGGAACATAAGGGTTATAATAGAAAACTTTAAGTTTTATTAAAAACATTCTTAAAGTCACCCCATGATAGACAAAATTATAGTTAAAGGAGCTCGTGAACATAATCTTAAAGACGTTGATTTGGAGATACCAAAGTATAAACTTGTGGTTTTTACCGGACTTTCTGGAAGCGGTAAAAGTTCTCTTGCATTTGACACTATTTATGCTGAAGGGCAAAGGCGTTATGTAGAAAGTCTTTCGTCTTACGCCAGGCAATTTTTGGGTATTATGAAAAAACCTGATGTTGACTTGATTGAAGGATTGTCTCCCTCTATCTCAATCGATCAAAAGTCAACTTCCCATAACCCTCGTTCTACTGTCGGAACAGTAACCGAAATTTACGATTATCTCAGGCTTTTGTACGCAAGGATAGGGCACCCTCATTGTCCAAATGACGGAACGGAAATATCAAGGACCACAAAAGAAAAAATTGTTGAAGATATTATTATGAAATTTGTGAGAGTAGCGCCAGTAAGAATTATGGTTCTGGCACCAATTGTAAAGGGCAGACGAGGGGAATATTCAGATCTATTTAAGGATTTAAAAAAGCGTGGGTTTCAAAGGGTAAGAATTGATGGAATTATTTTTGGGTTAGACGAAGATTTAGTTTTGATTAAAACTAACAAACATACAATTGAAGCCGTAGTTGACCGTTTGGCGTTAGATAAAAATTTTGAAAGGCAACGATTGGTTGATTCCGTTGAACAAGCCTTAAATTTGGGAAGTCGGGAATTAGTTGTAACGGAAATTAAAGATAAAGGGTTTTCAATCCCTGAAAAACCAAAAAGCATGGAAGACACATTTTATTCTGAGAAATTTGCTTGCCCAAAATGCGGACTTGCACTCCAGGAAATTGAACCTAGACTTTTTTCCTTTAATTCACCATACGGTGCTTGCCCAACATGTAACGGGCTTGGCGTTATTCAGTCAGTTGACGAAGATCTGGTTTTAAACCCTCACCTCTCTATTAATGAGGGCGGGATTTTGGCGTTTGCAAATATTGGTGAACAGGACACTTGGACAGCAAGGACTGTTAAGCAAGCGCTTGAAAAAAACAATGTTCCGCTTAGGGTTGAAATTCGGGAACTTACGGATGCGCAGAAGAAAATAGTTTTATATGGAACAGGCGACGAGCTTTATGAGGTGAAAGGAAAAAACCGTTTTGGTGACAATACCAAAATTTATGAGCCATATACTGGTGTAGTTAATTACCTTCTAAAACGCCATAACGAATCAGAATCTGATCTTATTAAGCACGAAATTGAAAAATTTATGACAGAACTTGTTTGTGAAGAATGCCACGGAAAACGGTTAAAACCCGAGGCATTATCAATTACTATAGATGACCTATCTATTGTGGGTTTATCCGACCAGTCAATAGAAAAATCTTTTGAATTCATTTCAACTTTGTTTGATAAACTTTCTTCACGCGAAAAACAAATTGCAAAAATAATATTGCGGGAAATTACAACCAGGCTTAAGTTTTTGATTGACGTTGGCCTTTCTTATTTAACTCTGTCACGCTCCGCCCAAACGCTTGCCGGGGGAGAAGCACAAAGGATCAGATTGGCGTCCCAAATTGGTTCGGGTTTGTCAGGCGTTTTGTATGTTCTCGATGAACCTTCAATTGGTCTTCACCCAAGAGACAATACAAAACTAATAAATACTCTAAAAAAGCTAAGAGATCTTGGTAATTCCGTCATAGTTGTTGAGCATGACCGTGAGATGATGATGGAGGCTGACTATATTTTTGATATCGGACCGGCGGCGGGAGAAGCTGGCGGTAGAATTATTTCAAAAGGGACAGCACAGGAAATAATTGATGACCCAAACTCTATAACGGGTGCTTATCTTTCCGGAAAAAAGAAAATTACTAATAAAAACCACAATTTCAATATCAATAAAATAGAAAACTATTTAGAACTTAAAGGAGTCAGTGCCCACAACTTAAAAAATGTTGATGTAAAATTCCCGCTTGGTTCACTTGTTTGCGTGACAGGCGTTTCCGGAAGTGGAAAATCTACTTTAATTAATGACGTTTTGTATCATGTATTAGCACTACGGAAAAATCCATTTCACAAAGAAAAACCCGGATCGTTTGATGAAATAATTGGGGACGAAATGCTAAAACGAGTATTTATGATTGACCAATCTCCAATTGGAAGGACACCAAGATCAAACCCTGCCACCTACACCGGAGCTTTTACTTACATTCGTGATTTGTTTGCAAATTCTCGTGAAGCACGCATGAGAGGGTATGGACCTGGAAGATTTTCATTTAACGTAAGGGGAGGCAGATGCGAAACATGTGAAGGGGAAGGGCAGATTAAAATAGAAATGCAATTTTTACCTGATGTTTTTGTAACTTGTGAGACTTGCAATGGAACACGCTACACACAAGACACTCTTGAAATTGATTTTGAAGGAAAAAATATTTCAGAGGTTCTTGGAATGAGCGTTGACGAAGCCCTTGATTTTCTTTCATTCCATGAAGGTCTATTCAACAAACTCGCAACGCTTAAAGAAGTGGGGCTTTCTTACATAAAACTTGGGCAGGCAGCAACTACGCTTTCTGGAGGGGAAGCTCAAAGAATAAAGCTTGCGTCAGAACTTTCTAAAAAAGGGAACAATAGCAGTTTATATTTACTTGATGAGCCAACAACGGGGCTTCACTTTGCAGACCTTGAAAAATTAATTGGTGTTATGAGGCGTCTAGTTGAAAAGGGAAACACTGTTATTGTAATTGAGCATAATCTTGATATAATTAAAAATGCAGACTGGATAATAGATCTTGGACCTGAGGGGGGAGACGCAGGAGGTAAAATTCTTGCAACAGGCACTCCTATACAAATTGCCAATAACCCTACTTCTTACACAGGCCAATATCTAAAAAGAGAGCTCTAATTTTCCAAGTTCCTCGATAGCATATAATTCCTCTGCTTGTTACAATAATTTTATGTATATTCTTGAGACTAAAAGTCTTAGTAAAAAATTTGGTGATTTTGTTGCGGTTGATAATGTTTCAATTCAGCTCAAAGAGGGCGAAATTCTTGGAATTTTAGGCCCAAATGGAGCTGGAAAAACAACAACAATACAAATGCTTTTAGGGATTCTAACGCCAAGTGCTGGTGAGGTGTATTATTTTGGGAAAAAACTGAAAAATCAAAGGACGGAAATCATGGAGCAGATAGGTTTTTCTTCTACTTATACTAATTTGCCTTGGTATCTAACGGTTAAAGAGAATTTAACTTGGATTTCACACATGTTTTTAATTAAAGACAGAAAACAAAGAGTTAGGGAGATAATTAAACTTTTTAAAATGGAGGATATAGAAAAGAAGATAATGGCAGACTTGTCAGCAGGGCAATTGACCAAAGTAAATATGGCAAAGGCTTTTATTAATTACCCAAAAATTTTGCTACTTGACGAACCCACCGCTTCACTTGACGTTGAAATTGCAAAATATATTAGAAACCTTGTGTTGAAAGAAAGGAAAGAATACAAAGTTTCAGTTATCATCACATCTCATAATATGGCAGAAGTTGAAGAGCTATGCGATAGGGTAATAGTAATAAACAACGGTAAAATTATTGCAAACGATACTCCGGCTGCTCTTATCAAATCAATAAAAATCTGCCGCGTTGAATTATTTATTGAAAAAAATCTGAAAAAAGTTACATCATATTGTGCCTCAGAGAAGTTAAAATATGAAATCGATGGAAAATCGATATACATCTCACTTGAAAGTTCTAAAATACCTTCACTTTTGCAGAATCTAAATAAAAGTAACGTTTCGTATAGTGAAATTAGCATAGAAAGACCCTCGCTTGAGGATTATTTTTTACAAGTTATAGGAAAGGGGACAAACCATGAAATTTTATAGAATTAAAGGCACAATTTTACATTATCTTTATATTTTGAAGAGTAGTCCTGATAGGATCACTGACGTTTTTTACTGGCCAACAATAGACGTTATTGTATGGGGATTAACGAGCCTTTATTTTACAAGGAATTCAAACATCCCAACGCTTATCCCAATTATTATGTCCGGGCTTGTTCTTTGGACCATTGTCTATCAGGGACAAAGAGAAATATCATTTGGCCTTTTAGAAGTATTATGGAACAGGAATATGGTGAATATTTTTACAACCCCACTTACTTTTCCAGAATGGATAACTTCAATAGTTATTACAGCCGTAACAAAATCTACTGTTAGTTTTTTTGTGGCAGCTCTACTCGCACTTGTGCTTTATAAAATGAACATCTTTAGCCAGGGATTTTATCTTTTGCCATTTCTTGCTCTACTTACTTTGTTCGCATATTCTGTTGGATTTTTTGTCTCTGGACTAATCTTGCGTTATACAACGAAAATCCAAACTCTTGCGTGGTCAACCATGGCGCTTATCTCGCCTTTTTCCGCAATATACTATTCAGTGTCTACCTTACCAGTATGGGCTCAAAAAGTGGCACTTCTTATTCCGCCAAGTTATATCTTTGAAGGAATGCGACAGGTTATTCTCAAGCAACAAGTAAACATGAATATGCTAATTGCCGCTTTTGTTATTGATATTATTTACCTTGCGGGATCTCTAGTTTTTCTTAAAATGAGTTTTGATAAAGTTTTACAAAACGGCCTCGCAAAGTTGTATTAAATTCTAAGCCTAGTTAAATTTGTTATCATTAGATAACAGTGAAATTCAAACCAATTTCTTTTATATTCATCTTATTTTTCCTGTGCTTTATTTTCTCGTATTTTCGTGCTCAGTCATACGCTGATAAAGATTTTGATATTTCAACTGCCGTTACTTATAACGTCCAAGAAAACGGGGATACTAAGGTTACTCAAAATGTCACAATTAAAAATAAAACACAGTTTGTTTATAGTCCTTCATATACGGTCTCCGTAGGTTTTAGTGATGTACGAGACGTTCACGCGAGTAGTAAAGATGGAGTGTTGCCTAACGCCGTAAAAAAAGATTCACAAGGGAAGAGTATTGGCGTTTCATTTCCAAAACGGATTGTAGGAATTGGGACTAAAAATCAATTTACTATTACCTATACCACATCGAATATCGCAAAAAATAAAGGAAATACTTGGGAGGTCTCAATACCAGGGATATCTGATCCGGCAAACTTTACAGACTACACCTCGGATGTGACGGTACCCGAATCCTTTGGCACACCTAGTATTCTCAAGCCATACAAAAAATTTAAAAACTCTACAACATACGATTATTCAAAAGATGAAATTGGCAAAGCAGGAATATTTATTGTATTTGGTGATCATCAATTTTATACTCTAAAGCTTTCTTATCATCTGGTTGATTCTCAAATAGTTCCGGTGAAAACTGAAATTGCCCTTCCACCACAAACTAACTACCAGGACGCGCGAATTTTATCAATAAAACCAGAACCTGCAGATGTTTACCAGGACAAAGACGGAAATTGGCTTGCAACATATAACTTAAAACCGGGTGAGAAGAAAGATATTGTGGCAAATGTAGTTGTAAAAGTATTCTCAAATAGTACACAAACTTCTCAACAGCCTTCCAAAGAAGATTTAAAACCGGACAAATATTGGGAGTCTGACAACCAAGAAATAAAGTCTCTCGCCCAAAAATTAAAAACTCCCGAGGCAATTTATAAATACGTTTTAAAAACTCTCTCATATAACTATGACAAAATTTCCGGCAGCAATGTAAGGCTTGGTGCGGAAGGCGCTTTAAACAAACCAAATTTTGCGGTTTGCCTTGAATTCACGGATTTATTTGTAGCACTTGCAAGAGCTGCTAACATTCCGGCTCGAGAAGTAGAGGGATACGCGTATACTGATAATAGCAGACTCAGGCCGCTTTCCTTGGTTGCAGATGTCCTCCATTCTTGGCCAGAATATTATGATGGGAAAAGTAAGACATGGATTATGGTTGATCCAACTTGGGGAAACACAACTCACGGGCTAGACTATTTTAACGACCTTGATTTTGACCATATTGTGTTTGCAATTAAAGGCCAAAGCAGCACATATCCTGTTCCAGCTGGAGAATACAAGCTTAGTGGTAATTCAAAAGACGTAAACATTACCTTGAACGGGGAAGACAGATTTAATGATACTATTAATTCTTCAATTATTCCAAACTTTCCAAACCAGGCATTTTCAGGCTTTCCAATAATTGGCACAATAAGTATTCAAAACAAAGGGAATGTGCCTTTAAGAAATAAGACACTAAATGTAAATTCTAATTTCACTCCAAAAAAACAAAGTTATTATGTTGGTACAATTCTCCCGTATGGGACAAAAACCATCACAGTATCTTTTGATAAGACACCATTTTTGACAACACGTTCAATTCAAGTTAAAATCGGTTTTGATGGGTACTATCTTCAAAGGACAATTAATGTTGGAATGCTTCCAGACTATTATCTGCTTGTGCTTGGAGGAATTATAATCTGTGGATCAACAATTGTGGCGAGCGTTACCTTCAAAACCTGGAGTATATATTTTCAAGGCCGGAAACGGTGATGTTATTTATGTTGGGAAAGCAAAAGACCTTAAAAAACGCATTTCAAATTACTTTTCAAATAAAGCGCTTGACTCAAAGACCTTAAGATTGGTTGGAGAGGCTAAAAATTTAGACCATATAGTTGTTGGTTCAGAAATAGAAGCATTCCTCCTAGAAGCATCTTTAATCAAAAAATACAAACCCCTCTATAACATTAAATTGTCTGATGATAAGTTTTATCCATACCTAAAAATAGGAAATATTAAAAATGCCAAAAATGAAATACCATATGTCGTGATTACTAGAAAGACTGGTGAGAAGAATGCTTCATATTTTGGTCCCTACACAAACGTCACTGACCTTAAAATAATTTTGCGAATTTTACGCCGTATTTTTCCTTTTCAATCTGTTAAAAACCATCCTCCAAAACGTTGCCTTTATAACCACTTAAAATTATGTCCTTGTATACCTGTATTTCCGGAGAGACTTCCGGAATATAGAAAGAATTTAAAGAGTCTCACCTCATTTCTTGAAGGCGGTAAAGAAAAAGTTGTAAAAGAACTTTTAGGCGAACAAAAAGAATATATAAAGCTAGAAGAATTTGAAAAGGCGTCTGAAATCCAGAAAAAAATTGAAAAAATTGATTTTATAACTCAGGAAAATTACAATCCCTTTAAATACGAGGAAAAGCCTGATTTTTACTTTGAAAGGATTAAGGCAGAAGTAGCCTCTCTTTCGGAAATATTAAATAAATATGCACTTGACGTTGGAAATTTGCATAGGATTGAATGCTATGACATATCTAATTTTTCAGGGAAAAACGCTACAGGATCTATGGTTGTATTTATAAATGGCGATGTATCTAAAAATGATTATAGAAGATTTAAGATAAAATTTAAAAAAACCCCGGACGATTTTGAAATGCATAGGGAAGTTGCGCGCAGAAGAATTGCAAGAGAGGACTGGGAAAAACCTAATCTTATGGTTATAGATGGCGGAAAAGGCCAGGTTTCTGCGGTTTTACAGGCACACGCTGAGACAAATTATAAAGTGCCAGTCATTGGTCTTGCAAAACGTGAGGAAACAATAGTCGTGCCAGTTAAAACTGGGCTGGGTCTAGATTTTCTTGAAGTAAAACTACCTACATCTACTCCAGGAATAAATTTATTGAGAAGAATCAGGGATGAGGCACACAGATTTGCCATAACATACCACAAGTTATTGAGGCGTCGAGCCTTAAACATTTGAAAAGAAAGCCTTTGCCTGTTACGATAATCTCATGAAGGAAATTATAAGACGGTCTGCTGTGAATGCGCTATCCTTATTTTTAGTATCACTTTTATTTTCGGGTCTTATTGTGAGAGGTGGTTTTTCGACATATATTTATGCAGGAATTTTACTCTCAATACTGTCAATTATAATAGATCCAGTTGTTAAAATTGTGACACTACCTTTTAACCTTTTGACTCTTGGTTTACTTTCATTTTTGAGCACACTTGTTTCGCTTCTTGTATTGACATATTTTTACCATAATATCGCAATTGCAAGTTTTATTTTTCAGGGAATAACTTTTCTTGGAATACACATAAACCGAATCTACATTTCAGGAATTTTGTCAATAGTGGCAGTTTCTGCTACAATATACCTTCTCGGAAGATTTCTTTCCTGGATTTTTGAAAGATGAAACTTATTATTAATGTATTACAAATAATAATCTCTGTAGTCTTAATTGTAGTTGTAATGCTACAAAACAGAGGGACCGACGTTGGTGTCGCGTTTGGAGGAGGAGCACAATCCTATAGAAGCAAGAAGGGGCTTGAGAAATTTTTGTTCTATGCCACGATATTTTTAGCTTTACTTTTTGCTAGTCTCTCGATTCTGGCTGTCCTTATCTAGGCCCAGCTTTCATGGGTAAACAAATTTGCTTCATTAAATTTAATGCATGACTATTGTTAGGAGACGCTATTACTTTTGGCTATTAAAAGCATATTTAAGGCGCTGGAGTAAAACTATTTTCTCCTCAATTATTGTTGGTGCACTTGTTTTCTTTGTCTCGCTTATAGCATTTAACTTCTATATCTTGCCTGTATTTGAAAAAAGGATCCAAAAAATTGGTTATTCCGGGTCATACACTGCAAGAAATATCCCAATGCAAATTATTTCAGACGTCTCATATGGCCTTACAAAGCTGAATAAGGATGGCTCAATTGCTCCTGCTGCTGCTTATAAATGGGACGTAAAAAATGAAGGCAAAACTTATGTTTTTTATATAAGACGAGGTCAGTATTTCCATGATGGACGCGAACTTGATACAACAAGCCTTCCATTGTCCTTTGCAGATGTAAAGAGAAAAAATGTTGACAAATATACTGTAGAATTTGATCTCAAAAGTCCTTATTCACCTTTTCTCACTTTAGCCTCACATCCTCTTCTCGAAAAAAATCTATATGGTCTTGGTTTTTACAAAATTAAGAACATTGATATAAACGCGGGTTTTATTCATACATTAACTCTAGTTAGTACACAAAATGCTGGTGTTAAAAAAACCATAATTTTTTACCCCACACAAGATGCTTTGAAAACGGGATTTGCTTTGGGTGAAGTAGACACGGCATATAACCTTGATAACTCGACTCTTGATAACCAGGATCTTTCAAGTTGGAAAAATGTAAATATCTCCCGTAACATAAATTATTCCGATCTTGTAACGCTTTTCTACAATAATAATGACAGTAATTTATCAGATAAAAAACTCAGGGAAGCGCTTTCCTTTGCTATACCGTCCAGGTTTTCTCTGGGAGACAGAGCATATTCATCAATTCCCCCAACGTCAATCTACTTTTCCAAGCCACCAAATTACGGAATTTCAGACATAGCAATATCTAAAAATCTAATATCCGGAAACAAAGACATTGGTAAATTAACGCTAGAAATTTCAACAACAGACGAATTCCTGGACGTTGCTAATATAGTTCAGAGAGAGTGGCAGAAAATTGGTATAAAATCCAAAATAAAAATTGTTAGTGAATTGCCCCAAACTTTTCAAGTCTTAATTTATCCCATCAAATTACCACAGGATCCCGACCAATATACATTGTGGCACTCCGCACAACCAAATAATATAACTCGTTACAACAGTAAGCGAATTGATAAACTTCTTGAAGACGGCAGATCAACAACAGACATAGAAAGAAGGCAGAGTATATATTCAGATTTCCAAAAATATTTTATAGATGATGCACCCGCTACCTTCTTATACTTTCCACAAACTTACACAATTGCTCGAAGATAATTTAAAACCTGTCACTTTTAATATATTTTGCAACGCTTTTTTTTGAAAAAGCTATAAAGTCATCTACTTGAAACAGTTCTGTGTAGGAAGGGTTATTTTTCAACATTTGTGCCATGCTTTTCTGTTCTTTAAGCGAAGGTTGGGCAAATTCATCGTTAAGTAGGAAAACTACAACGTCAGCACTCTCAACGCCGCTAGGGATTGTATATATATTTTCCCTATGCGAAAGGTGGCTTCCTAAATTATTTGAGGCAGAAACGCTAAGTCTTGCTGGAATTTGAGACAAGTATTTTTCAATTTTGTCTCTATTTGCAAGGCTATTGTTATAAATCTCAATAGACGAATGCAAGGAGCCGGGAAGTGTTCCTAAGAAAAAGGTTGCAACTACAGATGAAGCTAAAAAGTAAATACCAATTAACTTAAAAGCTGATTTATTCATTCTTAAGTGCAACACTTTTACACCATAAATTGCGGAAATATAGATAAAAGGGATTATTGCCGCAGCGTAGTGAAATGTAAGTGATTTAAGATTCTCATTATTTGAAAAAATATTAATAAAAAAATCGGGTAAAGCAAAAATTAGCGCAAGTGGCGCAAGTACAGATAGGAATCCTACAGGTAGTAAAAGTTTGAAAACATAAGTGAAATTTGACAGTGTAAATATGGTTGATCCGGTTTTTGTTGGTCTAAAAACAATGTTTTTTATTATCTCAGGAGGGGAATCTCCAAAGTCCTTAAAATAACTAATCGCAAAGTGGCTTCCACCCCTAAAACTCGGAATAATCTTTGTAATCAAGAAATAAAACGACGAAAAAGATACTAAACTAAATAGCAGCCATTCTTTTTGTTTAGTTTTAAAATAAACATACAAGCTCATTAGCCCGGCGATTACCCATGCCTCTTCTTTTGTAAGGGCTGATAATACAATAAAAATAAATGACGGCAGGTATTTCTTTTCCAAAATAAAATAAAATGAAGCTAGGAAAAAAGTTGTCGCAAGGGTCACAGCATGGAAATCAAATAAATTTTGTTTTTGAACCCATGGATTTAGCAAGTAAGAAATTGAGAAAATTAGAGAAAGCGTTTTATCATCTAAAATTTTGGTCCCAATTTTATAGACAAAAAAAGCTCCGAGTCCAAGAGTCACGCTCTGAACAAGAAGTAGCATTCTTGGATCTCCCCAAATAAGATAAAGAGGTGATAGCAATATCAACATAAAATCTGCATGAAAGGCAAGACGTGAAACTATTTGAGTACTGTCAGGGTTTGTGAGCTCAAATATTCTCCCATGTATTGTATTCCAAACAGTCTGATCCATATTACCGAGATCAAACCTACCGGAGAAAAAATTGTTATACTTTTCAAAAGAAACATAAGAAAAATAAGCAATATAAGACACAATAGCGCCCCAAAGCAATACTAAATGGTAGTCAATTCTCTTAGGTAGTTTTCCAAATTTGTTGAAAAAAAATGCTACAGTTAAAAACAGAATTTCTGACAAAACAAGCGCTAACCTTGATAGAATTGCAATCGCTGCAGCTAACGGGACAGGCATAAAAAAAGAAAGTCCATACGTCACGGCACCCTCCCTTACCCCTAGTCCTAGGGGTGCTATTAAAATTAAATACCCTGCAAGCCACGACAAAATAAATAAAGATGAAAACTCAAATATTTTACTTGGGTCAAGATAGTTTAGGGATGCTCCAACCAAATAATTACCAATGCCAAATAAAATCCAGGCTACCATCATAAAAATTACGGATTTCTTGTATTTTTTGAGGTTCAAAAAAACATTTTTTACAGTAATTGTTTTTTTTATCTTTAAAACCGAAAAAATGAGGACAATGAAAAAAGTTAAAAGCACTAACAAGGCTGCCGCGATTTCTAGGTAATTAAGCCTGATTCTTTGCGCCAACATTATTAGGGACGGAATTGATAAAGCAATGCTTGTAAGCAAAAAAATTATGCTTTCGTAGAAAATAAGTTGGACCACTTTTTTTGCTGGAATCTTAAACTCGCCAAAATTATTAACCCTACTTAAAAATCCCAATACACTCCCCGGGATATACCTTTTTATCTCGGAAACTGAAAGTAGATAAGTGGCATATACGGGAGGGACCTCGTAACCTTCAGTCTCAAGAAGACTATTCCATGTGAGCGAACGAAATAAAAAAAATAAAAATAGAAAAAAAACTCCTAAGACTGCTCCTACAGGATTTAAACTAAACAAATGGCTTGAAACCTGTGGCCATTCATTTGCAATGAATTTAAAAATAAAGTAGATAGAAATAATTGATAATGGAAAACCTAAAAAAAATTTAGCAAAGGTTTTTATTTTATCCATTAAATTGCTCGAGTTTCGTACTTTATTGGAAACGTGGCTTCACCTCTATTGTTAAAGTTAACAATCAGGTCTGCTATTAGTCCAGTAAAGATAGTCTGAATACCTGCGATCACAAGTAAAATACCAAACATTAAAAGTGGTCTGTCCCCAATTGCCTGTCCCATGAAATGAAGAATTGAAAGATAAATAAGAATAATAATTCCGATTACTAAAACAAACGATCCTATTTTTCCAAAAAAATGAAGCGGTCTGCGATTATATTTTGTAATAAAATAAATTGTCATAAGATCCGGAATATCCGTAAACATTTTTGAGAATTTGTATTTTGATACTCCGTATTTTCTGGCGTGGTGAATAGTGTCAATTTCTGAAACTTTGTAACCCATTTCGTTTGCAATCACAGGAATAAATCTGTGCATACCCCCATATATTTTAAGTTCTCGGGCAAGTTCTAATCTGTAAATTTTTAGTCCACTATTAAGGTCATTGAGTTTTAAACTAAACAAGAAGGGGATTGCGATTTTATTAAAAAGTTTTGATGACAATTTTTTAAATATCCCATCTTTTCTTTCTTTTCTCCAACCCGTTACAAGGTCAAATCCTCCATGTGTCAGCTTCTGATATAGTCTCAGGATATTTATTGGGTCATCTTGTAGATCTCCATCCATGGTGACAACAAACTTACCTGTGGCTTTTTGAAAACCAAGAGTTAGTGCTGGGGATTTTCCCAAATTTCTTCTGAAAGAGTAAATCTTGACATTTTTAAATTCTCGTTCGAGTGTTTTTAGTATTTCGAGCGTATTGTCATTAGACCCATCATCAACAAAAAGTATTTCATAAGTTTTCTTCATCTTTGAAAACGCTTTTTGGATATTTAAAACAAGCTCTCTCACACTTTCTTGTTCGTTATACACGGGGACAACAATTGAAAAATCTTTTTGCATAAATTCTTGAGGCAGTTTCTATACCTGATTATATCAACACACGCTTCATTTATAAAGGAGGAGGCTGAAGATGAGCTGAAATGGCCCCTATCGAAGCATACTCATTAATATTTAAATAATTTCGAATCAATTAAAATTGCTTTTAACTTTTGTGAGCCGCCAGGGAATCGGACCCTGAACCTATTCCTTAAGAGGGAATTGCTCTACCAATTGAGCTAGCGGCCCTGAAAGTTTACAAAATAAATGCAAACTTATAAAAAACTTCAGGATTAAACCCTTACACTTTTGGGTTTAATCCAGTTTCTATCAACTTTAATTTCCTTTCCCTTCGCCAACTTTTAATTTCAAGCTCTCTGCGTGCTGCGTCAGAATGATTATTATACAACTCTGAATAAACTAAGCAAACCGGACGTTTGAATTTAATTGATTTTGCACCTCTGTTTGAGAAATTATGCTCCTTTACGCGTCTTTCTATATCTTTTGTTATCCCAGTATAAAGTGACTTATCAGAACATTCCACAATGTATAAATACCAATCTGCGTTATCCATAATAAACTAAAAAGAATAAACCTGCGCCTTCGGAGAGAATCGAACTCTCATCACTGGTTCCGAAGACCAGCACTCTATCCATTGAGCTACGAAGGCCAAGACACCATCAATTCTATCAAATACGGCGGGCTATTGAAAATCTTGTCCATTAGTTTAAAATGGCTAGAGTACATGAAGACATCACGAGTTTCTAAAATTGGCATAGTTGGTGGAGGGCAATTAGGCCGAATGTTAACCCAAGCTGCCAAGAAAATGGGCTATTCAGTTACGGTGACTGATCCTACGCCGCAAAGTCCGGCTGGCCAGATTGCAGATTTACAAATAGTAGCAGACTATAAAGACGCGGCGGCAATTGCAAAACTTGGAGAAATGTCAGATGTAATAACCTTTGAAATTGAGCTCGCAAATGACGAAGCACTTGAAAAACTTGTTAAGGCTGGCAAAACTGTTCATCCCAACCCCAAAACCCTTTCAATAATTAGGGATAAATTTTTTCAAAAGAAATTTCTGCAAGAAAATAAAATCCCAACCGCCGAATTTATGGAAGTTACAAATGAATCAAGTATTGAAAAGGCAGCTAAAAAATTTGGTTACCCTTTTTTGTTAAAAGCCAGAACTGACGCGTATGACGGACGGGGAAATGCGCTAGTTAAAAATCAAAATGATATTAAACTGGGTCTTGAGAAGCTTAAAGGGCGCAACCTTTACGTTGAAAAGTTTGTGCCATTTGTCAAAGAGGTGGCCGTTGTTGTTGCCCGTACTCCAGACGGGGAAATAGCAACTTATCCGCCTGTTGAGACAATCCACAAAGACAACATTTGCGATATGGTGATTGCGCCTGCCAGAATTTCAAAAAAAGCGAGTACAAATGCATTAAAACTTGCAAAAAAGACTGTTGCCCAATTGAAAGGGGCCGGTGTTTTTGGTATTGAAATGTTTTTGGTTAAAGGTGACAATTTGTTGATTAATGAAATTGCGCCTAGAGTCCATAATTCCGGCCATTTAACAATTGAAGCGTCTGTCACGTCCCAATTTGAACAACATATCAGGGCAATTTCCGGATTGCGTTTGGGGTCTACCAAAATGATTCCAAAAGCGGCAGTAATGAAAAATATTTTGGGGACAAAGACAGGCAATGGCGTGCCTATTGGAATTGAGAAGGCTCTTAAAATTCCGGGTGTTACAATCCATATGTACGGAAAAAAGGAATCAAGACCGGCAAGGAAAATGGGGCATATTACTGTTGTAGGCAACAATATTGAAGAGTGCTTGAAAAAAGCTAATAAAGCTCGTAGAATGCTGGAGATTTAATATGATGAGTCGTGGGATCGAACAATTTTCGGGTTTCGGAGCGCCATTAACCGGTTCCGAAGGTCATGCGGATCGGTTGAGCCCTGAAACGATTGAGTTCACTGGAGTTTTGGATAGAAAGTTCAATGCGCTGTGCTCTGACCATGGGGTCAACCCTTGGTTTACGGATAAAGCGGGCTCTACTTTATCTTTGGTTACAGAGGAGAATGAATTAGACACATCAATCGCTTTACCTCCTACTTTATCTGGGCTCGTTGGTAAAATTTACGGGGAGGGCGCGAAAGTCAGAAGAATTAATGTTCATAGAGACAAACTCGCAGGTTCTATCGAAAAGTTCTATTCAGATTTTGATATAGACTTGAGCAATACAACTTCAAACGTACTACCGGGCTATTCTTCAGGCAAAAGAGCCGAAACGTTTCTTCCCGATGGATCTATTGTTGCTGTTAACGATCGTCTTCATTTCGACCTATTCAAAGGAACCTATGAATTGATGTTTACTCCAGCAGACACCTCAGTAATAGATGGTATAAGAGGAAGACTGATTCCTTTTCAAATGACTCCGGAGTTGCGTGAAGAGTTCAAATCAGTATTTGAAATTTTAGACAGAAGAGACGGAACAAGACTTGAGGTTAATAGGAGAATAAGAGGTCTTTCAACTATACATGAAAACGGATAATCTAGAGCGTCTTGCCAATTAAGCTTGCGAATGGTATAAGAATCTAATGGATAAATTACAAGTAGGAATTATTATGGGCAGCGATACAGACCTTCCAGTGATGCAAGACGCTGCAAAAATCCTTGACGAGTTTGGGGTAGGGTACGAACTCACCGTAGTTTCAGCTCATAGAACGCCGAGTAGAATGAAAGACTATGCAAAAAAAGCAGACGAGCGAGGTTTAAAAGTTATAATTGCAGGTGCAGGCGGTTCTGCACATTTACCCGGAATGACGGCATCAGAAACTACTTTACCCGTAATTGGTGTCCCTATTAAAACTAAGGCTATGGAAGGGCTTGATTCTCTTCTTTCAATTGTCCAAATGCCGCCTGGGATCCCTGTTGCAACAGTTTCGGTCAACGGTTCTAAAAATGCCGGGCTTTTGGCTGTTCAAATCCTGGCACTTAGCGATACTGATCTTCAAAAGAAGCTCCAGGCATATAAAAAAACCCTGGAAAAAAACGTTTTGGAAAAGGCGGAGAAATTGGAAAAAGTGAAATTCAAACAATATCTAAAGGAAAAATAACTATCTTTGCGAACGAAGTGAAGCAAACTCTTACTCGAGATTGCTTGCAATGACAATCTTTGCATAATGCTAAAAACCACTAATTTTAAAGGCCTGGGAGAAAAATATACAGGAAAAGTCCGTGATTGCTATGTTTTAGGCGACAAACTAGCCCTTATAGCTACAGATAGAATTTCTGCTTTTGACCGCGTTTTGGGCTTTATTCCAAATAAAGGGCAAGTTTTAAATAGACTTTCAGAATTTTGGTTTAATCAAACTTCAAATATTATTGAAAACCATATGATTTCTGTATCTCACGCAAATGTCATGATTGCAAAAAATGCGACACCAATTCCTATAGAAGTTGTTGTAAGAGGATACATCACCGGCGTAACAAATACTTCAATATGGGGATCATATGAAAAAGGGGAGAGGGTAATTTACGGTATAAAATTTCCAAACGGCCTTCACAAGAATGATAAACTTCCAAAACCTGTTATTACACCAACAACAAAGGTCGCTTCAGGACACGACGAACGAATCACAAAAAAAGAAATTCTAGAACAGAAATTGTTGACTCCAAAACTTTATAAACAAATGGAAGATGCGGCATTTGCTTTATTCAACAAAGGTTCAAAAATCTGCGCAAAAGCGGGAATTATTTTGGTAGATACAAAGTACGAGTTTGGCTTATATAAAGGAAAGCTTATTTTAATTGACGAAATTCATACGCCAGACAGCTCTCGCTTTTGGATTAAAAAAACGTATTCTGAACGAATTAAGAAAGGTCTTGAACCTGAAAATTTCGATAAAGAATTTTTGAGACTTTGGTATGCGGAAAAAGGGTACAAAGGGGAAGGTGAAGCGCCTAAAATGACTAAGAAATTCGTTGAACAAGTAGGGAAGCGCTATATTGCAATTTATGAAAAAATAACGGGCAAAAAGTTTAAAACTAGCAAGGTGAAGTTGACAAGCTCAATTATTAAGTCCACTCTGAGCTAGAAGTTTTTAATGATCTCTGCCGTTTGGCTCAAACTCTCCAGTTCTTGTCATGTATTCTTTTCTTTTATCAGGTTTAGAGAGTGTATCGTTGGCAACATTTACCTTTTTCATCATTTCTTCTGCATTTTTATCGTTAGGATTAAGGTCCGCATGATATTTATGTGCTAGAGGACGGAATTTATCCCTTATTTTTTTACTAATTTGGGCATCTGTTAAGCCGCTAAGTTCGTCCGGGTTAAGCCCAAGAGTAGCAAAATATCCAAGATGGTCCCTAGGATCAACCCGACCCTCTCGTCTTCGATTTGATTCAGAACCACTTGAGCCTGTACGGCCACCCGCTTGTCCACCAGTCCTACTTCTTTGTCCGTCATTTCCTTGTCCGCCTGTTCTTCCTTCCCAACCAGTCCATTCTTGTCCACCAGCACGGTCATTGGTTCTGCTTTGGCCTCTGGCTCTTCCTTGCCCTCCGGTTCTATCTTGCTGTGTTCTTCCGCCTAATCCGGCTCTTTGAAGTAAATCATTAACTATTGGGACGTATGTCCTGACAATAGGTCCATTATCATCTATTACTCGGCCATTAAGACTTACTACATAGTCTACTAGCTTTCTTTGCGAACGTTTTTGTGCTTCAGTCAAGCGATCGAGAGTAAATGGATTTCCACGGAAATTTCCTTTTAATGTCCAACCTCCTTCAGGGGTAAAATCAAAATCTACTATGGTGTTTAGAAACTCATATTTATTACGTGCACCACTGAGCTTAGCAGTTACTTCATCAATATCTGCTTTCATACTTCCTGAGAACATTTTTCTTACAAATGATGCTCGTCTGAGGTCTCTTTCACGGTTGTTTTTTACCCTTGTAAAAAGGTCTATTCTGTGTGCTTCCGTAGACCTCGCGGCTGCTAAGGAACGCTCTATATTTTTGTCCATTTGGGGATTATAGCAAAACCAATCCAAAATGTCAATATTATAGGATGTTAAGTACGGATGTTACTGATTTCTTTTCTCTGCCACCTATCAGCCATGAAACCGTTAGGTTTTGTATGAAGTTGAGCAGAATCCACCAAATATCCATTTCTGATAGTATGATGCCCAAAGCGGTCATTAATTTTGTCAATTGTAGACTGGACTATATCTTTTTTAGGGTCATCAAACATAGAAATAGTAGTATATTTTTCTTCAATCAAATTCCCTGCCCAAACGCTCACTTGCCTGACATATTCCAAGTCCCATTTTTTAAAAAAAGCAGAACAAATTTCAAAAATGTCGCCTGCTGTATTTGTATAACGAGTTATAGTTTTTCTGGCCCCTGCAGACTCATTTCCATGCAAAAAAAGTCCGACTGTCCTTGTTTTCATTTTTAACCTCCTTAATTTAATTGCAATCTCTTCACATAACTCATAAATAGTCTTCAAATTTTTTTCTTTGTCATATGTATTTTCAGGAAGGCAATAATTACGTCCTACAGATTTTGCCTCAACTTCTTCCAAATATGAGACAACGGGTGAATCATCTATCCCCATAGAAAGCGCTTTCAAATTTTGAGAAGCTACATTGCCAAATTCCGCTTTTAATAAATAAATTGGGTATTCTTCAAGTTGTTTGAAGGTATATATACCAAGCATATTTAAGCGCCTTTCGAATCTTGCGCCAATTCCCATAATTTCAGTGAGCTTTATTTGATAAAAAACTTTTTCTTTATTGGCTGTATCTATTTCACCATATCCATCAGGCTTATTAAGGCTTGTTGCGAGCTTTGCTAAAAGCTTGTTGTATGACGAGCCTACAGAAACCGTGATTGCGGTACCAATTTCTTCCCGGAGCCGCTTTTTAAAATCTTCCACAACATATAGAGTAGTGGGGTAAAGATTTTTAACTGGTGTTAAATCAATAAATACTTCGTCGAGCGAAAATAATTCAACAACCGGAGAATAACGACATGCTATTTGTAATAACTTTTTTGTTATTTCGAGATATCTCTCAAAATCTGCTTTTACAAATTGAATCTCCGGGCAAATTCTTTTTGCCTCCCAAGTGGTATTTGGGCTTTTAACACCAAGACGTTTTGCCTCGCGTGAAGCAGCAATAACTGCATTGCGCCCATTTTCCGCCGTCACTCCAATTGGCTTTCCACGGAGATTTGGATTGAAATGCTGTTCGCATGAAGCAAAAAAAGAGTCAAAATCAACGTGAAGGATAGTACGCATCATAATTTGAAATTTTTAATTTTAAAATTCAAATTGAAAATTAATTAATAAACCAACCTAAGTAATACTATACGAAATTAATACGAAAGTAAACCGAATAAAACACGAAACAAGTGTATCAAAAATAGTCAATCCAAGTTTGGACGTGATCAACAATATATAATAAATTGTAAACGTCTTACGGGGGCTTGACGTACCGTGAAAAATTGTTCTATGATAGAGATAGGCAGAAATAGATGCTGAGGAAAATATTTAAATTATCTTTGCCCATTCTGGTTTTTATTGGGGGATTTCTGATCGCTTTATCATTTTATTCGCCTAAAGCTCTTGCCCAAACTCCAGCATGTACAACTCCTGATGCTGTTCAAAATGTTGAAGTTGTTTATCCAAACTGTGTAGGGACCCAATGTAATTTTACACAAGCCGGTTGTACTTGGGGGACTGTCGCCTCAGCAGCAAATTATAATGTAGTTGTAACAGAACTTGAAACTAGCACAACAATATACAATCAACAAGTCCCGGCCGCAACAACAAATATTTCCTTTTCTATTACACAAGGAAAGACTTATAAATGTGACGTTTCAGCAGTTAATTCTTGTGGAACAGCAGGACCTGTTGGGTCTTTCCAACTTCTTTGCCAAACCCAAGCAGGTGTTTCACCTACCTCAACGACGGCCCCTACAATACCTCCTGCAACCCCACAGCCAACAATAAAACCTACAGGTTCTGTTACGTCTACACTTACAGTTGGTTTCATTTCAGTTATATTCATGATTGTAGGCGGTGCTGTTTTAATTCTTTAGTGTTTTTGATAAAGTATTAATAAAACAGCTTAGCATTCAGAAACCTCACCTTTGGTTCAACAAAAATTAATCTTTGAAACTATTCACTAATGATTTTAACTAAGTAATCTTCAAGAAATAGTCAATTCCATCCTATCCTTTACTTTTTCAGAGTTGAATAATAAGATATACTCCAATCTATGAAGAAAGGCCAATTAATAACTCTTTTGGATCAACTCTATGATTTGGGTCTAGAGCCAAAAGTACAAAAAAACACACAATATAACGACGAGCCAAGACAAAAAAGTTTTAGCACTAATTTTAAAACAAATAAAAAGTATTCTGATGGAAAGGTCAATTCAAGTGACCTTCATGGGTCTGGTGTATCATATTTTGATGAGGAATCAGCGGTGATGAAATCTATTTGGGAAGCAATGGAGCGATTTTGTAATTATAGTTTCAAAAGAAAATCCATCATAAAAAAAATTCCTAAAAATAATGAAAGTTTCCTTAACCTAAGCTATTTTTCAAAAGATCCACAAGTCAAATCAAGCAAGTTTGGATGGGTCAAGGGGGTAGAAGTCTTTACAAATAAAAATAAACTCATTCCTGCACAGTTTGTTTACCTTAATTACCAAAGGTTAAAGAATGAACCTCATCTTGATTTTCCACATAATACTAATGGTTCAGCAGGTGGAGCATCACACGAAATGGCACTGTTAAATGGTATTTATGAATTAATTGAAAGGGATTCCCTAATGGGAGTATACCTCAACAAAATCTCTCCTCCAATTGTTAACTTATCAGCTATAAAAGACAAAAGAATTAAATATATTCTAGACTTATATCATAAATTTAATCTTGATCTATACGTTTTAGATGCTACAACTGATCTCGGTATTCCTTCTTTTCTATCAGTGGCAATTGATAGAACTGGTCTGGGTCCCGCCATTAGTCTAGGAGGAAAGGCAGGGTTTAAAAGCGTAGATGCAATAATAGCCTCTGCTGGCGAAACACTGATGACTAGGCTATATACAAAAAATATGTTAATACAAGGTAAAATCTCTTTTGACTTTAAAACTGCTGATGGTTTGTTTCCAAATAGGGCAAAATATTGGATTTCTTCATCTAGTCTAAAAAATATTGAATTTTTGATTGCAGGACGCCGAGTTGATTATCAAGCTCAAAAATTTAACTTAAAAATTAAATCAGAACTTGCTAAAGTACTTAAAAAATTAAAAAAACTTGGTTATAAAGTGTACTACGTGGATTCCACAGTGGACGAATTTAGAAAACTAAACTTTCTTTCTTATTATGTAATGATACCTGGACTTAATCCCCTATATTTAATTGAGCATGAGAAGGAAAAAGTTGTAAATATTGAAAGACTAAAAAAAGTTGCAAATTTTTTTGGAAAAAAATTTGACGGTTTGAATCCAATTCCTCACCCATTTTTATGAAAAAATATAAACCAATTTACCATCTAACAGGAAAGCTTACCACTGAATTTCAAAGGTTCCATAACTTTACAAAAATTAAGAAAATGAGACGAATTTCATCCACCATTTATTGGCCGCAGGAATGGAAGAAGATTTATTACAAAAGCTATGGAAGATTTAGTGAGATTAAATTACCAAAACCTTCCGCAAGCAACGTTCTACTTTCAGATGCCCTTTATACAAGAAGGTCAGTACGTGACTTCTCAAATAAAAAACTGAGCTTAAAAAAATTAAGTAACCTTTTTTATTATAGTGCCGGAATACCTAATAACACACCTTCGGAAAGACGTTTTTACCCATCCCCTGGAGCACGCTTTCCTTTAGAGGTTTATTTTTTGAGTTTGAAAAGTGAACTTGACAATGCTTCTTATCACTATTTTGTGCAGAATAATAGTTTTGAAAAGATGTTTAAATTCAATAAAAAAGATCTACTTCCAAAAATTACAAATATCCCGTGGATCAAAAAAACAGGAGGCCTAATTTTTATATCTGCAGTATTTAATAGAAACACAATGAAGTATGGAGATAGAGGGTATAGACTAATGCTAGAGGAGGCCGGACATATGGCACAGAACTTTTACTTGAACGCCGTAAGTCAGAAAATTGGAGCATGTGCAATTGGTGGATATGTAGATGATGTAATAAACAACCACTTGGAGTTAGACGTCTTGGAAGAATCTGTAATATATACAATGGCAATAGGGGAAGTATAGTAAATGGTAAACTTTATTGACATGATGTTTTTTTCAGCATATACTTTATTGAAATGAGCATAAATTCGTACGAAAAACCAAGTGTTAAATCCCAAAAGATTAAGTTTAGTTTTTTTATGAGTAGTCGGTTTTTGAATTCAGTCAGTAACTCAATTGTCCCGGCAGTCTTTGCCCAATCATCATGCGAATGCGCATCTCAAGGTGCGACTTGTGATATTTGCGGGGGAGGAACTTGTAACTCAGGAGGCGGGGATTGCTCTTCGTCTAATGGTTCACCCTGCGGATGTGATGCAGGTGACGGATCATGCTACAGCTGTGGGTGCCAATAGTTATTCTTGTGTTAAAATCTAGCAAGTGTCGCATCCTACAAAAACTCGCACAGAACTGAGAATTAAAACTTTCGGGAATAGTATGTTTCCTGTTTTGCTTGACAGAGATGTCATAAGTATAGAAAAACAGAACTTCCGTAATTTAAAAGTAAATGACATCATCTCAGTCAAAAAAGAAGGGCAAATCTTCACGCACCGAATAATTTATAAACATTTAAGCTACGTTATTACTCGTGGGGATAATAACTTGACTTCAGATGGTAAAGTTTATCCATCTTCTATCTTAGGAATTGTTGAAAAAGTAACAAGAATCGTTGGCAAACAAAAACGAGTAATAAATATTAACGATATATATCTATTCCAATCTACTTTATATTTTCAGGAGATAGTAAAAACAAAGAATACTTTTGAGAAAGAAAAAATAGCGTATGTTTTTCTCAAGGGTTTACCCTTACATCTTTTCTATGAAGGTCACCATGCAAAAAGGATATATTCTGACTGCGACATTTTGATCAATAAAAAAGATTTATATAAAGTAATTAGAATCCTCAAGAGACTAGAATTTAATATCTCAGATACTTCTTATTCTAAACTTCAAAAAAAGCTAAAATCTCGTGATATGGAGATAACCTTTTATAAAATAATTAATAACATCCCAGTTTACCTAGATATACACTTAGAAGCTGTATTTTTGCTTACTCAGATAGGAAACCTCAACTCTTTATACCAAAATCAACTAACAATTGAATTTACAAAAAAATTGTTAGTTGAACACCGCTCTATTAGGGTTTTGAATCAAGATTTCAAAATTTTGTCTCCTGAAAACTTGATTGTTTATCTCATGCTACATCTATTTCACCACAACTTCACAGGCACATATAGATATGATCTCCTAGTAAAGATTTTAAAAACTGAAAAAATAAACTATGATGATCTTGCCGAACTTATTGAGGAGTTTAAAATTAATAATTTTATCTATCCTGTTCTTCTGTTACTTCAAAAGTATTATCAATTTAATATGCCACTCAAATTTTTAAACCATATTAAGCCTAAAAAGGATGTTATGAACGAAATAAAAAAAGATCTGGTGGGCACTAATATTTTTAATGAAGACTATAGAGTAGCTAGTGGTGTGAAAAGATTTAAAATATTATATGCACTTTCTCCAAGATCAGAAATCAGAAAGTTATTTATATTCACAAACCTGGAAGTTATTTACTTCGTTCTTTGGTACCAGTTTAGGAAATCACTTGCAAGCCTAAGAAATTATTTGTTTTTTCTTAAGGCTAGATATAAATTCAGTTAAGTCTTTTTCGGCAACTTCTTTACTTATTTTATATTTCTTAGTCATTCGTTCGATAATTTTTACATGGTCAGCTCCTTTTCTTATCTGCTCAAATATAAAAGACCCTACCTCGTTGAAAGAATGAAGTATTGATTTATCTCCATCAATTATGTTAGTTATCTCATGATGTTTTTGAAAAATAAACCCCTTTTTAAGAAAATATTTCATTTCAATTTTGATACTAAACTAATAGTTTTATCAACATCTTTCTCAAAATTTAAATCATAAAAATTTTGAATAAAGTTTGTAAAATTTGTAACATTTTTAATTATATAACTATCTAAGTGTTGCGCAACCATAACTTGACCTAAAACCCTCTTAGCTATAATTTTTTTGTCATTTATTTTATTGCTATCAGATGAGCGTGATTTATGAATAAAGATAATTTTATTCACTTTGACGAATTTTTTACTCTTGTTTATCCACCAAGGCTTCTCGCTAAATGGAGTTTGAAAAACGCAATACTCACTGTTTATTTTTCTGATAAAAGTCATATCGTCATTAATTGTTGGAAAAACTTCTTTAATAAGCTCAACTATTGTAGATTTTCCAGCTCCACTTTCACCCAAAAAAAGATATGCTTTGCCATTTACTTTTGCAACAGATGCGTGAATTCCAAAGCCTGAATTTTTCTTTAAAAGTGATAAAAGGGCATACTTGAGTATTAATTCGAGTTGAGATGTATTCAAATTATAGTAAGTTTTGAATTTTTTATCAGTAACTTTCTGAAAAATTGGTATATAAATCTTATCTTCGTTTTGTAAACTCAATACGCCGGGCTCCTTTATATATTCAAACTCAATTTCAAAATCAAATCTTTTTCGTTTGTTCTGTACTATAAAACCTCTAAGGTATATTAATAGTTCAATTTCAAGTTTATTGATCAAATAAGAAACGTGTGGATCCAGGGTCTTCTTTCCAAGAATAATTCTTATAACAAAACCTCCAATTTCCACATATATTTCTTTCATTCGGAAATAATAACATAAGTAAATTTATTTGCAAAGTAATTTAATCAGTACTCTTAACTATAGTTTTGCAAATTTCATCAATATGTATGATTAAATCCGGCAAATTATTATTGATACTTTTCTGCTTGAACTTTGAATAATTTGGCATAAATCTTGTTATTTGCTAACAATTCTTTATGATTTCCCTCTTCGGCAATTTTACCCTTATTAATTACAAAAATTTTGTCTGCATTTCTGACAGTCGAAAACCTATGGGAAATTATTATAACGGTTTTATTTCCTCTCAATCTTTCAACTTTATCAAAAATTTCTTTTTCAGCTTTTGCATCAATCGAGGCAGTTGGTTCATCTAAAATTAAAATTGGAGCATCGCGTAAAAATGCCCTACCTAGCGCAACTTTTTGCCATTGACCTAAAGATAATTCTGTTCCTCCGGAAAAGGTAAGTCCAAGCATTTGATCATAACCTTTTTCCAATTTTTCTGCGATTTTGTCAGTTCCAGAAAGTTTTGCTGCGGATATTATTTTTGACTTGTTAAACGGCTCGTAAATTTTGCCTAAATGGATATTTTCAGCTAATGTATATTCATATTTTATAAAATCTTGGAAAATAGCACCTATCGTCTTGTACCAGGAGTTAAGATCTAATTCTTTGATATTAATCCCATCAATTAATATTTCCCCGCTTGAGACATCATAGAACCTTGCAAGAAGTTTTATAATTGTCGTTTTCCCTGCACCATTTTCGCCCACAAACGCTATTTTTTCACCCGGATGTATAGTTAGGGAAAAATCTTTAAGCGTATACTTTTTTGAACCCGGGTATTTAAAAGATACATTTTTAAATTCAATTTTAGGAGTAATTGCCGTATTGATTTTAATAGGTTTTTCAGCTTTTTGTAGTTTTTGCGGAAGGTCTAGGACTTTAAAAATGTCTTCAACGTATAAACTTTGATTGAACGTCTTTGATACGCTGCTAAAAAAAGATGCCACACCGCCTTCAAAATTCCAAACAACAAATGTGAAATATGAAAGCCCCCCTAGCGATATTTTGCCTAATATTGTAAAAAATGCTATGGTTCCCTCAATCAAAATAAAAATTACTGAACTTATAAAACTTAAGATAGAGGAATCCCTAAGTCTTTTTTTCCCGACAGCAAGATTTTCATTTGCAAATTTTTCTTGAATCCTAGATATCTCATTTAAGAATTTATTGGAAGTCCCAAATACTCTCATTTCTTTAACAGCTTCCCTGTGCTGAATTAGATCCGATAAATACCAAAATCTTTTTTTATGAGGTGAATTTTTATCCCAGACGCCCCAAAGAGTTTTTGAATATTTGATTTGGATTAAAAAAGAAGGCATTGCAGCAGCTATTATTCCTATTGCAAGAAAAACGTTTAAAAAAGATAATAATATAAAAGCCGTTGCGAGTTGGATTAAAGCTTGAATCACCCCAAAAATATTCGTATACATATTTAATGGCATCCATGCATAACTTTCACGGACTTTTTGTAGTGCATCACGGAATTTTGGGTTTTCAAAGTATTCAACCTCAAGGTTTGTAATTTTACCTAAAATCAACTGATATAAATAAATTGGGAGTCTTGACCACGTTACAAGATCTATATAACTTTGAATAGAATTTATTGAAAATTGCACAAGCAAAGTTAAAAATCTCACTCCGAGCAATACAATTAGGTTTGATGAGTTGAATGGTCTTCCAATGTTTCTTACAATAAGATCAATAATTAATGCGTAGATAAATGCGTTTATAAAGGGTATTAGTGACTGTGCGCCGGTTATTACAAACTGAAATACAAGAATTTTACTGTCAAAGCTCCAAATAGTTTTCAAAAGCCTTACAGAAACTATAAAAGTTCTCTTAACTTCACTAAATTTTCCGCTAATATTTGTCTCCATATTAATTTTACTACGCTTAATAATCGCCAACCCATAGTCCGTATTTGCTACGCAAATTGAAATTAATAATGTATATTATTTCAAATTGCACTATTTATAATGAGCCAATGTGGACATTATTAAAAAACGCTTTTTATTTTACACAATTTCTTACATTTAAAAATTGTTATATACAAAAAAATACAAATATCAATATTTGTATTATAAACGTAGGAGTTTATATATGTAATATTGACAAACCTTGTAAACTATCCTACTATTTATTTATGGATTCAAACGAACCTAATACCACACCAAATACACAAGGGTCATCAAAAAGATTAATTATTATAGGAGTTTGTCTTGCAGTATTAGTTATATTAATTGTCATAACCTTTAATTTTTTTAACATTTTACCGTCTTCAATACCTGTTTTACCACACCAAGCAAAAAATAACACTCAATACCAAATAAATTCTGGTAGTAATGGTTCACAAACTACAGCAAATATTGCAAAGTGTCAGTTTATTCCTCCGGGTGTAGCACCTGATTTTGGCAATCCTGTTCCGAATGCTAGCAGAACACAACCATCCTTTGTTGGGGCTTGGGAAGGTAAATGGGGAAACCAAGTACCTTCAGGATTCATAGTTAAAGAAATTAAAGGAAGAGAGGCTTCTGTTATTTATGTATATAAAGGAAAAATTCAACCAGAACTAGTAAAAATATCTCTTATTGGTAAAACCAGACTTGCAAATAGTAAAGTTTCTTTTGATATTTATTCTGGTACCGATGGAAATATTTTAAATGGAGTTTATTTTCAGAATAACAAACCTGTTTCCTCTGTAGTTATGAAGCCCTGTATTCCTTCTAACTAACTTTCTTTTTGTTGACACAACCCACACAAAACAAAAAATAAAAAGAACAGTGAGTATATTCTAAAAGTGTAATCCGTCTGAAAATTTATAAGCAAGGCTAGTGCCATAAAGAAATAAATGTTCTTCTCTGACTTCCTGAAGATCTCAACAATTATAATAAAAAGTATCAACCCAGCTGCAATACCATCTTCAACCATTATATTTAAGAATAGATTATGAGAAGACTCTGCCCAAAGTCCCTGAATAGGATTATACTTTTTTGAAATTTCTATAAAATTTCCCGGACCAACACCAAAAATGGGTTTGTAAAAAATTGCAAGTATAGCTTCTCTTACATATTCTCCCCTGGCACCAAACGGAGCTTTATATGAAAGGTTGTTATTCTCAACCAGATGAGTATTAATTTCAGAAACTAAATTTTTTTGACTTGAGAAAATTGAAACAGAAAACATAAATAAGGTGAGAATACATATAACCAAAATCATAAGTAAAGTTCTGAATTCAATCAGTCTTATTCTTCCTTTTTTTACAAAATAATAAAACATGAAAATTAATGTTACGATAACAGAAAAATATGCGCTCCTTGAAAATGAAAAAAGAAAGTAAGGTGCAAAAAATATTGATAATAATAAGAGTATGAGAGGGTGTATTTTATTATTCTTATTCATTAAGATATAAAAAATTGCTGTGAGCGGAAGAATCAAAAAATCCCCAAGGTGGTTATGGGACCCATAGAATGAAGAAACCAGTTGGTATCCATTTAAAGGAACTATTGGAGGAAAGTAGACCAACAATATCCTGTATATGCAAAGAAAAATACCTATCCCAAAGATTACCGGTAATAGAGCATGGGCTACTATTTTTTTAGTATCGTTTACAATTATAAGTGTCGCTAGACACCCAATATAAAAAATAGCAAATGAGATAGAAAGTGCAATATTAGTTGATAAAAATACTGAAATAATTAAGGTAGTTATAAACAAGATAATGAGAATTCCTAAATATTTTGGTACGTCAATTTTTTTATAATAACCTATGCCTATAATATAAAGAAGTGCCGGAAAAAGTATTATCAATCCAAAGGATAATTGCCTTCCGTAGTAAATCCCCGTACCTTCAAGTATTATGATAAAAATAACTAGTGCTTTGATAAGATAAGTTTTATATTTTTGATCCATCAATTAGAGTATAATCCAATCTTTTTCAAAAGTTAACTTCAATCAAAACATTGACATATTGTTTTCCTCGTTGATAATATTAAGAAGTGAACAGGTTAGTGTTTATTTGTTTAGTTGTATTTTTTCTTTTTTTAGGTTTCTGGATAGGTGGTTTTGAAAGAACTTCTGCGCAATATCCTCCGGCTTGTGGAGCAGCCTGCTCATCAGATACCCAATGCTCAAACGCCCAGAATGGATGCTATTCGTGTCGTGGAGGGCAATGCCAAGCTCCGATTGCATGCGGTTCTCCTTGCCAAACACCTTCTGACTGTGTTGGGGCTTTAGGATGTAATGAGTGTATAAACAATCAGTGCAGCGCACCTCCAATTATTATTCCACCAGCATGCGGTCAACCATGTAATGACGACCAAACGTGTGTAGGGTTTAATAATGCTGCAGGAGATGGATGTACAAAATGTGGTCTTTTCCCAACACCGGGTGCTGATGGAACTTGTCCAGCCGGAACCAAAAAGATTACACAAGGAGGACCGGGTGTGCCAGATGGAACCGGGGGAACTGGACCGGGGGCTGGACTTTCAGGAACACCTGTAGTTGCTACGGATTTAAGGGCTGTCTGTAAACCTGTTGCAGCTGATAATACTTATGTTCTTGGTGTGTGTCGAGTACCACCACCAGTCTGCGGATCACCATGTACAACTCCTGCTGACTGTACTGGAGCATTAGGGTGTAACGTCTGTGGAACAAACCACACCTGCAAGGCACCGCCTGTCTGTGGATCACCTTGTACAACTCCAGCTGATTGTACAGGCGCTTTGGGATGTAATA
>CAZYWG010000010.1:0-65820 GCA_964651815.1 uncultured Gammaproteobacteria bacterium | reverse complement strand
TGCATGGCTGTCGTCAGCTCGTGCCGTGAGGTGTTCCCTTAAGTGGGGAAACGAGTGCAACCCCTATTCAATGTTAAATATTCATTGAAGACTGCCCCTCATCAAAGCGCATAAATTTAATTTTGTGCTTTTTGATGAGGGGAGGAAGGAGGGGCGGACGTCAAGTCAGCATGACCCTTATACCCTGGGCTACACACACCCTACAATGGCGAAAAACAATGGGTTGCAAGACCGTAAGGTCAAGCTAATCCCTGAAATTTCGCCTCAGTTCAGATTGGGGTCTGAAACCCGACCCCATGAAGGCGGAATTGGTAGTAATCGCGGATCAGCATGCCGCGGTGAATGCGTTCTCGGGTCTTGTACACACCGCCCGTCAAGGCAGTAAAGCCGGTAGTAGCCGAATATCGAGTTTTCGGTAGAGGCTAAGATCGGTGATAAGGCTTAAGTCGTAACAAGGTATCCTTAGCCGAAGCTGAGGATGGATCACCTCCTTTCTAATTTAAACCTAGACATTAGTTTAGGCGTAAATTTCCGTTGCTCTCGGACCTTTTAGTACAAAAGGAATGGAGCCCTCTCGATTGTTCGAAAGAGCAGGAGAGGCTAAACCATTCCTACCACTATCAGAGTTGCTAAAAAATTAACAGCTTTATGAAAAATCCCGCCGAGCGCGGGATTTTTTGTGGCAATTTACCTCAATATTTGTATTTTAATAACTATTGACAAGAAGTGAATTGCTGTGCAAGAATAAATTATGGCTTCAAAATCAGCATCCTCACAGAAAGACTTTGTTTTGGTAGGAATTACCCTTATTGCTCTATTGATTGCATTTTATGCTATTGTTTCTCTTCCAAATAAGCTTAAAGATACATCAAAACAAACACCAAGTGACGCTGCAGGAAATAAGACCGTAAATACCATGGGAACAGGCACAATAGTATTAAATAACGCCAACCCCAAACTCGGAGATTATTTAACATTCACAACTACATACCCAAAAACAGTGAAGGCTCCTAGAATACAGGTAATTTGTACTCAACCCGTACCTTTTACTTATGTTGATGGTAATGGAGTGACACAAACACAAACAGATCCTGTAGTATACGGCGAGGCGGGCCCTGCAGATCAAACCTTTCTTGGCGGCACAACATCTGTTTGGCTTTGGCACAATGGCGCAGCGAATTGCGTAGCAACCCTTTATTATTGGCAATTTACTCCATCACAAGTATTTCATCCTCTTGCTGAGATAAGCTTTACTGCACAAGGTAAATAAGTCTCATCACATTCAAAATATGTTCCTATTTTCAATCGCTTTTAGGCTCGATTTGTGTTAAACTGAGTTCTATTGCGGGTTCGGTGGTAATTCTGAATCTTCAATTTCTGAATTCCTGTATGGCGCGGTGGCACTGAAAGTGTGGTAACGCGGGAGTCTGTCCCAGTACCATCTTGTTAATTTTGATAAAATTAACTTAGATGTACGGGATCCTGAAATTGCAAGATGTTTTTGACACGGTGGCGAAGTGGTAACGCGGGGGTCTGCAAAACCTCTATGCGAGGGTCCGATTCCCTTCCGTGTCTCAATTAAAACATCTGCAATTTCTAGGACAAAACTTTTATGCGAGGGTTCGTTTACCCTGCGCGAAGCGAAGTGAAGGGATTCCCTTCCGCGCCTCAAATATTTGATGGATTTTAATTTATTTTGCGGTCACGCTAATGCTTCCCCCTGAGAAATTTCCTGCTGCGTCATATGCTTTTGCCGCAAGAGTATAGGTTTTATTCTTTGATGCGGGTACTTTCCAGCCACATGTGTAAGGAGATGCGGAATCAGAACAATTTAATGTTCCGTTTACATAAAATTCTACTTTTGTTACTCCCACGTTATCTATTGCTGTTGCCGTAATATTAATATTTGTTCTAACCCCAACAGTTGAACCTGCCAGTGGAAAAATTATAGTAACAACCGGCGCAGTTTTATCTTGTGAAGTGGTAGTGGGTGTTGGTTTAATTGTTGCCGTTGGAAATGGAGTTTGAGTTGGGGCTAAAGTTGAGGTTGGAGCAAAAGTTGGTGTTATAGTAGGCGTTGGTGTGGGCAGAGTGTTATTTACGGTCAATGAAATGCCGTTTGACGTAGTAGTGTTACCGGCAGTGTCATATGCCTTTGTATATATGAGATGCTGGCCATTCGATACCTGAGTTGTATCCCAAATAAATGAATACGGGGACGTGGTGTCAACTGCGTATGGAGTTCCGCCGGGGTTTTCAAAATAGAGCTCAACTCTTGCAACCCCAACATTATCTGTTGCGTCAGCGTTGATAGGGACTAGTCCACTTATTGTACTTCCGCTGGTAGGTGAGCTTATACTTGTAGCAGGTGCGGTGGTGTCAGTTGGTGTAGTTCCTAAAGCCGCTGCAACTGCTTTTGCCGCATTAATTTTTCCCCAGCCAAATTGCACATCGTATCCCGGCGCTCCAAGGTCGTCAGAGTTTTGGAAGAGAATATTTTGCACTTGCAGAGCGGTAAATTGCGGTTTTATTCCAAATACTAATGCCGCAACACCACCTGCAACAGGCGACGCAACAGAAGTTCCACTGACAGGCCAAAATGTACCGTCAAATTTTGTTGAATATATATTTGTTCCAGGCGCTGAAAGATCAATAAAATTTCCAAAGCTAGAGAACCCTGTAAGATTTGTTCCGGCAGTTGCCGATACGGCAATAATACCAGGGTAATTTTGATAACCAGGGTCTGATGCACTATTGCCTGCGGCAGCAAAAAGTAGTCCGCCGCGGCTTTGGGCGTATTGTCCGGCCGCATCAACGCCGCTATCTCCTGCAACATCATAGGACACATTAATGACGCGTGCTCCATTATCTGCGCCATAATTTATGCATTTTATAATATCGCTTATGTATGCATTTCCCCCGGATAAATTACTTACTCTAACTGGAATAATTTGTGCTCCCCAGGCGACTCCTGCAACACCTATTCCATTATCTGTTGCGGCAGCTATTACTCCCGCCGTGCTTGTCCCATGTCCAATTGGATCAGACCAGTCACTCGTTCCGTCAACTGCATTCCAGCCAAGATCTGTCCGTAAAGCCGGCGTCAGGTCAGCAACTTGATTAACTCCAGTATCACACATCGCAATTAGAACACCCGTGGCTTTTGTGCTATCCCATGCAGCGGGTGTTTGTATATCAGCAAGGTGCCATTCCTGGCTGAAATAAGGGTCATTTGGAACAAGTTGAGTTTTAAGAATTTTGTTTGTTTCTGCAAAGTCTATTGCCGGGTTATGAGACAGCGCTTCAACAACGTAATCTCTTGAAGTCGGCGCAACTTTTACTACTTTTACATCAATTTGTTTAATTTCTTCTTTGACAGAGAGCGCATGTAGCGAGAGTATTTTATTCTTAATATTTTGTTTTGCCCCCGGCTTAAATTTAAGAAGAATCTCGTCAGGGGCCGCGTCTTGGTTAATAGAAGGGGTTTCAGCTCTTTGTCTTAAATCCTGGCTCTGTTTGATTAAGATTGTGGATATCACAAAGATGGAAATAGAGAAGATAGTCAGGAAAATAAAGCTTTTATTAATTTCGCGGTCTATTTTTTTAGTTTCTTTTTCGTGGAATGAATTATAGCTTTGTCCAGGCGGAGGAATTCTATAATCCATAATGTATATAGTATAGTCAAAGAAATATTAACAAGCAATACATTTAGGATGCCCGCGATTTGCTAAAAGTATCCTATAGGTAGTATAATATTCTTTAATGCAAGAGAGAGGTTCGCATACTGATAGCTTTTGGGGTCGAGTAAAAAACACGGTTCGCGAAATTGAGGGAAAGGGTCCTCTCGATGTATCGATTGCTATTGGTTTTGTGTTGTATGGATGGTTGGCAGCCCAGTTTTTGCCAATTGTTGGCGCAGGGCTTGGAGTTATGAGGTACCTTTTACATCGCAAGCTTAATCCAGAGGAAGCTGGTGGAAGAAATACACGAGCCCAAGTAATGCCAGCGCACGCCTAAAATCTACTTTATCACAATATTGTTATTTATTCGTGAAGATTATTTTTGTTCAAGTTATATAATTACATCAAATGGCAAAAGAAACCTACAGAAAAGCTGAATCAATTTTTGAAAAAGGACTAGGAGGCGCACTCACGCTTTTGGGTGTTATAAGCGTTGACTATCCGATGGTAGCAGTTGGGCTTGCGATATTTTTTATTGGACGATGGCGGGAGCCAAAAAATTAAACAATAATATGGAAAGAGAATACAATACACAAAACTGGGATATTTTTGATTATCTTGCGGCAATTCGCAGGAAAGATAAGTGGATTTATTACAACATCGCACGTAAAATGGGGGGCGCTGTGGGTTCTGGGCTTGTGCGTACAGGAATAGACCTTCCGGAAAAACTTGCAGAAGTAGTAAGATAATTCATGGAGAAAAAAAATAAAGAAGAAAAGTCCAGTACTCAAGAAAAGCGCGATGATGTTGTAGATTCAGATTTGAATCGCGAAATTCAGGCCGGCGAGTGGCAGCGGTTACGTGAATTTAAAACATACAGAAAGAGGAGCCGCCAGGGAAAAATTATTGCAACTCATCAGGCAATTTCAAATAGATTACAGCAACTCGAATCGCTTTTCTATCAATTAGTCCGCAACCACCCTCAAAAAGCAACAAAATTGCTAAAAGAAATAAAACGTCTTCGTCTTCTGAAAGAATATCTACTTCAAGCGCTTATTTGGGATGAGCAAGGAGTTTTTGAAGACCATGATGCACCTGAGGAGCTAGAAGAACTTATCTAAATATTTTCTTCTATGAGAAGAGATTAAAATGCACCTATTCCCTTTGGAGTCCCGAGACCCGTTGGTCCATCATAGCCCACGACTGCACTACATAAATATTTGTTTTTTTGAGGACACCCACCGTTTGAACCTCTAGTCACGTCATTTAATCCGGTGGTAGCGGAAAGATATGGGAGAGAGTTTGCTTGTGTGCCTGGTGGCACTCCTTTGAGTGCGAATACAGCAGCGACGAGCGGTGAAGCAAGGCTTGTCCCGCCAACCTGGAACCAACCTGTTTGACCCGTCCCGCCGTAAGGAACCGTATCATAAACTGCAGCAGCACTTGAAGGGTCAGCATCAGCTGAGACATCAACAATTGTCCTCATAGGGCATCCTTTATCACTTTGCCATGTTGGCTTAATTTCAAAATTTGAACAACCGCTTCCTGCGCCGCTCCAGGCAGTTTCATTTTTATACGTATTATTAGAGTTTAAAAGAAGGGTAGTCCCGCCAACCGCTGTGACATAACGTGAGGCTGCGGGATATGTACTCCCGTAACCCGCGTCTCCTGAGGAGAAGGTGAAAGCTACCCCCGCAACGTTGAAATGGCTGTCAAATGATGTTTCTGAGCTGAATTCGCCTGAACCGTAGGAGTTTGAGACAACAGAAGCTCCAAGAGCAACAGCCTTATCCTCTGCCGCCAACAAACTGTCATAAGTATTACTGTCTGCCTCCACAAGAAGAATTTTACAGTCGGGGCAGGCAGCGTGTACTACTTCAGTATCCAGTGCAATTTCAAGAGCCCATGAAGAATCGGCAGCTGGGTAGGATGTTCCCCCTCTTTGATCAATTTTTTGAAAACAAGGAGTTGCGGAATCTTTAATTGTTGTTTGGCATGTTGGGAGAACAGGAAGCCCAAACGCACCGCTATATGTGTCTAGATCAGGCTTAATATTTGGGTTATCATATGCATCAATTATTGCAACAATTCTTCCGGAAGAACTTTTCCCCAAAAGGCTATATGCTGTCTGGAATTGTACGGGGCCATATCCTTGAGGTACGCTTGTCAAATCAGGTTGTCCACTTTTATTGATTACCACTTGGGCATGACATTTCACAGCTTGTGGTCCTCTTGGAATGCACACCGGTACGTGAAGTGCAGCTTGTGGTGGAAGTTCTGCAGGAGCACTTTCTTCAGTCTTAGTTATTGCAACGTTTGGAGAGATCGCGATGTTTTTAAGATACAAAAACGCACTAAAGAAACCTACTATGAGACCAATAAAAACTCCAACTATAACATAAGCAAAAGCGTGAAATTGAACTGAGGAATCTTTTTTTGGTAATTTAAGTTTTTGTTCTTCCACGGTTTTTTATTTAATTAGTCGAAAATAAGTTTTTCTCAAATGCTTAACAAGTTAATTGTTGTATTAATACTGTAATTTTGTCAAGAGTTAACCTCACTTTGCCGTGACACTAATAGAACTAGTTGAATTATTTCCGGCGGCGTCATATGCTTTGGCAGAAATAGTATATGTTCTATTTCTTGAACCTGGTACTCTCCATGAGCACGTGTAAGGCGAAGTGGTATCCGAACAGATGAGCGTACCGTTGACTAGAAATTCAACTCTTGTCACTCCCAAATTATCTGAAGCCGACGCGGTAATTGACGTTGTAGATTTTGCTTTTATTATTGATCCGTTAAGCGGGGAATCTATCCTAACGCTAGGGGATGTTGTGTCGTTTGAGGTCACGGTTGGTGCGGGAGTTGGGAATGCAGTCACAGTTGGTGCGGGTGTCGGAGTCGTTGATGGAGTAGTAATTACACCCGTTGGTGTAACAGAAGGAGAAGGACACGGACCGTTGTTTGACAATATTACATGAGTTCCCGAACTATCATATTCCGTTACCCTCAACACATTTACCAGGCAATTATCAGTTATTGAGATATAATCCCCACCTACATCAACAAGAGTTCTAATATCATGCACATTATTACCGGATATATAGGAGTTTTGACTGCCGCTGTTTTCTGATACCGCATGATCTGTGCCAGAAGGCCCATCTCCGAAAAATGTATTTCCAGCGACTGTCACGTTGTTTGCATGGGCTATTTCCACCCCCCAATAAGCATCTCCGGTCATGTCAAATGTATTATTTTTAACCTGAACATTATTAGTATCCGGGAGAGAGACTAAGGTTTCTCCACCATGGAGCGTATTATTTTCAATTAGGACACCATCATTACATTTTAGTTCTATACCAAACCAACCTACCCCGGCCGGTCCCTGATCCATATAGTTGTTTCTTATTATTAAGTTTTTAAGATAGACAGAGCAATCTTCCGATGCTCTTGCTATTATAGGTGAAACTTGATTTGTTACAGATTGAACAATTTTATTTCCGTCAATTATTACGTTGTTTGATGCTCCCCAGAGCGCTACAGAGGAGCCTAATTGATTGGAAAAACTGTTGTTGAGAATATTTACATTTGAGTGTCCAAGATCCGCAATAATTTGACCACCTCCAGCAAATGTCCATTTCTGAACAGTTACGTTATCTGAATTAATTACAAAAGCATTGCTCCAGCGATCAGTTGAAGTTGAGTTAAAACTTCCCCCGATTATTGTTAAGGGTTTTGAAATCTGAATATTAGTCCCGCTATATGTGCAACCGGTCAGGTCCACTGTGGAACCCGATAGAGCCCCATCAATTTTTGTCTGAAGTGATGTTCCGCAATCAACTGCCGCATGAGATTCAGTAATTTTTTTTGAATTGAATACATCCGGTAAATTTAGGATCAGGATGACTGCGAGCAGGAGAATGAGCAGGGTAGCACTTATAATCGGAACATCCGTTTTTAAGTACGGAGGATTAATTGCCTTTCTATAATCTTTTAATAACTTTTTCATCTCTCTAATCATTTTGCCGTTACACTAATTGAGCTTGTTGAATTATTTCCAGCAGCATCATACGTTTTTGCACTAATCGAATAGCTTTTATTCTTAGCTCCCGGCACTTTCCAAGAACAAGAGTAGGGTGAGCTCGTATCGCTACAAGTGAGAGTTCCATTGACATAGAACTCTGTTCGGGCAACTCCAATATTGTCAGAAGCTGTTGCTTGGATATTTACATTTGAACGAACCGCTACTGTTGACCCCGCGAGAGGAGAGGAGATAGTTACAGTTGGCGAAGTATGATCTGTTAAGGAAGGTGTAGGGGATGGAATGGGAGTATTTGTGGGAGATAAACCAATTGTTGGTGTTGCTGTAGGAGAGGTAGTTACACCACTATTGTTATAAGTTATACCTACGTTTGCAGATGCATAATTTCCAGCGGCATCATATGCTGTCGCCTGAATATTTGTTATACATGTGGTTGGACATTGGCTCGCCAATGCGGCATTTGTGTCCCAGGAAAAAGAATAAGGAGGGTTAGTAAATGTTTGTAACGGTGCACCAAACTTATCAAAAGTTACTTTTACTACACCAATGTTATCTGATGCTATTGCTGCAACATTTATAGTTCCGGAAACAGTGGTGTTGTTTGCCGGACTTGTGATTGAAATTGTGGGATCAGTGATATCGGAAGAATTCACAACATTGATTATTACAGATGTTGAAGTTCCAGCATTATCTGCCCCATCATAAGCTTTGGCGATGATAGTATGTGATCCATTTGGAACGGTTCTTGAGTCCCAAGTGAACGATGCAGTTCCACCGGAGAAGAACCAGGTCGTTGTTCCAATTAGAGCGTTGTCTATATAAAGTTCTTCTTTAGTTACTCCAAAATTATCTGAAGCTTGTGTACTAATTGATACAGATTGGCCGGAAACAGTAGAATTTGTTATAGGATTGGTAATGGAAACAATGGGTGCCGTAGTGTCCGGTGCAAGACCCAGGGCTGCATCTACAGTGCGGAGCGCATTAACTCGTCCCCATCCAAAATATTTATCCCATCCAGAGATCCCAAGATCATCCGAATTTTTAAACAAAATATCCTGAGCCTGAGCTGCAGTTAATGAGGGTTTTGCGCCGAAAATAAGGCCAATCACTCCGGCTGCAATCGGCGCGCTAAAAGACGTACCTGCAGTATACCAATAGTTTCCGTCATTTTTTGTAGTATAAATACTTGCACCTGGGGCTGCCACATCAATAAAATTTCCGAAATTTGTAAAGGTAGCAGGATTGTTAAGAGTGTCCATAGCGGAAACTGCAATAATACCTGGCAAGTTAGACCATCCTGGATCCAAACCACTATTTCCGGCAGAAATAGTAAGCAATGCTCCTTTGCTCTGTGCATAAAGTCCGGCTGAATTGATAGTTGAGTCGCCGGCTACACCGTAGGAAGCATTGATAGCTTTTGCTCCATGATCTGCCGAATAATTAATACATTTTGCAATATCACTTGTATACGCGGAACCATCCGAAAGATTGCTGACTCTAACAGGTATAATTTGTGCTCCCCAAGCAACGCCAGCTACCCCAAGAGCATTGTTTGTTGCTGCCGCAGCCGCACCCGCCGTACCGGTTCCGTGCCCTATGGGGTCACTGAAGTTGCTAGATCCATCAACCGCGTTCCAACCAAGATCTGTCCGCAAGACCGGGGCTAGATCCGGAACTTGATTTACTCCTGTATCACACATTCCTATTAGGATTCCAGTAGCTTTTGCAACATCCCAAGCTCTATCTGCAGAAATATCAGGTAAGTGCCATTGTGTAGAATAATTAGTGTCATTTGGTACAATTGCAGGTTTAGTAATAAAATTGAGTTGCGCAAACTGAACTTCAGGTCGTTTATTTAACGCTTCGGCGATGTGATCCCGGTTCACCGGAGTTGTTTTCAATACTTCAACACCAATTTGCGTAAGTTCATCTTTTTTGGTTAGTCCAAATGCCCGCCTGACAGAATTTTTAATCCGTTCTGTTGCCCCTGGTTTAAATTTTACTAAAATTTCGTCTGGTGCAGCTTGTACCTCAATCTTTTTTACTTCCTGTGCATGAGTGTTTTCTGTTTGTTTACTCTTATATTGATTAGGAAGAATAACTACAACAAGAGTAACAATAAGCAAAACGAGTAGAGTACCTGCAACAATTGGGAAATCTTTTTTAGAATATGGTGGATTAATCCCTTTTCTATATGTTTGTATAAGTTGTTTCAATTTCATTTCCCTGCCGTATTTTGCCAGTAGCTAGTTTCTAGACTATTGAATATGTTATCTTGCAGTAACACTAATTGAGCTTGTTGAATTATTACCGGCAGCATCCGACGCCTTGGCAGACAATTTGTAAGTTCTGTTCTTTGAGCCAGGAACTTTCCAAGAACAAGAGTAGGGGCTCGAAATGTCGGTACAGGTCAGCGTTCCATTGATATAGAATTCTACCCTCGAAACTCCAACGTTGTCAGAGGCAGTTGCTTGAATTGTTACATTCTTCCTAACAGCTACAGTTGAGCCGGCTAAAGGCGAGGTGATAGTCACAGTTGGAGCGGTTGCGTCATTTGATCCTACTGTCGGTACAGGAGTAAGGCTTGGCGATGGTGTGGGAGTAGAAGATGGTGCCTGTGAGATTGCGGGGGTAGGTGTCAAGGATACGGCCTGAGTAGGCGTTGGGGTTGAGGAAAATCCGGCAATTGGCCCAATATCTGCATGTTGAGAAGCAAAATTTGTTGCAGCAGTAAAATCAATTTGCAAACCGTCGCTAGTATGACTTGGGAATAATGACCAAGCCCACGCGCCAGCATAGCCGTTGTTATACCAATAATCATACCTGTTTGAAGATGTCGGTGTCGTTGCGCTTGTTCCCGAATAAAATTCACCAACTACAATTGGTTTTGTTACTCCCCAAGCAGAATAATAACTATAATTGTGACAAATCATGCAATAATCGCCACCGCTCATGTAGTCATACCAGTGAGGAGAATAGTAGTCAAGTCCAGCATTTAGCCACATTTTCATTCCATCAGCAAATAAACTTCCTACCGTGACAAGCGTCCCTGGAGAACTTGAGTGGACTGCAGTTGCAATAGCAGTACCGGTATCAACAACGGGTTGTTGAGCTATCCTATTATTCCAAATGTCATTTTCCGGTTCGTTGTAAATTTCCCAAGACAGTATTCTTGGATTGCCGGCATAATGCGCAAAAAGAGTGCTGAGCGCTTGAACTAATTTGCCTCTCTGGGTTGTATCAGTCTCCCATGCACTTGGCATAGCAGTGGGTGCAGAAAACAACATAAAATTAAAGTACATATCATATTGGTTTGCAAGATTTAAAGCCGCATCAAAATCAGGATATACGGCAGGATCAATTCCGGTTGGGCCCGCGCTGTCACGCGTGATTTGCCACGGATCACCCGGAAAAACCCACCACCTTAAAACATGAACTCCTGAATTTTTTGCCTGTTGGAATGCTACAGTGAGATTGCTTAGGTTGTTCGAAACGCCGCCGCTTTTCCCATTTGTTGAGTTACACCCAAAATCACACCCCCAGTTGTACCATGGAACGTTTGCGCCGTGAATATACCAGTTGTTTCCTTGCCATGTTATTCTGTTTGTAACAGTTTGTGCAGAGCCGCTTTTTGGATAAGCGTTTTGGTTTAGCTTATTGGGAAGACTTATTATTACAACTAATGAAACTAGAAGAAACAATAAGGTTGCTGCGATAGCGGGATAATCTTTTCCGCCATATGGGGGATTGATGGATTTTCTGTAGTGCGTTAATAAATTCTTCAAGGTTGTGAAAAGTATGCCTTGAATTCATTATGAAACGAAAATTATGCAATTGTCAAGAAGCCTTTGCTTTTAAAAACTTTATGTACTTTCGGAATTTGGTAAAATAACAGTGAGAATAAGCTGGGGATGGTTTAGTCCGTCTTCGAATTTTGCCGCTGTTATTCCTCCTGATATTCCTTTTTCCTTAAGAAGGCGGTCTGCAAGATATCCTTCAAGTCCACTTGCCTCTGATAACTCGTGTGTATCAGAAAGCGTCCCAAAAAACGGTTTTAACAGTTCGTCCGCGGCGGACCAAGGAAAATTTTCGTAAGCCGCCGCTTTCACAAAAACAAAAATATTATCTTGGGAGGATCCAATGGAAACAATTATAAATTGATCTTGAGAAGAAGAGGCAATAAAAATTCCAAGCTCAATTATTTTCCCAATAGCTTCTTCAAAAATAATTTTGTTAGTTTTAATTGGAAGAGAGGGTGCAATTGGTGCGGAGTTGATTAAGGATACATTATATTGTTTTGCAAGATCTCCCGCTTCATCAATCATTTTAACAACTGTTTTACCTACATCAAGGTCTGAGAGAAGTCCTGGAATTTCACCCATTGAAAGTTCGTAAAGCGTATGAAGATTTTTATATGCATGGAGCATCCTTTTTGAGTTTTTATTGAGATTTGTAACTATATCCTTGCTTGACAGGTCGGAATTTTGTTCTAGAGTTGTAATGTTTTCATTTAAGCTGCTAATTAAGCGTTGAAATTTATCAAAACTTCCTTGCAAAACAGAAACGGGTAAGGAGCTCGCCAAGTTTCTTTGCCTTTCATTAAAAACAAACAAAAAAGCCTCAATTTTTCCTTCAGCCCCAACAACTGATGAAAATTTAAAATCTATATTAAAAAGCTCGCTGTCTTTTTTTTGCATAAAAAGACCCGATTCTGAAAATCCTGTTTGATGGTTGAGAAGGTCATGTATCGGAAATTGATCTTTTGTAATTAAATCTTTTTTAATGTCATATAATTTAAAAACTTCAAAAAAATCTTTTTCCGCTAATTCTTCAGGTTTAAATCCGGACAAGTTTTCCGCAATTTTATTAATTTTGACTATAGAAAATTTTCTATTCATAGTTATAACTCCCTCGGCAATATTATCAAGAATCAAACTTTCTTCCGATTTACTGAGGGATAGTTCTGCAAAAAAATAATCTGCAATTTTCTCACGAACATGGTAACGTGTTGCCGCAATTGAGGAAAAAGGTATGATTCCAACTATTGATGCCAGCTGAATTATAAGTAGTGCAGGGTCAAAAGTAGCCGCGTGTGAAGCATAAATTGTATAAGAATGTATAGATAGTGCAAGAACTCCGGAAAACAAAAATACCATAGCAAGCGGAAATGAAAGCAGAAAAGCTATACAAAGAGTTGTAATGTGAAGCGTAATAAGGAGAGGACTAAAAAATGCGCCGGTTGAAGTAATTAGAAGGATAATAAAAAGAGAAAGAGAGAATAAAAGAATGGAGCTTGAAATAGGGTTGTTTAACACGTTAAACTTTAGCCTTTTAATATTTACCCTAAGAAGAATAATTGAAACTAATATGAGTACGGAAAGGATCTCAAAAATAGTTGTTAAATCAGAAAATTTATCAAGGAAAATCGCGACCAGTGAAGCAATTAAAAAGACAACAGAAATATATAGCGGTTTTTTTTTCATAAGAAAATATTCCCTAATGTTTATCTAGCTTAAGCGACGAATGAAGTTGTTGTCAAGAGTTTGAGTTCTATAATAATCGAAAATAACGTTGTTTAAGCGTACGTTCCAGAATGATGCTTCGTCTGGTTTAGAAGTAGCCCAAGCATTAAAATGCTTGGGCTACTTAAAAATGAAACATTTTTCAGTGTGGGTCGCCTAAGAGTCGAACTTAGCACCTCTTTCTTATCAGGAAAGCGTTCTACCGATGAACTAGCGACCCCAGCAATATTCGCTTTTTGCCGGAATTACATATTTTAACAGAGAAGCGTGCCCAAACTCAACACTTGATGATTTTCAGGGTTGTGGGTTATTAATAAGAAGGGGCGGTAGATTTGGAAGGTGCCTGGGTTGTTGGAGGGAGATATTTGTTGGGTTGTGCTTGTCCAAGCGTTATCATGAGAGGAGTTGTATCTTTCAAGACGGATTGTGAAGAATCAAGCATTAAGACCAAGGTTTTGTTAAGGAAAACTATAGTAGTAGAAGCCTCTGTTGTGCCCGGTAATTTTTGAAATGATAATGTTGCAATTTTTCCCGAGCCCTTTTTTGCGGTCCCAGTAGGAGGAATTCCGATAGCAAATTCAACTTTTCCTGAGCTTTGTGTATTTTCATTAAATAAAACGTTGGCCGTGCCACCAAAAAAACTGTTTGTACTCACGTCTGGCGCAACTTTTACATTACTAAGTGCTTTTGGATCATATTGAAGTTCTACTTGCGCACCTGCTAGAGCACTATTTCCAGAGTCTATAATGATGTCAACTGACGCAGTTGGAGTTGTAGCAGAAGTTGAATCCCACGTCCCAGGGTTAAAGAAAATTTTGGCTGTTTTTTCAACCGGTTTTGGAGTAGGCGAGATACTTGTCATAAGTGTATTTTGTTTTTGGCTCTGGATAAGCGCAAGACCCAAAAGAACCACTGTGACAACTGCAAGAATTGCTATAAGAACTGTAGTTTTTTTAGGCATATTTAATAATTTATAGTTTAGAATCTAGAATAGAACGCTAATAATAGGTTAGTACTTATTTTAATTTTTGTAAAGTCTTAATTTTCAACCCCAAATTCTAAATTCTAATTTCGAAATTCTCTTAATCTCCTTGTCTTGCCTTAAAGGCAGTATAAAGGATGTTCAGGTCCTTATCGTCAACTACACCATCATCTGTGAAATCCGCCCTTGATTTAATTTCCGCTGTACACGATGTTGCTTTGCGGTAGCACGCAAGGAATGTTGTATAGTCGGCTACATCTATAACGTTATCTTGCTGTGCCGTTCCGTCACTTGCAACTATATCCCCCTGAAGAAATTCTATGGTTGAACTCTGATTGATTGTGTCTACCGTAATATTTTGGATTCCAGGTAGGGATTTGCGCAAGCTATTGTCAACACTGACTTTTATAAGATATGCGCCCGTTTGTATAGTTTTGCCGAGATTTATAATTCCTTTATATAAGCCACTTGTCCTATCGTAGAGTAATTTTCCAGTGACAGATTCCAATTGCTGATTTTGTGAATTAGACAAAACTATAGTTACACCCCTTTCTAGTCTTTTAGGGTTTGCATTAAGTTGCAGGCTGGCAGCGCCATTGCCTACACCAGGAAGCTTCAAAGAAAGGCTTAATGACGTTCCACCTGTGAGTACGCACTGTTTTAATTCAGAACTGTTAACTCCACCTGTGCCATTTGTGCCAGGTACAGCTCCCGCAACTGCAACTACATTGCAGGTGTATCCTGCTGGACATGAAGAATCATCTGTGCATGACTGTGGTTGTTCGGAGACGACACAAATTCCGCCAACATCCCCCGCAGGTGCATTTTGCCCTGGAACTGGAATACAAACTTGGCCGGCCTGGCAAGTGAGCGGATTTGCAGTATTTCCTCCACAGTGAGTAGGTTTAATAGGTGTCATTTTCCAATTGGCGGTTTGGTTTTGGCTAGTGGTGTCAGTTCCATCCATAGTTCCGTCATCACGGATTTTCCCTGTTCCATCTGCTTTATAGCCGGCGCCTGTGCCAGTGTAATTTAAGTGGAAAGTCATAGTTTTATTGACCCAATTTTCAGTACCTGTAATATCCCACGTAACTGAAGTATCGCCATTATAGATTCCTTTTCCGGAAAAGGTTCCTGTGTCTATATTTTCATCCGTAATATTCACAGTATGAATATAATCACCTGTACAATTTATTGTGCAGGTGGCATCTAAATTGTAAAGACCTTTTAGGCTTTTTAAAGGTGTTAAAATCCATGTGCCGGTTTGGTTTTGGCTTGAAGTGTTAGTCCCAGACATGCTTCCATCGCTCTTTAAAGTACCCGTGAATTCTGATGAGTAACCTGCAGTTGTTCCGGTATAGACTATATGAAATAGGACTACTTTGGTGGCGGGATTTACGGTTCCTGTTACTGTCCAAGTTATTGACGGATCAGCAATATAATATCCGGTTCCTGAAAATACTTCACCGTCCATGGCTGTAATTTTCATAATATGTATAAAATCTCCGGTACAGCCAGTGACACAGGTTCCGGCAAGTCTGTAATTTCCTCGTAAGTCCGGAGACGTAGTTCCAGTGGAGGAGTCCATTTCCCATTCAAGAATTTGGCCGGAGCTAGTTCTTGCGTCTCCATGTAATGTACCGTCTGACAATTTGGCAGAACCGGTAAGAATGATAGTGGATGCAACGTCAGACCCTGTGGCAAGAGAGAATGTGGATTCATTACCGTCAAGTCCTGGTGCGTTGAAAAGGCGCACGGTTTTTGTGGTGTCATTGTCATAATATCCCTTTAGCATGTCAGCTGTATCCTGAATTATGGCGAGCGGAATTGATTGCCCGGTGAGCCCATTGCAGTTTGAGTCGCATTTAAAAGTTACAATATGTTTACCACTATTACCTTTCATGTATTCTCTGATAGTTTGTGCCCCGGTGCTAATTGTGTATGTGCCGATTTTTGTGTTGGTTGTATCAATTGGAAGGGCACCCGTAACTCCCGCTGCGTTTATGTGAATATTTGAAAAGCCGACAGTGGCACTCCCGGGCGCTTTTGCTTTAAAGTTGAGACCTCCAAATGTAACAGCTTTACCAACTCCGCCATTTCGTATCTGTGAAGTGGGGTTAACACCTACATAATGAACTGTGCCGGTATCTTTATTTATATTTTTAACTATAGTAGTAAAACCCAAGCCGTTAGTATCAAAGACCTCTTGTGTAACAATTTGTCCGGCGGGACAACCTTCCACTGGGGTAGTAGGTGGCGGTCCGGATTCAGGAGTTGCACATATAGGCATGGGTTCCAATAGATTTTTATCGTAATCAATTGTTATATCAATTGCTGAAATGTCATAATTTGGATTTTGATCTTCTACAGTAGCCACCAATGAAACACGGTCACCGACATGGAATGGTTCTCCATATGGGGTTAACTTTATGGAGACCTCACCTGCGGCGGCATGGGAGCGGCTTTCCTGGAATTTTTTAACTTGATTTAGAGTCAAAGGAATTGAGATTGCCAAAATTGCCAAAACCACAACACCTATTAAAAATTTAAATCTCCCAAGTTGTTTTAAAACATTTGGTGTATCTATATTTGGTAAATGTACTTTTATATTATTTTCCATAGTTCTCTCTTAAAAAATATGTTTTATCATTTGGGACAGCCTCCTTGCGTTTGGCATTCATCATAATATTGTTGTGTTACACATCCAAGTGGATTCCCGTAGTTTACACATCCTGCCGGACATACGCCATTTGCGTCAGGTACAGCACTACATGAGCCAGTTTTAGCGCTTTTTATTATAAATCCATCCCGCCAAATATTAAAATCATCAGTATCCACTTTATTGTCATTGTTGAAATCTGCTAGTCCAAGTGAATCACCGGGATTATTACCACTTCCGAAAGTAGAAAGAAAATCGGCTTTCCATACGTTAAAGTCCTCTATATCAATTTTTCCGTCGCAGTTTGCGTCACCTGAATTATGAAGAGGGCAAATTGGAGGAGTAGTTGTTACAACACAAGTACCGGTGCAGGAACCTGGCATAGAATCTGTACAAGCAGATGCCGCGTTAATCTGACAAATATATGCACTTTGACATGAGCCATGCTGGCTTGCGCCCTGCGCTAGAGAAACACTACATTGAGCACCATTTCCGCCGACTGTTGTAGGGGCAAGTGTGGTAAGAGGACAATATGTTCCACCGCCGGTAAGTTCTACAAGTCCGCATATAGGATTAGCACCGGGTAGAGAACAAGCAGGACGTGGGGTACAGGTTGGCGCAGGAGTTGAAGTGGTACAGACCACAGTGCCACAGCTTTGGCAACTGCCACCTGTATAACTACATCCATCGGGTGGAGCAGCACATGAAACGCAGAAGCTAGTAGTAACAGCTGGGAGACTGTAGGAAACTGAATATGCAAAGTTGTCACTTTCATTCGACTCGCTTACGGTGTTGTCGCTATCAATAAATACTCCGGCATGACAATTAGATGAACATATGGAAGTGCTTGGGACTATACTTCCAATTTCCAACGTATAACTTCCGCCTGGCCCAAGTGAGCCAAGCGGATAAGGATATGATTGATAACCCCGCGTTCCGGCAGCGGGTTGTGTTGTTTGGTTTATGTAATTGTCAATTTTAAAATTCGACGATGAAACAGCAGTTCCATTGTTTGAATAAACCATACAGACCTCTATAGTCTCGCCGGGGTTAAGCATCATTCCCTCTGTGACTAATGTTCCGTTGCTACAATTTGCATTAGGGTACGCGTTTCTTCTGAGCTGAACTTGAGTGACAGTAAGATTGGGTTTTGCAATGGCTTCTTGTGCGGATGCTTTATTCCCATTTTTAAGAAATATTGAGGAAATAAGTAAAAGCGCGATGATAATAAGAAGCAGCGAAGCCCATTTAGATGAAGATAAAATAAATTCAATACCGCCTCGCAACTTTTGCATAAAATGCCTTGAACTTAGAATAAGCAATTTCTTTCAATATGTCAACAGGCGGCAAATCTTAAGAAAAATTGCATAACTAAAATAAAAGATTTACTCACTTTTTAAATAGTAGGTTTTGGAAGAGCTGTGGATTTCTTGAGACCAAAGTCTACTACGGCGTCAGGTCCAAGATTTACATTCACACTAGTTGTAGATATTGGCGTAAAACCGGCGGGAGCAACAAGCGTGATAGTATATGTTCCGCTTACTAGTCCACCAAATTTTTCAAAAGAATAATTGCCATATTTATCAGTTGAGATTTCTATTTTGATATTTTGGCTAATTAAGTCAAGTTTTACGCCTCCCGGTCCAAGCTCCCAATTGTCATGCACGCCGTTATTGTTAGTGTCTTCATAAACATTTCCCGATATATTAAATTTTGCAGGAGTGGGGGCTGCAGTAGGTTCAAAACTCGCGCGTTGTCGGACGTCTTGTTCTTTTGAAAGAAGGGCAACAGTTACCGGAACAGTTAAAACAATTAGCAAGAGAAATATGGTTCCTGCTGATTTTTGGAAAATAGAAAACAAACCAGAACCAAATTTGTCTACATGGGGAATAACAACAGTGCTTGGTTCTTTTGGAGAGATATTTTCAATTGTCCCTTCAGGCGCGCCGCTTTGCCCTTTTCCGGCAATGTCATTTTTTGAATCTTGGTTATTAGAATCCATAATATTTTAAGTAACTATTTATAGATTACCTCGTAAAAGCGCGTAAGTCAATTGGTTGGTTTGAAAAATAGTAGGTATGAAAAGTATCTGGTATAATGTCCAGACAATTATGGTTTTGTCAGACCGCGATATAAAAGAGGCACTTGCCACAAAAAGAATAAAAATACGCCCCGCATTGAATTTAGAAGAACAGCTTGGTTCAAACTCTATAGACTTGCGTCTTGGAAACACTTTTAGAATTTTTGACCACTCAAAGTACGCATTTATTGACCCTTTCAAAAAAAATATCGGTGAAGAAGTTACGCGCGAAATTAGGAAAAGTAAGACAGAGCCATTTATAATTCAGCCCGGGGATTTTGTATTGGGGACTACGGTAGAATACGTGGAATTGCCCGATGATTTAGTAGGGGCATTAGAGGGTAGATCTAGCATTGGAAGACTTGGTATAATAGTACATTCTACCGCAGCGTCAATTGAGTGCGGCTTTCGCGGCAAAATCACTTTAGAGCTCGCAAATATGGGTAAAATGCCCGTTGCTTTATATCCCGGGATGAGAATCTGCGCTATAGCGTTTATGCAAATGAGTTCTAAAGCTGACGTACCTTATTATAAAAAGGTGGGCGCAAAATACGTTGGGCAAAGCAACCCGATAGAATCAAAACTCGACAGGGAGAAATAAATTATGGGAGAAAGACTAGCAAAGAAAGATTTTAAAGCAAACGGTGTATTGCCGGAGAGTGAAGTTAGAAGGACAATAATCGAAGGACTTATTAAATTTGGGGCGTCAGAGATAAATATTTATGGACTTGAAAATCTGGCGGAAGCAAAAGCAAAGCTTGACGCCGGAGTCCCTATACTTGGCGTTGGTGACCATTTAAGTAATGCTGATGGACCGTTATTTAATACAGTCTTGGGCAGGGCAGGTATTATAGACCCTGTTTTTATATTTGGGATAAAACTTACTAGAAATCCTGTTACAAACGCTCTTCATCGCGGAGCCAACATAATTCCGGTTTGGCCCCCGTCATTAAGAGCAAGAAACGCAAAGGAGGAAGAACAGAAAAAAGCTATGAACGAAAAAGCGTTCAACGCAAGCAGAGCGGTTTTAAATGGAGGGCGTTTATTAGTAATTTTTCCTGAAGGAGGGAGAAGTCGGGATGGCCAACTTAACAAAGGACTGCCGGGAACCGGCGAATATCTAAACATTGCTGATGACTTGGAGGTAATGCCTATGGCAATTTGGGAGACAGAAAAAAGGCTACCCGTAAAAAGAGGTTTGCCAAAAAGAGGCCCTGTTTATTTGGCTTTTGGAAAATTGCGTAAAGCATCAGAACTACCAGGTTTTGGAATGCAGAACAGAGTAGGCAGAACAGCCATGATAGACAGTGTCATGCTAGATGTAGCAAATCTTCTCCCAGAGCAATATAGAGGATATTATGCAGATAAATTGGCTTTACAGAACGAGCAACAACAAGTAGGAGATGTAGACTTAATTGCAGGTGAAGAACCTGAATATATAAGGAGATAATGAAATATCCTATTAACTTCGAACTAGAATTGAGAGAACATAAATACCCAGGGAAATTGATTGCAATTGAAGGGATTGATGCGTCCGGTAAAACTACTCAGGCCGAGCTTTTAGTCGAGAATCTCAAAAAGGAAGGTAAAAAAGCAATTTACACAAAAGAACCAACAGACGGAGAAGTGGGAAAATTGATCAGGCGCGTTTTGAGCGGCGAAATAAAGATTACTCCAATTGCTTTGCAATATTTATTTTGTGCAGACCGTGCTGAACATCAAATTACGCTCGAAAAGTATCTATCGGAAGGGCAAATTGTTGTCACGGACCGCTATTTTTGGTCAGCTGTTGCATATGGAATTTCAGATTTAGATGGGAATGCTGATTTCTATCTGGTAGCGTTTTCGGTTTTATCTTTTTATAACCAATTTATACGTCCAGATTACACATTCTTTTTAGATGTTAATGTGGATGAAGCAGCTAAGCGTATTGAAGGCAGCCACAAACACAAAGAAATTTATGATGATAAAAAAAAGCTCGTTAATATAGATACGGCATACAAAAAACTTATTGAAAAGTTTCCCAGTGAATTGGAAATCTTAGACGCAAATAAATATATTGAAGAAGTCTCTCGAGATCTTCTAAATAAAGTCAATGAAAAGTTAAAGTAACACTTGAAAAGCCGCACGGTTTTGTTTAGTATTATCTAACAATTTTCAATTCGAAATTTGAAATTTGAAGTGAATTTTTAAAATTTAATTTTCAAACATTTGTATTTCATTGAAAATTTAAAATTAAAAATTTCAAATTATGATATTGGGCCCCACAAAAATACTCGAACTCGTCAAAAAGAAAAAGCTGGTTGAAGGATTGTCAGAGCGTGAATTAACAAACCCGGAAGGCGCGGGATTTGACCTCAGGTTGGATGAAGTCTACAAAATTTCAGGAAAAGCATTTTTGGGAGTGACAGAGCGTCACACACCAGACATAAAACTAGTTAAAAAATACGACAAATCCAAAACTACTTCCGTAAAAATAAAGCCCGGAGACTTTTTTCTTGTCAAAACTATTGAATCAGTCAATATGCCGGAAAATTTAACTGCGTCAATTACGCCTCGATCCACGACTTATAGAAGTGGTTTGGTCTTGCGAGTGGGCAATGTGCCGCCGGGATATTGCGGGGGTTTGACGTTCGGTCTGTATAATGCGGGGCCGATCATAGTTGAAATAGAAATGGGTGCAAGGTTTGTTCATATACAATTTTCAGAAGTTGCGGGCGGGGGAAATAAGTACAGAGGTCAATGGCAAGGGGGAAGAGTTTCGGCAACAAAAAAAGAAGTTCAAGTTTAATATGGCAAAGCAAAAGCATCAGGAATATCAATACTTAGATCTTGCAAAAGAAATTTTGCGCGATGGAATAAAGCAAGTTGACCGTGGGACTAAAGTTGCGGACTTCAGTCTTTTTGGGAGGCAGCATAGATATGATTTGTCAGAGGGCTTTCCTCTTTTGACCACAAAAAAAGTATATTGGAAAGGCGTAATTCACGAACTTTACTGGTTTTTTTCCGGCCAAACGAATATTAAATATCTTGTGGATAATAATGTCCACATTTGGGATGATTATCCGTACAAGATTTTTTTGGAAAAAAAATCTAAAATTCGAAATTCAAAATCCGAAATTAAAAATAAAGATGAGTTCATCGAGAAAATAAAAACCGATTCTAAATTCGCAAAAGAGTGGGGGAATCTCCCAAGAATTTATGGCGAAATGTGGAGAGCTTGGCCTACGCGCTCCGGCAGGACTATTGATCAACTTGCATGGGCAATCAAAGAATTAAAAGATGATCCAAGCGCACACAATGTAATTGTTAACTCCTGGAATCCCGAGTATTTATATACAATGGCCACAAAAGAAGACGCAAGCCGTTTCCCAATTTGTCACAATATGTATCAAATCTCAAGACGAGGAAACAAATTGTCGCTCCAGCTTTATCAGAGATCCGCAGATTTATTTTTAGGTGTACCGTTTAACATTGCTAGTTACGCTTTATTAACTTTGATACTTGCTAAGATATTAAAGCTTGAACCGGGGGAATTTATCCACACGTTTGGAGATGTCCATATTTATGAAAATCATATTGAACAGTTTAAAGAACAGTTAAAACGCAAGCCAAAACCTTTTCCAACGGTCAGAATAGAAGGAAAAATGGAAAAGCTTTCAGACTTTACTCCCGACAAAATAATTCTTGAAAATTATGATCCACACCCAATGATAAAAGGAGAATTAACTATAGCAGGCGGTTTTTACGAGGAAAAATAAATGCAAGATAAGACTAAATCGGTTGGAATAGTTGCAATAAATGACGGAAAAGTGCTTTTGGTACAGCATACAGACCAGGCAGAACACATAACGGGAATTTTTGGGTTACCGGGCGGGCGCGTGGGATCTGATGAAGCGGAAATAGACGCGGCACATCGCGAGTTTGAGGAAGAAACTGGTTTAAAATCGGACGTAAAGGATTTTTCCGAATTCCCAAATAATTTTTTTGAAGCTTCAATCCCCAGAAAAGATGGAACAGAAATTAATTTTGCATGGCGCGTTTTTAAGGTTAAAAACTTTTCCGGGGAGTTAAAAGAGAGTAGTGAAACAATTCCTGAATGGATAGAAATAGACATGCTTTATGCGCTTGCGGATGAAGACCAACTTCTACCAAATACTCTTGAAGCGGTCCGCGCAGCAAACACCACATGAAAATTTCAATGATCGCGGCAATTGGTATAAATCGCGAATTAGGCCAGAGGAATGAACTAATTTGGAGAATATCCGATGATTTAAAAAGATTCAAGGAATTAACCTTGGGACACCCAGTTGTTATGGGTAGAAAAACTTTTGAATCAATAGGCAGAATATTACCAAATAGGACTAACATAATTGTGAGTCGAGACAGTTATAAAAAAATCGAAGCAGCACAAGTTGCAACCTCCCTTGAAGAAGCCGTTGAAATTGCAAAAAACTCGGAAGGATCAGAAGAAATCTTTATTCTCGGCGGCGCGCAAATTTTTGAACAGATGATAGGCGAGGCAAACAAGCTTTATTTAACAAAAATTAATGCAGAAGCACCTATGGCGGACGCATTTTTTCCGGATTATTCCAATTTTAAAAATGTAGTTTTTTCAGAAAAGCACAATGACGACGGATTGGAATATGAGTTTGTAGACCTTACGCGCTAATTATTTCTTTGCGGAAAGTTTGCGGAATACGTACGCTTCGGCCATCATTGAAAGCGGCATTGTTACAAAAAGACCTATCAGTAATGCAAGTGCGCCAACTATATCTATAAGTCCAAGTATTATCCCTAGGAAAAACAAATTCCACTTATTTCCACGAGTAATTTTTGAACTTGCACGTAGCGCCTCAATTGGTCCCATTCCGCGGTCAACAATAAAGTATGAATAAAACCTGAATTTAAGTGACCAGATAACGCCCGGGATAATAAAGAGGATTAATCCAACAAGCACAATCAAAGTATAAAGGATAGAAGCAAGAAAATAGGGGATGATAAGATGAGTATAATCAAGCAGATTTTTATATTCGGCTTTCTTTTTGTCGTAAAGACGAAGCGCAATACCAATTGCACCCATTGAGATTGCAATTTGTATAATCCATCCAATTAGTTTTACTAAAAAGCCAAAAAGTGTAGCCCGCCCATTATCAATAATTGAGGCAAGAATACTTGGTACTATATTAGTTGCGAGAATCATTAAAAGTAAAACCACAAAAAACCAAAGATTTTTTAGAGCCACATTCCATCCATAAGTAATTGCAGCAGATATTGAAAAGGAGTGGGATTTTTTGGTGGATGCCATTAAATTAATATTGCCTGACAAGAATGTTGCTTGTCAAGTATTATTTAAATCTTAGCAACAATAAAAAGTCCCGATTTTTCTTCATCGGGATTAAACATAGCATGGGACCTGTCTCTCGCACTTTCAATTTTGGTGTAGTTTAATTTTTTTAACACAAGAATTAATTGACGTTTTGTATAAGGTTTAAGAACTGTTGTTGCAACCCCTCTTGTTTCCCACGTTTTACCAATAAATTCAAATTCGGCAGTATTTAAATTGATAAGTCCGTCATCCCGAAAGTCAAAAAAAGATAAGAGAGCAGATTCTTCTTGGCTTTTAGGTGAAGGTTTTATAAAACTAAGACTGCTAAACCTATTTTTCTCTTCAAGAATGTGTTCATAATTTGGAACCTGAATTATAATTGTATTCGTGCTGTTGAGAACAGATTGTATGCCTTTAAGATATTTTGCCAAATCAAAGTAGTGTGATATTACTCCTCCAAGTATAATTGCCGCATCAAATTTCTCATTTAATTTATCTGCGAGTTCGTCTGTGCCTACTTTTCTAAATGAGACTTTTTTCCGTAACTTTTCCGGTAAAGATTCAAGTTTATTGTTTGCAATTGCAATCATACTTGAGCTTTTATCTATTCCCAAGACTTCAAACCCTTGTCTTGCAAGCGCAATTGAATGCTCACCTGTTCCGCAACCAACGTCAATAATCTTTTTAGAACGTCCTTTGAGTTGATATTTTATAAATGCAATTTCCTTAATAAGCCTTTTTTGCCAGGATACATACTTATCAAAATAGGTTGCGAGCCATTCGTGAAATTCTTCCTGTCCCCACGAAGAAAAGAATTGATTGTCTACAATAGATTTGAATATATCAGTCTTTGAGATAATGCCAATGACTTTAGCGTTTTTGTCCAAAACAGGCAAACTTACTATCTTATTTTTTTCCATTATTGAATATGCTTCGCTTACATTTGCTTCACTTTCTACTGTGATTACTTTTGGGCTCATTATTTCCTCTGCCGATGAGGAAAGAACTTTATTAGTACCGTCGGATTTGAGTTTTTCAATTGGGAAAAAATTGTCTAAAATATCAGTTTCGCTTACTATCCCCACAAGTTTACCTCTGGTATCAATAACGGGTACTGCTGTTATTTCGTGGCCAAAAATTATGTTTGCTATCTGGTTAACGGAGGTACTAGGTGAGGCGCTGATAACGTTTTGCTCCATTATATCCCTAACTTTCATTCTGAGGGTATTGTAGCATATCAATCTTTTTTTTCAACTATAAGCTTTATTTCGAACTCAAGCTATGATATAATCTCGTGAGAAAATATGACTCACGAAGGACTTCCTATATTAGGAAGGTTTTTTAATGCAAACTCGGGTCCTCAGCCGGGAGATATTACTGTGGTAGGTGACCAGACGTATGCCTCCGGCTTTTCAATAAATGGGAAAGACGCACAATTAGTAGACAGAAAGATATTGCAAGATAAATGGAGAAAATCACAATCTAAAATTACTGTATATGGAGAAGGAGAATATCCTGACGGAACCCCTTACGGTGGTGGCAGAATCCTTTTAATTGACAATGAGCAAGTAATGGATGATTTTGAGACCCCATGGGTTGACGCGACGGTTCGCCATATGTTCCAAGGTAAAAATGGCCCTCAAAATGTAGTTGAAAGAGGATTTGGACTTGGGAAAATTGCAGATAGAATATATGATAGATTGAGGGCAGAGGGTGGTACACACACAATAGTAGAATTAAATGAAGGTAATTTCAAATACGCACAGAAATGGGCAGACCAAAAGCGCGCAGAGTTGAGAAGTAGATTTCCCGGGGCACCTAATGTAGAAATAAACGTTATAAATGGGGATGCAGATGAAGAGCTGGCTAAAATGCCAGATGGATCAATAAGTTTACTCTTTTCCGATACACATCAGCTACGCCCGGAAGAACTTGGAATTAACGATTTACTCCAGCCAAATCTATTAGTTACAAAATTAAAGCCTGATGGCAGGTTTACTTTTTGTGCTTTTCATAGAGAGAACCAAACCCCAAACCTAGATAGCAGGCAGGCAGCAATAATAGATCCTCTGTTTGCCAAATACGATATTATAAGAGTAGTTTTAACTCCTCCTCCTCACAGTGTGTATCTTAAAGGTCCTCATGTTACAGTTCCTGCGATTGTTGCTTACAGATCAGACCCTCTAGCAATTGCCTCTTAGGGTAAAAGAAGTTTTGAAGCGAAAGATTTTACTTCTTTTCCAATTTTTAGTAACTCTTTATTCGCCATAATTTTCTTTTTTTCTTCCTTCCACCAAGCGGTCCGTGCTTCTTTTTCAGACGGTGCCTCGTTTGGAGATACTAAATCTACGGCTTTATTAATCCACGTGGCTACCTTTTTCATATCGCCCTCCTTGAGTCCGCGTGTAGTTATTGCCGGGGTTCCAAGTCTTATTCCTGAGGGGTAGAATGGTGGATTTGTATCATACGGCACCCCATTTTTATTAAGCACAATTCCTGCCCGTTCTAAAGCGAGGGCTGCAACATTTCCACTTACTTTTTTGTTCCGCAGATCAATTAATATCAAATGATTATCAGACCCACCACTTACTAAGTCAAATCCATAGCTTGTAAGCGCCTCAGCCAAGGCTCGGGAGTTTTTTACTATCTGTGAAGCATATTTTTTAAATTCTGGACGGGATGCTTCAAGAAGTGCAACGGCAATTGCAGCTGTTTGATTGTCATGCGGGCCACCTTGAAGCCCTGGAATAATTGCTCTGTCAATTTTTGCACCTAAATCCGGATCACGCTTCAAACCTTTTTCTGTGACCATGATAAGAGCGCCACGAGGGCCGCGAAGAGTCTTGTGAGTAGTTGTGGTTACTATGTCAACATACGGCACCGGAGAGGGGTGTGCTCCTCCTACAACGAGCCCGGCAATATGAGAAATGTCAGCAAGTAAAAGTGCGTTCACTTTTTTTGCAATTTTTGAAAACTTTTCAAAATCTATAACTCGGGGATATGCTGTAAATCCACAGACAATTATATTGGGCTTTTCTGTAATTGCCTGTTTTTCGATTTGATCAAAATCAAGCTGCCCGTCGCGGCCTAAAGTGTACTGGACCGACTTATAAAATGTGCTTGAAGCGGTAAGTTTTGCGCCATGGGTTAGGTGTCCTCCAAAGGAGAGAGATAAACCCATAATTTTTCCTTTCATAGGCTCAAGCGTTGCAAAATATACTGCAAGATTCATAACACTACCTGAAAGAGCCTGTACGTTTACATAAGGTACACCAAATAGTTTTTTTGCGCGGTCTATAGCGAGTTGTTCAACCTCATCAGCAACCGCATTTCCCTGGTAATATCTTTTTTTGGGATATCCCTCTGAATATTTGTTGTTGAGTACCGTTCCAAGTGCTTCCAGGACTGCAGATGAAGCGTAGTTTTCTGAGGGGATCATTTCAAGGACGTCTCTTTGGCGTTTTTCTTCTTCCTTTATTAATTCAAATATTCGGGGATCTGATTGTTTTAAACTCTTCACCATTTTCATTACCAATAGTATCAATTTATATTAAGATGTCAAGTACTTATAAGACTATTGATAGCAGGAAAGGTTATGGCTTACGTCTTTCTTGAAAATCCCGCCCCATTCAACAACCGTAAATCCTGACCGCTTGGGCGTAACTATTGTTGGGGGTTCCATTGAAACTTTTTGTTGTAGCGGTTTAAAGTAAAGTGTGACACGGATTTCAGTTTGCGGATTTGGTGCTATATTAAGTGACGTTAAGTTATCAAGGTTTTGTTGTGGGATAATTCCTACAAAATAATAAGGGGACTGCGGAAGTTTTCCGTTCCAGTAATCTTCAAATTGCTGCGTTTCTTTAATATTTAACCCAAGCCTTGGAAGAATATTCTCGAACAATTGTTTGAGACCGGACTTTTCTACAACAAAACCTTTTGTTGGAATTTCTAGATTATCATCTGCAACCTTTGTTTCATAATACAAATAGTCGTAAAATTTATTGTTGTAATCAATAAGGCCAGACGAATCTGCCAAAACTCCCCAGCCATTTATAGGGTAGGGAGGCTCAGAATATGTCAACGCCTCGCTTGAAATAAGTTTTACCGTAACAAAAGATTTCTCCTCAGGATAAAGATAGATAGCAGGCTTACAGTATGGGGAAAGCCAAGGGGCAGGAGTTTGGTCATTTATTATTTTAAAAGTATTGAGTTGTAAATTATTTTTGGAATTAGATCCATTAAAAACTATTTTTTGTCCGCTACTATTTGGAGCTATAGGGGACTTGGTGCAGTTCTTAATTACATCAGGGATTGGAGTATCTTTTGTCCGGTAATACGCGTCGTAAACGCCCGGTTGACTAAGACTTTGGTCGCAATTTTTTTCACAGACGTAAATTAATTCATCATTCGGAATAGCAACACACATTAAACCGCTTCCAAAAACCTGATCCTGACTTCCGCCTCCGCATTCTCCGGCATTTTCAGAAGTATCTATGAATATTGGTTTGTCGTCTGGTGTTTTATCGTCCGGCGCCACTGCATGCGCCATGTGGCCATTCCCTTCAGTGAGCATAACGTTGGATTTGATTAATGCATACTCCTCAGGTTGTGCATTGGTACCTTTCCACATAAATTTATCAGTTGAACTTGGTTTGCATGTATCTCCGTCACCTGAGTCACAGCAGGTGTAGTTGGAAGGGTTGACGGGAATGGATTTTGCATTTGGTTTCTTGTACCTTAATCCTCCGGCCATCATTAATGAGCCCACCGCCAAAAGAATTATTATCGCGGCTATCATCATTTGACCCTGATTCGAATTTTTTATAGTAGTCATTTTTCAAAAGTTTAAACAATCTAATTCGATTCAATCGAGATCAATTGTCCCTCCCCATTCAACCTCAGTGAAACCACGCCTTTCCGGACGTGTGGGTATGGTCAGGGGTTTGACCTGTAAAGGATATTCAAGAGGTTTGAAATAAACTATCAATTCGATTCGTGTATCAGGTTCAGGCTTTATGACAACTTTGTCATTTTTCTCTTTGATCTCTTTTTCAATTAGAGAAACAAAAATATATGGTGAGTTAAGCGAATTAAGTTTTGGAAGCCAGAAATCCATAAACTCAGGAATTTCAGACTTAGTATTGTTTAGACCAAGATTATAAAGAAGTTCGGGAATCTTATTGTCAAGTTCGCTCGTTTTGTAAACGTATCCATTTTCGGGCATTCCGTAATTTTTTACTTTAGATTCATAAAATAGTTCGTTATACTTTTTATTTTGATAAACTAGAGAACCGTTAGGGTTTGCTAAAACTTCTTTCCACCCACCAGCCGGATACAGTGGGTCAGATACATATATTTCACCCAATGTTTTAACCTCAACATTCACAAGTGTTGGTTTTTCAGGGTAGAGGAGAATAACCGGTTTGCCCCAACACATAAATCCAGGTGTAGCATTGCAAGCCGAGCACCATTCGCTTATCGGCATAGATGGATGATTTCCCGGGTCTCCAGAGGGATGTTCAAGCCAGTCACAAACATTCATCCCGGCTTTTTCAGCCAGACCCTTTACGTACTTACCAGGCGCATCATCCACAACTCCTACGCACTTTTTATTCTCACACAAAACTTTTGCCCAAGCTTGGTTGGGGCAGCAGATTCCAGAATTTTGAGCGTAACATACTCCGTCATCACCTTGAGCTCTTGTGCAGAATTTGAAAGTATCGAGCTGTAAATTTTTCTTTGATTGGGAGGCTGGAGGCGTAAGGATATCGTCTTGACTGTAGGGAATTGCGCCCGGAAACGGAGTCACCTTTTTGTATTTAAGACCTCCGGCCATTAATACCGAACCAATAATTAAGACGACAATGACGGCGGCAATTATCATTTGCCCCCTGGAATTCCTGTTATTTTTGAGTGATTTATCTTTGCTCAAAGTCTTTTAGTTGCCGAATCTTGATTAATTGGGGTCAACCCCGATTTAATCGGAGTCAATTGTTCCTCCCCATTCAACTGCAGTAAAACCGGTTCGAGTAGGCTGGGGAGGGATTATAAGGGGTTCAATAGCGACCGGAAGGTCAAGGCCTTTAAAGTAAGCCAAGAAATTAATGAAAACATCCGGTTTTGGATTAATGTCAACATGGTCAATACTTTCTTTTTCAGCTCGAGTCAAAACGGAAAATAGAATGTACGGCTTATTAAGTGCCTTTAGTTTTGGTAGCCAATATTCCAAAAATTCTTTTTGTTCGGTGGGTTTTAGTCCAAGTTTTCCGGTCAGTTCGAATAATTTTTCCGCGAGTAGTGAAGAAGGGATAATAATTCCAGTGGTGGGTTTGATATTCGATTTAACTTTTGATTCGTAATAAAGTTCGTGATAATTTTGACCTTGATAAGTTAATGTTCCGCTAGGTTGGGCTAAAACATTCTTCCATCCTTCAGTCGGATACTTTGGAATACTAATATAAATCTCGCCGGGTATTTCAAGTGTCACGTCCACAAGAGTAGATTTTTCAGGATAGAGATAAATTACGGGTTTTCCAACACACAATGTTTTACCGCTTTGAAGTAAAGTGCCTATAACTTGACAATTTATAGCGTATCCGTGATCAGGTCGTGGACCAATAGGATTTCCGGCAAGAGTATCTGGTATTACGCATTGGATAGAATTCCAGCCACATGTATCCTTACACAATTGCACAAAAGGACAATTGTTGGTAGAGCTACAAACTTCTTCAGGCTTGTCCGTATAGAAATTCCCCCATTTGGATGTGTCAGGACAAGAACAACCGGACATTTCGCTATCATATGCGCACGTTTTTGTTGGTTCCGGAGTTGTAAAACCAAAAGTTTTTAATTGGAGATTTTGTTGCTGTCCGCTTATTGCTGGAGTTACGGGAATCCCGGGCGCACCTGGAACTGGAGTTGATAAATCTTTGCCAGTTAAATATGATCCTGTCAGTAGAAGTGCGAGTGCGATTATTATAAAAAGCAGTAGAATAGTAACAAAACCTAAGTGCTTTTTGTATTTCCTAAAATGTTTTTTGAGATGTCTGGCAGGTTTTTTTCTCACTAATATTCATTTTAGTATATAAATTTTGATATTGTCAAAGAAATGTTGTTTTTTCACTCGTGTTCGAGTATAATAATGAAATCTTAACACGTTTGGATAATGTTCTGTTCGAATTATTCGAACCCCAAACGGAGGTAAAAAGAACAAATTATGCGAGATATTACTCTTGAAGAATTATTGGTTGCAGGGTGTCATTTTGGACATCAGGTAAACCGTCGCAATCCACGCGCCGACGAATACATTTTTGAGGCCAGGTCAAACATCCACATTATCAATCTTGAAAAAACTCGTGAAGGTTTAATTGCTGCTGGGCAATACCTAAAAGACCTTTCCCAAAAAGGTGGATATGTAATTTTTGTAGGGACTAAAAGACAAGCAAAGCAGATTGTAACGGACGAAGTTGACCGCGCACGCGCTGTAGACGCAAAAGGAATTTTCCACGTTACTTTCCGATGGATTGGTGGAACTCTTACAAATTTTCCTGAAGTTTCAAAGAATTTTAAAAAGCTCAGAGATCTAAACGAATTTCTTACCGGCAATAAAAAAGAAGAATACACCAAGCGAGAAGTTTTGTTGTTTACTCGAGACCGCGACAAGTTGAAAGACTATTATGAGGGAATCATGGATTTAGATAGGCTTCCTGATGCTCTAGTAATAATTGGGACACAACTTGAAACAACAGCAGTACACGAGGCTATTTCAAACCGCGTTACAACGGTTGGAATAACCGACACAAATGCAGACCCAACGGTAATTGATTATCCAATTCCCGCAAATGATGACGCTGTTGGTTCAATTAAATTAATTACAAGCTATTTGGTTGATGCGTGGATAGAAGGAGCCAAGATTAGAAACAAGAATGAAGAAACGAGAATGAAGGAAGAAGAAAAAGTGAAAGCCGCAGCCGCAGCGAAAGCAAAAAAAGAAGAAGCAGAGTTAATAAACAGAAGGCACAATTCGTAATCACAATTTTATCATTCAAACATGAGCGTTGACGTTTCATTAATAAAACAACTTAGAGAAAAGACAGGCGCGGGAATTGCGGATTGTCGTGAAGCGCTTGAAGTCTCAAAAAATGACTTTAAGAAAGCAGAAGATTACCTCAAGAAAAAAGGGTTTGAAAAGGCTGCCAAGAAAAGCGACCGCGAGACAAACTCAGGATTAATTGATTCTTATATTCATATGGGAAGAGTGGGGGTAATAGTTGAACTTCTTTGCGAAACGGATTTTGTGGCAAGAACTGATGAATTTAATACTTTGGCACATGAAATTTGTTTGCAGGTTTCATCTATGAATCCAAAAGATGTAAAAGCGCTTGAAAAGCAAGAATATGTCCGCGACCCAGCAAAAACAATAAGCGACTTGGTAAAAGAAACTATAGCAAAGTTAGGCGAGAACATAACAATAGGCCGTATCAACCGCATTGAACTAGGAAAATAATGACATCAGCTGCAGGTTCGCGACAACAAAAACAACGACAGGCAAAATTATCACACGTGGTTGAAGGTGGAAAAAAGGCAATAAGTGCTCAGGAAAGGGCATTGCGCAAGTCATCAGAGAATACAGACTCTCAAATAGATGGTCGGCAAAATAGATTTCAAGAAGCATTAGGAATTATGTTTTCAACATCTGCGCCCGATTCTGAAATTAGAGATTATGTTGCAAGAAATATAGGAAAATTTGAATCTCCCATTGATCCCAAAGAGCCAAATATTAGTGTAGTAAGCTTCAGAAGAAAAGAGGGATAAGCTTTTACTCTCCAGATTTATTCTGTATAATCTAGCAAGATGATATTTTCTCTAATTGTTTTTTTGGTTATACTTTCTATCCTTGTAATAATCCACGAACTCGGGCATTTTTTGACAGCCAAAAAGTTTGGAATAAAAGTTGAAGAATTTGGGTTTGGTTTTCCACCACGCGCGCTTGGCAAAAAAATAGGCGAGACACTTTATTCAATTAATTGGTTGCCTATTGGGGGGTTCGTCAAACTTTATGGGGAAGATGAAGCAGGCGGTGGCAGCGTTCAGGTAAAAACCTCAGAAGATAAGGAATATGATTTAAAACGTGCGTTTTTTGCGCGTCCCGCGTGGCAACGAGCTGTAGTTATTTTGGCCGGAGTTGTCATGAATCTATTCCTGGCGGCACTTATTTTCTACACTTATTTTTTAATCACAGGTTTTAAGGCAGAAATTCCATTAATTGGTGATTATAAATTTTTTGGTGTTAACCAGGCAAATCTCGCAAATGTTGTTGGCTTTGTAGAAAAAGGATCACCCGCTGACCAAGCCGGTATGCGGCCTCCTTTAAAAATCATAAAAGTTGCGGGTATTACGCCAACCGCAACTGAGAATGTTATTAAAATTATCAGTGAGAATCGCGGGCGGCCAACTAGCGTTGATGCGGAAAATCTAATCACTTACAAAATGGTCCACTTCACTGTGACGCCAAGGAAAAATCCCCCAAAAGGGCAGGGGCCAATAGGTATTGCTCTTGATGAAAATGCTGAGCTTACATATGCAACTCCAATTCAGAAATTGTTTTCAGGTTTTATCCATCCAATAAATCTCATGGCTTACAATCTTTATGCAATTAAAAAGGTTATTGAATTTTCATTCGCAAGTCATAATGCGGGGCTTGTGACAGAGGGTTTTTCCGGGCCTGTTGGAATTTACAGAATAATTACAGATCTCTTGAGCATTCCGGATATCAAAGAAAGATTTACGCAGGTTTTAAATCTTGCAGGTTTACTTTCAATTTCATTGGCATTTTTCAACGTCTTACCAATCCCGGCGCTTGACGGTGGAAGATTATTTTTTATATTGATAGAACTTGTAACACGCCGTAAGGTTCCGGCAAAATATGAGACGGCCGCGCACGCAATTGGGCTTGCCGTTTTGCTTTGTCTGATTTTGTTAATTACTTTCTTTGACGTTGTAAAACTTATTCCGGGCCAGACGCTGTTGCCTAAAATGTAACGGAAGTAGTTATTAGATAATAGTTAATAGAATGGAAGATATAATTTTACAAGTTAAAAATAGAATGCAGAGAGCGATTGACGTTTTGCGGGAAGATTTTGCAACTGTTAGGACCGGCAAGGCTTCTCCAACGCTAGTGGAAAATATCGTGATCCAGGCATATGGCGGGACGCAGCCTTTAAAAGTTTTGGAGCTTGCCACAATTCATATTCAAGATAACAATACGCTAGTGATTGCACCTTTTGACAAGTCGATTACAGCGGAAATTGAAAAGGGAATTTCATCTGCCAATGTGGGGCTTAACCCTATTGTTGACGGGGATATTTTGAGAATCAATTTACCACCTTTAACTGAAGAAAGAAGGGCGGAGTTTGTAAAGCTTATTAAACAAAAATCGGAAAGCGGAAAGGTTGTCCTGCGGCAAGTGCGGCATGAAGGAATTGAAGATGCAAAAAAATTTGCTAAAAATGAAAGCATTTCTGAGGATGAAGTCAAAAGAATAGAGCACGAAATTCAAAAATTAACTGATGATTTTACGGGAAAAATTGACACGGTACTCGCGGAAAAAGAGCGTGAATTGATGACGCTGTAATTAGTTTTTCGTTGCCGCTTGTGCACATTCTTTTCAGACCCGCTCAGATAATTAGTACGATTTTTAAACTTAGTCTCCTTCGCTAATTGAAAGTCGCATATTCTTGGTCATCTAAAAATTAACTTGATCTTCGCGACTTTCAGTTGTCTTCAAAAAAGTACACTTCACGTCAACTTTTAGTATAATGGTTTGAATATGAAACTCCCTAGAGCTATTGAAAAAATTGTTGAAAACTTTGAGAGACTTCCCGGAATTGGGCCAAAGACCGCGCAGCGGCTGGCGTTTTACTTACTTCACGTGCCGCAGAGTGATCTGGACGCGTTTGCCACTAATTTATCAGAATTGAAAAGACAGACAACGTTGTGTTCTATTTGTTTTAATATTGGTGAATCAGACCCTTGTTTTATTTGCGCGGATCCGGGGCGTGACAATTCAATAATTTGCATAGTTGAGGATGCTCTTGATTTACTTGCAATAGAACGCAGCGGAAAATACAAAGGTGTTTACCACGTTTTGCACGGAATAATTGATCCACTTAACAGTATTGGACCTGATGATATTTATATTCCACAGCTTATGGACAGAATAAGGAAGAATGAATCAGAAATTAAGGAGATAATTTTGGCAACCAACCCAACAATGGAGGGGGAGGCAACCGCACTTTACATAACTCGGGAACTTGGAAATAAAATGAATGGGCAAAATGGCTCGAATGGTTTAAAAATCACAAGGATTGGCCGCGGTCTTCCAATTGGAGCCGACTTAGAATATGCTGATGAAGTGACAATTGAACGAGCGCTTGAGGGAAGACGAGAGTATTAGTTTAGCTAATAGCTTTTAGCTTATAGCTGTTAGTATGAAATTCAAAAAGGATATTATCTTATTAGTAATTTTATTTTTAGTAGCCGCGGCTTTTCGTTTAATTTGGCTTGGTAGTGTTCCCGGCGCAATAACTGGAGACGAGCTTACATATATTATTCCAATAAAAGCAATTGCGCTTTCAGGGCATAATTTTTCTGGGAATTGGAGCATTTTCCAGTCACTTATATTTTCTTATCCCACAACGTTTCCCCAAGCAGAACTCCCGTATTTTTTACTATATCCTGCGATTGCATTTTTGCCGCTCGGACTTTTTACAACCAGAATTACGTATGTAATTATTTCAATTGCCACTGTTTTTGCTATCTATTTCCTCACGGAAAAATTATTAGGGCGACGCGCAGGAATTGTTGCCGGATTTTTAGCTGCAATTAATCCTTGGCAGGTCTTTATGGGACGTACGACTTATGAAACTGTCCCAGCGACATTCTTTTTTGTCACCGCTATTTATTTTTTAATCAAAGAAAAAGGAAATAGAATTTTTTTAGCTCTTCCTCTTTTTATTTTTGCATTTTATTCATACATAGGGACTAAAATAATTTTCCTTCCAATAGTAATATCAGCTTCAATATTTGCATATTTTGAAAATAAGAAAAAGTTTGGCGGGCAATATTTAATTTTAAATGCAATTTGTGTTCTACTCGTTTTATTTTTTGTTTTTAGGATTTCCGGCGGAACAAATAGGGTAGGCGAAATTGCATCACCTTCAAATCCCGAGATTTCAAGACAAGTTGACGTTGCGCGGAAAAATTCAATCTCGCCCAATTCTCTGACCAATATTTTTGAAAATAAATTCACCATCTACTTTAAATTACTTGCAACAAAAACGGTAGAATCATTTTCCCCTAGTTATTTATTTGTTGAGGGGGATACTTTTACATCTTTATATGGACACGGAATGTTTTATGTTATCGACGCGTTATTTTTAGTCATCGGAATAGGCTTTTTGTTCGCAAAGAAAATTAAAGCAGCAATTTTTCTCTTCTCGCTCATTTTAATTTCAACCTTGCCACATGTTTTGCACTATGTAACAACTGAAATTTTTACGCCTCACCTGGCGCTTTTTATGGCGTTTTTGATTATTCCAATTGCATATGGGATTTCTGAATTGATCGGTTCATTCAAAAATAAATTAATCATGTACTCGATAATTTTGGTCTATATAGTATCTGCCGCGAATTTCGCTTTTATATATTTCTTTCAATTTCCGTTGCAGGGTAGCTTTGATTTTCCGTCAAGAACGCTTTCTCATTACGTAATGCTCGCATCGAATGACTCTGAAAAAGTCAACGTTTTTGTTAAGAATCCGGAAGATTTTTACAGGAAATATATTTATTACACAAATAGTTTTAGTGGCACCAATTTTGAAGAGATTAAGAATTCGGTTAACTCAAATAAATATGTTTTGGGGAAAGTTAATTTCTTTAATTGTGGGGATATTGCAAAAAGTTATAATTCGAATATTACAACTATTTACCAAAGTGAGCTGTGTGGAGCCTTTGACACAAAAAATCCATATCTAAAAATTGCAAGGCTTACTGATGGAGGACAAATTTATAGAATTTATAATGACACACTTTGCTCAAGCTATGGATTAAATAACTATCCTCAAAATCTTAAAATCTCAGATTTTTCAATTGAAAATCTATCATCACAAAAATTCTGCGAAACGTTTGTAACGAGGTAGTTTTCTTGTTCTTTTGTGCCGACAAAAGAACCAAAAGCTCTCTTGCTTGCAAGTCGGGCTAATTTTCTCGTTCCCTCATCGGGGGAAAGCCTCCCCCTCCAACAGTTCGTTGGGCGTCCCCCTGAATCAGTCACTCCAAAATCTTAACCCTTCGAATCCTCTCAGGGTAAACGCCCTTTGTTGCAAATGCAAGAATTTTAAGAGCGGGTTTCTGTAATATTGCTTCCATAAAATTGGTAATGTCTACCTCTTGATTTTAGCCTGTCCTACTGATATAAACGTATTCTATGACAATGTTAATTGGCCCAGAATATGCAGGATTAGGTGATGCCGCTTCAAAATTTTCAGCTGAAATAGAAGCTAGGAAAATTGTACCCAAAGCTGGAAGTGCTAAAGAAAGAAGAAACGTGCAATTATCATTTATAGACAGAATTGTATCTCAGGAGGACCGTGAAAGAAGACCACTTGCCGGGAGAAAAATATTTGTTTCTGGAGGAACATCAGGGAGCGGTTTATTCACAGCCCAAATGATAGATGCGTTAGGTGGAGAATTGATTCTTGGTGCAAGTTCTGTAGGAAGTGAAAATATAGTCCCTGCGTTAGTGACTCTGGGACGACGAGATGTTCCAGTTTTGGCTGCTAATTTGGGCGATATGGATCAGGTTAATAGCACTCTTGATATTTTGAGCAGAAGCGGCATAACAGATTTTGTGCATTCAGCAGCAGGTGGAATGGGTGGTTTCTTAAGGAGAATTCCTCTTCAAATAGAAGTTGCTTCAAGGTATCAAGGGGAAGAAAGAGATAGAAGACTCGCTCCTGTTCATGAAATAATTCAAGCAGGAGTCGAAGAGAGTATGCCTGGTTCACTTGATGTAAATTTCAACGGTCCTAAAGCATTATTTGAGGGAGTACTTGAAATGCTACCTGAGGGTGGAATGGGGATAGACTATAACAGTATTTGGGGAGCAAGGCCGGATGGTATGGTAGTTCCAAACTTTTATCACGTAATAGAGGGTCCAAAATTCAAGCTCCATTCATGGATTCGAGAGGTTGCACCAAGTTATGCAGAAAAGAAGAAATATTTAGCAGTTATTCCAGGACACTTAATTGTAGACACAGGTGTGGGAGGTAATCTAGGGGTTTTCTTTAAATTGTTATCTCCTGAGGAGAGGGTGCAGGCGGAGGAAGGTTTTATCCTAAAACAAGATATGGCAAAGGCAACGAGAATGGTTCTTGAAAGTGACCCCACAAAATGGGGTTCATACCCAGAAGAATTGTATGTATTTGGACCTGGAGGACAAATAGCGCATGAATTACCAAAGGATAGCTCGATTTATAAAGTAAAAATACCTCTGTAAATTGACAAAGATAGGATAAATTGATATAAACACAAAATTAATATGACAATGACAGGAGAAATACCCGGAGCACACCCAGAAATCCCAAGCGGAGTAAATCTAAGAACTGTTCTGGGTGGAATATATCAAGCAGAGAGCGCAATATACGTTGACAGAGGTTGGGGAAGAGATTTTGTACAAGCAGCAGTAACCGCAGATCAAATTGCAGAGTCAGGTATAAGGTTTGTAAAAAATGCGGAAGGAAATACTGCGGGTTCCTCAACACAAATTTTAATCACCCCGGATCTTATTGTAGGTCATTTTAGAGTTGTGCCGGCATGGAAAAGGACACAAGCTGCTATTGAGCTCGCTCAAAATAGATATCAGAATGTACATCCGGGAAAAACTTTAATGCCGGAAAGTATTGAACACGGACACTTTGAAAATATAATTGTTGAAGGTGCAATGATGGGGATAGACCTGGAAAGAACTGTAAATGATCTGGAGCGTCCGGTGTATAATGCAACTGTTAAAACAAATACTAATTCAAAGCTTTCAACTATTGAGGGCATGAAGTTTAAGGTAGTTGATCTTGCAGAATATGAAGGGCTTACGGGAACCCTCCCAACTCAGGAAATTGAACGCGCAGCACAAGCAGCGGGGACAGCAAACGGTGATTTTGATAGTGCTCTTGCTAATCTTCCTATGTTCACGGATTTTTATGATGCAACATTTTCCTCAAGAGCACAGTTAGGGGATTATCTTGTCATGAGACCTGTCGTAAGTAAAGTAGACAGGGTAGTATCAGGTGGTACATCTACATTTTCATCCAGAGGAAAAATTGCGGAAGTTAAAAGAATGGATATGTTAATGTTTCCTGCGAGTACATTAAATAAAGTTATCGAAAGGGAGATAGCACGAGCAGAAAGCTTAAGAGGAGGGAGTCAATAATGACAATGCCAAAAGACATGCCGCAACCAGGTGCACCAGACGGAGCGGAACAATCTCAAGCAAAAACCCGGGGTGAAGCAAGACGCGAAAGAGGCGGAAGAAGGCCCTCTCCATTTGGTGAAAAACCATTGTTTGAGGCAGTACCTAATACATTATATGGTATAAATACTCCATATTACGATCGACAATTAGAAGACACGGGATATTCACACGCCAGAAATAAAGAGGCAATTGTTACTCAGGATCTTGCTGATCAAGTTGTTCTTTTTATTGGAGCAAGAGGAGGGATAGGTGAAGCCGGATTGCTATCAGCTGCACGCCGCGGCGCAAGAGTAGTTGGAGTTTCAAGACAGTCAAGTGAATCTGATGATGTAAAAGAGCTTATGGGTAAAGCTTCTAAACTTAGCGGGCGAGACTCATTATGGATTCCATCAGATATTACAGAACCCGGCGAGACTGAAAGAATAATGGAAGTTACTTTGAACAAATTTGAAAGGGTTGATGGATTTGTTCAGGTTGCCGCCCGCAGAAAGGATAAAGCGTTTTTCCGTTTTCCACTTGATGAATTTAAAGCTGAATTGGTGATTAACTTGAATGCCCCATTAGAGCTAACACATGCAGTTATAAAACAAATGGTCAAGCAGAGAAGTGGAAGATTTGTTTATATTTCGAGCGTTGCAGCTGCACACACTGTTGTTCAACCTTCTTATGGTCCGCCAAAGGCGTTTTTTGAGAGTCTTCTGAAAGACGTAGCACTTGAGCTTAAGAATTTTCCTCCAACAGAGAAAATAGGGATTAATATTCTTGCGCCTGGACTTGTTCCTGGCACAGAACTGGTTGCTGATGTTACACCCGAGCAAGCAGAAGATATACGAATAGCAACAGATGCAGAAAGAGGTCTTAAACGTGGTGAAGTTGGGGAAGTGATCGCCCATTTACTTAGTCCGAATATGACGGAAACCGGATTTGTTTTACCAATGGTAGGAAAAGGTGAAGAACCTCGAGTTGATGATTCAGGGCTATTGATATATGCTTAATTTCAAATCCTAAGATTGATATAAACAAAACATTATGACAACAGAAAAAAGTGCAGCACAACCAGGAAGACCAGTAGAAGGTACAGGTGGAATTAACCGTGTTGAGCCTAAGTATGAAACAACCGCAGAAGATCCCCAATATGTTTCCATAAATCAGAGTTTTATGAGGCGCAATGCCGATCTTTTCCAAAAACCCGGTGTCCGAGTTCTTGACTACGGTTGTGGGACAGGACTTATGGCAAGTCTCGCTCGTGACTTATCTTGGGGAAAAGCAACAATCATGGGGTGTGATCCCAATGCTAGATCAGTAGAAGTGGCGCGGCAAACCGTCAAAAGTGATGGAGAAAGGGAGGTAAGTTTTTTTCAAGGTACTGCAAAAGATCTTTCAGGACATATAAAGAAAGGGAGCCTGGATGTAATTGTTATAGGTAACGCCATTCATGAAATTCCCGATGAAGAAAGAGAGGAAGATTTAAAAGAGCTTGCTGAATATTTGGCAGATGACGGAGTATTAATTTGGAATAGCACATTTATGGAAGAATCTATGCCACAGGATGTTATGTCTTATTGGGGTAGGTGGAAAGTAGAAACCAGAAAAGAACTTAAAGCGGGACGCGACCGGGAAAAATCTTTTAATCCGCTTCCTTTGATCCATTATGCAAAACAGTTTAATAATGCAGGTTTTAGAATGATTTCAAGACACGACGAGTTGGTTCATGTAGGCGTGCCACTTATGGAAAGCATTTCCGGCTATGAGACTTTTGTTGAAGGAATGTGTGGAGATTTTATTGTACCGGAGGAAGAAGTCCCTGCAGGAGATAATTATCACGAACGTTTAATTGCAAGAGAAAGCCAAGGACTGATTTCATCAATTAGAAAATTAGGGGATGAACACAAAGTTAGAAATCCAAAGACCGAGCTGACTTATCCAAGATGGTGGATTGAAGGCAGATTGGCAAAAAGAGCTTCATCTTCGCAAGCCCAAGAAGCAGCCTAGCTTTTATCTTCATGGTTTTGGTAGGCCCTGACTTGCGGAATAAAAAAGGTTACGGCGCTCACTACTATTAAAGTCCCAATTCCTCCTACAACAACAGACAATGGTCCCCCAACGGCAGCAGCCAAAATTCCTGCCTCGAATTCTCCAAGTTGGGGCCCTCCCATAAAGAAAATCATGTTGATTGAAGTCATGCGTCCACGGATTGAATCGGGAGTTTCTATATTGCGGATAACATTCCTAATAATAGTCGAGACAGAATCTCCAGCACCTACTACAGAAAGTGCCGCAACAGAAAGCAGAAAATTATGGGAAAGTCCAAAGACAATAGTTGCGACGCCAAAAACGGCAACTGAGACTAAAAGAATTTTTCCCTGGTTTTTCATTTTGTGAGTGTTGGCAAGTACAAGACCCATTAAAACAGCGCCAACTGATGGGGCTGAATATAAAATTCCAAGGCCTTCAGGTCCAACTTTTAAAATATCTTTTGCAAAAATTGGAAGAATAACAGTTGCTGACGCAAAAAAAGTTGAGAAGAAATCAAGGATCATTGTTGACCAAATGAGAGTTTTACTTCTGACAAATTTGAGACCTTCAAACATTGAAGCAAAAGAAATTGTAGGTGCTTCGCCGCGGTGGATTGGTTCGCCGTTATTTTTAAGTAGCAGTAGAGATATTATTACTGCGCCAAAAGAAATCGCGTTAATTCCGTATATTGGTGCAAGACCCGCATAACCAATGAGGAATCCGCCAATCGCAGGTCCAATGACAAGCGCTGTCTGAAACATAATAAAATTAAGGCTCATAGCAGAGGGAAGATGTTTTTTATCAACTAAATTTGGGACTAAAGACTGACGCGCCGGCATATCAAAAGATAAAACTACTGCAGATAAAATTGTCACAGCATAAATTATCAAAGGATTTACGGTATGAGTAAAAGTTGTGAAAGCCAGAACCAGAGAGAGAAAAGCGAGAGTGCTTTGTGTAATGAATTGAACTACTTTTCTATTGTGTACGTCTGCAAAACTTCCACCAATTAGGGAAAAAATTACAATTGGAATAAATCTGGAGAGGCCAATTATTCCAAGCGCAACGGCTGATCCGGTCAGGACATAAATATGCCAATTGAGCGCGACAATCTGCATCTGCGTCCCAATATTGGAGACAAATTGCCCAAACCAGAAATATCTAAAGTCTGAATATTTTAAGGCGGGGTATCGACCTTCGGTTGAATTATCCATTCGGGAATATCAATTGTAGCAAATTTTTACTAGAATTTGTTGTCAAAGAGGCTCTTGATTTGCTTTGGGTATTTATCTATCATTTAGGGATTCTATGATGTTTAAGATTTGGGCGCATTTATCTTATTTTTTGAATGATTTTAAAGTTTTCCTGGTCCTTATTTTTGCGTCATTTGTTTTCCTAATTTATTTTGCCAATAAAATCTTCAAGTCTAGGCTCTCAGAAGAGAGTAAAAAAAAACTAATTGCGGCGTTTTTTGCACTTTTTCTCTTAATTTTAATCTTCAGTGGATTTGAGGCTTATTTCCGTTACAGATACGACCAGTCCGACGGTCTTGGATTTCTTGACACAAATGTTAGATGGATGGCAAGACACGTAGTTTTTAATACCTACGGTTATCGCGACCGCGATTTTCAACTCGCCAAAAAGGCTGGGGTCATAAGGATTGGTGTTGTTGGAGATTCTTTAGCAATGGGGTACGGGATCAAAAATGTAAACAACCGTTTTTCAAATTTGCTTGAGAAAAAATTAAATGATCACGGGTTTAAAACAGAAGTTTTTAACATGGGTGTTTCAGGTCTTGATACATGCTCTGAAATCATAGAATTTAACCGCGTCAAACAACTAAATTTTGACCTGATAGTTTGGGAGTATTACCCAAATGATATTCAGCCGTGTAAAGGGAGTACTGGTGGAAGCATAATCTTAAAAAGGTTTAATAGCATAAATCCGGTCATGCATTTTTTCTTGGATCAGTCTTTTTTCTTTGACTACGCTTATTGGAAACTTTCCCCAACATACGGCAATACATTCCGCGATTTGAGAATTGCAGATCTTTCACAATTCACAAACTCGCCTGTTCTGCGTATGCACCTTGATGATGTAGCAACTTTCTCAGCGGTATTACAACAAAATACCACAACACACAAGGTAGTTGTTGTTGTTTTCCCATTCCTTTTTTTGCTCAACAAAAATTACCCGGCGGCTGGGATTCATCACACAATGGATGCATATTTTAAAAAGCAGAATGACGAGGTTATAGACCTCGAGCCATATCTTGTTAAAACAAAAAATACCAGCCTTATGGTAAATAATTTTGATTCCCATCCAAATGAGTACGTCCATGCTCTTGCGGCAGACAAACTTTATGATAAAATTGTCCCAATCGTAAAAAGTCTAAGAGATATGAAGAAATGAAGTTATTAAAAAGTGCATGGAAGAAATGGCTTAGTTTTGCCCACATCATTGGAAATTTTCAAGCCCAAGTTTTGTTTACAGTTTTTTATTTTATTGTCCTGTCCGTTGTAGGTTTAATACTCCGTTATTTTTCTGATCCACTTAACATAAAACCCAAAAACAGAAAATCTAATTTTAATGAATGGGAACACCCTGAAGAAAGTCTGGAGATGGCGCGAAAGCCATATTAAAATGTATATTCTTGGAATCTCTTGTTTTTATCATGAAGCGGCGGTCTGTCTTATAAAGGACGGCCGCGTTGTTGCGGCCAGTGCAGAAGAAAGATTCAGCCGTAAAAAACATGACAGTGAATTTCCGGAACTTGCCATTGATTTTTGTCTTAGGTTTGCCGGAATAAAAATAAAAGACGTAGAGCATATTGTTTTTTATGAAAAACCTTTTTGGAAATTCCAGAGGGTTTTAATGTCAGCGCTCTCAACATATCCAGTATCAAGCCGCCTTTTTGCAAAGGGAATGGTAAATTTTTTAACTGACAAACTTTGGGTCAGATCTATCATTTCCGACAAGCTAAAAATAGACCCCTCAAAAATATTATTTGTCCCACACCATATTTCACATGCGGCGTCCGCGTTTTATCCGTCAGGTTTTGAAGAAGCAGCAATTTTGACAGTTGACGGTGTGGGAGAATGGACTACAACAACTTTGGGTGTAGGAAAAGGTAAAAAAATTACGGTTTTAAAAGAAATAAAATTTCCACATAGCATAGGACTTTTGTATTCTGTTTTTACAGCTTTTCTTGGGTTTGAAGTAAATGATGGGGAATACAAAGTTATGGGAATGGCGCCATACGGAAAACCAAAATATTTAGAAAAAGTTCGCAAACTCATAAACTCGCATCCTGACGGCTCTTATTCTTTAAAGATGGAATATTTTAGTTTTCACAAATCAGCTGATAAATCTTACAACGCAAAATTTGCAAAGCTTTTTGGGAAGCCCCGTCCGCATGATTTATATTTCTTCACAAAATCTTCAGGGTATCCTTCATACTTTGGTGACAAGCCTAAAAATTATGAAGAACTTTGCCGTTTAAACCAAAAATACGCAGACATTGCCGCATCAATCCAGAAATTTACTGAAGAACAACTTTTGAACCTTGCGAATGAATTACATAATAAAACAAAAATGGAAAATCTGGTTATCGCGGGTGGAGTGGGGCTTAACAGCGTTGCAAACGGGGTATTATTGCAGGAAGGACCTTTCAAAAGAGTATTTGTCCAACCGGCAGCAGGGGATGACGGAGCTTCAATGGGTGCTGCATTATTTGTGTATCACACTATTCTAAATAATCCCCGGAAATTCGTCCAAGACAATTGTTATTTTGGGATTGGATATGATAATTCCGAGATAGAAAAGTTTCTCCGCAAAAATAAAATAAAATTCACAAAAATCCCTGATGAAAAAAAGCTCGTGAATTTTCTGGCGGACGCTTTAGCAAAAGAAAAAGTGATTGGATTTTTTCATGGTAGAGCCGAGTGGGGTCCAAGAGCGCTTGGAGCGCGGTCTATTATGGCTTCTCCAAGAACTGAAGAAATGAAGGAAATTGTTAATACAAAAATAAAATTCAGGGAACCATATAGGCCTTTTGCACCGGTAACTCTCGAAGGAAAAATCGGCGATTACTTTGAAGTAGGAAAATTAGAACATAAATATTTGACTCAATTTATGCTTGGTGTTTTTCCGGTTAAAATATCAAAAAGAAAAATCATTCCTGCTGTGACTCACGTTGACGGAAGTGGGCGCGTCCAAATTATCAACAGGAAGCAAAATTCACGCTATTACGATATAATTTCCTCGTTTGGGAAAAAAACAGGAGTCTACGTCCTTATGAATACGTCATTTAATTTGAAGGGAGAGCCGGTTGTAAATAGTCCTGAAAATGCGTTTAACACTTTTAAAACATCAGGCCTTGATATTTTAGCACTTGAAAATTACGTCGTTTTGAAAGAAGATATATAGTGGTAAATCCTGTACGTCGTCCCGATCAAATCGGGACTCCTAAGGATGCCATAATATTTTAAGGTCGGCACATGAATGTTGTAAAAAATGTAAAAACAAGAAGCGGCGAAACAAGTGACTTAATAGCATTTTTGTGGAAGGCAAAAATGTGGTTTATAATTCCGTTTATAGTAATACTTTTAATTTTTGCAGCAATTTTATTCCTTGCAACGGCCACGGGTGTCGCCCCATTCATTTACACTCTGATTTAATATGTCTGGTTCGGCAGGTATTAGATCCTTCTATCTTACCGTAAAGCGAATTGTTTGAACTTGCCGCAATTATCTTGTAAAATATTCTCCTTATGAGTCTTGAGACATTAGATTATTTAGTGCGCCATGCCCCACGTCACGGAATCCGAATTATAAGAGAGCGTGAAAAATGGATTGATACGGAAGAATCCCTGAGTATGAAACTCTCTTCTAATTCAAAAGTTAATATTACCGTAACTGATAATTCTGCAAGCATCAAGCCGACCGGTCTTGGTAAAGATACGGAAATTATAGTTTTTAGTAAGCCGGAAGATACAAAGGGTAAAGTATGGAACAAAACTTCTGATATAGAATTGAAGGTGGGCCAACGCGCGGTTATACTAAAACAAATTGGCAGGACTCACGAAAGACAAGTGGTACTTAATATGCGTCCCAACGAACCAAGCGGAATATGACAAACAGCAATAAATCTTTCCATGAATATTTAATGAATGACGTTTTTGCTGGAATGGACGGGATAAGTTCTAAATCTATGTTTGGAGGGTATGGGTACTATAAAAACGGGAAAATTTTTGGAATTGTTGCGGAAGGAAAATTGTTTTTCAAAGTTGGAGAGTCGAACAAATCTGACTATGAATCTCGTGGCTTAAAACCATATGTTTTTAAGGCCCACAACGGGCGAGAGCAGACATTATCATATTGGGAAGTCCCAGAGGATATTGTGGAGGACAGTGAGTCTCTAGAAGAATGGATTGAAAAAGCGATACAAGCTCACAAAAAGTCATAACTTTCTATTTCCTTACAACATTCTTTTGTGTTCTTGAATCCCGGGGTCTAAAGTATGCCATATGTCAAAGGTTTCGCGTGAAGATATAGGTTTACTATGGAATGATATGCAACTTAGGTGTTGGGAAGAGTTGGAAGTCTTGCTCGAGAGCCATGCCGAAAACATAGATGAAGGCGAAAGGAAAGATTTACTCATCGCCGCAGATGAACTAAGAGATGAACCATTTCCGGATTCTGAATTTGCGTTGTTTGCTGTTTTAAACAGGGAAGTTTTCTCATCCCCCCAAAAAATATGGATACATGATTTTTAAGAGGAGAAGGTAACTTCAGTCACTTCGTGTCTGAAGCAAAAAAATCTAATCCTCACTGAAGTTCGGAAATATTTTTTATGAAATATGGACCAAAAGCAGGAAAAAAAGTAGAGCGCGCAATTAAGGAAATGAAAGCGGGGAAGCTCAAAATGGGTACGAGTGGCAAGAAAGTAAAATCCAGAAAACAGGCAATTGCCATAGGTTTATCCGAGGCGAGAAGAGAAGGCGCAAAAGTCCCCCAGCCAAATTAAGCATTCTTACACTTGACATCCAAAATCCCCTCTGGTATTATGTTTAACCAAATGGTTAAGCATCTTTACAGCAACCCGCAATTAGACTTGATATTTCAATCTCTTTCAGACCCGACGCGAAGAAAAATTCTTGAGAGACTTACTAAAAAACCTCTTACTGTCACAGAAATTAAAGAGCCTTATAAAATGTCACTGGTTGCAGTCAGTAAACATTTAAAAGTTTTGGAAAAAGCAAAACTTATCAGACGTCAAAAAATGGGAAGAGAGCATATAATTCATCTCCATCCGCAGCCATTAAAAGACGCATATCGCTATGTTGAGTTTTACAAAGAATTTTGGACTAGGCAACTAGATGCACTCGAGAAATTCCTAGAGAGAAATTCATAGCAGTTTTGAGTATTGACAAGAGATCGAAGAGATATGTAAAAATTAACTGTAGTCCTGCACACGAAGTGCTGCAGGACTTAAAAAATTCTAATCCTCTTCAAACAAAGTTTGAAATCGGAAAGAATATAATTAAATAGTTAGTCCCAAAAGAAATAGGTTACACTTCGCACCTCGGTGCTCAGTGTCCAATCTTTTTCTTCATATTATTTCTAGGGACGAAAAAAGATTGGAGGTGATAATAAATGGATAAAAAAATGAAAGAATGTTTTACGCCGCACGCAATTATGCATTCTGCAGTTGGTCTTGGTCTCGGTCTTATTTTGGCAGCACTTGTGCCATCACTTGCTAGCGTCTTGGTTGGAGTAGTAATAGTTGTTATTGCAGGAGCACTTGATTTCATGCGCAAGAACTAAGATATAAAATTGATACGGAAAGATTACATTTTTCTTATTGTATTGCTTTTATTCTACTAATATAATGAGTGGTATGAATACCGTTCAGTTATTGCGTGACCAATTAAAATCAAACCATGAAGTCCTTGAAGGGACTATGAATGATGTTACCCCTGAAGTCGCTGATTTTTCCGACACCGGAAAAGCACAATCTGTCGGAGCTTCCTATGCCCACGCTGTAATTTCTGAAGACATGATTGTTTCGCAAATGCTAATGAAGAAAAAAATGATGACGGAAGGAGCCGACACCGGGCTTTCTATCCCTATGCCAACCGGCGATTTTTCAACATATCCCGCTTGGGTTAAAACTGTAAAAATTGACTTGGCAAAACTTAAATCGTTTGCGCAAAAAGTTTACAAACAGTCAGATGACTATCTGGCAACCCTTAAAGAAGAAGATTTAGATGAAGAAATAGATATGGGGCCGATGGGAAAAAGTTCTAGGGCTATGCTAATTAGCAATTTTGTTATAGCGCACGCAGCCCATTTGACGGGAGAAATTTCTGCTATCAAAGGAGTCCAAGGCCTCAAAGGTTACCCCTTCTAAATTTAAACTACTTTCAATTTCGAATAATCTAATATTTTAATTCGATTGGTAAACGTTTACCTCGTATGTATTGACAAACTATTGCTTTTTGTGTCAAATTATATATATGTCAACTCAAAGAAAAGGAAAAAAATCTCCACAAAAGAAATCTCAAAGCGTACTTTTTAGAATTGTAATTGTATCTGTTCTTATGGTTTTGTTCGGAGGAGTAACTTTCAAAATTTCGACAATGCTTTTGCAGCCAAACGTATTGGGAGCAAGTTCTTTTTTGGCTCGTGGCGGAGATGATATCGGCGGTGGTGGAAGTGGTGGAGAGCATGGTGGATTGAATTCTATAGAATCGGGTTCACATAATCCACCGGCATCAAATTCGGATAGTCACGGCTCTGGTAGTGATTCGGTCCGTGGAAATACTCAAGTCTCTGCGGAGAATGTTGGGACTCACGGAAGATCCGTAATTGGAAATTTAATTAAACCTACACCAGTTGAGCATGAAGTTGAAGTTGGGAATGAGTTGGAGAATGTTGATATTGCAACTAACGGAGGAAGCTTTGATGTACACGGTAAACATTTGGGGGCAATATCCCACTTTCCAATTTCAATTGACCCCACAACAAACGCGCTTATTATTACAACGCCTGCCGGTACAAAAGTTGTTACTATTCTGCCGGACCGTGCAGTGGAAAATATTTTGACAAAAGGGATAATAAGCAAAATCGGGGGACACATTGCCTCAAGTTCTGCAGAAGAGTCTGGCGGAAGTTCAAGCGGCAGCGGAGTCTTGTTTACTACCTCCTCATCTGACGGGCAGTCAATATCAAGCGTAACAAATGACAATATAGAATTGACTGAAGAAAACGGAGCGCCTGTTTATAAAGTTAAAGGCTCTCTTGATAAAAAGTTGTTTGGCTTTATTCCCGTATCTGTAGGTAAAACCGTTACGGTATCTGCTGATACAGGAGATATTACGGGAACAAGTGAAAATATTTTCAACAGATTCCTGGACCTCATCTCTCTTTAATCTTTGTCAGATTGATATAAAAAGTCATGTTTTGCCCGTCTTGACAATCTGTCTCTATAAAGAATAAAGTTAACTGTTCGGAAAGAATTCTTAGCGCATGGTTCTGCAACATTACGAGTTGCAGAACTTAAGAAATTCTAATCCTCTTCAAACAAAGTTTAAAATCGGAAGAATTTCTAAAGGAGGTGAATAAAAAATGAATATAAAGAAAATTTTAATAAGTGCAGCCGCATCAGCACTTTTATTTGGAAGCGTTGCGGGAGCAGCTTTTGCTGTTGGTTCTAATGGAAGTTTTGAAGGCAGTTACACAGGGCAGACATTCGATACACTTGTCGCCCCCAACAGCAGTATTGCTGGTTGGAATGTGGATACTGGTAGCGTAGATTGGATCGGTAATTATTGGGTTGCATCTGATTTACAACGGAGTATAGATCTTAATGGTTTAACAACAGGATCTATTAGTCAAACCCTTACAACTGTTGCTGGAGGAAAATACAATGTCACTTTTGATTTGTCTGGAAATCCGGATAGCCGTTCGGATGTGAACGATCCTTATTATAGTCCAAGCAATAAACAAGTAACTATTAATGCAACCGGTGGAGGTTCACCGGCAACTTATAGCTATGACACAAGTGCAAAAGGGAATAGTCTTACCAATATGATGTGGGAAAATCACTCATATTCTTTTGTAGCAACCGGAACGAGTTCAACGCTCAGTTTTACAAGTACTATCCCTGGCGCTTTTGGTCCTGCTTTGGATAATGTAGTAATAACAGAGATTTTGCCAACTGTTAATGACTGTAAGAAAGATGGCTGGAAAAATCTTAACGATGGTCAAGGTCACAAATTTAAGAATCAGGGAGATTGCGTAAGTTTCTTTGCCACACAAGGCAAAAACTTAGGAGCAGGTCCTACAGTAACTCCGTAGGATATGATTTGAATAAAACCCCGGCCGTATGGCCGGTAAGGCAGGAGGTGAATAAAAAATGAGTATTAAGAAAATAGCGTTTACAGCAGCAGCAACTACTATGATGGTGGGAAGCTTAATTGCTCCTGCATTCGCAGCAGCACCAGCAACCCCGGGATGTTTCGGTTCAGACCGCGCAGCATATGCAGTAGTAAACGGATCACTTGGTCATGATGCAGGTGGAGTAGGTTATTACGCTTCACAACGGGCCGGAGATAACGGTCCAATCAACCAAGCATACAAGACTGGATGTGGTGGAGATCCGACTCCATAGTTTTGACGTGAAGTTTTAAAACAGCCCAATGGGAGCGCTCCCGGAGGGTTGTTTTTTTTGGGCTAGCTTACATTCATCTTGCTTATTTATTATATGTGTCTTACATAGACAAGCTAGCATTAAGGAATGTGTAAGATACTCTTATTGGCGGACTTAAGAAATTCTAAAACTCACGAAGTTCGTTAAGAATTTCTAAAGGAGGTGAATATATGTTAAATATTAAAAAAATTGCATTTACGACAGCAGCTACTGTAGTAATGTGTGGGAGTTTGGTAGTGCCGGCATTCGCTGCAGGAAATTCAACACCGGGAATAGATAGATATAATGATAATCCCGGAAGACAACAAGCCACAGAAGTTGGAGCTCAATGTGACTCAGGAGCAGGTTCAGGGGCATTTGGTTATTTTGGAAAAGATAACAATCTAGCAGGAGGTGCTAACGGAGAGCAGACAGGACTAAACAATAGCGCTGTTTGTGGTAATAGACAGGGAAATCTATAAACTTTTTAAAAAAGTTTCATAGCCTCGGGAAACCGGGGCTGTTTTTTTTGGAATTTCGGAAGCTAGATAATACTACTTTTATGTATATTTTAGCCTTATATGGTTTTTTCTGCTTCTATTACCACTGATTCTCATACCGTGAAGCCCCTGAGTTTCCGGAGTACGTGATTTACCCCCAACCGGAGAGCTTTTTGCACGCGCATCCTGTTGTTTCATTGCAAGAAGTTCTTGTAGGCTCCGAGGGTTTGCTCTATTTTCCATAAATTTATATATACTATTAACCAATAATAATTTCAAGGGGAGTTGTTTTTTGGCCTCGGGGTCTTGACTTCCAGTAATTAATTGATATCATAGGTTTATGAGTAAAAATATGATGATGGCCGTGGCAGCAGTTGCCGTAATAATTTTGGGTTTGGCTGCATATTTTCTTGCAAAAAGCTCAAAAGCTCCAATTGAGACATCCACAACAAAAGCCGTCCCTACGCAAGGTTCCGCCGCCAACGCATTCACCTCAATAAAAGACGCTTTAATGAAATCATTGAGTTTGCAATGTGATTTTACAGACTCAGCAAAGGGAGTTAAAACCGTTGCATACATTAAAAACGGAATGGTCAGGTCCGATTTTACAGGTAAAACTGCTCAAACTTCCGGCAGCGTAATAATTAAAGATGGTAAAGTTTATTTTTGGAATTCATCTTCTGCAATTGTAATGGCCATGCCAAGTGTTACAGTTACTCCCGGAGCGCAGGCTGGAGCCAGCCAAGGCCAAAACATGATGAATTCGCTTGAGCAATACAAACAGTATTGTCACGTGGCCTCAGTTGATGATTCCGTGTTTAATTTACCAACCGGCGTAAAGTTTCAGGATTTGACAACAACGCAATCCGGTAGCAAAACAGGTCCGTCTGCTGCAGATCAAGCAAGAATTCAAGAAATAATGAAAAAATACAATAATCCTCAAGTTACTGTCCCTGTAGCGCCCCAGCAATAGTTCAAAAACAATTAGCAATTAGCAACTGACTTTAGATTCTCTTTGTGGTAAAATTCTTTTTGTGTTAATGAAATTATTCAAAGTTGAAAAGTTTGATTTGCTTGTGGCAATCTATATTTTCTGTATTGCTGCATCGGAACTCATGGGTGCAAAGACTTTCCCCCTCGTGAAAGTTTTTGGATATCAATTTAACTCAAGTGTAGCAATACTTATTCTTCCTCTTGTTTATACAATTAATGATATGATTACAGAAGTTCATGGTGTTGCACGAGCAAGAAGCGTAGTCCGATCCGGACTTTTGGTAGTTTTTTTGGTCCTGATTTTTTCTCTTATTTCAACCGCGTTGCCGCCATCCACAAGATTTAGATTATCAGAAGTTCATTATGACGCTATATTTGGACTTTCTGCAAGAATTGCCGCAGCATCTCTAACAGCATTTGTTATTGCTGAATTTACTGATGTTTTTATTTTTGTTAAGATTCGCGAGAAGTTTGGCAAAAAAGCTCTGTGGTTCAGAAATAATGCCTCCAATTTCATTTCTGAATTCCTTGATACTGCAATATTCATGTTTTTAGCATTTTACGCATTTGATAAAGGCTTTGGAATAAATGTTTCTTTTTTAACAAGCCTCATTTTACCTTATTGGTTTCTTAAATGCGTTATGTCTGTTATTGAAACCCCTTTTGTCTACGCCGGAGTTAAGTGGCTGAAAGTGAAAAACTAATAACTTGTAATTTATAACCCACATGAAAATAGTAATGGTTGCTGTAACATCTTTAAATGGAAAATTAACCCGCGGTTTGAGTCAGGATATTTATGAATGGACGTCACCAGAAGACCAAAAATTATTTTTCGATCTTCTTTCAAAGAACAAATTAATAGTGATGGGGAGCTCGACTTTCGAAGTGATTCGGGGTAAATTTAAAACTAAGAAAGGACAATTAAGAATTATACTCACAAGTTCTCAGGAAAAATATAAAGGCGAACAAGTTGAGGGGGCGCTTGAATTTAGCTCGGAAACTCCTGTTGAATTAGTAAATCGACTATCTAAAACATATAAACAAATGCTTCTTGTTGGTGGAGCAAAAGTTTATTCGTCTTTTTTAGAACAGAATTTGGTGGATGAAATCTATTTGACAGTTGAGCCGGTTATTTTTGGACAAGGAAAAAATTTATTTAGTGAAGGCGAATTTGAATCAAACCTAGAGATTATATCAAGCGAAAAATTGAATAAAAAAGGAACGCTTTTGTTAAAATATAAGGTGATTAAATGACAATGCAGTTGTCATCCCTGGCTTGACAAGATTATGAATGTTGTAGCAATAAAAACGGAAAAGGTAAAAGCGGGATCTATTGGATTATTTGAGCTGCTTGATAAATATGTAGAAAAACTTGAGGAAGGTTCAATTCTGGCCGTGAGTAGTAAAGTTGTTGCAATTTGTGAGGGGAGAGTAACACCAGTCGAAAATTCTGATAAAGATGAACTCATAAAACAGGAGGCAGATTTTTATTTACCAAAAGAAGAAAATAAATACAATTTATTCCTTACCATAAAAAATAATATTCTTGCAGTCTCCGGCGGGATAGATGAGTCAAATACTGGTGGATTTTATGTTTTATGGCCAGAGGATTCGCAGAAAAGTGCAAACGCGATCCGCGAGCATTTTGTTAAAAAATTCGGCCTCAAGGAATTCGGAGTAATAATAACGGACAGCAAAACTACTCCTTTAAGGTGGGGTGTGACAGGAATCTCTATTGCGCATTCAGGATTTGCAGCGCTAAACGATTTAATTGGGACGCCTGACATTTTTGGCCGTCAACTCAAAATGACAAAAGTTGCAATATCAGACGCTTTGGGCGCAGCGGCAGCGTTATCAGGAGGGGAAGGAAACGAGCAGACGCCAATTGTTGTAATAACTGATGTTCCGTTTGTAAAATTCCAAGACCGAAATCCTACACAACAGGAAATCGACGACCTAAAAATTAGTATAGATGATGATGTTTACGCGCCAGTACTGAGTTCTGCCAGTTGGAAAAAAGGCGAAAAGTAAAATAGGGTATAAAAAGGGTATATTAAGTTTCAGCTCTTTTTCAGTAAGCTGAAATACTATTGTTTCTCATGAAAAAAGTTGCTTTATCTGCATTTGTTATTTTCATATTTGCTATATATTTGTTGCACCAAAGTTCTGAACAAGAGGCGGCACACGTTGTTCCGCCGCAAAAAGTGCAGCCGACTTCCTTTCCAATTCCAACAACTGCGTCTTCATCAGCACCGCCCCCTACAGCAGGTTCTGTGCTAAATCCTACATCAACGCCAGCGCCGCAAGCAGGAAAGTATAAAGATGGGCAGTATACGGGGGACGTAACAGACGCGTTTTACGGTAACATTCAAGTTGAAGTCGCAATCACTGGCGGGAAAATTAGTGACGTTACTTTTTTGCAATATCCAAATGACCGCGGGACATCTGTCATGATAAATACTCAAGCAATGCCGTATCTGAAACAAGAGGCAATTGTCGCTCAGAACGCAAACGTTGATATTATAACTGGCGCCACTCAAACATCGGAGGCGTTTAGACTATCTCTCCAGAGTGCTCTCTCAAAAGCAAGCTAATGAAGAAGACAAGAATAATAATGGGGATGCCCGTGACAATTGAGATTGTGGGCAGTTCTTCCAAGAAAATATTTGAGCGAATTTTTGATTATTTCAAATACGTAGATGAAAAGTTTAGCACTTATAAAAAAACTTCCGAAATTTCAAAGATAAACCGTAAAGAAATCGAGCAAAGAAAATTCAGTGATGAGATGAATGAAATTTTTAAGCTCGCTGAAAAAACTAAGCAAGAAACGGATGGATTTTTTGATATCTACCGGAACGGGAAAATTGATCCGTCAGGGATTGTAAAGGGTTGGGCAATATATAATGCCGCATGTATTTTGAACAAGGCAGGTTTTAAAAATTTTTATGTAGAGGCAGGTGGAGATATAGAAGTGCAGGGCGTAAATTCGAAAAGTGAAAAATGGAGGGTGGGAATAAAAAATCCATTCAAAACTAGCGAGAATGTGAAGGTTATAGCTGTTTCGAACGTTGGTGTGGCTACGTCAGGCACATATGAGCGTGGCTTTCATATATATAACCCCAAAACGGGTAAAGAGGCTGATTCTGTAGCCAGTATTACGGTTATAGGTCCCAATATATATGAGGCTGACCGCTTTGCTACTGCAGCATTTGCAATGGGAGCAACCGGAATTGAATTTATTGAGAGACAAAAAGATCTCGAAGGTTATATGATAGATAAGAAGGGGATTGCAACATATACGTCAGGTTTTGAAAAGTTTGTAGTATGAAACAAATTGATAATTTTCTAAATTCTATAACAATGTACAAGCTTCTTTTGTACTATCTTATTTTGCTTGTTGGTGTTGCATTTGTTTACTGTTTTTTAGGTTGGCTAGCATTTAATCCATTTACACTTATTTTCTCAACGCTATTTTTAACTGCAGTTTGTTATATAACAAATAAAATTTTTGCTTATGTATTTGATGTACCCGCAAACGCCGAATCAGTTTATATTACTGCATTAATTCTTGCACTTATCATAACGCCTCTTCATAGTTATCACGATCTGCCGTTTCTTTTTTGGGCAGGAGTATTGTCTATGTCGTCAAAATTTATAATTGCGTATAAAAGAAAACATATTTTTAACCCTGCGGCTTTTGCTATTGTAGTAACTGCGTTGACAGGAATTGGGTCTGCTTCTTGGTGGATAGGGACCTTGCCCATGCTTCCTTTTGCACTCCTTGGAGTTTTAGTTGTCCGTAAAATCAGAAGATTTGATCTGGTATTTTATTATTTTATAGCGGCTCTCGCGACAATTGTCGGACTTTCGATGCTGAAAGGGTCGGACCCATTCACAATAATACGGGCGACTTTTTCAGAATCCCCAATTCTTTTCTTTGCATTTGTTATGTTGACAGAACCATTGACCGCGCCGCCTACAAAAAAGTTACAAATAATTTACGGCGTTTTAATTGGAATTCTTTTTTCACCTCAATTAAAAATTGCAGGAAACTATACAACTCCTGAAATTGCGCTTCTTGTTGGGAATATTTTCTCATACGCGGTTAGCCCAAAAATAAAATACATTTTAAAGTTAAAAGAAAAAGTAGCAATAGGAGAAAATATTGTTGATTTTATTTTTCCGCGTCCAACGGGCTTTGTATTTACTCCGGGACAATACATGGAATGGACGCTGCCTCATGCTAAAATCGACAGCCGTGGAAATAGGCGCTACTTTACTATTGCATCGTCGCCAACAGAAGACACAGTACGTCTTGGCGTCCGTTTTTATCCAAATGGAAGTAGTTTCAAGAAGTCCTTAATATTGTTAGAACCCAAAACACCGCTTCTTGCCGGACAACTTGCAGGGGATTTTACTTTGCCACAAGACCAAAATAGAAAGTTGGTTTTTATTGCGGGTGGGATTGGAATTACGCCTTATAGAAGTATGGTTAAATATTTGGTTGATAAAAATGAAAGACGGGACATAGTTGTTATTCATATAAATAAAGTTGCAAAAGACGCGGTTTACATGGATGTTTTAAATGACGCACATGATAAACTCGGAATAAAAGTCGTTCATACATTAACTGATGAGAAAACGATTACAAGTGACTGGAGGGGGAGAGTTGGTCGACTCACGCAGCAAATGATAAAAGACGAAGTTTCTGATTATTCGAGCCGCACGTTTTATATCTCAGGTTCCCAAGCAGTAGTAGATTCAACAAAAGAGTTATTAAAATCTATGAAAATTCCTGACCGCCAAATAATAACAGACTACTTCCCTGGGTTCTAACTGGAAAGCTTATCCAATCAGAAAACTTATTCCTGGCTAAAGTCAAAACTAGAATACTATGCGGACGCCGCCGAGCTCGTCGTAATCAAAAGGGTGGAAGTGGTGAATTGAACCAATCATAATTCTATTTGGTCTGACTTTATATTTTTTTGCCACCTCAATTATTGCATCCGGGCCAAATGGCATATCAAGGTAATCACATTCTATTTTAAAATAAGGGAATGCCCCGGCTTTCTGTAAATACGGGAGTGCTTGCTTAATTTCTCCAAAACGTTTCCTGTCGTCTTTGTTATCATGATTTGCACAGTGAACAAGCGTTATATTCCAAGCCGTTTCATTAGAATTTATATACGTAAGAAGCGGGTGGAGTCTTTCAACATGGTTAACAAAAGCTACAATTCTATCCTCAGTTATGTCTTCAAAATGGTCCTCAAGATATTTGTTAACAAATTTAACACCACGTGTTAGACGTCTTAGAATTCTGATATTCACATCTTGAAAAACAATTCCTTCAACAAGCATTATTACAGGGAAAAAATAAATTGCAAAATATATGAGATTGTTTTTGTCAATTTGAATATTTCCGGCAATTCCGGAAAGCGTAGCAGTGAACGCGACTAAAACAAAAAGAATGGGGGCCGAATATGTGCGTTTAAGATCAGTTCTAGTTTCGCGTAAAATTAAATTCCCAAGAGCAAACATGCTCATGACACCCAGGAATGCAATTGTATAAACACCGGCGAGCGAAAGAATATTTCCACCAGTCATGATCAAAATTGATGTACAAAGTAGGAAAAATAAAATGATGATTCTGGGGTGGCTTCCGTTCTTGTTTTTATGAGTAAGCCATCCCGGTAAACAAGCGTCGGATGCCATCCTGTAAATAAGACCAGAGACTCCAACGAATGATGTCAAAACAGCTCCTGCCAAAACCGCAAAGGCGTCGATTACTATAAAATATTGGAAAATTTTTCCACCAATAATAAGCGCTTCTTGAGAAAGCAGATAATCTTTTGACGCAACAATTGCAGATAGAGGGGAGAGACCCAAAATAATAAAAGCAATTAGAGGGTTGAATATTGCAACTCCTATCAACATATTTCTAAGTGTTTTGCGGAATACGCCTTCCTCTTGTTCTTCCACAAAATTAGCAGAGCTTTCAAATCCGGAGATTCCAAGAAGTGAAGCCGAAAATCCCAAGAATAAAGCAATTACTATTCCACCTTCTTTGTGCAATAAAGTGAAAGTGTGAATGGCATTTTCTATAAATAAAGCGTGGTGGGTGAGAAGCGTATAAATACCAAGTGAAACAAAAGCAACAAGACTTACAATGTGTAGAATAAAAATTCCAAGCGCAACTTTTGCAGAATCTTTAATCCCAAGAATTACTAGGACAGTAAAAAACAAAAGAAGTCCTATTGTTGCCGGGATGACCGGGATTGTGGTAAAAATGGTATGAAGATATTCAATACTTACTTTCCCAGAAAGAACTGCTGTTGCAATGTATGAAAGAATAGTTAGAACACCGGCTACTGCAGCAAGAGATTTTGAAGTTGCGTTGAGAAGACAATTGTACGCGCCTCCGTTTATTGGAAGCGCTTCAACAACCTCTGTGTAAACGGCCTTGTAGAAGAATAGTATGGCAACAATTATTACAAGAACAACTGGCGCAAAAATTCCGGCGTAAATTACAGCAATACCAGAGACATACAGACACGAACTCAGGATATCATTGCCGCAAATAGCGGTAGCTGCCCACTGACCTAATTTTTTATGAATGCTTTGTGCCATAAAAAAAGACACTAGGTGTCTCTGCCGGAAACTTGCAAGAGGAGTGACTCTTAAGTTATTTTATATATAATACAAAAAGTTTTTAAAATTGTAAAGGGCTTGACACAGGCCGAAAAATGTATATTAATAGTACTAAAGATTAGAAACGCCGACTATAAAAAAGTCATTACAACCCAGACAATAAATGAAAGAAATGGCACAAAAACTTAACTTCTTCGTGGCCTCATTTTTGGGAATTGTCTCCCTCTCGCTAATATCCGAAATTTTCATGGAGGATGACCCAATGGATAAGATTGATGACGTTTTGTTTTTGATTTTAGGAATTGTTGCAATATTTTGGTACAAGAAAAACGCTACCAAAAAAACAATAGCGCCGGTTGTATTAACAGTTTTGGGCGTAGTAATTAAGTTTGGTGCAATAGTTGTAGAACACGCAGATAAAGAGGCGCTAGGGGATGATATAGGTATTTTTGTTGCAATGGTAATTGCGTTAGTACTCGTAATTTATCAATATCTCCAACTCAAAAAAGCAAAATAGGTTTTCTCCCCATAAATTACACACCTTTTGATACAATAATTCTGCTATGAAGAAAATTCCTAAGGTAGTTTGGCTTTTGAGCCTCGTTTCCTTCCTCAATGACACTGCGTCTGAAATGCTTTATCCGGTTATGCCAATATTTCTGACTCAAGTCCTTGGGGCGCCGGTTTTTGTTGTGGGAATTATTGAAGGAGTTGCAGAAGGAGGCGCGTCATTATTTAAAACAGCTTTTGGTTATTGGTCTGACAGATTGCAGAAAAGAAAGCCGTTTGTGATTGCAGGATACGGAGGGAGTGCTGTATCTAAATTGATTATAGCCGCGTCTTACAGTTGGCCCATTGTTTTAATTGGCAGAATTGTTGACAGGATGGGGAAGGGTGCCAGGACTGGCGCGCGCGACGCGTTGCTACTTGATGCGACAGAAGAGAATAATAAAGGTTTGATTTTTGGATTTCATAGGTCAATGGATACAGCGGGAGCTGTGGTTGGGCCAACAATTGCACTTTTGCTTTTGTATATATTCCATAACAATATTCGTTTGATTTTATACATTGCCACAATCCCTGCTTTTTTAAGCCTTATTTTTTTCATCTGGGTAAAGGAGACCCGGAAGAAAATTATTACAACTAAAACCAAATTTGCGTTATCATTCAAAAGTTTTCCTGGAGAATTGCGTCTTTTTCTTCTGGGGCTTGTTATTTTTTCACTTGGCAATAGCTCTGACAGTTTTTTGATTCTCAGGGCAAAGTCCTTAGGTCTTAGTTTGATTTTAGTAATTTCTGCTTATATTGTTTACAACATTGTCTACGCTGCGGCTTCTACTCCTGCGGGAATAATATCAGACAAAATTGGGACTAAAAAAGTTTTCATTGCGGGAATCGTGATCTTTGCGCTAGTTTACCTGGGGTTTGCACTTGATACAAACGGGCTTCTTATGTGGCCTTTATTTGGAATTTATGGATTTTATATTGCGCTAACTGACGGCGTTTCAAAAGCTATGGTTGGTTCGCTCATTGATAAGGAGCGTGCAGGGATAGCGTATGGCGTTTTAAATACGGTGACTAGTATTTTTACGCTCGCCGCGTCTGTGATTGGAGGGCTTCTTTGGTCATTTGTTGCGCCTGCTGCAACTTTTTATTTTGCCGTTGTTTGCGCAATCATTTCTATTTTTATATTTATGAACATCAAAACTAAAAAAAGAATTTAAGGCTCTGGTATAATAGCGTACATGCAATTTAAAGATAGAGTTGTCATTGTGACTGGTGCTTCGGAAGGGATAGGGGAGGCCGTAGCGCGTTTGTTTTCAAAACGCGCTGCAAAAGTGGCACTTGTTGCGCGGTCAAAAAAAAAGCTTGAAAAGATTTCAGGAGAGTTGCCAAGCTCGTTCGTTGTTACATGCGATATGTCTAAGAAAAGTGAGATACAAGATATGGTTAAAAAAGTTTTAAAACATTATGGCAGAATTGACATTCTTGTAAATAACGCCGGTCGCGGTTATAGAAGTGAAGTAGAAGCCATAGACCCTAAAAAATATAGAGCTCTTTTTGAATTAAATTTGTCAGGTCCACTTATTGCAATGCAATGCGTTTTTCCAATCATGAAAAAACAAGGAAAAGGGTATATTGTAAATGTGAGTTCCGGGACGGCTTTAATGAATATCCCGGGTCTTGCTGCATATGCCTCGTTAAAGCGAGCGCTTGTTGCACTGAGCTTGACAGCACGCGAAGAGTTTTCAAAATATAAAATAGGCGTCAGTGTAATCTATCCATACATCACTAAAACTGATTTTTACAAAAACGGTATTGGTGAAAATGAGAATTGGGGAGTCGATACACGTACTGAGGGTTTGCCTCCAGTGGATTCGCCGGAATTTGTTGCAACAAAATTAATAGAAGGAATAGAAAAAGGAAGAGCAGAAATTTTTGCTCACGACTGGATGAAGAAAGCATCCAAATAAATTCGAAAGACGTTAAAAAACTTCTCTGACACCTTCCCTAAAAGCAACACCTGACAAAAATAAAGCCATAGCTTGATCTGCCCACCACCACCCAAAAAGAGCATTAAGCGCAAGACCTATCAAAACTGTTACGGCAAGTGCTCCATCAATTAGCGTGAATTTTGCGTCTGCTAAAACAGTTGCGCTTTTCATTTTTTGTCCAACGGAGCGTTTTGAAAGTCCGAGAATCATCATGCCAACAAATGTTGCGGCGAGTAAGGCTACCCCCAAAAAAGAACGTTCCGCGTGATGGCCAAGAAATAAATCCTGCGCGGCGTCTATAAATATATATAACGAAACTACTAGATACGCGCCGCCTATCAACTTTAAAGCTTTTTCTTCGCGTGCTTTATCAGCCCCTTTTAAATCCCAAACAACAAGGCCAGATGCTGCAACCTCAACACTTGATTCAAGCCCGTATGCAACTAGAGAAACAGACCCGGTCAGGATTCCGACCACAACACAAAGTAAACCCTCAATAATGTTCCAGCCAATTGTTATATATTCAAGTTTTAGTGCTGACTTAATAAGTTTTTGGTCCATTTGTATATTTCAATTTAACTGAAAATTGCTGGGTAACAGGAGCTTCAACACCCGGGGACGTTATGTAATCCCATTGCCCTGATAATAACACCAACAGCAATAGGACTCCAGCCGCCGCTTGCGGCAAGAATTCTGTGTCCACAGACGTTTGTGTGCTGAGTTTGCCCTGTTGCTATAGCGCGGTCATAATCAGAAATCGCCTGTGCGCGGTCTATGTGGTAATAAAAATTGTAAATATCACCCCTATTCATAAGAGCATTAACATATGTAGGGCGGAGTGAAATTGCGCGGTCCAAATCTGGAAGTGCATTTGCATAATCCCTCATTCGCATATAAGTGTATGCGCGGTTGTTATAAGCTTCTGCGAAGTTGGGATTCTGTCTTATTGCTACAGTGTAATCAGTTATTGCTTGTTTACAATTACCCAAGTCATAAAAGTAATTTCCTGCGGTGAAATAGTCGTTTGCACTCATTAAGGCATGTGGAGGTTCGGTTGATGTTTTGTGGTGAGTGGTGCATTGTTTGTCTTGTTGTGCACGGTCAATTGCTTGTATTCCAGAAAGAAGTAAAAAGACAACTAAGAATCCGGCTACGAAAGCCAGAAGAATATGCAGAAATTTATATTTTTCTACTTTTTTAAAATGTTCACGTAGCACTTTCACATAAATAGTATCTCTTTTTAGCGCAGCAAAATCAAGAAGTTTCAGTAATCTAAAACATTTACTTTAAGATGTGAATCGTGTATATTTATAGGATTGTGAGTAGAGAAGCCACCCCATCAAATATTCCTCCGGCAGAAACTGAATTTTCCCGCGCGCCGCAAAACGGAAATTTAAAAAAAGCTCTAGTCGTGGGATCTGCTGTGGGTCTTGGAGCAGCAGGTCTCATGTATGCAAGGAGTAGACAAAATCAAGCATTGGAATTAGGAGCACCGCAGTTATTGGGAGGATTAGGACCAGAAGCCCAAATAGATTCTCCAAAAGCAGGAAGTTCTAGGACATTTAAATTTGAGGGGATGGCCGAGAAAATTAAGCCAAGCCAAGATTATAGTATGACCCCACGCGGTGTCAAAAGACTTAATAAATATGTTGCCGATATTAAGAATAGTCGGATAGGAATGAATTTTATTGATCCTGAACAACTTGAAGTAGCTTCTCAAAGCTTGGATGTTAAAAAATTGGTAACGACTCTTCCGGAAGGAATGACGCTCAATGATTTTGAAGGAATGGTTGAACTTTCAGCATATACGGAATGTGCCACTCCAATTTACTCCGGAGAATTTCGCGAGGGTTCAGATGCTTCCGGTAGCAGTTGGCTTCGTGATTTTAATGATGATATTTGGGACCCGGATGAGACAGGACATGCACTTCCTTTTGAAATTATCCTTTTACAACTCGGTCATTCTCAAGCTTCAATAGATGCGAGGAAAAGAGAAGTTCTGTCCAGAATACATCAACATGGTAAGGGTTATACTAATGCACATTTGACAGGTTTTGGGATGATACAAGAATATTTAACTGTTCATTGGTATAAACAAATATATGACATTTTGAGGCCATCAAATCCAGAAGTTGCAGATGGAGTTGATTTGGTTAAGCAAAGGGAGGGATTACACACAACTTGGTATCGCGATATGACTGCAATTCAAATTGAAGAAAATCCTCGCCTTATCCGTCATGTTGCAGAGGAAGCAGTTCGTTTTCAAATGCCGGGCACAGAACTGGTACCTGATCTTCAAGCTAAAGTAGATGATTGGATGAAACTTATGGGAGCAGACCTTAGTAAAATTTATAAAGACCTTGTCAGACTGCATAAGCACGTTAGTGGAACCGTTGCAAATGGCGGTAGACTCATGGTTGATATAGGTGCACTTACCGGTATGCCTATTAAAGGTCCAGTGGACGCAAGACATTTAAAAATGGTTCTTGATCATGCCCCAGTTGTAGGAGATTATGGATATGCTTTGATAGGCGCGGGGATCATGCAAAAATTTGGTCTGGGGGAAGAACCAGAATATTATGGTGGACTATTAGGACCGGCAAAAAAGGCAGTTGTAAATCTGATTGCCAGCAACGTGAGTATATAGATTTATCAATAGTTTAAGTACTCTGTTTTCATACCTCTTGATTCCCTGACTATTATCTCTTACTCTTAATAAGATGGCTTTTTCAAGATGGGTTGTTGTTCTTATTATTATTGTTTTGGTGACTGTTGCGGGTTTGGACTACATACACTACCAAAACGCAAATTCGGCAAAAGCTCCAATAGTCACAGCATCTGTTGCGGAAAGTGACATTATCCAAAATCCTGTTGAAGTGCATTCGCCGGACGGGAAAATGAAGGTTGTTGTAGACAAAAAAGAGCAGAGTGGTGGTTCGACTCTTTACACTTTTAATGTCTCTGATATTTCAGGCACAGATTCCAAAACCATATTTTCAAAAACGCTTCCTCCTGGTCAAGAGGTATCAGTTCCTGAAAACAGTTTTTCCCCTAACAATAGATATTTATTTTTAAAAGAAAAAGATACCTCGGGCGCGACTTTTTTAGTTTTTAAAGCAAATGGTGAAGTGTTTCAGGATGGTCAAAATTATATTGATGTTGTTTCGCTTTTTGACGCCAAAAAAACAGGTTACAAACTTCAAGACGTTACAGGTTGGGATTCAGATAATCTTTTACACGTGTTTACTGTGAAAGATAATGGAGAAAAAGGGCCATCTTTTTGGTTTGAGATTCCGGATGGGGCAGTGATTCAACTCGCATCGCGCTAATAGCCTTATAAATTTTCCTCTGCGCTTATCTTAAGTTTTCCACCGTCATATGTAAAAAGAAATGCCACTTCGCGACTTTTATTGTTAGTTATATAAAGGTTTTGAAGTTCATTCCCGGAGCTTTTGGTTTGGTTATTATAAATAGACACGCCATATTGGCTTGGAACGTCAGGAACCGGCGCAAAATCATGTCTTGTAGGCGCAACAGCGGCAAGCCCGGCGTCCTTTGCAACCCAAAAGAGAAGTGAAGCCAGATGGCAAACACCGTCCCCAACTAAATATCCGTCAGACTTAAACCCTTCGCTAGAATTAAAATGCGCGTT
>CAZYWG010000009.1:0-66041 GCA_964651815.1 uncultured Gammaproteobacteria bacterium | reverse complement strand
ATTGGTATGAACCTTGGAATTGTGCCTATTGTAGGAATTACTTTGCCTTTTGCGTCGTATGGAGGGAGCTCGCTAGTTACTTTTTTTATAATTCTTGGAATTATCTCTTCAATAGGTTTTGACTTTAAAAAGCGAGGGATGCTTGAGATTAGGTAAGGTTTCTGCTAAAATAGCTCCTTATGGAATACGCAGTTATTGAAACAGGTGGAAAACAGTATAGAGTTGCTCCGGGACAAATAATTGAGGTAGACAAACTTGAAGCTTCAAACGGTTCGGTTTCTTTTGAGAATGTTTTGCTTTATGTGAGTGATGCTGGAGTACAAATAGGCAAGCCTTATCTTGTAAATATGTCTGTTGCCGGAAAAGTTTTGAAAAGTGGGAAGGGTGACAAGATTCGCGTTGCCCGTTTTACTGCAAAATCCCGTCACAGGAGAGTTGTTGGTTTTAGACCCCAAATTACAACAGTCCAAATAGAGAAAGTTGTTGAATCTGCAGCGGCTAAAACTACAAAAACTTCTACAAGCTCAAAAACTGTTACAAAAGTTAAAGCCAAGGCTAAAAAATAAGTATCCTTTGATACATTTTTATAGGATTGACTTATGTGAAAATGATAGGTAAAATTGACTTGTTTTCACAAAAGAAGAATTAACTTTGAACTTTTAATTTTAAACTTTTAGTATAAATTATGGCACATACAAAATCACAAGGCGCAGTAAGAGGAAACCGCGATTCAGTATCAAAAAGACTTGGTCTAAAAATTGCCGGTGGGCAGAAAGTTATTTCAGGGAACATCATACTCAGACAACGTGGTTCTCAAATGCATCCAGGGGACAATACCTCAATGGGACGCGACTTCACAATTTTTGCAACTTCTGACGGTGTTGTTTCTTTTAAAAATTCCAGAGGGCAAAAAATAATTGAAGTTCTGGACTCCCAAAAACCTGCCACCAAAAATTAAAAATGGAAGAAGCTATTGATAGAATAATTGAGCTTGAGACTGCAATGCTCCAGCCCAATCCGCTGCAGCCTCGTGGCCTTATTTCTCCGGAATCTTTAACTGATCTAGTCAACTCAATTCGTGAGCAAGGAATTCTTGAACCCATTGTAGTTGCAAAAACCCCAGCAGGTTTTCAGATAATTGCCGGCGAGAGAAGATGGCGCGCGTCACGTATTTTGGGGCTCGTAAAGGTGCCTGTTATTGTCAAAGAGACAACGCCTCAAGGAATGCTCGAGATGTCTATAGTTGAAAACGTCCAGAGAGAGGATCTTAATCCAGTTGAACGTGCACAAGCCTACAAAAGATTAATTGACGAATTCGGAATCTCCGTAACGGAAGTTGCAAAAAGAGTTGGAAAAAGTCTTCCTTACATCTCAAACACAATTCGCCTCCTGACATTGCCTGATGCAATTAAAGACGCGCTTGCCGCAGGAGTCATCACGGAGGGCCATGTTAGGCCATTAATCTCAATTGGTGACCCTAAGCTTATGCTCCAGGCGTTCAAGAAGATTCTAGTTGAGGGAATCTCCGTCAGAGGGGCAGAAGAAGTAGCGCGTCAACTTAAGTCTGAAGTTCAAAAGAAAGAACCGCACAAGAAGCGCGACAAAATGTACATTCCAGAGCTTGACAACAAATCTCTTGCAATTAAAGAAGCACGAGGCTACACAATGGTAAGGATAGACCAATCAAGGTTGAAAGCAATAATCAAAATTGAAATAAAGGGCGATGAAGAGGAGACAAGAAAAGCTATTGAAGATTTGACTGAAAGATTAACCTCAAAAGCAGATTAGTTTGCGCCGTATTTCCCACGTTTAACAAGCCTCATCCGTGTCACTGGCCAGTAAACAAAAAATGATTCGCCTATTATTTTATCTTTGGGTACAAATCCCCACGCACGCGAGTCGGAACTTTCAGGCCTGTTATCTCCCATAACAAAATAATTCCCTTGTGGAACAGTTATGGTTTTCCCTTCTGTAAGATATGAACCTTGAGACGACAGGACGTCACTCGCAAGATAATCAGACTCGTTAAGTACTTTTCCATTTACCAAAACCCCTCCGTTTTTAACCTCAATTTGGTCACCCGGTAGTCCAATTACCCTTTTTATGTAATCTTTTTCCGGGTCAGGTGGTGCCTGAAAAACTATAACATCGCCTCTATTAATTGACCCGAGACGAAGCGCAATAAGATTGGTAAGTATATATTCACCATCGTGATAATTTGGGTACATGGATTGGCCGTTGACCTGAAATGGCCTAAAAAGAAAAGCATAAATTACTACAAAAATTGCTCCTGCTATAACAAGCGTTTCAACTAGGTCAATTGCTACTGAATAAAATTTTCTGAGAATGTCCATGCGTAATCCTGTTATACCCAAAGAGGGGCCTCACCCATTTTGAATTAAAGGGAGTTCTATGTCAACGATTATATAATTTTTTACCCACAATTATGGTATATGTAAAGAAATCTCTCGGCCCAAAGTCAAATTTTTCAAGTTCAAAACCCGAACGAGCAAGGATATTGCCGATTTGTTTTCTTGAAGTAACTTTTGTAATTTCGTGCGGATGCAAGCGTATATTCTTTTTAAGGATCCCATTCAAAATAAAGTGGACTGTGTTTAAAAAAAGGACACTGGCTCCAAAAGCCGGAGGCCAAAAGAGGAGAATTTTACCATTCTTTTTAAGTATTCTATTAAATTCATCAAGTGTTACTTTTATTTCTTTGTCAGTTAGGTGCTCCATAACTCCTAAGTTATATATCCCATCAAAGTTTTGATTTTTAGATGGAATCTTAAAAATGCTGCCGTGTACAACCTTGCATTTATTCTTGTAAAGCCATTTATACCTATTTAATGCTTCAATGGATATGTCTAGAGCCGTTATTTTGGCGTAATTCACCACATCTTCATCCACCTGGCCGCCGCCACAGCCTGCGTGAAGCAGAAATGCCCCTTTTTTGAACGTTTTAGTCAAGTAATGATTGAGTGTACGTTTGATTATGTACTTTCTATAAAAGACGGCTAGAGCGTCATATAGCACCTTCCTTTTTTTTCTTTCCGTCCGCCAATACTCGTCCCATTCGTCCTCACCTTTTTCGTTGAGTTTTCTGGCAGGCATAAACTGTGGCGAGTATATATAAGAATCCTTGTAGATTTTTGACAAATAGTAAGTTTGGAAGAGAAAAGTAAGGCTTTTCCAAGCGTCATTCAGACTCATTTTTGAAGAACCATAAGTTCTTGCAGGGAGACTTATTGAAACCTCCCTAATTTTGAGGCCATTAAGAAGCAAGATATAAAGGCTTTCAAAAAAGAATGAATAGCCATTTGATTCAACTAATTTAAATACGTCTTGAGGAATTTTGTCCAGATTATATAGGCGGAAAGCGCCCGTCGCATCATATTTTATTGAAAGAATGGTTTTTGTAAGGAAATGGGCCGTAACAGTAAGTGCTTTCCTTAAAAAATTCCAGTCAGACAGGCTATCTTTTGCAAGATATCGTGAACCTACAATTATATCTGCGTGGTTTTTCTGGGCCATAAATTTCAAGATGTCCTTGGGTTTATGGGTAAAATCAGAATCCATGGTAATAAGAGTTTGGTAATGCATTTTGTATGCGTAATCTATGCCTGCTTTGTGGGCGCTTCCAATTCCTTGCTTGCTTTTGCGTGTAAGCAACTTTACAGATTTGTCTTTTTTGGCAAGTGCGGCGATTATTTTGGAAGTTCCATCCGGGGAGTTGTCATCAACAAATAAAATATCGGATTTAATTTTATTCTTTTTAATCTCATAGTAAAGAAGTTCAACGTTTTTTGATTCATTGTACGTAGGTATGAGGATGAGAGTTTTTGTCATGCTCGGAATAAGATCGTTTCGTTGATTTTAACAGAAGAAAAGTATAAATTCTATTGTCAATATAGGCCAATGTCTCAAATTGATGCCCAAAATAGAAATATGACCATAAGTTTGGTAGAATGTTTGAGCATTGAGGATCCGTAGCTCAGTGGTAGAGCGCTTCGTTCACATCGAAGATGTCAGGGGTTCGAGTCCCTTCGGGTCCACTGTCTGCCCGCAGAATTCATGAAAATTTTATTTTTGGCGAGACGCTTCTATCCTGAGATTGGTGGGGTGGAGAAGCACTGTTTGGAAGTAGCAAAAATATTAATTGAAAAAGGATATGAGGTCTCTGTAGTCACGGAATTTCCCCCAAAAAATCAGCATAGCAAAAGCATAGGTTATCAGTCAATAGGCAGAAGTGATAGTGCTGATGGTAAAACAAGACAGCCCGTCAAATCAATCCAAAATGATTTTTTTGAGCTTGATAAAATAAAAATCATCAGACTAAATTTTGGAAAAGACGATTGGTTTAAAAAATTCAGGATATGGCTGAAAATGTTAAAAGTGCTTCCTGTTGTTTTGGATTCGGACATAATTCAATGCCATGATGTTTTCTTTTGGTACCTCCCTTTCCGTGTTTTACTTTTTTGGAAAAAGGTCTATACAACATTCCATGGATATGAAAGTTTCCCGGTCAAAAAAAAAGCAATCATCGTTAGAAAATTGTCGGAATTTTTATCATACGGGTCAATTTGCATAGGATCGTTTATGAAAAAATGGTATTATGCCAAACCCGACTTTGTATCATACGGCGGAGTGGGAAAAGTTAAAAGTTCAAATTTAAAAGTTCAAAGTTTTAAAAAAAACAAAAAAAGTGCATTTTTTTTTGGGCGGCTGGATGAACAAACTGGTATCCTAGAGTATTGTGGCGCGGTAGGTGAGATTAGAAAGACGTTTCCAAAATTTGATTTTGTTGTAGCAGGGGACGGTAAATTTAAACAAAAAGTTCAGAAATATTCTAACGTGCTTGGGTTTGTAAAGAACCCAGAAAAACTTCTTGTTTCATACCGGTTTGCTTTTGTTTCGAGATACCTTTCAATACTAGAGGCTTTAGCCTCAAAAAGAATGGTTTTTGCGCTCTATGACAATCCTTTAAAAGAAGATTACCTTAGAATGTCTCCATTTGCAAAATACATATCAATCTCAGGCAGTTCCGAGGCTCTCGTGCGTGACTTACTATATTATATTGAACATCCAGAGGCAGAGCGTCAAAAAATCGAAGCTGGGTATGGGTGGGTTCAGGCTCAAACTTGGAATAAGGTTGTTTCTATGTACGTGCATTTGTGGAAAAAATAACACTTTGACGTTTTATCATTAGATGATAGAATGTTAAATTCATATGCTTAAAGCAAAAAATTTGAAAAAGAAAAAAAACGATAAATGCCCAGTTTGCTATTCAGAAAATACGCAAGAGCTGTATCCATCAAACATCGATCTTAAAAAACTATCATTTACGTATGTGAAGACTCCGAACTCAGGTAAAACTTTCAGAGCCGTAAAATGTTTAGAGTGTTCGCACGTTTTTTGCTCCCCTTTACCCAAAGACATGTTTAAAAATTATAAGGACGTAATTGATCAGGAGTATCTTAATTATTTAGTATCAATTAGTATATCAGCTGCAAAAATTCTTCCTCACATTAAAAATTATGTTTCCTCGGGTACAATTCTTGATGTAGGATGCGCAACAGGAGAATTTTTGTCGGTATCTAAGAAATTCGGATATAAGGTTGAAGGGCTCGAATTATCTCGTTGGTCTTCAGAAATTGCCCGCAAGAAGGGGATAACAATTCATCGTGAAAGATTAAAAGAGCTCTCGAAGAATTCCAGGCGCAAATATGAAGTTATAACTTTGTTTGGTGTGATTGAACATTTTGAATTGCCCAGAGAAGAAATGGGGTATATTAGCAAACTTCTTAAACCCGGAGGAATATTGGTGATTTGGACAGGGGATATAAATTCATTACCAAGCAAGCTTCTCACACGAAATTGGTGGTATTGGCAGGGACAACATATTCAATATTTTACCGAAAAAAGTCTTAATTTGTTAGCAGAAAACAGCGGTATTAAGCACTTAGAGACTAAAACTTTTCCATTTGTTGCTACACGTGATCTTTTGGATAATTCCCTAAGCAGATATTCTTTAAGGAAATTTATAATGAGAGTTGTTGATCCTTTTTTTAAACTAAGACCAACATGGACATTTTATATTCCGGGTGAGATGTTATGGATTGGACGTAAACCATTTAAAAAACGATAAGCCCGTGCTTCTGACTTTAACCATAGAGAATAATAAAATTAACGCCAATAAAATACCAAATATAGAAGCACTTACTATTTTTGAAATTTTGTAAGGAAGAATATCTTCATAATATAAATCAACAAAATGAGCGTCTGTTGGAAGAACTGCGTAAATCACTCCTCTTTTCCCGGGATAAATGTTGACAGGCCTATTGTTGGTTTTGAGCCTCCAGCCAGGATAAAAAAGTGTATTCTCTTTTATAATAATTGGAGTCTCTGAAGTCAGAGTATATTCATGTTCTGTGGAAGTTCTTTTTATTTCTTTAACTTTTCCGCTTCCCTTAACAATCTCTAAATGTTGATTTGGAATTTTTGAGAACCAAAAATTGTTAATATCTGCCCATTTGTTATTTAAGAAATAGGCCGTTGTGCCCTCTGTTACCGTACTGATCCAAACATTCTTTCTAAGATCTGCATCATTAATTTGAGGAATTACCCTTCTATGTCCCCAATTAAGTATTGTATAACCAATCGTAACCACAAGAAGGGTATATATAAACATTCGTTTTCGTTTGGAATCTGAAAAGGATAAAGCAAGATATCCGGCGAGTAGAGACGTGCAAAGTGCAATAGGTAATAACAAGCGGTTGCTTTCAAGCATTAATAAAAAAGGGAAAAAGTTCCAGATGGGTTTTGAATATGAACTCATAAAAAAAAGAATTGTAAACATAATTGATAACCAAAATAAGTAGTCGGTCTTCAACTTCTTTGCTATTTTACGTTTGAGGAAAAGAAAAAGTATAACTATGACTACAAAAATTTGTGTATATCCAATTATGGGGGCGAGTTCTCCTTTTGGACCCTGAAAAAGAAACCCGAACCTCCAAGGCGCGTATAAAACTTGTGAAGGTGTATCAAATTGAAAAACAACGCCCCCGGGCACAGGCGGCATATACCGCGAATAAATGATAAATGAAAGCCACGAGTAACTTGACCCGATTCCTCCTATGATTAAAGCAATAATGATAAAAATGACGCTTTTTAAATCTTTTTTTAAGTTGACTGAAAATATTGCAAATAAGGCAAAAATAAAGATAAATATTCCTGCTACAAGAGGGTGTGCGAGAAATAATAATAGGCCTACAAATGCTACTGCGGTCAAATAGACGAATTTCTTCTCCCTCAAATAAAGGACCATTAATAAAAGCAGAAGCGGAACTAGAGTAAAGATGGTGCTTTCGCCTAGCGTTGCCCTGAAGTGAATATCAATTAAATGATATGGATTGAAAACATAGAAGATGGCAGAAGTGAATGCTGCGAGCGAATTTTTTATAAGTTTTCTAGCTAACATATACATAAATATTCCTGAAAGAAATAAGTTAAGACCTAAATAAATTTTCATGCTGTTTATGAAGCTCTCCCCAAGTAAATGAAAAAAACAAATTGCGTAATAAGGTAGAGAGTAGTTAAAAATAAAAAGAGGATTACCATAAGTTGCGTTGAGTTCGGCAGCCCACGAGGGCATAAAATGCCCCTCAGAAAGCGAATCATAAAAAGACATAATGCGATATATATGAATGTTAAAGTCCCCACTTTCGTAGTCGCCGGCTCGGAAAATGCTTAATATGGGTAAGAATGAGATTATGAGAAAAAGAAAGAATAAATTAACTTTTTTTTTGGGATATACAAATCTGTAGATTAGTGTTCCAAATAAGACAATAAGTGAGGCAATAACATTTATAAAAACCATTCTTACTGGGTCGTGCATAATTAGTTGATATTATACAAATAATAACTTGGGAAGTCAGAGTATGTAGAAATAAGCCGAAAGCCTGAATAATTGAAATTTTTTATGTTCAGCTGGCTACACATCCATTTTATATCTCCTCCACGAGTAAGAAGTTTTGTATACTTTTTAACTTTTAGCGAATCAAGAGATGCTTGATTATTATCAAATATGAAATAAACATCTGTGTAATCAAAATTAGCGTAATAATATCCGTGAAAGTTAAACATTGCCACTTTATCTTTTGGGGAAATGTATTTTTCAAATTTATGACCAAAATCATAGTAACTCGAGTTGTCCCTTACAAAAATTCTAGACAAATATTTATTCTGGTCGGAGATTCCAAAAGCGTAGGGTAAAACAAGCAAAGAATTTACAAAATAATAGGAAAACAATATTACTAAAGTTAAGTTAAAAAATATTTTGAACCAAGTAAATTTTATGAAGTTATGTATTACGAAGGCATTCAAAAAAATAAAGAGCGCATATAATCCAAGCAAATATCTTCCAAAAGGATAGTGAATTGTCAAATATAAGACAGTCAAGAAAAGTAAGTACTTAAAGAGTTTTAGATCAAAAAATAGTTTGACAGTGTCTTTTAATTTGAATACTAGAAATAAAAGACTTAAAAAAAATAATGGGCTAAATACATTAATATAAGACGGAATGTTAATTAAAGCATAGTTGATTCCTGCAAAACTTAAAAAAGATTTCACCAAATCTGCATGAAAAGGTCTTTCTGTACTTCCGAAAGCAGGGAATATGGGATTCCCGGTCAATATATAAGCTCTTATAAACCATATGGAAGTTATGCCTAAAACTGAAAATAAGAAAACAAGCAAGTATTTAATCTTCTGAATTTTTTTTAGCTTTTCAGTTATCAAATAAAAAATAGAAGGAATCAAAAAAACTATAGTCCACAATTTAGACGCGAGCATTCCACCAAATAATAAGCCGGATTTTAAAATCGCAAGTTTATTGTTCTTTTGATCCGTTAAAACTAGAACCGATAACAAAAAACAAAATATCCATTCAAAATCCACGTACATTGCCGACGTTTCATGAATGACAACAGGAGCAGTAATAAAAATTAACGGTGTATAAATAGCAAATTTATACTTCTTTAATTTAGAAAAATTTATGAGTGTGAGTAATACTAATATATAAAAAATAAAATGAATGTATCTTGAAGATTCACGAGATATATACAAAATTCCTGGGATGTAGTACATTTCTCCTAAAAGTGGGCTTGCAGACACTTTAATTACCTCATGGGGCGGAATCATAATAGTTTGGTGTTTTAAATATATGACAGGTAAATCTACATGGTATTGGTCTTCTCTTACTTCCGGATTGACCAAGTTTAATATTGCAATCAATATGAAAAGAGTCACCCATATAAAAACGAACTTGTTTTGTTTTAAATAATTGTAGTCAGCTTTTAAATGTCTATAGAAATAAATTGAGTTTTGTCTTAATGAAAATGGGAAGAAAAATGAATAAGCAATTATAAGCGCTAAATACAAAGTAATGTAGCTAAAATTTAATATTGAAAATAAACCTAGGATAGCAATTCCGCTGCCAATTAAGACGTAGCCAACGGCCGTAAAAAATAAGTACTCATAATCATTTTTTGACTCCAGTTTAAATTGCGAGGATATTTTTTTGCCGAGAGAAAAAGATAGGAAAGTAAGTAAAAGTGAAAAGGAGAAACATACTAATACTATTAAAAAGATATGTGGGTTGATAGAAAATCCTACAAAGTCAGATTTTATTGAGTTTATTTTTTTTACAATATTTTCGAATAGTGAATAAAATAAACTCATTGTTTTTCAAGCGCGATTTATTGGTAATTTATAACACACTTTTGTGCGAATAAAAAGAAATATTGGGTTTGCAATTTGTGGGTGAAACGACTTTTGGTGGTATAATCTCCTATAAAATTAAAATTCACATAAAATGAAAACCAAGTTATCTCTTATTGTAACGATTTATAACGAAGAGAACACAATTTTGAGGTTTATTAAATCGGTGCTGAGCCAATCAAAATTGCCGGACGAATTTATTATCGTAGATGGGGGAAGCAGCGACTCAACGGTCAAAATTGTTAAAGACTACCTTCTAAAGAATAAAGTAAGGAATCCAACTATTAAACTTCTTAACAAACCGGGAAATCGTTCAGTCGGAAGAAACGAAGGGATTAGAAAAGCGACAGGTGATATTATTCTTTGCTCTGATGCTGGCAATACTCTCGACAAAAATTGGGTTAAGAATATTATTAAACCATTCAGTGATACGACGGTTGATGTTGTCGCCGGATATTATAAGGGAAATTCCGAGACCTTTTTTCAAAAATGCGTGATTCCGTATGCTCTTGTGATGCCTGACAGGATTGTTGAATCAGAATTTCTTCCGGCAGCCAGATCTGTTGCGTTTAAAAAAAGTATTTGGAAGAAAATTCATGGATTTGATGAAGAATATTCTCATAATGAAGATTATGTTTTTGCAAACAATTTAAAGAGGGCAAATTCAAAAATTGTTTTTGTGAAAGACGCTATTGTCTACTGGACTCCAAGAAAAAATATTTGGCAAGCCTTTGTCATGTTCTTTAGATTTGCATTAGGTGATGCGGAGTCAGGAATAGTTAGAGATAAAGTCATTTTGATTTACGTAAGATATATTTTTTACGCATATCTAATAGTTATTGCATTACTTCTTAAATCAATTATTATTTTAATGTTAATATTAATCGCAACGGTAGTTTATGTATTGTGGGCAGTCAAGAAAAATTACAAATATGTTGAAGATTTGCGAGCATTTACTATTTTGCCTCTTCTCCAAATAACCTCAGATCTTGCTGTTTTGATTGGAACGTCTCTCGGATTAACTAGATTAATTATGAAAGTAAATCTTAAAAGTGTAGTTAAGGGTAATAGTGTTTTATTTATTTTGGTTACCATTTATATTATTACGATGATTTCGGTTATTACCTCTGGAATACCTAATCAATATCATCCTTTCGCATATCAAATGGACGAATGGCACCAGATGCAAGCAGTGAGAGATGTATTCAAATACGGTACGCCAAATTTGTCAGGGTCTGCAAATGGGACAATGTTTAACTTTTTTATATCGGGAATTCTCCTGATTCCTTTTTATATAACACATATTGTTAATCCTTTTGCTATTAAATCTTCAGTTGACTCAATATTTGAGCAGGAAAAATTATTCATAGTTCTGAGGCTTCTAACCCTATTTTTTGGGGTTTTGACGTTAATAACCATGAGGCAAATCGCAAAGTTGTTAAAAATAAATTCAATACTTATATTGCTCCTGTTTATTTTTACACCTGCCTGGCTTGTAATCAGCAATTTTTTTAAATATGATATCGCACTCACATTTTGGGTTGCACTTTCATTTTATTATTTTCTTAAATTCTCTTTGACTCCAAATAAGAAAAACTTCCTTTTGGCTTGCACATTTTCCGGGTTTTCGTTTGCTGTTAAAGTAAGCGCTATACCCCTGCTGATACTTGTGCCTGTTTCTTATTTAATGTTTATGGCTTCGTCAAGCAAAAAATATTTGAGTCTAGCACTAGGAGTTTTTATATTTTTTGTTGTCTCTGTTTTTTTTGGGCTTCCAGACGTAGTTTTTAGAGGGCAGAGTATGTTTGAATATATATATAGTAATATAGTTAGTGGTCCCTCACTTCTTCTAAGAAATTTCCCATCCAAATACTCACTGACAGATTTAACTCTACTTCATAAGTTGCCCGCGATATTTGGACATGAGTTATATTTTGTGAGCATACCTTTAATACTTTATTTTGCATACCTAATCTTTAAAGATTTTAAGCAAAAGCGGACTGAAGATTTAAAACAAAAATTGTTCATTTTATTGTCATTTTTAGTATTTTGTTTAAGTTATGTTCCACTAGGTATAACAATTAGCGCAAATAGGTCTGTGGTCTTATTGCCATTTTTAGTAACCATAGATGCATTAGCCCTCAAAAATATGATCGAATCTACATACAAAACGAAATTTCTAAAAATATTTTTCTATATCTTTTTGGTGATACTAATGTTTATTCAAATATTTGAATCATACCTATGGGTTGGGATGAAGCTTTCCCCATCCCCGGAACAGACTTCCTCGGCTTGGATAGTGAATAATATCCCAGAAAAGTCTGTTATTGGACTAGAGAACATTCCCATATACCAATTTGAGCCAGATTTTGTCCTTAAAGAATTTTACGAAAAACAATATCATCCCAATTTTAAAACAAGATATAATTATGTTGTTATCGACAGTAAAACAAAAGTCTTACCTAAATATGTAGTGATTTCAAATGTTCAATACGAAAAAATGTTTTACAAAATTTCTCTGAAGTCTGATCTTGTAAAAAAACTTCAAAGAATAGGTTACTTCAGAGTTGCTTATTTTCCTTTAAAACTCCCTTTATATAAATACTTTGATAGCTTCTTTTATTATCCGTATCTTGGATTATTTGTTTATCCTGATGGAATTGGAGTTTATGAAAAAAGATAAGCTGGTTTTACTTTTTAGCATAGTCCTTTCAATTTTTACAAATTTGGCTTTGTTAATGGGATTTAAAATAATTAAGGCGTTGTTATTACCACCGGAAATAGGTAACGATAAACTTGTAGGATTCTCTCAGTATTTTGGATACCCTTTTTACTTTGATACACTTTTTTTCTTTGTTTTACTTTTCATTCCAATTGTTATTTTCATAGTGAGCGCGAAAATTGTAAAAAATGAGGAATAATTTTTTCAAAAAAAATATAGATTTAATAATTGTATTTACTTTATTCTTCTTATTGTCAGCACCTTATTTTGCCAATATTTGCAGCGGTTATTTAAACTATTACAATTTTGATTTGCAGGAGTTTCTGTTATGGAATTATGCATCATTAAGTCGTCTCCTCCCCTATAAAGACATTTTCTACCCATACGGTATTTTCACTTTTTTTAGAAATTACAACTTTTCAATTTCTCTACTATACTATATGGTAGTTCCCCTTCTGTTTACGCTTGCATTTTTTCTTTTTAAGAAAGTATTAAAAGATAAGTTGATACTTTTTTTCACCATAGGAATATTTTATTCTTATATTCTACTCACTAACAGTTTTCAAACTTTTGGTAGATATGGAATATTAGTTTTTGTTGCTTTGTTTTTTTCCTTTATTTTATATTCACAGAAGATTTTAAGTAGAAATTTACTTTTATTTCTAGGTTTGTTAATGGGTATAGTATTATCTTTGATAAATGATATCGGAACCTATTTAGTCGTTTCTTTTTTATTACAATTTTTGATAAAAAAATTGATTCACTCAAAAAAAATCAATAAGGAAGTAATGGTGGAAAGCGTCAAAGAATTAATGTTTGTTTTTTTTGGATTTATTTTAGGAGTTTTACCGATTATTCTAATTTATAATGGAAACGTTGCAAATCTATTAAATTACTTCAAAGATGTAAACGAGGTGACGAGTGTTGCGAAAACCCCCTTTTTCTCATTTGTAGACTCTCCTGCCAACATTTTTTCTTTCACAATTTTATTCACTTCTTTATTTTGGAACCTGACAAAGTTCGTGTTCTTAAAACAAAAAACAACTTTAATCACTTTTATGCAAATTTCTTTGATGATTGAAGTAATTCTAATGGAGCAAAAAAGTATTATTCGTTCCATTGATTTACAAATAATATTTTTATCGATTGTACTCCTCATGTTTATGGTTTACGAAATCCTAGGTTTTGTAAAAAATAAAAACAAAAAAAACCTGATTTATACCTCGGTACTTACGAGTGCGGTTATCATCAGTGTATTTATTCTTAAAGTTCAAACAATTAATGCAGCATATGCATATAGGAATATAAGTTTGGTTATCAATAGCAATTGTTATGAAAACAATCTCAAAATTTTTACAGAAAATAATCCCGAATACGTAAAAATTGTTAATTTTTTAAGTCAACAGCATGATTTTAATAATAAAATTTATAGTTTTCCAACAGGTGACTCGGCACTTTATGTTCTGTTGCACCAGAAACCTCCTTTCTATAATGCAATTTTTGAGGGTGCATCAAAATTGAAGCAAGAATCTTCCATTAAGTATATAAGGGACAATAAAATAGAATTTATTACACTTAATACTGAAGGATCTTCTATTCAAGATGGTGTTCCTGATTTCATTAGACAAAGTTATCTGTTTGGTTATATTCTAGACAATTATTACCCAGTTGCAAATATTGGTAAACATTTAGTCCTGGAAAGAGAGAATGGTAAAGATTTTTTTAATTCTAATGTTTTAAATAAAATAAGCGATTACAAAAAATATTTGCTAAACGTATTCCTATATAGAATCCCTTATTCGGAAGGGCTATATAAGTTTAACTATTTGAGCGATAAAAACATATCATTACTCAAGACCGACAATATGAACATCATTAATTCATTTTTGAATAAAGAAAACTTCTATTCTAGTGAAAAAGTTGTCGTTTTAACTCCGAAGATAAAATATAAGAAGAGTGGTTTAAATTTTATTACACTTAAAACAAAGGATGGGTTATCAACTACAATTTATTATAATTCGTGTAGTAAAAATTCTCCGTGCATCATAAATCTGGCACGTATACCTTTGTTTTATAAAGATAGGATAATAACAAAAGTTTCTGTAGATTCCGGTTTCAATGGTTATTTGGAATTTTTTAGCTTAAAAAATCCGAACAGTTTGTGGTAATAAATGATAACTAAAATTTTTTAATACGCGTGTTTTTGTAAAGAGCAACGTTACTACCGGTACATAGGTCTCTTAGAATCGAGTATTTTTCAAATAAGGGTTCGATTAATTTTAGAAAGTTAGCTAGAGACTCGCCGCAAAAATAAGGTACTAGACCAAATATTTTTTGTTCTACAACTGCGTATCCATTCTTGGAAAACCAAGAATTTATCTGAAAAGGGAAGTAGGATTTTTCTTCATGCCGCTTGTGGTATTCGGACGTATTTTCTATTATCTTCAAAATTAAATTATACCCGTTAGGTTCTAGGATTAAAACATAATCTGATATCTTATTTAACTCCTTTATTACTTGGCGGGGTTTATATAAATGGTGAATAACGCCTCTAATCACGACAAGATCAAACCCGTAATGTTTGTATTTGGCTAAATTATAAACGTTAGCAACTTCAAATTTTATTCTTTTTTTATCTTCATTTTTTGATTTCTTTGTTGCTATCTCAATTCCTTTTTTTGAGTTATCTATTCCCAGGACAAGATCTGGTTTAATTTGGTTATATATTTTCATTGTGAATTCTCCATCGCCACACCCCAAATCTAGAATTTTAATTTTTTTTTGAAAGAAGTATTTCTTGATTAAATAAATAATTTCATCTGTCTGTCTTTTTGTAGCGATTTTAGAGGAATGTCGATTTAGAGAATATATATATCCTCCATGTTTTGAAGCATCATTATTATATTCGTTTACGCTTTTTTCCATTAATGATGTTATCAAAAAGTAAGAAAGAACAGTCTCGATTAATGTAGTTTATATCCGTTTACATTCATATTAACATTTCTTCAAAAAAAGGATATCACACAATTTCTAGTTTTGGCAGCGGAAATATAAAATGCCCGCCGGATTTAAGATAAGCTTGTTCGCGTTTTAAGAATTCTTCTTTAAAAAACCAAGGTAATACAAGCATATAGTCAGGTTTTTCTGTCCTTGCTTGATCCTCTGAAATTATTGGTATTCCAACTGATGCAATTTTTGTACCCCATTTTTCGGGGTTTCTTTCAACTGCCTTTGAAATTAAACTCTTGTCGAGATCAAAATATTGAAGTAGGGTATTTCCTCTAGTTGATGCACCATATAGATATACTTTTTTGCCTTCAGCAACTTTTTCCTGAATAAATCCGTAAACCTCCTTTTTTATTGCTTTTATTCTCTTAGCAAAATCGGAGTATATTTTTTTCCTATGAAGGCTAATCAATTTTTCCAGTTCAAGTTGTTCGTAGACTGAAACTGATACTGTATGCTTTCCTGTAAATCCAATATATGTTCTGAAGCTTCCACCATTTAACTCACGTAGCTCCAGATCAAACACTTCAAGACCATGTTGTTTCAAAAGATTCTGAAGCGAAATTAACGAATAGTATTCTAAATGTTCGTGGACAATGTTATCAAAAGCATTTTGCGTCAGCATTTTCACAAGATAATTTTGTTGTATTACAAAAATCCCGTCCTCTTTCAATATTTTTTTAACATCTGCGACAAAATCATTTGGCTCTTCCATATCGTAAAAACAAGATATTGCAGTGACTATATCTGCTTTCTTATTACCTAAAGCTTTGCTTACCGATTGATAATTAAAGAAATCGTTTACAACTTGTGTTGCATATTTTTTGCATTGTTTCGCCAATTTTCTGATCGGTTCCACACCTATTCGAGTTACATTTTTTGGGTAATTTTTTAAAAGTGTTCCGTCGTTTGCTCCAATGTCTACAACTACTAATTTGTCAGTAGTTTTGCTAGTAATTTTAGAAAGGGTTTTCACAACTATTTCGGCAAGTTCTTTTTGCATAGTTTGGTTAATTCCGGAGCGATAGCCATAATTTTCGCTGTAAAGTAGAGACATTGGGGTATTATGCTTTAGTTGGAGCAGGTAACAATTTCGACACAAAAGAATGTTGAGCGGAAATTTCTCAGATTTTTTGCTATCTTTAACAAAATTTGACAGATACAAATTCCCTAGATTCAAAATCTTTACTAGATTTGCTGAGTCACAAGATCGACATTTGCTTATTGATACAATGCTTTTCTTCATTATTAAGTCCATAGATTATATATCAGCAATTTATAAAAAAACAAGATGATCATGCTTTACCTTTCCAAAACACTCTAGACTGGCCATGATATACTAAAACCTGAAAAGAAACACATGGGATATACCAAAGAAACAATAAAAGGTCTCTCTTGGCTCGGGGCTTTTAGATTATTTACTCGGTCTCTTTCTTTTTTAAGAACGATAATCATCGCAAGAATTTTGTCGCCCTACCAGTTTGGGGTTTATGGAATCGCCATATTTATTCTCGCTCTAATTGAGGTATTGACTGAAACTGGGATAAATGTTTTTTTGGTACAGAAAAAAGACATAATAGATAAATACGTTGATACGGCTTGGGTAGTTTCAATACTCCGCGGTGGGTTAATTTCTGCAGCAATATTTGTCTCATCTTTTTTGGTTGCCGGTTTTTTTAAAAATCAGCAAGTTCTTCCACTTTTGTTTTTAGTTTCATTAGTACCTTTAATCAGAGGTTTTATCAATCCATCAATTGCAGCATTCCAAAAGGACCTTAAATTTCATAAAGAGTTCTATTACAGGTCTAGTATTTTTTTTGTAGAGTCACTAGTCGCGGTTGCTTTGATTATTTTGATTCGCGACCCAATTGCCTTAATTTATGGGCTTATTGCAGGGGCACTTTTTGAAGTTGCAATATCTTTCTTATTTGTTAAGCCGGTTCCTTCAATCAAATTCGACAAATCGATTTTTTATGAAATTGTTACGCACGGAAAGTGGGTTACAGGAGCGGGTATTTTTGGGTATCTATTTCAAAATGCAGATAATATGGTAGTTGGTAAGATTCTTGGTGTTGCCTCACTTGGAATTTATGATATGGCTTACACGATTGCCATACTTCCTTTAACCGAATTTTCTGAAATAGTTGCGAGAGTAACATTTCCGGTTTATGTAAAAATTTCTGACGATAAACAAAGACTAAAAAGGGCGTATATCAAGACAAGTATTATTACTGCACTTTTGATTTCACCTCTTCTTTTAATTTTTTTACTTTTCCCGACTCAGCTTATTTCAATAGTTCTTGGCCCAAAATGGGTCTCGGTAGGTAGTATTCTTAGGATTCTTGCAATTTTTGCTTTTATAAATATGTTAGGGAGCCCAACCGGCGCTATATTCTATTCAGTTGGGAAACAAAAATATTTAACTATAATCTCTGCAATTAGTTTTTTTGTAATGATCGCGATAATTATTCCTTTAATAAAGATATTAGGGTTGGCGGGGGGTGCGTATGCCGTCCTTATAAGTTCCCTAATAATGTTTCCTTTTCAACTTTATTTTTTATTCAAGTCGCTATCTAAAAACTCATGAAACAAAGTGATAGAAAGAATCTACTTGTTACTGTCATAACTCCTGCATATAACCGCGCAGATTTTCTGGAAGAATCTATACTAAGCGTATTAAACCAAGACTATCCAAATATTGAATATATAGTGCTTGATGACGGATCAACAGATAATACGAAGGAGGTAATTGAAAAGTATAAAGATAGAATAACATTCGAGTCACATAAAAATGTAGGAGAAGTGAGGACAGTAAATAAGGGTTTAAAAATGGCGCATGGGGACATAATTGGTATAGTTAATTCGGATGATCCATTGTTGCCGGGCGCAATCAGAGAATTTGTAAAGTTTATGCAATATAATCCTGAGATTATTGTTGCTTACTCAGATTGGATCTTTACTGACAAAAATGGAAAAGAAATGAAGAGAGTTAAAACTCGGGACTTTAGTTATGAATATATGATCAGATCTCATAATTGCCCACTTGGAGCGAGCGCTTTTTTTAAGAAAGAGATTCTTAAAAAACTCAAAGGACGTGATGTTAATTATAAATATGTAAGCGATTATGATTTTTGGCTGAGGGCAGGTTTGTTGGGAGATTTTGCGAGAATTCCAAAATATTTAGCAACATCCCGTGTGCACCCGGGTCAAGCAACTATTGCCGGAAGAAGTTTTAGGGCTGCTATGGATCACATTAAGGTGATAAACAAAATTTTTGAAGATCCAAAATTTCCTCACGAGTTGAAACAATTTAAGTCAGAAGCCTACAAAAAAGCTTGTGAAGCGGCAAGAATAGCCCGTGGAAATAATTTATTCACAAAAATCATCATCTCACTCATTTGTCTTTATTATTCTCCAATTCCATACCTAGGTGAGTTTCTAAAGTTTCATGTTAAATCTTTTCAAAAAATTGGCACTTCATAAAACTTTCTGGTCTTCGTGAGGATAATTGTTTATAATATGGTACAAAATTATAACTTATGAAAATATTAATTACAGGTGGTGCGGGATATATAGGAGGTGCTTTAACTGATATTCTTAAGAATTCAAAACACTCAGTAAAAGTTTATGATTCGCTTCTTTACGAAGAAAGTTATAGAAAAGATGTAGATTTTATATATGGAGATATCCGTGACCATGCAAAGCTAAAAAAATTACTAAAGTGGGCAGATGTGGTAGTGTGGTTGGCTGCTTTAGTAGGGGATGGGGCATGTGCGCTCAATCCTGACGTGGCAGTTGACGTAAATGAAAAAAGTGTTTTATGGCTATCAAATAACTTTGATGGGAAAATAATTTTTACATCAACGTGTTCTGTATATGGTGCTCATGATTTACTTTTGGATGAAAAATCAACAACAAACCCTCTTTCAGTCTACGCATCATCAAAGCTTAAAGCAGAGCAGCATTTAAAAAATAAAAATGCGCTTATATTTCGCTTGGGTACATTGTTTGGTGTTGGAGATCAATTTTCACGCATACGGCTCGACCTTGTAGTAAATATTATGACCGTTAGAGCTTATAAAGACGGATTGCTGAGGGTTTTTGGAGGAAAACAATATAGACCTCTTCTCCATGTCACGGATGCGGCAAATGCAATTTTTGAAAACGTGAATACACCTCATAATGGAATTTTCAACATAAATCGCGAGAACATCAGCATGTTTGATTTGTCAAAGAAAGTAAAAGATCACTTCCCTAAAGTCAAAATAGTGACAGAGGAGATGAAGTTTGAAGACGCAAGAAATTATCAAGTGAAAAACGGAAAGGCTACAAAAATACTTGGGTTTAAATCAAAATATACTATAGATCAAGGAATTGACGAACTGAAAAGTTTGCTCGAAGAAAATAGAATAAAGGATGTAAATAATGAACGTTATGGAAATCAATCATTTTTGACTAAATTTAACACACACTTAATAAAGGTTTAATCCAAATGAAAATTCTTAAATCTCTTGTAGATCGCCCTGTTTTAATCAAAGGGGATACAGCAACAGACACGCGAGGTATAGTAAGTTTTGTGAATGATTTTAAATTTCCAGGGATAAAAAGATTTTACGTAGTCTCAAACCATAAAATAGGTACTGTCAGGGCATGGCATGGCCATAAAAAAGAATCAAAATTTGTCTTTGCAATTGCTGGGGAAGCCCAGATAGGCGCAGTACGAATTGACGATTGGAAGAATCCGTCAAAAAAAAGCAAAGTGAATAAGTTTTTGATTTCCTCAAATAAACCCGAGATACTTTATATTCCGAAGGGATATGTTAATGGTTTTAAATCATTAACAAAAGACACAAAGTTGATTTTTTTCTCAGACAGAACTTTAGAGGAGTCAAAAAATGATGATATTCGCTTCACCGCCTCATATTGGGATATTTGGGATTAAATTTTTATCCCGTCCTCCATAAAAGATCTTTGTATAGGAAGATGGTTGTTTTGAGGGAGATGCCCACGTAGATTGCCAGATCGCAACCGCTTAATTATATCTTTTGCAATTCTTTCAGACGCTTTCCCATCCCCAAGAGTGTGTTTCCAGTGTGTTCCCGTTATCTTTTCAAGTTTTTTATATACAATTTCCGGGGTATATTTTTTGGGATTGTCCGGGTCAAACTTGACAGCTCCTCCCACATCATAAACTTGTGGACGTTCTGTTGATTTTCTAATTTGTACGGCCGGAATGTTTAGAACGCTTGCTTCCTCAATAATTGTACCTGAATCGGTGAATACACCTTTTGAGTGAGTCATTAATATTAATATTTCTTCGTAGCCTATTGGATCAACCAAAATAAGGTTTCTTGGCAACTTTAATTTTCTGGCTTTTATTACTTTTTGCGTTCTATAGCTGGCTGGAAAGTAAACATGCAGTTGTGCTTTCGAGATAAAATTTAAAATTGCATCAAAGGACTTATCAATATGTACATTTTCTCTCCTGTGACAAGTAATTAAGTAGTACTTTCCATCTTCAATTCCGCGAGAATCAAAGAATTTTTTATCCGCCATTTTCTCTAATCTTTTCTTTTGTTTAAAATAAAACTCATTAAGAATGTCAACAATAGGATTTCTGGTAACAACTATGTTCCGTGGATTAAGTCCTTGCGCAATTCCTCTTTTTTTGTACTCTTCTTCATAAGTATATATAACGTCGGCAAGGTCATCTGAAATTGTTCTATATTTCTCTTCAGGCATTCGCCAGTCGTATGAATGCCAGCACCCCTCAATGTGAATAATTGGAATATTAAGCATTGCAGGTGCAATACACCCGGCTGTAGTATTTGTATCCCCTAAGAATGCAACCGCATCAGGCTTAATCCTATCAAGCAAAACGTAAAGTTTTTTAATAAGTTCTCCTGCGATTTCCACGTCTGTTTCACCTTTGCAACCAAGTTCATAATCAGCTTTTCTGATTTTAAATTCCCTAAAGAAAATACCCTTTAAATTATCTGAATAATGTTGACCTGACCAAACAAAGATTACTTCTAAATCCTTTTCTTTTTCAAGAAATCTCATTATCAAAACGGCTCGGATTATATCTGGCCTGATTCCAAGTACAAAAACTAACTTCTTCTTTTTAATATTTAATTTCATAATTTGGATAAAACTTAATTAACTTATTTAGAGCGTTGTTAAGATCGTTATTATAACGTTTAAGCAGTTTTTCTTCAATTATTTTGCTTTTTAAAATTCTGGTTCTTTTTACTCCTTTCCCTTTTGTTAATTTTCCTCGTCGAACGATTTCAGAAAATGTTTTTAGAATTTTGTACTTACTGACGGGACCAAGAGGTGCAAAGTGAATAATATTAGTGTTTTCGACAAATTTATCATAAAGGTTTTTACCAATTAGGTCTTCAATAAATATAGCAAATTGTAAAGTGGTGCATCCTGTCCAGATCTGATTAGTAAATCCAATTATTTCTTCATCTTTGCTTTTTAGAACAAGTTCAAGTAAACCCTTTTTTTCAAGAGGGTCAAAACCAATAAATGAGGATCTTATATTTATTCCTTTATTTATTTCACCTTTAAGCTTTGTCTTTCCATAATAATCAGATGGATTAGTAGTTGAATCTTCAAAGTTTATTTTCGAATTATCATCAAATACCGCATCTGTTGAGACATGAATAAGTTTAATTTTTTTTTGCTTGCAAAATTTCTCAAGTTTATGAGGAAATTTTGAATTTACAATTTTCATTTCTTCTGGGTTCTTGCTCCCATTCAGAATTCCGATGCAATTAACAATGTATTTAACTTTTAACGTTTTTAGTTTTAATCTTTCGAAAGTGTCTTTGGTCTCGAACAAAAATATATTAGATTTTTTTTGGGGAGTTCTTGAAGAGCCTAAAATCATTAAAGGGTATTTATTAGCCAAATAATCAAAGATGGTTCTTCCTACCATTCCTGTTGATCCGAGCACTAAAGTTTTGGGGAAAATTTTTTTCATTATACAATTTTAACTTTAGGAAGTGGGATTATAAACTTCCCTCCATTTTTTATGTAATCTTTATTCTTTTCCTCAATCTCCTTGTAAAAAGACCAAGCAAAGAGTAGAACATAGTCCGGTCTATTTTTTTCTTTTAGGGCGTCAGACGGTCTAATAAGTAAGTGATTCCCTGGAGTATATGCGCCTTGTTTTGCGGGAGCGTCATCTATCACATAGTCGATAAAGGTCTTATCGATTCCGCAATAACTCATAAGTATTGTACCCCGTCCCGATGCGCCATACCCTGCGATAGTTTTACCCTTTTTTTTGAGCGACGTTAACAATTTGATTAATTCAACTTTTGATTTTGCGATTCTTTTATTGTAGTTGGTAAAAGTTTTAATGGAGGTAAGACCTACTTTTTTTTCGATCTTAAGTGTATCGAGTACTATTTTTTTTACTTTCCGTCCGGATCCCTTTTTCTGGACATATACACTTATCGACCCTGCATGGATTGGAATAAACTTAACATCAAAAATTTCCATGTTGAATTGTGCAAGATAGTTCACGAGAGCATTCAAAGAGTAGTAATATTGATGTTCATGATATATCATGTCGTATTGCATTTGACTTATTAAATTTCCCAAGTAATGATTTTCAAAAACAAGCATTCCATCGTCTTTTAAAAGAAAATTAATTCCTTTATAAACTTCATGCATGTCCTCAATATGTGCTAACGTGTTTGAACTGAATATAATATCTGCATGTCCATATTTCTTCACAATTGTCTTTGCTGTTTTTGTTGTAAAATACTCGTTTATTATAGGAAGTTCTTTAAGAAGCGGTCTAACTACGTTAGTCGCAGGGTCAACTCCTACAGCTTGAATTCCCAGATTTAAACATGCTTTTAGAAATGCTCCATCATTACTACCAATTTCAACAACAATTTTTTTTGTAGGATGCTTTCCCAGATCATTAAAATGATTTGCCATATAGTTGAAATGTTTAGTAAGAGTGTTAATTTTAGATGAGAAATAGAAATAGTTTTTAAACAACTTATCAGCAGAAACAACTTGCATTGTTTGAAGAAGTTTACAATTTTGACAAAAACCTAGTGCTAGTGGATATAGTTTTTCCTTGTTGAATTGATTTTTAGTTTTAAGAAACCCTCCGGCGAGTGGTAAGAAACCTAGATTAATAACTGAAGTGAGTATTGAATTACAAAATCTGCAATTAGAATAAAATTTGTATTCCCCAATCATTTTAAAGTTGTCTTTTGAATTCATTATTGATATCGAGGATTATACTACATGTGATATCAGATGCTCAAATGATTTAGGTCTATAATATTCCTTGAGCTATAACTCTGAACTATATATAATGCGTAAAGCCATATAAAAAATGAAAATTGCTATTTTCCACGAGCTACATAATGGGGGGGCTAGGCGAGCTGTAAATGAGATTGCAAAAAGACTTAAAAAAAATAATCTTGTTGATTTATATATAGTTGATGAAAAAGATGAAAGTTCGGAACGTATTTTTTTCAGCAACGTTTTCAAATATCACTTTAATCCCAAAGAATGGAGTGGTGGAAATTGGAAAACAAGATTATATAAAGATACAGTGGAACTTTACCAGCTTTACAGACTTCACAGGAAAATTGCATATGAGATCGACAACAAAAACTATGACATTATTTTTATTCACCCATCAAAATATACTCAGGCGCCATTTATTCTTAGGCATTTAAAAACAATGACAATTTATTATTGTGAAGAAATACTAAGAATGGTTTATGAACCAAAGCTAAAATTAAATGAAAACCTGCCGATACTAAAGCAAATATACGGGAAGGGGGCCCGATATATTAGAAAAGTTATCGACAAAAAAAATATTTTCTCGACTAACCTGATATTGGCAAATTCTCTCTTTACACAAAAAAACATAAAAAAAGCTTATGGACTGGAGAGCAGGGTAGCATATTTGGGAGTCGAGACTGATTTTTTCCTACCAACTAACACAAAAAAAGACATCGACGTTTTGTATATTGGGTCAAAAGATAATTTTGATGGATATGATTTGTTGAGAAATGCAATAGATTTAACAAAAAAGAAAATAAAAGTAAATTTTCACTTTACGGGTAGTAATTGGACATCAGATGAAAAGTTAAGAAATTTGTATCAAAGGTCAAAAATAGTAATTGCACTATCGAGAGATGAACCGTTCGGACTAATACCGCTCGAGGCTGCAGCATGTGGTGTGCCTGTTATAGCGCTTAACGAAGGAGGGTATAAGGAAACTGTTATAGATGGCAAGACCGGTTTATTAATAGATAATAATGCAGAGATTTTGGTTGGAAAAATAGCTCAACTTCTTTCTAATAATAAGTTGAGAACGAAGATAGGAAGTGAAGCAAGAAAACATGTTGTTTTGAATTGGGCTTGGGATATGTCAGTAAATAGAATCGAATCTATCCTTGTGAATGCTTTGAATTTAAAAACTCCAAAAGTTAATTCTAATAATGCTTTGAAAATTGGTATCCTAGTTATAATTTTTGTTTTTTCTATGTCGCTCCGAATGTGGACGATTGACCAAATAGGACGTACGTGGGATGAGATGGAATTTCTTGCTCCGGGTTATAAGCTAGATCAACTTATTTCAAAAGGGGATTTTAATAACAATTATTTTATTAGTACTTATAATCACCCTCCACTTGTGAAATACCTATACGGATTGGCTGGAAGGTTCGATATAGAAAAATTTACAAAAAACAGGGATCCTGTTTTCCGCTATGATCTAACTTATGCAAGGATTTTATCGGCAATTATGTTTTCCTTGGGGGTTGTTATGGTTGCGCTAATTGGCTGGAGAATATTTTCACCAACAGTTGGCGTCATTTCCGGAATTATTCTCTCAATGCTTCCTACATCAATCGGCCTTTCTCAGCTTGTCACAACGGAGAGCCTTAAAATTCTGGTTTATCCTTTGGCGATTTATAGTTACATCTTGATTGTTGAAAAATTTACTATAAGAAGAGTTATTCTTGCGGGTATTCTAACCGGAATTGCACTTCAGGCAAAACAAACCGACATTCTTCTTTTTCCACTTCTTATCGTGATATTTTACTTGCAATATCGAATAACTAAACAAAGTGTAAAAAAAGTTTTTTTAAAGAGTAGGGTGAAAGCATTAACTGCAATCATTTTAATTAGCATTTTGACTTTCGTGGTAATTTGGCCTCAATCAATTTTTCATTTGAAGGAAATTCAAGAGATTAATCAAAAAACCTGGAGTGTCCAATTCTCCCCTAAGCCGTGGTTAATAACGCTTTCACCTCCCGAGATCTTTTTTGGTCGTTTAACGATGGTTCCCGATTATTATTATATAGTTTATTTTTTAATTACAATTCCGGTTTTAATACTAGGTTTATTCTTTGCCGGAGTGTATAAAACATTTAAGACGAAAACTATTTATTACTATCTAGTTCTTCTATGGTTTTTAGTCCCGTTTAGTCTTTCCATCTACTCTTGGCGACAGCACGGTCTAAGATACATTATAGAAATATACCCGGCGATTGCGCTACTTGCTGCACTTGGGTTTGAATATATAACAAAAAAGTTGTCAAAAGGAAATCTAATAAAGTTATCCCTTGGTTTTTTTCTTGCGATATATCTTTTCATTTCAATTTGGCAAATAAAACCTTATTACTTAGATTATTTTAACGAGCTTGTTGGAGGGACTGGGAATGTTTATAAGCACAACCTTTTTCAAATTGGATGGTGGGGTCAGGGAGAACGAGAGGCTGGGTATTACTTAAAAGTAAACGCAAAAAGGGGAGCAGAGGTAGGTCTAGCACTTTCCCCCGAACATACATTTCCTAAATTTAATAACTTAAAATACTCTGACTGGTCAAAAAAAAATAAATATGATTATGTTGTCGTTAATTGGTATCACATAATTCGTGATGGGTTTGACGATTCTCCAATAAAACGAGATTATCGGCTGGTATATAGCGTAAAAGCTGGAGAGGCAACTCTAGCTTTTGTTTACAAGAAGAAATAACATGAAAAGTGAATCTAAGATTAGAATTTCTATAATAATAGTTAACTATCATGTTAAGAACCTTTTGTTAACTTGTATCAATTCAATCTATAAAAGTACTGGTGAGAATATAAAGCTTGAAGTTATTGTAGTAGATAATGATGAAGTAAAAAGTATTTCCAAAGACTTAAAACAACGATTCCCAAAGACGATCTACATACCTAATACAAACCGTGGGTTTGCTAACGGATGTAATGTTGGTTCGAAGTCTGCATCAGGGGATTATTTATTTTTCTTAAATCCGGACACTATAATCCGGAATGATAGTATAAAATTATTGTTAAATAATTTAGAAAGAAATAAAAATACTGCAATAGCTGCCCCTACACTTTATGATATTAATGACAAGCCTTATCCACTCCAAGGGTTTGGAACATTAACTCCGATAAGCGCCATTTTTGCATTTTCACTTATTAATAAAATTTTTCCTGGTAACCCAATTTCTAAAAAATATTGGAGAAGTGATTGGATGAAGCAATCTGTGCGGGAAGTGGATAGCGTTCCAGGGTCTGCATTCATAATTAGAAAGATAATTTTTCAAAAAATAGGAGGTTTTGATGAGAATTTTTTTTTGTATTTTGAAGAACACGATTTGTGCAAAAGAGTAAAAGTGCTTGGATACAAAATAGTCATGCTTTCTAACGCTAAAGTGTACCATGCGTGGGGGGAGAGTACAAAGAAAAGTGACAAAAATATAAGCAAAATATTTAACGAAAGCCGCTTTTACTATTTAAAAAAAAATTACGGGTTGACCTGGGCTGTAATTGTATCTTTTATATTATCTATTTCAACATATAGCGTGATCCTCTCACTTGTAATCTTAACGGGTTTATTTTTGAGACTATTTGATATTTCTCGCAACATGACTTTTATTGGTGATCAAGCGTGGTTTTATTTATCGGCAAGAGATATTATTGTCCATGGTAAGTTTCCTCTGGTTGGAATTGCCTCGAGTCATCCATGGCTGCATCAAGGTGCTTTTTGGACGTATTTACTTGCTGGAGCTTTACTAGTCTCAAATTTTAATCCGGTTTCAGGCGCATATTTAGCTGCACTTCTTGATTGTTTGGCAATTTTTGTAATTTACAAGATAGGTTCTACTTTCTTCACAAAAAAAGTCGGTATTTTTGCTTCACTAGTCTATGCTACCTCGCCTATTTTAGTAGAGTATTCCAAAATGCCGTATCATACAAGTCCAATTCCACTGTTTACACTACTAATTGTTTTTTTTATGCTCCAGTGGGTTGTAAAATTAAATGTAAAAGCCCTCCCAGTTGTATTGATGCTAGTGGTAATTCTTTACAACTTTGAGATTGCAACTTCAATTTTTTTGGCTGTCATTGTTTTCTATATCACATTAGGTTTTGCAAGAAAGAAAAAATATGTGAAGGGGGTTGTTAATAAAAAATTTGCTTTATTTTCACTCCTTAGTATTGTAACTCCCATGACGCCATTTATTTTTTATGATTTAGGACACGGATTTCCCCAGACTTTGAAGTTTGTACTTTGGATAGGTTATAAAATTCTTCAATTTGTTGGAATCTTTAGGAGAAGTAGCATGGATAATCATAGCTATGTGTCTGTTTTTAATTTTTTTGTTGAAAAGTACGAAAATCTCTTATTTCCTAATTATGTAATTTCACTTGCGTTGTTGGTCTTAAGTCTTGTCTCGGCTGGCTGGATTTTTATTCGTGATAAATTCGAGTCAGCGGAATCAGTGATTTTTTTGACCGGATTAATTTCTATGGTTGGGTATTTTGCTATAAAAACGCCATCTGACGCGTATTTACCAATGATATTCCCAATATTACTTATTTTGTTTGTTCTAGCTGTAAATAAGTTTAAAGTCTTCATCTCTACATTTTATATATTATCGATAGTTTTCTTAAATTTGTTTATTTTTGTAAGTTCGAATAATACTACTCTATATGGACTTGCGGGCAGAATTGAATCATCAAAGCAAATTTTAAAAATTGCAAAAGGGCAGGGATACAATCTGGTTTTTAAAGGCCCAGGACAACAATTTGCCAGTTCAACCGCAAATTATGAGTATTTAACTTGGTGGCTTGGTAATAATCCGCCTATCACTTTTCCTGTCAAAACTAAAATATATGTAATTGAGGGTAGCGAAAGAATAAAAGTTATAAATGATCAAATCATGGTAAAATAATGAATGGTTAAACTATCTGTTGTAATTCTTACTAAGAACGAGGAAAAAAATATCTTGGATTGTTTGGAGAGCTTATCTGAAATATCAGAAATTGTCGTAATTGACGATTATTCAGAAGACCGTACGCTTGAAGTCATAAAAACATTAAATTTCAAAACTGTCAAAATATTTAAAAGAAAACTTGATGGAAATTTTTCCTCCCAAAGAAATTTTGGACTTGAGAAAGCAAAAAACAACTGGGTTCTATTTATAGACGCTGACGAGCGCTTATCAAGCAATTTAATTGATGAAGTTAAAGAACGAATTAATAGTACAGATTACAATGGGTTTTTTGTTAAAAGAAGTGATGTTTTGTGGGGTAAAAAGTTAAAACACGGGGAAACCGGAAATATAAAGTTAGTAAGGCTTGGCGGAAAGGAATCTGGAAAATGGAGCGGAGATGTTCATGAAGTTTGGAACATAAAAGGACGCATAGGAGAGTTAAAGCACGAGTTAACACATTACCCACACCAAACTACGGCGGAATTCTTAAAAGAAATTGATTTTTACTCAACATTAAGAGCTCGAGAATTGAAAAATAAAGGCGTTACATCTTCAGTTTTTTCTATAGTTTTGTATACGAAAGCAAAATTTATTCAAAACTATATTCTCAAGTTAGGTTTTTTGGATGGGATTGAGGGTTTGGTTTTTGCACTGTTCATGTCTTTGCATTCATTTTTAGTGAGAAGCAAACTCTTTTTACTGTGGAGGAATGAGATGTGAAAAAAATTCCTAAAGTGATGTATGTAATCTGGAGTTTAGCAATTCTATTTATTTATTTAGTATATCTTCTGTCAAGAGCGCATTTATAAACATGATATCATTTAGTGACCCCAAAGCACTTTTTAAATCTGTAGTTAAAACAAAAAAATATTTATTGTTTGAAGTAGCGCTTATTGTTGCCGCATTTTTCTATTACCTTTATTTTGCAAACAAAGGTCTTGATCTATTTGACGAAGGATATACATTGCACGCAGCAGAAAGGATAGCAAAGGGAGAAATTCCGTATAAAGATTTTGCGCTTCAATATACCCCGGCCTATTTTTACCTATTGGCGCTACTTTATAAAGTATTCGGATTTTCAATAATTGTGGGGAGGTGTCTAAATCTTTTGGTATGTTCGCTTGTTGTTTGTTTTACTTTTTTAATCCTCAATATACTAAAGCTGACGTCTTTTAAAATAATATTGCTTTCTTTTTTAGGAATTGTAGCGTTTGGGTATCCATTGATTAATATTCCACTTGCTGTTTGGCCAGAGGTTTTAATTTCTCAAATTCTAGTATATGTTTTTGTCTCTTGGATCGATTCGAGAAGTAAAAAGAGTTTTATATACCTAATCATAATTGGAACGCTTCTTGCCTTATCATTTTCTGTACGCCAGAATTTAGGTCTAGGCTTCATATTAGTTATAAATTTTTTAGTTTTTTTTTCAAAGAAATTAGAGCTGTCTGAGAGAATAAAAAACCTACTAGTCCTAGATTCAGTATTATTGATGTTGTCGTTTTTCTGGATTTACTATTTTTTTTTGAAAGACAATATTGTTGGACTCTTAATGTTTATAAATTTTAGCAGAAAATTCTCAACTCAATTTGGTTTTACATATCCCCCTCTGTCTTATATTTTACAACCCGCAGGTATTCTTAAACTGTTACCGTATTATTTACCTTATATTTTTGCATTTTTTGTTATTTGGAGATTTTTAAAAGATAAGAATTGGAAATTGCTGTCAGTGTTTATAGTTCCTCTTGTGGGATTTGTTACTTATATTTACCCAAATAGCGAATTGTTGCATGTATATCCATTTTGGGGAAGCATTATTTTGGCAATGGTAATTTTTATTAGCAACCAAAAAAAGAATATACTTGCCATTCTAATGATATCTTTAATGATCATGATAGGTTTTTACCTTACTCTTTTCCGTGAGTATTATCGCTATCATCCGCCTTATAGCGCACAAAATACTTTTATAAATCTTCCAAGGACAAAAGGAATTCAGACTGACAAGATAACTGCAGACGGTATAATGTCTCTCGCAAATTTCATAAATTCAAGAACCCAAAAAAATGACTATGTTTTTGCGTACCCTTATTATCCTGAACTATATTTTATTCTTGAGAGACGGGACCCCTCCAGTGATATAATTTATTTTCCTCCGCTTTGGCATCAATATTCTGATGATGTAATTCTTACAGAAGTTAAAAACAAACAAGTTAAGTATATAATAGTTCAAAACGATTACCTAAATGAATCAAAGTTATCCAGATTTATACAAAAGCAAAAAGAAGTTTTTAAAAATAAAGTTTTTATAGTTTTCAAGACTTAATTAAAATGTTTTTAGTGCCGTTATTAATTGGATTATACTCTTATGTAATTTTCTTCCTTGGTATAATTCATGCCTTAACTACAGTAAATATATTAGCACTCACATTTATATTTGTAACACTTGTGACAATTCTTATATGGAAAAATTTCTCTATATCAGTTTTTGGAAATATTAAAAAGTGGCTCAAAGATCTTACCCCTCTCGAAAAATTTCTTCTAGGAATCGTTTTAGTACAAATATTAGTTAATCTTATTGGTGTATTAGGCCCTGAGACTGGATTTGATGCTTTATGGTACCACTTAACGCTTCCCAAAATCTTTCTACAAGAAGGAAAAATATTTCACATTTCAGGCGGACTTTTTTATTATTCTGACATGCCAAAACTTGTTGAAATGTTATATATTCCCGTTTTGGTAACGGGTTTTGTAACCGGTGCTAAATTTATTCACTTTCTTTTTGGATTAGGAACGTTAATACTAATTTATAAGTTAAGTAGAAAATTTATTTCACCAAAGCTATCGTTACTTGCAATTGTTATTTTCTACTCGAACTTAGTAGTTGGATGGCAGTCAATCACGGCATACGTTGACCTTGGTAGGACTTTTTTTGAAATTTTTGCCCTTTTCTATTTTTTGATCTATATAGAGAAAAAAAACGTGAGGTTCCTGATTTTTTCATCGATATGTCTTGGTCTTGCCATAACAACAAAGCTTTTTTCAGGACTTGATATTGCAACTTTCTTACTTCTGGCGCTCTTTTTTGGAAAGTCCATAAAACACGCTTTTCTATATGTGATTATATCTTTGATAGTTCCACTTCCTTGGTTTATATTCTCTTACGTTTCAACAAAAAACCCTTTCTACCCGTTTTTTAGTGGTATTTATCCAGTTTCGCCGGATTTTCATTTTTCAAATTTTTTGAATTTTCTTTTCAGCGCCGATCCAATCTCACCGGTGTATTTAATAACCTTTCCAATTGTTTTACTTGGTCTAAAAAAAATGAAGCTTGGTGGTAAGATCTTGGTTGTTTACTCAGTAATTTCGTTTATCATCTGGTTTTTAGCACCACAAAGCGGTGGTGGAAGGTTTATTATGGCATATCTTCCCACGTTTTCCGTACTTGTAGCACTTTCACTATCCTACATGAAAGATAGATTTGTACTTAAATATTCAATTGCGCTAATTATTGTAGTTTCAATTGTATCTATAGTTTACCGTGGAGCCGCAAACATGAAGTATACCCCAGTTATTTTGGGAATTGAACCAAATGATAAGTTTTTGACGGACCACCTAAATTTTTCATTCGGCGATTTTTATGATATAGATGGATACTTCAAGAAAAACATTAAGAAGAGTGATAAAGTATTAGTTTACAATGTCCACAATCTTTACTATGCGGATTTTCCATTTGTTGACTCTTCATGGTACAAAAAAGGGGATTTTTTTAACTACGTTTTGATAAGGGGACAGGTTCCTAATGATTATCAAAATTGGAAGTTAAAATACCAAAATATTAGGACAAGTGTTAAGCTATATTCCAAAAAATGAGCCTCTTAATTAATTTATTGACTTTCATTTTGCCGCTGGGAGTGCTGACGAGAATCAGCATTGTTCCAGGTGCGTTTTTATATATACACGACATAATAGTGGGGATTATTTTTTTGGTTACTTTCTATAAAGTATTATTCAAAAAAGAGAAAATAATAAACAGGGGACTCTTTAAATACTTCTTAATTTTTTTGTCTGCATGTTTACTATCATTGGTAGTTAATATTCCACACTTAAACGGATTATCATTTTTTGTCGCATTATTGTATTTTATCCGATTGGCTTCTTATTATTCATTAATATTTGCACTTCAGTTTGTGGACAAAAAATTTCTTTCCACTTTGCATTTAAAGCTTATAGCATCAGGCGCATTATTTGCTTTTTTGGGTCTTTTGCAATATTTCTTTTACCCAAACTTAAAAAATTTACATTATGCAGGATGGGATGATCATCTATACCGCCTTTTTTCAACAATGCTAGACCCAAACTTTGCCGGAATATTTATGGTTTTTGTTTTAATTTTAATCACGTGTAGCACTCTCTATTATTTTAGGAAGGCGAATCTTCGTATGACTGCGTTATTAGCTTTCTTAGGTTTATTTACACTTATTTCAATATATTTAACTTACTCAAGATCGGCATTCTTATCAATGATAGTAGGAATTGTGATTCTTCTTATAGTATCTAATAAAAACAAAATAATTTATCCTGTTATTATACTTCTTGCGGTACTATTGTTGGCTTTTTCAAATAGCTCGGTTGAGGGATTAAATCCGTTTAGAACTTTTTCAGCATTGGAAAGAGTTGACTCGGCAGGAGTTGCCCTTTCAATAGTTGGAAGAAATCCAATTTTAGGTGTTGGGTTTGGTGCATACCGTTATGCCCAGCTAAGATATGGATACAGTCGCGATATCTCTGATATACCTAATAATTCTGCAGCCAGTACAGATAATTCGTATCTCTTAATTCTTGCGACAACTGGAGTTATAGGATTTATAGCTTTTATAGTTTTTATTTTTGAACTTATGAAAAACTTGAAGACTAGAATTTCAGAAAAAAATGTTTTGTCAGTTGCGGCATTTCCAATTCTTTGCGCATTAATGTTTAATTCACTATTTATTAACACTCTTTTCTATACTTTAATTCTTGCGTGGGTATTTATCATAATTGGTGCTACGGTGAATATGAAACGGTAAGATCTTTCTCAGTAGTTTGACCTGATGCACCGGTTGCAACAATTGCAATTTTATTATCCCCTTGGTTTAAGCCTAAATTGTAAGAAAAGTTGCCCTGATTGTCTACAATCGCCACAAAACCGTTAACTCTCACAGAACTATCAGGATCTGTGGTACCGTTAACTACTATTTGCTGGTCGGCCTTTGTAAAATTTTGCTTGTCCTGCGGGTTTGAAATGTCGAGCTTAGGTGCATTTTTTGTATACATAACATCTTCTTCACCGGAAAAATCACTTTTTTGGTCATTGATTACCATTCTTACTTTAATAGCGTTGTTACCGGAGGTTAGATTTACCTCTTTGAAGTTAAAGGTCTGATTAGTTTCAACTTTTGTTTGATCAGATAAAGAATTATTTACAAAAAGCTCAACATTACCATTCGGATAATCTGTTTTCCCGCTGATATTAATTGTTGCACTTGGAGTGGCTTGAGGAAGGGGATCTAGAGTAGGGGGTTGAACTTGTCCGTTTGATTTAACTATTGCATCCAGCCCTGATTTTCCAGTAATTTTGTCTATTATATTCCCCGCCCCACCTATTACAGAAGGCCCAAAATTGATTGCTAGGAATAAAACAACTACAATCCCCGCGAGTGAAATATACAACTGATTTTTACTTTGTTTTACTGATCTTCGTGCTAGCCTTGATTGCATAGTGAGTAAAGATTACTTATTAGGCACTTAAGCTCTTTGTTTTCTTCTTATCTTTTGTCCAACTCTAAGTTCTAAAATAGACATTTTTAAATCTTTGTCTGCTGTCGTAAATTCGCGGTTATCTAGCTTTTGTTTTAATTTTTCTTCGGCGAGTCTTTTTTTCTCTTCTACCTTAGCCATCTCAATGCTTTCGGCTCTTACTGCATAGTCTGACAAAAGGTGTACAGAGTTACTTTTAACCTCAAGAAACCCTCCAGAAACAATAAGGGTAGTTTCGTGTCCAGCTTCTTTTATTGTTACTTCGCCTTCTGTAAGTTTTGTAAATAAAGGCGTATGGTTGGGAAGAATTGTTAATGTTCCACTTTCAGCAGGTACAGAAACGGATTCTATATCACTTTGAAAAACGATTCCTTGTGGTGCTATTATCTCAAAAGCAAATTTATTACTTGGCATTTTTTGCGGCTTCTTCAATAGTCCCTACCATGTAAAAAGCCTGTTCTGGAAGCTTGTCATGCCTGCCTTCAATAATTTCTGCAAATCCATTAACAGTGTCTTCAATTTTTACGTAACGGCCGGGTGCTCCTGTGAAAATTTCCGCAACAAACATCGGTTGAGTCAAAAATCTCTGGATTTTGCGGGCACGGGTAACTGTCAGTTTATCCTCGTCTGAAAGTTCATCAATTCCTAAGATTGCGATTATATCCTGCAGGTCCTTATTGCGCTGAAGAATTCTTTTTATTTCAATTGCTACCTCATAGTGTTTTTTTCCAACAACATTTGGGTCAAGTAGCCTTGATGATGAAGTCAATGGATCAACGGCGGGGTAAAGACCCTGTTCTGCAATTGACCGTTCGAGAGTAATTGATGCGTCCAGATGAGAAAAAATGGTTGCAGGTGCAGGATCTGTATAATCGTCTGCCGGGACGTAAATTGCTTGAACTGAAGTGATTGATCCTTTTTTAGTTGAAGTAATTCTTTCTTGGAGCATGCCAATATCCTGTGCAAGATTTGGCTGATAACCGACAGCTGATGGCATCCTGCCAAGTAAAGCTGATACTTCGCTGCCTGCCTGTGCATACCTAAAAACATTATCAATAAACAAAAGCACGTCTTCACTTTTTTCATCTCTAAAATATTCAGCCATGGTGAGAGCGGTCAGTCCAATTCTTAAGCGATTACCAGGTGGCTCGTTCATTTGTCCAAAAAGCATAACTGTCTTATCAAGTACGTTTGCTTCTTTCATTTCAAGCCATAAATCTGTTCCTTCACGTGTGCGCTCACCAACTCCCGCAAAAACAGAGTGTCCTTTATGTACCATTGCGATATTCCTAATCAATTCTTTTACAATAACTGTTTTTCCAACTCCTGCCCCTCCAAAAATCCCTACTTTACCACCTTTTGTGAAGGGTGAAACAAGATCAATTACTTTTATTCCGGTTTCAAGCATTTCAGGGCGCGTTGATTGGTCCGAAAGTGCGGGAGCTTGTTTGTGTATTGGTTCAAGCTTTACGTCGCGGCTTAGTTTTGGCCCTCCATCAATAGTTTGTCCCAAGACATTAAAAATTCGGCCAAGAGTTGCTGCACCAGTTGGGACTGAGATAGGTGCGAAAGTACGTTTCACTTTCTGTCCACGACGTAAGCCTTCTGTTGGTCCCAGAGCAAGAGCACGAATTTCGCCAGATCCTAGTTCAAATTCTGTCTCAAGAATCAATTTGTCAGTTTCTACTTCAATCTCAAGTGCTTCATAAATTGTAGGGACCTCTCCTTTGAAGAGGACATCAACAATTGGTCCTTGAATCCTAATTATTACGCCTTCTTGGGTTTTATTATTAGTTGCCATAACTTAATGCCAAAAGTTCATTTGTAATTCTTTCTTGACGCGACTTATTATATACAAGGGTAAGACCTTCGGCAATATCAAGCGCGTTGTTTTTAGCGTTTTGCATGGCAACCATTCGAGCTGCCTGTTCAGAAGTAAATGCTTCAATAAGTGCGCTAAAGAGTGTTACCTCAAGAAAATATGGAAGCAGACTGTCAAGGATTTCTTCTGCATTTGGTTCAAAAATATATGGAAGTTCGCTATCTATATGTTCGACAACAATGGGAAGTATTTTTTTTGTCACGGGTTTTTGCTCAAATATAGAATTAAATTCACTATACATGATGCTGACAGATGAAACATTGCCGGAGATATATTCGCGGCTTATTATTTCAATAAGTTGAAATACAAAAGAATAATTGGGAAGGGTAGTCCCAATGTTAAATCCGGCAAGGCTTTCTGCTTCAAGTCTTTGCGCAAATTGAGTCACTTTTCGGCCTATTGTAATGAGCTTTAAATTTTTATTATCCGCCTCAAGAAGCATTTTAAAAAGATTAGTGTTCAAAGACCCACAAAGTCCTTTGTCAGGTGAGATAATAATAATGAGCGAATTTGGCGAGTCATTAGGTGTTAGATAGGGATGTTTGAAAGAAGTTGCGTCAACGTAATTAAGTATGGTGTTTGTGAGAGTACTGATTCGCGCGCTGTATGGTTTATTATTTTCAACTGCCGTTTGAGCGCGTTTAATCTTGGAAGCCGATATCATCTCCATAGCTTTTGCAATTTGAGAAATGTTGTTTGAAGTTTTGATTCTTCTTTTTAATTGTTGTAAATTTGCCGCCATATTTGCTTAGTTGTTCCTAGTTTCTAGATAACTAGTTTCTATTATTTAATTACTTTAGTGTTTTTATAAAGTTTTTAATCTCTTGGTCAAGTTCTTTTTTTGTTTTGTCATCAATTTTTTCGCCGGTTGACAGTTTTTGAACAAGTTTTTTATTTTTCACGCCAATATATGAATGGACTTTTTCTTCAAAAGTCTGAATTTTATCAACAGGAACTTCATCTAATAGTCCGGAAGTAGCAGCGTAAATACTTATAAATTCGGAGGCTTCATCATATGGTGTAAATTGAGGTTGTTTTAAGATTTCTGCAACACGCCTACCGCGGTCAAGTTGCTTTTGGGTTTGCTCGTCAAGGTCACTACCAAATTGTGCAAAAGCGGCAAGAGAACGATATTGTGCCAGGTCAAGTCTTAAAGGGCCTGAGATACTTTTTATGGATTTTGTTTGAGCAGCTCCTCCTACACGTGAAACAGACAGTCCAACGTCTATTGCAGGGCGTGTTCCGGCATTAAATAAATCGGTTTTGAGATATATTTGCCCATCAGTTATTGAAATTACGTTAGTTGGAATATAAGCTGAAATATCATCAGCCTGTGTCTCAATGATCGGAAAAGAGGTAATTGATCCTCCACCTGATTTTTCAGAAAGGCGCGCCGAGCGTTCAAGAAGTCGTGAATGTAGATAAAATATATCCCCTGGGTATGCTTCCCGGCCTGCGGGACGTCTTAAGAGAAGTGAAATTTGCCTGTAAGCCCAAGCGTGTTTTGATAAATCATCATAGATTATCAAAACATCTTTTCCTTGGTCCATAAAATATTCACCAATGGCAGTTGCTGTGAAAGGGGCAAGGTATTGAAGTGCCGGAGCGTCTGACGCTGATGCTGCAACAACAATTGAGTATTCAAGTGCGTTCTGGTCTTCAAGAATTGCAACAGTTCTTGCAATATTCCCTCTTTTTTGTCCTATTGCGCAGTAAATACAAATTACTTGTTTTAGTCCAAGATCTTTTTTCTTTTGATTAATTATGGCGTCCACTGCAATTGCCGTTTTGCCTGTGTTTCTATCTCCTATGATAAGTTCTCGTTGTCCGCGACCGATAGGAATCATTGAATCAATTGCCTTAACTCCTGTTTTAAGAGGAGTATCAACTGGTTGACGTGCTATGACACCTGGCGCAATCTTTTCAAGTGGATAGAATTTTCCGGAAGATTTTAGCGCTTTTCCGTCAAGTGGTTCTTCGAGTGGAGAAACAACTCGGCCAAGCAAACTTTCAGAAACCAAAACTCCCAAAATTTTTCCGGTAGTTTTTACTTTTGTTCCCTCAACAATTTTGTCGCTCTCAGAAAGCAAAATAATTGAAACCTGCTCTTCATCAAGGTTAAAAACTAATCCCCGGGTTTTATCTTCAAACTCAACTTCTTCACCAAACCCTGCTTGTGATAACCCCGAAACTGTGACGATTCCATCAGCCACAGATAAAACCTCACCCGTATTAACTGCCTTTGGTGAAATATCAGCACTTCCAAGCTTTTTATCAATTTGTTTTAAAAATTCCTGCATGTCCATAATTTTTGTTATTTATAACTTTTCAATTGCGCTGGTAAGAAAATTAGCAACTGAAAGATCAATAATTGTATCATTTGATATGATCTTAATTCCAGTAGTAATTGTTTTATCCTGTTCAAAGTAAACTTTTTTGTCAGAAAATTCTTTTTTGATTCTTTGCATAAACATCGGGCTTAAAATATCAGCTGAAATAACTCTTACAGTAGTCTCCGAAATTAATTTTTTTAAAATCCTTGAAAACGTAGCTAAGTCTTTTCTGGTAAAATTTTCAATGACAAATTTTGCCGATTTGCTTTCAATCTTTCCCTTTCCAAATGTTAAACGGGCAAGTTTTCTAATGTGAGCCTTATTCATATTTAGTAAGCTTTTCTATGTCTCGTGCTAAAATTTTCTCTTTTTCCTGTTTGGTAAAAAGTTCATCCAAAATTTTTGAGAGTACACGTTTTGATACCTCAAGAGCCATGTCATGAACGCGTTCTTCTGCTTTTTTCATTTCAATTACGGCTGCGGTTTTCCCTTCACTAATTATTTTTTGAGCATCAGACCTGGATTTTTCTAGGAGCTCAACCCTAAGGGACTCCGCATTTTTCTTTGTTTCGTCTATTATTTTTTCTGCTTCAATTGTTGCGTGAGCAAGTATTTTGTCTTTTTCCGAATCGGCCGCTTCCAAAGCTTTTGCAGCGCTTTCTGCGTCAGCAAGACCCTTTGCAACTTTTTTCTCGCGGTCTTTGAGCATTTTCAAGACAGGTTTATACAAGAACTTTTTAAATACAAATGCGAGAATCAAAAAGTTTACAATTTGGGCGGCAAAAAATACCGGTTCAAATCCAAAATTATTCAAAATTTCCATAACTTAAAGTTGGAATTTTCTTATCCGACGAACGCTAAAATCAGAGCGTAAATCGCGATAGCTTCAGCAAAAGCCATGGCTAGTAACATTGCTGGTAGTATTTTGTTGGATGCATCGGGATTCCTTCCAATTGCTTCCATTGCTTTGAGACCTATAAGTCCAATCGCAAGCGCCGGGAAAAATCCTCCGATAGCAATAACTGCTCCATGCGTGAGAGTAAATTGCATCTAATGCTCACCTCCTTCCGCGTGTGGTGTAATTAGAATTGTCATAAAAACCATTGTTAACATAGAAAAAACAAGCGCTTGGACAAGCGCAACTATTGATTCTAACAAAAGGAATGGTATAGGTGCAACAAACGCAAAAAGTGAATTGATGGTATGAATTACAACTTCCCCAGCATAAATATTTCCGAAAAGTCGGAAAGAAAGCGAAATTATTTTTGTAAATTCTGAAACAATTTCCAGAATTCCTACAAAAAGAAAAATTGGGTTAAGAGAAAAATACCTTTTAAGGTAAGCCCAAATACCGTTGTATTTAATAGCAAGAAAATGCGTAATTACAAGAGATGTTACAGCAAGCCCAAACGTTAAATTAAAGTCTGAAGTGCCAGGGCGGAGTAAAGGTACAAATGTTGCGATTTTCCCTTCGTGTCCAAAAAAGCCAATTGTCCCAAAGCCGGGTAGAAGCCCTAATATATTTGTCACAAAAATAAAGAGAAAAAAGCTTGCAAACCATGGAAAAATGACATCAGTATATTTTCCGGCAATCTGAAGAGTAGTATCATAGAAATAGGACACCGCACCTTCTGCAATTGTTTGTAATTTTCCGGGAACGGGTTTTAGATTCTTTGCAACGAGTGCTACAAAGGACACTAGAACCACATCAACAAGGAGTGTTGACAAAATAGTGTTGGTGATTTTGAGGCCTCCAACGTGAGTAATAACTTCGGGTGCAAGCGAGATTGCTGCCATAGGGCGATTCATATTGTATAGAATATAAAAAAGTTAGTCAATCCCGATTTTGACTATTTCGTGAAGATTTAAAAACTTTCAAAAGATAATTATTTTTTACGACGCGAGACGTTCGATTGTATCAACCAAAATAACTGGCTGTTCATCTTTAAAGTCTAATTTTCCTTCAATGATAACAATATTATCTTTAGTTAATTGATATTTATTTATGTCGAATATTTTTGGGAAAACCACGCATTCTATGGTATAGCCAACATTATCTTCAAGAGTGATAAATGCCATTTCCGCATTACTTTTACGCGTGATAATTTTTTTAACAGTTGCAATTATGCCACCCACTTTTATTTTGGTACCTTCTTTTTCTTCAGGAAGCGTTGCGATTTGATGGGATGTTTGATTGGCAATGGCCACAAGGTTCTGGTTTAGTGGGTGATTTGTCAGGAAAAATCCCAAAAGTTCTTTTTCAAAAAAGAGTTTCTCCTTTTCAGAAAACTCTTCAATGTTTGCCCCAATTTTGGCTTCGTAATGGTTTTTTGCGGGTTTGGGATCACCGTCAAATAAGCCAAATTGATTTCTGTCTCGTGCTTTTTGTTCTCTTGAAATTTTCTCTACAATATCAGGGAATATTGAAACAAGCGCGGCCCTCTTTCCAAATTCATCCATTGCCCCGGCTTTAATCAGAGATTCCATAGTTTTTTTATTTACTTTTTGAAGGTCAACTTTTTCACAAAAATCAGCAAGTGAGGTAAAGGGGCCAGTATTTCTAGCCTCTAGAATTGTAGTTATGGCAGCGCTCCCTACATTTTTAATTGCGGAAAGCCCAAACCTTACTTTGGTTTTGTTCTCTATGCTAAAATCGGCTTGCGAATAATTTACTGAGGGCGCAAGTATTGTGACGTCAAGTCTTTTACATTCGGCAATAGCTTGGGCAATTTTTTCATTACGGGCAGGGCCCGTTGAACCGCGTGATTCGGCGGTGAGAAGAGCAGTCATAAATTCAACAGGGTAGTGTGCTTTAAGGTAAGCAGTTCGGAAAGCAATTGTTGCATAACACGCTGCGTGTGCTTTGTTGAACCCGTATCCTGCAAAAGGGGCAATCAATTCATAAAATTCATGCGCTTTTTTTTCAGACAACCCGTTTGCAATACAGCCTTTAACAAATAATTCTTCTTGCTTTTTCATTTCTGCGGGAATTTTTTTACCCATCGCCTTCCTAAATTTATCAGCATCAAGCCATGAATAGCCCGCAAGAGCAATAGCAGTAAGCAAAACGTCATCTTGGTAGGTTAATACGCCATATGATTGCATGAGAATATCTTTAAGTCTTGGGTCCGGGTATGTGATAAGTGTTGGGTTATGTTTTCTTGCAATAAATTCTGGAATATTTGCCATTGGCCCAGGTCTGTAAAGCGCAACCATTGCTTGTAAGTCAAAAATTGAGGTAGGACGCAGCTCTTTAACGTAGCGCCTCATACCTGGAGATTCTAGCTGAAAGATTCCGGTAGTCTCCCCACTAGAAAGAAGGTCATAAGTTTTTTTATCCTCAAGCGGAAGAGTTGAAAGGTCAATCTCTATCTCTTGATTTTCACGGACAAAACGGAGCGATTCTTCAATGATTGTCAGGTTTCGAAGCCCCAAAAAATCCATTTTAAGAAGGCCAACGCCGTCTTCGCCAACTGTATACATATCATATTGCGTAACAACACGATCCCCATTTGACTCGCGTTGAAGTGGGGCATATTCTGTAAGCGGTTTGTCGGATATTACGACTCCCGCAGCATGAACTGATGCATGACGCGCAACGCCTTCAAGTTTTTTTGCAAGATCAAGAAGCCTTTTTGTATCGGCCTCAGTTCTATATGCAACTGATAAGTCAGCAGATTGCTCAAGAGCAGACTTAATTGTCATAGCGTGTCCTTGCCATCCTGGTGGTATCATTTTAGCCAACCGGTCCGGTGCCGCATATGGCATTCCTAAAGCACGTCCTGCGTCCCGAACGGCAGCTCGTGCCTCCATAGTCCCGAATGTAATGATTTGTGCAACCTTATCATCTCCGTATTTTGACGTAACGTATTCAATAACTTCATCACGTCTAATATCTGCAAAATCAAGATCTATATCAGGAGCGGAAGGACGCAGAGGATTTAAAAAACGCTCAAATGGTAAATTAAAGTAGAAAGGATCAACGTCGGTGATTCTTAAAGCATAAGATACAACAGATCCTGCAGCTGATCCTCGTCCTGGTCCTACTGAAATTCCATTGTCTTTTGCCCAGTTTACAAAATCCGCAACTATCAAAAAGTACGCTTCGTAAGCTTTTTTAATGATAATTGACAATTCATAATCCACACGCTCACGAGTTTCCTGAGTGATTTTTCCGTATCTAAGTGTAAGTCCTTCGTCAACTTTTTCTAGTAAATAATCTGCCGCACTTTTTCCCTCCGGCACTTCAAAAATTGGCATGATCCATTTTCCAAGAGCAATCTCAAGATCACATTTTTCAGCGATTTTAACAGTATTTTCGATGGCCTCAGGATGTTCTATAAACATCGCGCGCATTTCATCTGTACTTTTAATATAAAAATCAGGTGAACTTAACATAGATAGTTTTCTATTTGGGGTATCAATTGTTGTTTGTGTACCTATACAAAGCAAAATTTCTTGCGCTTCCGCGTCTTCGTGTCTTATATAATGGTTATCATTTGTTGCAACAATTGGCACCGCGTATTTTTTGGCTAAGGTGATTAAACGTGAATTGAGAACATCTTGCTCAGGAATTTCCGGGTGTTTTTGAAGTTCAATGTATAAATCTTCACCATAAATTTCAGAAAGTCTTTCGAGCCTTTTTGCGGCCTCAGCGTCTTTATTTTGCATGAGAGGATCTGAAATATAACCATTGAGACAAGCCGTCAGACAAATGAGCCCCTCACTATATTTGGATAAAAGTTCAATATCGGTCCTGGGTTTATAATAAAATCCCTCCAGATGAGAAATGGAAACAATTTTCATCAAGTTTTTATAGCCGGCAAGATTTTTCGCCAGTAGAATGAGATGGTTATAATCTTTATCGTCAACCGTTTTATCATGCCTGCTTCCGGGTGTAATATATATTTCGCAACCTATTATTGGTTTTATTCCAGCGTCTTTACACGCTTTGTAGAACCTGATGGCTCCATAAAGCGCACCATGGTCAGTTATTGCAATTGCTGACATGCCAAGCTCTTTTGCGCGTTCCACCATTTGTCCAACTCGTGAAAGTCCATCAAGTAAAGAGTATTCTGAGTGATTGTGAAGATGTACAAAATCCGCCATAAATTTATGCTACACTCTCAAGTTCATCCGCCGGTTCTATTGCGGCTTGAGGTTGTTGAGTGTTAGTACTTTCTACTTCTAATATTTCCTGATTTGTTAAATCTGCTGGTCTTAGGACTATTACTTTTCCTGCTGCTTTTGATCTTTTTTTTGCAATTTTAAGAACTTTGTTTGCAAGTCTGAGAGTTTCTTTTTTATTTTGCTCGTTCGAACCATCAATTTGTATTACAGCTATACCCATTTCAACACCTCTTCTATCAAGGTCTGGGGCTACTTCTTCTCTCAATACTACTGCCGCCTGTTCTTCCGTTTGATTTTTAAATACCCTCCCGAATTCGTCGCCACCCCATCTTGAGGTATTTTTTTTGTCACCTTGCGAGAGTCCTTCTCCGGCATTTATTAGTAGTTTGTCTCCAAATTCATAACCCTTTTCATCGTTTGTGGGTTTTAAATTATTTACGTCCCCCATTGCAAGGGATGAAGGGTGCCCAAATTTTTTTGTATTATCAATTGCCATTGTAAGAGAATCTTCAAATCCCAACCTATTTCTGAGGCCGGTAAGCGGGTCGGTTCTCGCCTCATCTAACGCTTCTCGGGTCCTTTCTTTTTGAATTGCATTTCCAAGTTGACTTACAGTATCCGATCTTGCTCGTCTATCTATTTCGCTAAAAAAAATTGGTTTTATTGCAGTTTCTCCTTCCCTATTAAAATTCTGGTCGTAAACTTTTTGAAGCTTCGTTGCTTTAGTTATTGGGATTACATTTTCTGGGGTTCCTATATCTGACATCAGTGTTTATTTTAACACTTATTTCAGAGCTTGTTCAATTGCAGCTTTGACGGCCTCACTCGATGAATTTTGGGGCAAAAGTTGTTTTACCTTCCCTATTAAAAAGCCAATTACTTGGATTTTTCCGGCTTTATAATCATCTACAGCTTTGGGATTTGCAAGAAGCGTTTGTTCGACTGCATTTTTTAAATCATCAAGGCTAATGCTAGCCGTTTGTTGAGTAGACATAATTAGTTCAATCAGTTCTGCAGGAACAGTCTTCTCAATATTCAGTTTTTTGTTAATTATGTAATTTGCTATCTGTTTTGATGTAACTTTATGTTTGATTCCAACTTTTACTGCTTCTTCAAAGTAGTCAGCTAAATTTTTCTCTCGAGTCAAAATATCGGCGTCGTAAATAGTCATAGAATATTCTGATTCAAACCTTTTCTTTTTGTCGTCCGGCAATTCCGGTATCTGCTTTCTGATTTCAGTTATCTCTTTTTCTGTTGTCAGGATGGGTGGAATATCTGGTTCAGGAAAATATCGATAGTCATTTGCTTCTTCTTTGAGGCGTTGGGAGACAGTATTGTTTTTTGCTTCATTCCAGCCGCGAGTTTCCTGGGGTGGAGTTTTCCCTTCTTCAAGAATCTCTTTTTGTCTAATGATTTCTGTTTCTATTGCTTTTGCAACAAATTTGAATGAGTTGATATTTTTTACCTCAACCTTGTACTTAGGTAAATTATTCTTGTCGAGTGTCTGATTTTCGGAAGTTATAGTTCGTAACGAAATATTTGGTTCAAGTCTCATGTCCCCTTTTTCCATGTCGGCGTTTGAAACGTCTAAGTACCTCACAATTTGTTGAAGTTTTTGAAGGTACTGTGTCACTTGGAAAGCGCTGTCAAAATCAGGTTCGGTAACGATCTCAACAAGTGGAACGCCGGAGCGGTTAAAGTCAATAAGGCTAACATTTCTTCCGTCAACGTTTGCATGAGTAAGTTTCCCGGTGTCTTCTTCCATGTGAACACGAGTAATGCCGATTTTTTTATCTTCTTTTTTTGATTCAGATGAGCTTTTTACCATGACAAAACCCCCCAGGCCAAACGGTTCGTCGTATTGCGAAATTTGATAACCTTTTGCAAGATCAGGGTAAAAATAATTTTTTCTGTCAAATTTTGAATTGTTTAAAATCTTGCAGTTTAAAGCTAAGGCAATCATAATGCACCATTCAATAGCTGTTTTGTTTGGGACAGGAAGCGCCCCAGGTAACCCAAGGCAAACGGGGCAAGTATGCGTGTTTGGTTTCTCACCAAAATAATTTGCTGAGCAAGCACAAAACATTTTGCTCTCTGTTTTAAGTTCTACGTGTACCTCAAGTCCAATGACCGGTTTGTAATTCATATTATGTTAATTTAGCCCTCATTTTGTGCCAGTCGGTTTCTTCTTCGTATTTATGAGCAGCATTTAAAATAAGTTCTTCTGAAAATTGCGGGCCCATTATTTGCATTCCTATCGGCAGGTGGCTTTTGGTAAAGCCGCAGGGTACGCTGATTCCCGGAAGCCCTGCAATAGATGATGGTTCAACTAAGACATCCATCATTTCTCCAAACATTGGATTATTTGATGACTCGCCTAGTTTTAGAGCAGGAACTGGATTTGTTGGAGCTAGAATTAAATCAACGTCTTTGAAAGCCTTACTAAAGTCGTCAATTATTATAGTTCTTACTCTCTGAGCATTTTTGTAATATGCATCGTAATACCCAGCAGAGAGAGTATAAGTACCCAGCATTATTCTTCTTTTCGCTTCATCACCAAAAAAAGTTCTATCGTAGCCGAATCTAATTCCGTCCATACGCGCAAGATTAGATGAAACTTCAGCACGTTGCAGTATTGTGTAAACGGCGATTGCATATTTAGGATCAAAAAGTTTGATTTTTTTAATTTTGGCACCAAGTTTTTCAAACACTTTGTATGATTCTTCGATAGCATTTTTTATTTCACCGTCGACACCCTCAAAATAATCATCGGATATTCCTAATGTTAGACCCTTTATGTCCTTGTTTAAATTTTTTAGATAATCTGAAACTGGAAGAGGGGAAGTAGTTGCGTCCATTTTGTCTTGACCTGCTAAAACCTGCAAAATTATTGCAGAATCTTCAACCGTTTTTGTTATTGGTCCCGGAGAGTCAAGCGAGGATGCCATTGCAACTACTCCATATCGGCTTACTCGTCCGTATGTTGGTTTCATTCCTACAACTCCGCACCAAGATGCAGGTTGTCTTATGGATCCTGCTGTTTCAGATCCTATGCTTCCAATTGCCTCTTGAGCAGCAACTGATGCAGCACTTCCGCCGGACGAGCCGCCAGGCATGCGAGTAATATCCCATGGATTTTTTGACGCGCCATAATCTGATGTTTCTGTAGAAGATCCGTGGGCCCACGCGTCCATATTTGCTTTTCCTAGCATAACAATTCCGGCATCTTGTAATTTTGATACAACAGTTGAATCAAAAGGAGGAGTGTATTCGTCCAAAACTTTGCTTGAAGCAGTCGTCCTAACCCCTTTGGTTGAAAAGTTGTCCTTAATTGCAAGAGGTATACCAAGTAATGGTTTTTCAATTCCTGCGGCACGCGTTTCGTCCGCTCTTTTGGCATCAGCTATTGCACCGTCTTTAGTAATAGTTACGTATGCATTAATTTTTGGTTCTGCAATTTCAATTTGATCAAGACATGCTTTTGTCAGCTCTACTGATGAAAATTTTTTAGATTTTAAACCATCAAGCGATTCTTTTAATGTTAGTTCGTTTAATTTATTCATAAGCAAGAAACGCTTCATTAATAAAGTGAATTTCTATTTTTTGCTTTTTTGCAATATCCATTTCGTCCCGTGCTCCTTCTGATTCTTCCCATCTTGGAGTCATAAAAATGTCTGTAATGTGTCCGGATCGCAAGACTTTTCGCCAAAATTCTATGAAATGATTTTGTCTCATTTCCCGGGCAAATTCTCGCTCCTCAAGTTTGCTATAAACTCTGTCTTCAAAAACATCTACGCCAGAAAAAACTGGGAAAGATAGTTTGTTTCTTAGGGCAATCGTATATTTTTCGAGCCTATTCATGTTATCTTTTATTTTTTTGTTACCATCAGACGTAATTATTCCCGACACATAGCCCAATTTTTCGCTCTTTTCTGCAGTTCTTACTTCCTTGAAAACTTTAATCAAACCTTCTGCAACGTGAGTGAGCGTAGTTGAATCTTTTATTTCTTTATAGAACCTGTCATTCATAGACTACTCATTATCAAGAATTGCATCAACCATAAAAAAACCGTTATGTTGCGATTTTGTGTTTGACAAAGCATCTTCTTGGGTCAGAGAAGGAGCCGCTATATCTTCGCGCGTAATATTTTCAAGTCCGGTAACTTGGTTGGTTGCTTCTGTTTTTGACGTATCTATCTCACTGAGGTTTTCAATGTAGGAAAGTGTTTCTTCAAGTTGTTTTTCAAACTTTTCAAGCTCACTATTTGAGAGGGTAAGGCTTGCAAGCTTTGCCGTGTGTTTTACGTCAATTTTCATGTGTTTATTATATTGAGTTTGGAGCCTAGAAACAAGCGTAGCTTTGGAGACCTATAATATATGTAACTCAGGCACAACTAGCCTCATTTGATCTTCTTGTGTTAGAATTAATTAATGACAATCAAAGATTTTGTGGGAGTAATTGCCGTAATTCTTACGTTTGTAGGTTACGTTCCCTATATTAGGGATACTATCAAAGGTAATACAAAACCACACATTTACACTTGGTTCTTGTGGAGCTTAGTTACCGCAATTGCTTTTGCGCTACAGGTGAGTGCCGGTGCGGGATTTGGTGCTTTTGTGACTCTTGCTGCTGCGATTGTTTGTTTTGTAATTTTCCTTTTAGGATTGAGGATTGGCGACAAAGATATTACTCAGTCAGACACTATACTTCTTTTACTTGCTCTAGTTGCAATCGTCATTTGGGTTTTTGCTAAACAACCGGTTATTTCAGTTGTGCTCGTCTCTTCAATTGACATGTTGAGCTTTATTCCGACAATCAGAAAGTCTTGGAATAAGCCTCACACTGAAACGCTTACCAGCTACATAGTTAATACGATTAGATTTATATTGGCACTTTATGCTTTGAAAAGATATACCATAGTCACATATCTTTATCCGTTGACTTGGGTTTTAGCTAATGGACTATTTAGTATTTATATCTATGTCAGGAGACAACAAACGGGAGGGCTTAAAGACTAGGAGGCTTATTTTATAATTTGAGTTATAGGATGGCCCCTGTGAAATCCGTTTGTCATTAAGTCTGTATCAAGAGATTGTTCTCCAAAGGTTAACGATCCTAGTGTTTCGGTGAATGGCGTTAACTGCGCAACTCTTTTGGCGTGTTCTACAATTCCAAATTCTATTGGGACAGCCCCGATCCCAAAGGAAGTTTTTCTTATTGATTGACCATCGAAGTTTCTTGGAAAATGTCTATCATTTACTAGACCACGAAGTCTTATTCGTTCTTCCTCATCCACGAAAATAATTCTTCTTTCGGGAAACTGAAGTTGCCATCCCCTTTCTTCATCCATTCTTATTCTAAGAGATTCCCCACTAATTGTAGTGAAGTATATTGATCCAGGCTCCGTTTTAAAAATGTGATCGTAACGATCTTTGTTATTTTTCAGCTGGTCGTTTATAAAATCTTCATATGCTTGTTGTTGGGTTAAATGTGATTCAGCGTAATCACTACCTTTTGCCATCGTGATATCGTGGAGCTTTTCTCTAAGTTCGTTCGATATCCTCTCAAGATCGGCAAGGGAAAAAGGCGATTCGGGTGGTGGCATTCCTGCTTTTACCTCTTGGTCGCTGTCCATAATTGAATTTTATCAAATTATCATAAAAACAATCTAGAGTTAATAGTAGATTTAATCCTATAGCATTGATTGTGAGTTCGAAAAGTGTTAGAATTGGATCATGGTTAGGGCAGAAGCTCCAGTAATAAATATTATAAATACGCCTGGTGAAATAAATCGAATACGCACCGGTTTTGCTCACCCGTTTGAAGTTTCTCCGCATTTGCGAGAAATGCCCAATGTTGAGGTGGTTAACTTGGCCGATTCTAGAATGGGCATTGTTGAACTAGCTAAGCAAGTGGCAGACACAATTCATACAAGTGAAGCCTCAGGTTTTGTTGTTACCACAAGAGCAGTTGATATCCAGTATGTCGCTCCAAGATTGGCTTTTGCTTTTGGCCCAAATCTTGATAAAACTGTCGTTGTTACCGGATCCAATATTTCCGCGGAATATGGCCACAGTAAAGCACGAGAAGAATTTGTTAAGGGTGTTATCACTGCGCAAACACCTTTCAATGAAGTTGTTGTTGCATTCGAAGATCGCATATTAAGGGCAACAACCTGTAGAATCCAAAATTACGGACGTTCTACTTCGGTTCTTTACGAAACGCCAGGAAAACCCTTTGATTATCTTGGAGAGATAGGTGCAGACGGAGTTTACATAAAAAATATTCAAGAAAGAGACATGGATGGTGAAGATACATTTCATAATGATTTTGAAACAAAAATATCTGTAATTCCTATAACGCCGGGTCTAGAGCCAGAATTCTATCGAGAAAGTTTGAATAGTCGTGGGGTTGTGATTGAATCTGTTGCCTGGAATATTCCTACGCGCGGAGAGTATTCTTTCGTACCTCTAATTTCCGAATTAGTAAGAAATAATATACCTGTGATGTTGACGTCAAAAGTAATCGCTGATCGTGATTCTGCTCTCCAATTATTGCGCGGCGAAAGCATCATCAATCTATGTGGTGGAGTTTCAGCAATCGGTATGAGTCACGAGGTGGCTATTGCCAAGTTTTCGTGGGCAATAAGGAGAGTAGACGAAGAAATTGCAAGTGGTAAATTGCCTGAAGATGATAGAATCGCACGTGTAAATGAAATAATTAAAACACCTTACGTAGGAGAGTTTGGTCTTAATGAGCAATTTAATAATCTAAAAATTTAATATGAGACATGAAAGTTGGCCGCATTCGCCATTAAAAGGTAAAACAATAAAATACGAAAATGATTCGACATATGCCCATGTCAGAACAAGACGATTTTTCGGAAAAGAGTTTCATTTGAAAAGAGGATATGGAAAAATTGAAGACCAGATTGCCAAAGCAGAAAAGGTTGAAAATGAATTTAAGCTTTTAGGAGAATTTGGAATAAATGTTGCTCCCCACAGTAGCGTAACAATGGCAATTCCTGATGGTAATAAAGAAGTTCCCTCGTTGGTTACAGCTACTAAGATTATAAATGGGGGTCCACTTCAAGAGGCTCCGGGAAGAGATCGGCTAGACCTTTATAGAGCTTTATCTGAATACTATATTTTAAAAATAGGGGACAAATCTCCTTTTCTGGAGCACATTTCCGATCCCAACCAATACGTATATGGATCTATTGGGAGTGAAGCTCCAAAAATATATCTTCTTTATCCAAGCAGAGATTTGATGGAAGGTCCAGAAGGAAGAATAAGGCACGCTCTTATAGATTTTACTATTACATACGGATTTAAAAAATTAGAAGACGTGGTAAGGTCAGCTTAATTTTACAATAATTGCCTCTCGCGCTTTTGTCTCAATCGAGTCGTCTAATGGTTCTAGGTGGAATTTTTCTTTATATTTTTGTTCAAGCGCAAAAGTTAACAATAAATCGGCTAGCTGTGGATTTTTGGGCAGGATTGGGCCATGAAGATATGTACCGAAAGCGTTTTTATAAACTATCCCTTCTGTTTTATCTTTTGCGTTATTTCCATGACCATTAACAACCGTTCCAAGGGACATTGATTTGTCATCAAGATATGTGCGTCCGCCGTGGTTTTCAAATCCTACTAATGGTGATTTTAGATTTATGACTGAAGACTTAAGAGCTTTGTTGGGTTCGACTAAAACGTTTCCAATCAATCTCTTTGCGTTTTCTCCTGGATTTTCTGTGAAGAGCGGGAAGAGGCCCAGTCCTTTTAATTCTTTCCCATCGGCTGTTTTATAATATTTTCCCAGGAATTGGTATGCGCCGCAAATGAATAATCCGGGCGTCCCGTTGTCTATTTTCTCAATGAGAGTCTTACCTTTTTCTTTTTGTAGATCCTGGTTTACTATTTCTTGCTGAGTATCTTGAGCGCCACCCATGAATATTAGATCGGAGGACTTAAGACTTTGGGAATCAGAGCTAACAAATATTTGTTCAAGTTTTACGCTGATTCCTCGCCATTCGGCGCGTTTTTGAAGCACAATAATATTACCCCTATCACCATATGTGTTCATTAAATCTGGATATAACCATCCAATTGTTAGTGAATATTTAGTTTTTTTCATAAAAATATTTTACGTCCTCTGTAATATTTTCCTTAGATATCTCAACACCTTTTAAATGTTCAACGTCATGATTCCAATGCAAGAGCTCTAGCGAGATCAGTATTTTTAGAAAATGAAATTTAGTTTCAAAATTGTCGTCGAATATCGTTTTATTTAGATATCCCGCCTTTAACCATTCAATCTCGTCATAATTTTGGTGCCAGTATTGCCACCATGCAAAATCATGCACTGGAGAGCCGCCATGACAGTTTCCAAAATCTATAATCCCGGTTATTTTGCCATTATTTACCATTACATGTTTTGGAGCAAGATCGCTGTGGCAAAGAACGGCCGTCTCACCCGAAAATAAATTTATCTTATCTACCAGAACGTCAACCGCACGCCCAATTTTGTCCTTCTCAAAATCATTTTTCTCTGCAACCTCAATGTAAATAGATTTCTTGTTAATTATTTTCTTAATCCATTCCTCATAACTCTTGTGTTCTCCTACGCCGCCATTTAACAGCTCTCCAAACCCGCGGGTTTTAACCTCGTGAATTTTACTTACAATACTGCCAGTTTGTGTAATTATTTTTTTTGCAAAATCTCGATTTTTAAAATTCTCTGACTCTGATAAAGGTAAACCCGGGATTTTTGTCATAACGCACAGGATGAAATTATTCTCCGCAATTTTTTCTTCATCTATTGAAAGGATTCGGGCAACCGGTACGCCGTGACTTGCAACTTCATTCATTGCCCATTTTTCATTTATGAATTTGTTTTGTGTACCATGAAAAATTCTAAGGATAACTTCTTTTCCATTTCTGAGTTTGATATCAAAAACTTCATTTGTCTCGCCAACGATCAGCTTATTTTTTTCAGCAATATCTTGTCCTGTTGCTTTTTTAATTGTTTTTGAAATTAACTCTTCTGGCGTATTGAATCTCGCGTGCCTCTTTTTTAAAAATTCTTGATAGTCAAATTGATTTGTGTCCATAGTTATAAAATCTTCTTCCCTGTTAAAATTTTTCGTGCGTCTAACATTGCAGAATACGTTGGAAGAATAAATAAAGTCTCATCAGGTTTGGTCTGTCTTATTGCTTCCTCAATCGCGTCCAAAAGGTTAGGAAAGATGTTGGTATCAAGTTTTCTGTCTCCTAAATATTTGATTCTCAAAGCCATATCATAAACTCGGTCGCCTGTGATAAATATCTCTTTGTCAGAAGTGATGTTTTCCATGTCCACGTCCCAAATCCATGAGACGTCACGGCCGTCGGGGATCCTGTCATTCAAAGCGAGTAAAACATTCCCTTTTTTATTAAAGTCATTTACAGCTTCAATAGATTGGTTAAATCCCGCCGGATTTTTGGAAAGTAACATTATAACGTCGCGGTTTTTGTACTTTATCGTTTCTTGACGGCCAAAAGCTGGTTTAAAGCCTTCCATCGCCTTGTGTATAGTTTCTTTAGTAACGTCAAATGCTTTATTTGCAACAAGAGCCGCTGCGTTTTCATTGTAAATGTTGTAAAGGCCAACTAGCGGGTGGGGTAGGGATGAAAAGGTTGCAGTCTCAGGGTTTGTATAACCACAATTTGGACAAATAAATTTTCCGAGATGAGAATATGAAACCTTTGAAAAGTTAAGTTTGGTTGAGCAATTAGGGCAATATATAAAGTCAACGTCATATCCCGGCTGGCCTTTCTTCATAAGGCTTTCATCAACTCCAAAACAATACCTGACCAGAGTTGAATCATTTACCACATCAGAAAGCTTTGGGTCATCTCCATTGGTGAAAATAGTAGCACTGATTGGGAGTTTACGAAGCGCCTCATCCCATTTTTTGGCAATAGAATTCACTTCACCGTACCTGTCGAGTTGATCGCGAAATAGATTCAACAAAACTACAGATAATTTACAGTCTTTGAATTCAATAAGTGCAAGTGGGAGATTGTTCTCATCCACTTCAAGGATTGCCGCGTCAAAGTTGAGTTTCCCTAATAAGTTTGAATTTGAAATTATGGTTGAAGCAATACCGTTAAGAAGATTTGCCCCGGCTTCGTTTCTAAAAACTTTGAGATTTGATTCTTCAAGCATTTTTTGAAGCATGAGAGATGTGGTTGTTTTTCCATTGGTTCCAGCTATTAAAACTACGTTAAGATTGGGATTATTTTTAAGAATTTCACGCACAAACTGGGGGTTTGTTTCCATTGCGATATGTCCAGGCCAAGTGGAACCCGAACCCAGGTTGAAAGTTTTAGAAAACCACAAAATAAGCTTTCCGAGAAGAACTAGAAAAAAATTCATATAAATATTATAACAGGAGACCCTTCGCTAACGCTCAGGGTGATTTTTTAACAAAATCACATAGCCCTTAATATTTTTATTCTGTCTTCAATTGGAGGGTGAGTTGAAAAGAGGTTTGTAAAAAAGCCTGCAACATTTTTTCCTTTGAATGGGTCTGAAATATAAAAATGTGCGGTGCCTGCTGTTGCGTGCATAACAGGATTCGGGTCTTTTGAAATTTTCTCGAGAGCATCGGCAAGGCCGTCAGGATATCGAGTCAAAAGTGCTCCATCAGCGTCGGCTAGGTATTCTCGTCTACGCGATATGGCAAGTTGGATCAAAGATGCAGCAATAGGCGCAAGAATTGCTAATACAAGTCCTATAATCATAAAAATTGCAGCACTATTGCCCCGTTCGCTGTCTCGCCCGCGAAACCACATTGATCTCATAAAAATATTAGCCATAATTGCGATAGATCCAACCAGGATTGAAACAACACCCATAAGTCTTGTGTCATAATTTCCAACGTGGGAGAGTTCGTGACCTATAACCCCTTCTAATTCGGCGTTATTTAACCTATCAAGAAGCCCGGTTGTTGCACAAACCGCCGCGTGCTTTGGGTCACGCCCCGTTGCAAAAGCATTAGGGGACGGATCAGGGACAACATAAACCTTTGGCATAGGAAGGCCGGCGCCAATTGATAGATTTTCTACAGTTGTATACAAAGCGTGGTAAGTTTTTTTATCTGCTTCTTTTGCTCCGGAAATTGAGAGAACTAGTTTGTCCGAATTGTAAAACGAGAAAAATGACATGACACCAGAAAGAATAAGTGCAATACCAACAATGGAAAGGCCGTATCCGAGCGCTTGTCCAAGAAAATATGAAACAATAATAAAGAAGGCCACAAAAAGTACCATAATAATCCAGGTTCTTATCTTGTTAGAGGCAATACTTGTGTAAATAGTTTTCACTGCCATAGTTTTGATGGAAGCAGAAGGGTTTAAAACTTAACGTTGACTACTTTTTTTTCTTCTTCAGTTGCGGCAAAAAACTCAGATTCTGAAAAACCAAATTGCTTGGCAAATATATTACCTGGGAATTGTTTTATTGCCGTGTTAAATGCCAGTACATTTGAATTGTAAAATTGGCGAGAGTAAGAAATTTTATTTTCTGTGTCAGACAGTTCTTCTTGAAGTGACAAAAAGTTCTGGCTTGCCTTAAGGTCCGGATAGGCCTCTGCAACTGCAAAAATTGACTTCAAAGCTTCTGTTATTTGATTGTTTGCCTTTGCCTTGTCTTCGAGGCTTGTTGCTTTCATAAGACTTGAACGCGCCTTGGTTACGTCTTCAAAAACATCCTTTTCATGCTTCGCATACCCTTTGACAGTCTCTACAAGATTTGGGATTAAATCAGTTCTTCTTTTTAGTTGGACATCTATTTGGGAAGACGCTTCTTTAATTCTTTGTTGAAGAACAATGAGGTTATTATATGTAAACCAGACATAAACAATTATGACGAGTGCTATTATTCCTAATACAAAAAGTGGATTCATGGTAATAGTATTGTGCCATAAAGGCTCCGGGAAGTCAACTGAAAAGCTTACAGTATACAGCAAGTTTAACTATAATCTGTTAGCCACTTATGCAACTTTTCATAAGACCATGTGTTTAAAATATCCTTTGGTTCGCACCAGCCGCGGCGTGCAACAGCTACACCATAAAACATATTGTCCATGTGGCTGGTTGCATGAGAATCTGTGTCAATCGTAAATTTAATGCCAAACTTTCTTGCTTCATAAACTAGCGAATCCGTTAGGTCAAGTCTTGTTGGCCAAGCATTTATTTCTATGGCTTTGTTATTCTTTGCACAAAAATCAAATATTTTGTCGTAATCTATTTGATATCCATCTCTTTGATTAATTAATCTTCCGCTTGGGTGGGCAAGTATACGAGCTTTAGGGTGCGATAAGCCTTTTAAGACTCGCTCGGTCATTTCTAATTTAGGGGTTTTAAATACGCTATGGATGGAGACAATTGCGCCATCAATATACTCAAGTGCCTTATCATCAATTGCCAATTCACCGCTTGGCAAAATATCAACTTCAAGCATATTTAGTACTCGTATACTTTTATTACTCGCGATAATTTGTTCAATTTTCTTTTTTCGTTTTTCTAGAATCGAATAAGTTTTGTCGCGAGTAAGCATTGAATTGGGATTATGTTCTGAGAAAGCAAGATATTCGTATCCGAGTTTTTTAGCGTAAGACAGCATTTCTTCCATAGAATTTTTTCCCATGTCGTGAGAAGGTTCTATTGGAAAAGATGAATGAATATGTAAATCGCCTTTAATATCTGAGAGTTGAACTAGTTTAGGAAGTTGGTGTTTTAAAGCAAGATCAATCTCGCCTTTATTTTCTCTAATTTCTGGAGGAGGTGTTTGCATTCCTAGAAATTTGTAAAATTCATCTTCAGTTTTGAAATTTTTCATAGGTTGCCCCTTTTGTTTTAAAAGCTTTACACCCTTTTCAGAAAGAGACCAGCCGTGTTTTAAGGAATATTCGCGAAGAGCTACATTATGATATTTCGAGCCTGTAAAATGCTGTAGAAGTGATCCAAATGTATCTGGAGTTTGAGCAATTAAGTCAACTTGACGTCCACCGGTGACTAAAATTGAAGAGGATGTTGGCCCTTTTTCAATGACTCTTTCAATATTTGGGTACTTCACAAAGTGTTCTATCAAGCCTTGTGGGTCGCGGGTCGCAACAGCAAAATCAAGATCCCCAATGGTGTCGCGCATGCGCCTTAATGACCCTAGCGGAAATACTTCCTTAACATCTTTATACCCTTTTAGATATTCTTCGATTTTTTTAGCAAGTTCAAACGCATAAGGTAAAGGCATTCTGTTGGACTTTACTTTTCCTTGTTCAAATTCACCTAGTGCACGCAAGATATCGCTTTGGGATTTTTCGCCAAATGTCTCGAGTGTTGCAATTCGTCCGTCAGTTGCAGCTTTTTTTAAATCTTCAAATATAGTTTTTTCATTTTTGAGTTTTAGCGCTTCAACAAGTTTATAAGCTTTTTTAGGGCCCATGCCTGTTACATCAAGAAGCGGAAAAACAGATGGAGGTATCTCTTTTAAAATATCATCAAAATGTTTCACATGACCTTTTTTGTAAAGTTCTTCAAGGTGCGCGCGTATTGAAGTGCCAATCCCCGGAATTTTGTCTCCAGTTTTAAGCAAATCTTCTAATTCTGTTGGGAGGTGTGAAATAGTATCTGCTGCTTTTTGATAAGCCAAAAGTTGGAAAATAAACTTCTTCTCATCTTTTATAGAAAATGCAGCAGCAACATTCCTGAGAATTTTTGCAACATCTTGGTTAGTCATCTCAAAGATATTTTATCTCACGATTGCTTCAACTTCAACAATTTGTTAAAATTAGGATCTCCCAAATTAATTTTGGGGGCGTAGCTCAGTTGGTTAGAGCGCCTCCCTGTCACGGAGGAGGTCACGGGTCCGAGTCCCGCCGCTCCCGCAATTTTTTAAATTGACTCACTTTAAATTGGTGTCAACCCCGATTTAATCGGGGTTGACAAACCACATCTCAAAGTTTATATTTTAGTGATTCTGCCCAAGGAATATTATTTATGGCAAAGCGCGGCAGATCATCAAAGAATTTAAGTAAGTCTTCTAGAAGTCAAGTAAAAAAATCCAGCTATTCATACGCAAGTCTTTTGTATGGCGCAATAACAGTAATTGTTCTTTGTATTGTTGCTTTTTTAGGCGTAAGCGTAATGCGTAAAACAGGGACGGTTGGCGAACCTGGTGTTCAAACATTTAGAATAGCAGAAAACAAAACTTATGTAGTTCAAGAGGGGGATAGTCTTTGGACAATTTCGCAAAAAATTTATAATGACGGTTACCAATGGACAAAGCTTGCCGTTGTAAATAATATTATGAATCCGGATGAAATTGAACAAGGGACCAAGATTGTTGTACCAAACGTTCCACTTACAATCACTCCAAGACCGGTTGTAAGCCCAACGCCGGAACCTCAAACCCTTATGCAAAATGTCCCGCCTCAAGAGAAAATAGTAGAGAATTCATATACAGTCGTGCGTGGGGATAATCTTTGGACCATAGCAGTACGTGCATATGGAGACGGATACAAGTGGGTTGAGATCGCGCAGGCAAACCACTTAGCAAACCCCGACCTTATTCATGCAGGTAACAAATTTATCCTTCCCCGCTAATTGCGTTTCATTTACCAAAAATATAAAATATTTAAATTCGCGGGGTTAGTACACCGGTAGTATACTTCCTTCCCAAGGAAGAGAAGCGAGTCCAATTCTCGTACCCCGCTCAAGTTATTTTCAAGGGACCACGGGATTCGGCCCCTCGACCGTTCAGTCTCAGTTTGTATGTGGGATAGTAATTCAACGTATGTTGGATGGGCCCCTAATACAGCTTTTTTAGTAAAATTAAAGCTGATCGTTAAAAATGGTCATCCTTAAATTCAATATATAAATATAGATATAGAAAGTCACAAAAACGGTAGACGCTTATGTCTACCAAAAATCGATGAAAATGAAGCTAAAATAATATAAATCACTACGTATATATCCTTATATAAATATAAGTAAAGGGATTCAAAATAGAATAAGCTAGGAAGATTAACGTCAATAAATACATAAAATATATACAATTCTTAACAATCAATAACTGAATAGTAACTTACACAAAATAGATAACTCTTAAAAGTCTGGAAAGACAAATTAAAAACCATGTATCGTTAAGTAGAAAATTGTTGTGAAATCTTAACTTACACATTAACTTAAAAGAGGTTTGCGCTGTACATACGTATAGGTTTAGAAATTGTCAAATTTTAAAGATATATTTTAAAAAACTTCGTCTTTATACTGTGTAAAAACAAAGGGTATAAAAACGACAAATCATACTTTAAACAAAGTAAAAATTATGCAAAGAAAGAAATGAGAGTTTAAAAGATTAACACAAAAAAGAAACTCTCACATGCATTATTCTTCCCCGTGTAAAGAATAATTTGCAAGGTATCAGATTGCAAAGGTATAGGATTAATTATTGACTCTTTAAGAGCTTTTTGATAGTATAAATCGTGCCGCTCAAGAATTCTGCTACAAAACATACTAAATACATTTTTGTCTCCGGTGGGGTCATTTCAGGTATCGGTAAAGGTATAACTTCTGCTTCAATCGCGCTTTTACTCAAATCCGCAGGCTACAAAGTTGCTCCGATCAAATTTGAGAACTATCTAAATCTAGACGCAGGCACAATTAATCCAATAGAGCACGGGGACCCTTTTTTGTGTGAAGACGGGACAGAAGGAGACATGGATATAGGGTCATATGAAAAGTTTTTGGATGAAGATATGGGAATTGATAATTTTGTCACAATGGGGAGGATTTATCAGACCGTAATTGACCGTGAAAGGCGTTTTGAATACAACGGTGAAGACGTTGAGGCAATTCCGCATATAACTGACGAAATTATTTCACGTATTGTTTCGCTAGGTAAGAAAAAAGATGCTGATATTGTAATGATTGAGCTAGGTGGGACAGCCGGCGAATATCAAAATGTTTTTTACTATGAAGCGAGCAGGATTATGACTCTAAAAAATCCCGGCGATGTAATTCATGTTCATGTAAGCTATGTCCCCACGCCTTCACATTTAGGTGAGCCAAAAACTAAGCCTACCCAGCTTTCTGTCCGTACTCTTAATTCAATGGGTATTCAGCCTGATTTTATAGTTGCAAGGTCTGAAAAATATCTTGACCAGAGAAGACGCGACCGTTTTGCGCTTTTTTGCAACATGGAGGGAGACCACATTATTTCAAATCCTGACGTTGAAACAGTCTATGAAGTGCCCCTAATTTTGCATAAACAGTCGCTCGACAGCAAAATTTTGACAACTCTCGGTCTTAAAGTTATTTCTCCAAAGCTCACAGATTGGGAAGCGCTAGTTGAAAAAATTAAAGCACCCAAGAAAAAGATTATAAACCTTGCGATTGTTGGGAAATATTTTGGTACAGGGGAGTATCAGATCCGAGATTCGTATGCGGCGCTTTTTGATGCAATAGAGCATGCTTCTTGGTTTAATGGAGTTGAAGTAAAAACCCACTGGATTGATGCTGAGAAAGTTGAAAAAGAGGGAGCTGAGAAGATAATTGGGAAGCCCGATGGGTTAATTGTCCCAATTGGTTGGGGTGAAAGAGGTGCAGAAGGAATGATAGCTTCAGCCTCATATGCTAGAGAAAATAAAATCCCATATCTTGGGTTATGTTATGGCATGCAGCTTGCCGTTATTTCCTTTGCTCGCGATATACTTGGATTTAGTGATGCTAATACCACTGAAAATGATCCCAAAACAACTCATCCTGTAATTCATATAATAGAAACTCAAAAAGAACATATGAAAAACAGGGCATATGGAGGAACCATGAGGCTTGGGGGCTGGGAAGCGATAGTTAAAAAAGGGACTCGCGCATTTGATTTTTACCGTGAATTCCACCAAATCGATGAAAAGACGGGTTTGACATCAGAGCGGCACCGCCACAGATATGAGTTTAATAATGATTTTACAAACAACTTTGAATCAAAGGGTTTAGTTATAAGCGCGCGTTCTGTTAAAGAAGATCTGGTTGAAATAATTGAACTTCCAAAAGATGTGCACCCCTTCTATATGGGTACGCAAGGACACCCTGAATATAAAAGTAGACCCTTAAAGCCTCACCCGTTTTTTGTGGAATTTCTCAAATCGTGCACAAAATAGGAATTAAACATTTACATAAGTTTTTCGATTTTCGTTCAAACACCTCTGATACAACTAGTCCTCTTTAAAAATTGCTTCAAATCCTGTATAATACTTGTCTATGGATTTAAATACAGAACTTCAACTTAAAGAAGGGCAAAACGTACGCGTGATTCAAAAAGTAATTGAAGGTAAACGTGAGCGCAACGTACCATTTGTTGGAGTGATTCTAAGCGTTAAAGGTGCTGGATCAAACCAAATGATCACTGTGAGACAGCAATTGGAAGGCGTTGGGGTTGATAGAATCTTCCCGGTTATGTCTCCAACTCTTGTTAAAATTGAATTGGTGGAAGAGAAAAAGGGTAAAAAAGCAAAAAAATCCTCGAAAAATAAAACCAGAAAATCAAAATAAGTCCTCTTCTTTCAGCTTTCTTACTATTCTCTAATTGCTTTGTAAAGTGTAGCTAATAAAATTCATACTGGTTGATAAATAATTATCAATGTTCTTCAAACACTAAAATGATTGAAGTAAGGAAAGCGAGGTGAAAATTATGGCAACACAAAGACAAAAGAAAGGCAGAGGGTGGCATGGTGATTCCCAAGGACATGCGGCCGCAGGAAGAAAGGGTGGCCTTGCGAGTAGAAAAAGAAGAAAGGATAATACTTCTGAAAATCCGGACGTAACTCAAATCTCCATGTAATACGTTGGACTAAAAAGCAGGCTATGACGACGCCTGCTTTTTTGATGCAATTGCTTGACAGGGAAGCAAAAATCGGCGTAGTATTAAAAATACGTAAGATTTACGTAAGGGTGTTAAACCCCAAATAGTCAAATATGCCGGATTTATTCTCTTTCAAGCCTACAACTTTTTCTATACAAAAAAAATTCATATTCAAGATATATAAGGGGATTTACAAAACCAAAATCACAATGCAATGTGCGCCTGATGTTACAAATACTAGCCAGCTTCCACATACTTACAAAATGCTTAACGAAATGCTCCCTACTGTGTTTAAAAGCCGCTGTTTTAACGAACAAAATTACCCTTTTTCAGTGGAAGTTAAAAAAACAGAAATGGCGCATCTGTTTGAACACATAATGCTTGAATACATTTGTCAGGCAATGATTGCAAATGGTGAATCAAAAGTATCTGTATCTGGGGTAACAGATTGGAATTGGAAGAGAGACCCAATTGGAACATTCCATATTACACTTCACGTTGGACGAAATAACCATAAAGCTTTCACGCCGGCATTTGAGAAAAGTGTCAAGTTTTTCAGAACACTGGTTGACCAACAGGCTTTCCCGTACGAAAAACAGACGGATTAATATTTCCATCTGTTCTTCACTACATTTTCCCTAAGTTAGTCTTCGTAATCTTCTTCAAGTCCCATATCTGAATCAAAGTCACTGTCAGACGTTTGACTTGTTGCCTGTCCACCCTTGGTACCTTCTTCATCTTTTTGTTTTTCTTCTTGATCTTGCTTTAGATTTTGATCATCAGCCATTTTTTTCACCCCCTTTTCTTAGAAACTCTTAACGATATTAATGAGTTTAGAGTTTCTTGACTTCGGACACAAAATGACCGAAGCAACCCAAAATATTAATTAATGTCAAAGAGTTTATGGATTGATAAAGATGATATGCTACCGCAATTACAAAGCAATAAAAAAGCTGTAAGAAAAGTAAAAGAAAAGCTTATCTGAAATTAAGTCCGGGGTCTATTCCGTGGTCATAAGGGATCTTAGTTTCTGTGTCAGTTAGGACGTATTTCTCTATTTTGTAGCCATTTGGAAATATAACAACAGATGTTGGATTTTTATCAATCTTAACCCTAACATTTCTCCACCATGTGTATGAAAGGTAGGGGTTATTTGGTGCCGGGGGAGCCACAATAATATAAGTTATTCTTTTTTTTGTGAAGTATGCACCATTTTTTTCAGGATGTTTCGTCTCTTCATAACGCAGGGCATATTTGGGGCCATAAGCAATTGTGTCAGGTGTATAGACAAAATATCCAAATTCTTTTTCGCTACCTTCATAGACGCGGCTAGCCATTGTATCCAAAAATTTCCAAGATGTTTGCTCAATACCAATCTTTGTTCTTGAGTCATAGATATCATTAAATGCCGATTGCAGGTTCATAAAATAAATTACAGCAAATATAAAAAGAAAAATATATTTGTATTTTGATGTTATGAATGATGAGAAAATTAAATAAACAAATGGGAAGAAAGGGAAAAAGTAAAAATAGAGTATTGGGCCACGATTTATAAAGGTTGTCACAAAATAGCCCACATAAAAGTATAAAAACAACAAATAAGTTTTCCTAAATTTATTATTCTTGATTTGCGATATCAAAAGGAATATAAAAATCGCGCCAGTTAGCGCATTTCTGTAATAAGGATCGAATCTTAGGATCTCAACGTTAATTGTTAAAAGCTTAAATCGGTCAAAAATCATAAAGAATGGATTATACTTCACAGAATCGCCGCTTGCGGGCGAAATATATCTTAAAACTCCGTGGGTAAGAATAAATTGATGCCTTATATCAAACGCAAGGAAATTTGCTAGCGGAATGAGAATTAAAGAAAAAGTTAATAGGTGAAGAGGTTTTTTTGCACGGATCGTTAATATAAACAAGAGAATAACCGAAAGAATAAACAAGGGAATTCCAATTGCCAATTCAAACTGAACGATACATCCTAGGAGCAATATATAGCATATTAAATATTTGATATTATATTTCTCAAGATATTTAACGAGTAGATAAAAGTTAACGGGAATTAAAAACATGGCGCCTAATGGATTAAAAAATTCACCAGAATGGAAAAACATGTAAAGCGCAACCATTGAAGCAAATAAATATCCGGTAAACTCTCCAAAAAGTTTTTTTCCTATATAAAAGCAGGCTCCCGTGAATAAGATGATCAAAACAATCCAAAAAGAAGCTACAACCACTGGATTTCCATGGCCTATTAAATAAGCAGGGTAGTTAACATATAACCATAAAGGGCCGTGAAAAAGACCGGCTACGCTTGATTTTGGTCCAATAAGCACAATATGCTTCTGGTCAATTTCTGAAAAAAGTAAAAAGTCACGTGCAATATCTGAGGAAAATGTTAAGTCGCCGTGTAACACCCACCAACAAGAAAGGAGAAAGGAGAAAAGAATTGCTAGAATAAAACCAAGTTTAAGATTTTTTGGCACCTAATGAATTATAGCACTTTGGTATAATTGTCCTATGGTTTCAGTAGTTATACCCGCTTACAATGAAGAAAAATCCATATCAAATACGCTTGACGCGTTTCTCCACCAAACAACAAAAGAAAAATTTGAAGTAATTGTTGTTGATAACAACTCAACAGACAAGACAGTTGACATAGTTAATGCCTACAAAAACAAACTAGACTTAAGATTGATTTCTGAAAAAAAGAAAGGTAGAGGGGCAGCGCGTTTCTGCGGATTTAAAGCGGCTACTGGCGAAATAATTTTGTCCACAGATTCTGACGCTGTGGTATCTAACAATTGGATTGAAAATTTAGTTTCAAACCTCAAAAAAAGTAGTGCTGTAGCAGTTACTGGCAGTTGCCGAATAAATGATTGTGACTTTGTGACCAACACTATTTTTAATTTTGTCCAACCGCGTTTTATGAGTTTTTACAAACTTTTTTTGGGACATTATTGGTTGAGTGGTTATAATTTTGGGGTTTACAAGAAAATTTATAAAAAATCGGGAGGTTTTGACCGGAATTTAAATGCCCAAGAAGACATTGATATATCATTTAAAGTGGCAAAACTTGGAAAAATTAAATATATTCCTTCAGCAACGGTTCTTTTTTCCGGAAGACGGTTTAAAGGCGGATTTTTAAAAGGAACTTTGCCTTATGTCTCCACTTATATATCATATGTTTTGTTTAAAAAAGATATTTCGCTACCCGATATAAGATAAAGTTGTCTTCTTGCATTTTAAAATCCTTTTGCTACACTTTATTTTAAGCATTAAATTATGAAAATTCTTGATTTCGGGCATTTATGCATTGACCACAACATTTCTGAGCAGGCAAAATATACTTCTGCCGGAAGCCCCGCAGTATTTATGAATAATATATTTTCCCAGTTGCCAGATACAGAACTCACAACAATTGCGTCATATGGTAAAGATTTTTTGCCATTTGCCGACCATTTCAAGCTGTATCCAGAAAAACCAAATGTAGAAAAGTCACTGATCTATGAAAACAAGTCAGATATTGGTGGTGCAAGAGAACAAAGGGCTTTCAACCGTGACACAGCACTACCTGTGCCAATTGACAATAAAATTATTTCGCTGATTAGTGAAGCAGATATAATAATAATCTCACCAATCTTACCCAACTTTACAAGTGAATATATAAAGCAAATTTTTGAGCATGCCAAAAAGCACACTTCTATCCTCCTTCTTCCTCAAGGGTATTTCCGTGATTTTGACCATGACGATAGGGTAGTGACCCGCGAATTCTTAGAAGTTGATGAGATACTTCCATATGTAGATGCAGTTACAGTTTCTTTTTTTGACCACGCTTTCATGACAAAAGTTGCCCAAAAATGGGTTAAGGATAATGATGTTATAGTTGTTGAGACGTTGAGTGATAAAGGAGCGCTAGTTATATCAAAAGAAGGGCAATTTCATATCCCTACAATTCCAATACCCGCAAATGATGTTATCGATTCAGTTGGATCTGGGGATGTTTTCAGTGCGGCACTCATTTTTTGGTATAAAAGGACCAGGAAATTACATGAAGCCGTTGAATTTGCAAATGAACTCGCAAGACAGAAATTATACTTTACATCTGACAAAATAAAGATAGACTACAACAAAATCACGGAGAATTTAAACAGAGAAGAGCACGTATAACCCCAGAAAAAAGAAGATCCTTTAATTTTTGTGAGCC
>CAZYWG010000008.1:0-69426 GCA_964651815.1 uncultured Gammaproteobacteria bacterium | reverse complement strand
TTAGTAATAAATGAAGCTACAAACAATTGATATCTTGGATATCCCCGCATTTCTAAGACAGAAGAATTAAACTCCAAAGAAGCTATATTTAGCAGGTATTTCAGTTGAATTTTAGAGGCATTTTCGCTATAATACAAGAATCTAATTGCCTCAGATATTTTCTTCAAATGCCACAAGCTACTCCTAAACAAGGAGTATGAAAATAGACAAACAAGATTTTAAATCATTTATTACTATAAAACTTGGCCTCGCACCAGAGAGCATAAGACATTGCCTGAGCCGTTTGGGAATAATCAATGAGTGGTTTAAAGATAAAGATCTTACAAAAGAAAACGTAGAGTTATTTTTCCTAGAACTTAAAAATAAAGGAAGAAATAATAATACTCTTAACACATATCAGTTTGCGTTTAGACAAATGGTTTTATACTGTAAGGATAGAGGATTTCCAAATGATTTCTTTGATGGTTTCAAATCGTTTAAGAAAGTTAAACCAGACATAATCATATTTACTCATGAAGAAATTGAAAAGATACTAAATACAAGTCTCACGTATGGCAATTATCATGGTAAGGATTGTAGCGTATTAGACTTTAGATTTAGGTCAATGACCATGTTCCTCGCATACACTGGATGTAGATACTCTGAAGCAGCTGAATTAACCACAGAACACGTTGATATTAGTGCTGGTAGAGCAACTTTTGTGAACACTAAAACAAATGAGAATCGAACGGCTTATTTTACTGAACCACTTAAAACTAAATTAGTTGAGCTAACAAAAAATAGAAAACCAAATGATAGAGTTTTTAGAAATATTATGGAAACGACAGTTCAAGTGACTGACTTTAGCACAGACCTAAAAAGACGAGCTGTTGCAGCTGGAGTTGTGAAAAGAACATTCCCTCATAACTTCAGACATAGCTATATTACGCATATGCTTGAGGCAGGAGTTCCAATAACAGAAGTTGCAACACTTGTTGGACACAAAGATATTCAAACAACTTATTCAACATATATGCACTTGGCAGATAAAACGTTAGAAAGGGCAGCTATGAGGCATCCTATGGTACGTAAAAACGTCGATCCAAAAGAAATATTAAGGGAATTAAAGGAAATGCTTCAAAACTTTCATTTGGCTGATGATTCACGATTTAATCTAACTCTTCTTGAACGAGATGGCAGCTTGAGCTTACAAGTTTTAATTAAATAATCTGTGAGGCTATTTCTCACATAATCTCTATTGATTTCGGCAATTATGGGCAGATATTACTATTCATCTAAGCAGGAGGCAGATTCGCTACTTAAAATACAAACCTGGTGGCTAAAAAAGAATGGTTACCTCGATAAAGGGTGTTGGAAATCTGGTGGAATTAGGTGGTATAATAGTTGGACCGGACAAGAAAGCAATATAATCATCATAGTCAGTTTGTTAGAAGCAAAACAGTATATTGAACTGGATTATAAGGTAACAGATCGGGATACTAATGAAGAGACTAAGTACAATTACAAATTGCCCTTAACTTCCACAAATTGTTTTTTTGGAGGAAAGAGATGGTGGTTTCTTTGTAATCTATGGGCAAACGGAAAATACTGTGGGCGAAGGGTTGCGGTATTATACAAAGGTGGAAATTATTTTGCTTGTAGGCATTGTTATAATCTAAGTTATAGCTCAAGAAACGAAAATAGAAGGTATAAGGATTATGCATTATTTTACGTTTTAACTAACCGTAAAAAAGCAGATGAGCTGAGGCAGAAAATAAGAAGAAAAACCTATGCTGGTAAACTCACAAGAAAACAAAGAGCACTTAACAAGTTATATGAAAACGAGTTTCCGTATGATATGGATATTTATCAAAAGAAATTATTAAGTCCGGTCAAGAATGCAATAACAAACACTACTACTCGTTAAATTAAAAAACTTTTTAGTTCTTACTATTTAATGCAGATTCAAGCAAAGCTTTGTTGTATGAGTTCGTTTTCTTTGTATCTTCTATAATTTTCTGGTCTAATAAAGCAGTAGCTATACCTAGCTCAAAATCGGAGTTTAACGTATCTATATCTTTTATTGCGGAGGACATATCATTCTTTGTAGCTTTATCAGTGTCTAAAATCTTGTATGCATTTCCTAAATCTATCTCATTATTCCCGATCGTATTGAGTTCATTTTTCCCTTCTTCACAACTCAAATTGTCAGATACCCATTTATATGTGTAATTAGCACAATCAATCTTGTTTGTCAGCTGTTCTATTTGTTGACCTTGAGATATAAACTCTGAGCCTATTTTATCGAATGATTGCAGATCTTCCTTTTTTATTCCATTTACATATTGTTGAGCTTCTTGTTGTGAAAGCCCAGTATCTTTTGAAAAATTCTTAACTAAATCAGCTTGACTGAACGTATATACGGTTCCCCCGATGACCAAGGTTATAATAGCTCCGATAATTTTCTTCATTTATCCACCCATTTTCCAAGTGCCTGTAATACTTGTTTATTTTGCGGTATTTTCATTGTCTATTCATTCCTGAAGTTTTCATTTCAATGACCTTTACTAGTGCATTAACAACTTCGTCTAAATACAAATCTATAATTTGGTTCGTAACATAGAAAGTACTAAAATCATCACCGTCTGAAAAATGATATCTCTTGAAATCTCTAATTATTTGTTCTGGGTTTGTAAAATGTTGAATGCCGTCAACTTCTATGTATATTCGAGGATTTAATATTGCAATGTCAACAGTTTTATGTCCATCAGAATATTCTAATTCTGAAGCAATTCCCTTTGCACAAAGGGCGTCATAAAGCATTTTAGCCTGTTTACTAGAATATTTTTCTCCTTGTTGTTGCATGGTCAATATTTAATTGGGACAGTTATTCCAACTTGAGATTTCCCGGGTATTGGAGCTTGAATTTCCACTTTACCAGTTGGCGATTCAACTATTGCTGCAATATCCCTTTCACGTTTAACAATCTCTTCCATTGGTGAACCAAGTGCTACATCTAGGCAATACTCGATGCTATTCTTTTTAATATTAACTTCATCTATACGGGTTTGTATACCAAATGCCTTAAGACATTCCACTATCATTAATCCTTGTGAGTTTAATTTCGTGTCTGTTGTCATCCAAGAAGTAAGAACTTTTTGTGGTTGGTTGCCAATAGGACTTTCTAAGATTTCTTCATTTTCCATTTTCTCTAAAAATCTAGCAGCACGATTAAAGCCAATATCAAAATGCTGTTGCAGAGTAGAGGAGTTAACTTCTTTAAGAGTTTGTACAAATTTTACCACCTCCGGATAAATCTCATCGTCTGTATTTGGAGTCGGTATTACATCAAGTTCATTTGTGAATCTACGCGGATCTAATTTCGGAAAACTTCTAAAGTATTCTTTCGCTTTTTCGAATTGATCGCGGTTGGTAAATAATACTTTGTTGGGTTTTCTATTTTCTGAGGGAGAAATGATATTGTAATTAACAAATGTATTTAGAATATGATCTGCTCGTTCAAAGATTATTGCGAGCCTTACTTGAAAGAGAGATGCCGAAACTTCATCATTGCTTTTGAGTAAATCAATAGCCTGTTCAATTAAAGGATCAACCTCGATGTTGTTATTGCCAATATTGTTTATTCCGACCGTTTCTTCGGATATTTTTCTTAAGTTTTGTTCGTCAAGTTTTTTCGCCCAGTAAAAACTTAATGTTCTTCCTCCATAGGTTATGATTAAAAGATAAAAAATATTTAGTATACTTGACCAATCTGAATGGAATAAAGAAGCGATTAGTGCAAATGGAATTACGCCTACACCTATGATGATAAGTCCAAGAACAACACCAAAAAATCCCCAATAGAAATAAGTTGTAAGAAATGAAAATAACCATAGGTTTGCGCCAAATACAAACGAAGCAATAAGCAGACCATAAATAGATACAATTCTAGTTTTTTTAAAAATTGCTAAGGGTAGTAATATGAGTATGCAAATACTAGTAAAAATAGAAGTTGCAACATTTAAAAAAGGATTAATTGTTAAGGCTATTCGAACTCCAAAAATGAGAATTAGTGTAGAAATAGTAAGCATTCCAGCAATCCATATTATTCCTAAGGCTCCCGAAAATAATCCATTTATAAATTTCATTGTTTATTTTCCTTTACAGCTTCAGATCCTACAAAGAATATGATAGCCGACAAGAAGTCTATTGGTGTCCACATTTGACGAGTAAGATAAACTGGTATTATGGGATTAAAAAGATAAGCAACAGCTCCAAAAACTAGAACCAAACCTGTTTTTTTAAAAATATTAAAACTGTAAGCAACAATTAGTGAGGAAATAAATATTGACCAGCGAAGGAAAATGTAATAACCGTATGGCCACGTTGGAATAATCGCCAGAAAAAGAATAAATCCTGAGGCTACACACAGCCACTTAATACTCATTTTAATCTTTAAAGTAAGAATAAATACCTTAACCTACTTAATATTATTCCTTTAATCGCAAGATGACAAGGAGTCTGTCGAGATCGATACTAACAGTATCTAAAATAGGAGCAATGGGTAAACCAATAAGTCACAAACATATCTTGGGGAATTACGGAAGAAAAATGCAGAAAGTTCGTCAAGCAAAAGGTATAACACAAGAAGAATTAGCAAGTACACTATCATTGTATCGTACATACATAGGTTTGATAGAGCTTGGTAAGAGAAATCCGACAATTCGTGCTTTATACAAAATTTCAAAGTCCTTAATAGTAAAGGCTTCAGACCTTTTGCCCTTATGAGGACAATAATCTCTTTTTTGCCATTCTTGATTTAGCCTTCTCCCTTTCTGTCTGTATATTCTTTTGGTAATACATCTTTCTATAAATAAATTTCTGTCTGCAATTATTACATCTTACTTCATTACTTTTAGAACTTTCAAAATCACTCCCACAATATTTGCATACTTTAATCTTTTGGTTTGTCATAATTAAATCGTATAATTCTAAATAGCATTGACTTATGCAGGACTTACTAATCCACGTAGTCTTATAAACTTCATCCATGGATTGTAAATATAGTTGACTTTCCGAAAGAGCATTATTGAATACTCCCCTATACTTTTCAAAATTTGTTGAATCTTTATATTGATCTATTCGATGTAAATTGCCAGATTTTATAATTTCGTATATATCAAGAAAATCCACATACATGGCTCTAAATTCGTAGAAATAGCTAACTCGATGATGATCTTGTGGTGCACTAATGAAATTCATAAATACCCAATTTATTTTGTCACCATTCCCAAAGTAAGATATATTGGGATCAGATCTCATATGTGCTGATGCTTCTTCAATTCCATACGGTCTACCATAATTGCTAACAAAATCGATAATTTCCCCCTTTTCTTTACTCGATATGTCCTTTGAAAAATCTTTAGAAATTTTCAATTTAAGAATTTGTAGATACAATTTTCCTTCATACCTCGTTTTACCCGTACTCAAGGGTTTTCCAACTAGAGTCTCACGCATTTGGTAGTCCTTACTAATAACTACTTCCATAGGTTTAAGATCTGATATAGTTATATCTAATTTTGGAATTATTCTAAGCGAACAAGGATTACAAAAACCTCCAATAGTTTTTTCTAGCGGGTAGAAGATACTCATCTTAATATTAATTTTCCTCATTGTATCACTTGTTCGTATACATTTCTCTATCTTTAAATACGAAAGAATCAGTTTAGAATGAATTAAGAATAAAAATATGAATAAAGCTGACCGTTATTTTCGATTAACTTCATTTTATGCCGCATGTTTTTTATTCTCTAAAAAACTCGAATTAGTAAATATTGAAACTGATCCCACAAATCCTAAAAGATCATATTTTGTTTTTAGAGATACACCAGAAAGAGAATTGTTGATACAAACATATAATTTTGCAAAAGAAGATTCACCAGAAGTTTTAATAGACCCTCGTAAATTCGTAACAGCAATAAAAATACTCAAAGACAATCTTTATCAAGCCAAGTATTAAAATGAAAATTTTGGAAGTGAATTTTTTAGAGTCAAAATCGGAAAAAGTTTTAGCACGGGCGGATATTCATTTTGAAGGGTTCATTTTAAAAGGTTTCAAAGTATTACGAGATTCTGTAAGCAAAAAGGAATATATAACGCCTCCTAGCTATAAAGCGGGAACTTATTGGAGACCGTTGTTTAAAACTGACAACCTTAATGATTGGATATACATTCAACAAGAAGTCTTAAATGCCTATAACAAAAAACAAATCGAAGAAAGTATGTAAAAAGAATAGCTCTACTTATATGTAAGTAAAAACATATATGTATTGTTATCTATATAACATAGTTAAGAAAAGTTAATAAGATCGGGAATAAAAAAGTTATGACATATATAACATACAACAAATTAAATACACTAGAAGTTTTAAAAAAGGAGCCCAAGGTAATAATTATTTTGACCGAAGTAAACGGGCAAAAGCGAAGATTGTCCACTTCCTTGACTAAAATTAAAAACTTTGGAAATCTTAGCCTTGTAAAAAGGGCAAAGTTGGGACGTTTTAATGGTCTATACATCAAGTTTTTTTACGGCAGAGATAAAATGGGTGAAGTTACTAACGAAATGGTTTGTCTAAGTTATTCTGATTTAGTCTGGGCTTTTAAAGCATTTTCTGACACTTTACTATGGTTATGAAACTCAAGCGAAAATATTTAACGGCAATTAGATAATGGAGTAGCTTGTGGTTTAATTGTAGGGATTAGGTGTACTTAATCCCTATGAATTAAATCATTGTAGCTTTGAAAATACTTGTTCCAATTGGTATAAAGTATTAAAATCATATCTATATAAAATGACAATTCTTGAAACTACTAGCATAATAAGTGATTTTGTTTTAGTTTTAACTCTTATCACAGTTGCAGTATATGCCTGGCTAACTTTAGGATTAAAAAAAATTTCAAACCAGCAGCTTAAGCTAAGTTTGATGCCGCTACCTGTTGTATATTTGAAGGGTAGAGATTCTAGAGGGCGATTGGAAACATTCTTTCGTGTCAAAAATATAGGTAGCGCACCTGCATTAAATATTGAATTTGAGGAATTTAACTTACACTTTAAGGATAATCTCGCAGGGAGAAATATCGATGAAAATTATAAATATATTTTGAAAATGACCAATCCGAACGTACTTGATAAAGGCGAAGAACGAGAATTATTATCTGAATCCTTTAAAAATGATCAACCTATGGGTTCTGGATTTAGTTTATCAACTTATCTTGACCCACGTTTTTCCGATATGGAGATCCCTCTTACATTAAAATATCAAGATATTACAGGAAGAAGTTACTCAATTAAAATAGGATTTGGATCAGCAAAGTTAAAGATTATCAAATTTCCTAAAGAGATAAAATAGCACATAGATGTAGTCTTATAGTATAAGTTTTACGCACGACACCTATTTTCCACAAACGATTTAGCCTCAAAACTATGTCGTGTTATGTAGATTGTGCGACATAATAATCATTTTTAGCAATATGTTTTAATTAAAAATGACGATCAAAGAAGCAAGAAAAATTATAGATCGAAAAGGTAAACTATCAGACGATCAAATCCAGGAATATATTAATACTGCATCTTTATTGTCAGACATGTTCTTTGGGAAGGTAGCCTCAATATATTATCCCAAAACAACAGCCGGGAAATAATGAGAAGAATTGAAGGCACGGAACTAGCAGAGGAAATGTTTAATTTTCTAAGATGGGGCAGGTTTATTTAATCGGGAAGGATTCCGTTATCCTCTAAAATATTATCCGCAGTTAATGTTTCTTCGTCCTCTAATTCGGTTTCACTAACCATTCCAGATATATATTTTTCTACAAACGCATCAGGATTAGTTGGGAAGTATAAAGCTGCAGCATTTATTGTGTGTTTTGAAATGTTAGAATATTTTTCTGTTAACCGAGAAAGAGTTGTAATAAAGACGTCCAGAAATGACTCAGGATTAGCTGGATAATGAGAGGCTGCTCTGTTAATTGTAGTATCGTTTAACTCTGAATATTTTGGATCCTGTGATAACCGAGCCACGTTCTTAATAAACAAATCAAGGACTGCCTCCGGGTTGCTCGCATGATAAAGTGCCGCTCTATCAATAATACTCTGGTTAATGGCTAAATACCTTGGATCCTCTGAAAGACGTGCTACGGTCATAATGTAACTGTCTAGAATTGCCTCTGGGTTAGTCGTATTCTGACGAGCTGCTTTTTGAATAACTCCAATATTTAACCATGAATACCTCGAATCCTCGGATAAGCGATTAACACTCTTAATGTAACCATCAATAAATGCCTCAGGATTGGACGGATAATAAAGTGCGGCTTTATCGATTACGCTCCTGTTTATCTCTAAATATTTTGGATTCTCCGACAATCTGGCGGTCGTGGCCAAGTAACTATCGATAAAGGCCTCAGGGTTGCTCGGGTAACTCAGAGCAGCTTTGTTTATCACAGTCGGAGTTAATGTCGAGTACCTTGGATCCTTTGATAAACGGGCGGCGGTCTCAATATAACCGTCTAAAAAGGCCTCTGGGTTTTTTGAGTTAGTAAAGATGGCAGAATTGATGATAGTTAAGCTTAGCGCCGAGTACCTTGGATCCTGGGTTAATCTTGTGACCTTATTAATGTATTTATCGAGAAATGCCTCTGGATCGGTGGGGTTATAGAAAGCAGCATAATTGATAACGCTTTGGCTTAGCGCCGAGTACCTTGGATCTTCTGATAATCGGGCACCAGTATTAATACAGCTATCCAGATAAGCCTCGGGGTCCGTTGAATAACCAAGGGCAGCGTGATTTATCAAGCCGGAATTTAATTCTGAATATCTTGAGTCTTTCGATAACCGATCGACAGCAGAAATATAACTATCGAGGAACGATTCAGGATTTTTAGGATGACTAAAGGCAGCAGAATTAATAACGCTAGAATTTAATGCGGAGTATCTTGGATTCTCAGTTAATCTAACGACAGTTTTCATATAGTCATCCAGGAATCCCTCAGGGTTTTTCGAGTTCTTGAGAGCGGCTGTTTCAATAACGCTAGAATTTAATGCCAAGTATCTTGGGTCCTCTGATAACATAGCAACAGTCTTCATGTAGTCATCCAGGAATCCCTCAGGGTTTTTTGGATGACCAAGAGCTACAACATTAATAACACCGGGATTTAATGCCGAATATCTTGGGTCCTCTGATAACCTAGCAACAGTCTTCATGTAGACATCCAGGAATCCCTCAGGGTTTTTTGTGTAGCCAAGGGCTGCAGAATTAATTACACCGGGATTTAATGCGGAGTATCTTGGGTCCTCGGATAATCTAACGACAGTCATAGCATAATTGTCCAAGAATGCTTCCGACCTCAATGGGGATTTTTTTGCGGCAAGTAAAATGGCGCCTATATTAATATCGGGGTATTTTTTTAAAAGATCTAGTAATTTTGTGGGATTATGATGGTAGGATAATTCTGCAATTTCCAATGCAGAACTTGGGTTAATTTTTAGGCGTTCCGCTATTCTTAGGCTCCGGAAAAAATCAACAGTGTAACCTTCAATTACTTGTTTTAAATAATTTGGATCATCCATTTTATCAATCTCCCCCTTGCTAACTTTTCCAAATGTACGAAACTCTTGCGTAACAGTAAGAACAAGACCGCCATGATATGCCTCATCAACTGCGCCTGCTTTCAGAGGAGACAGGTAACCTGCAAGAAGTTGGCGCTTTTGATCTATCCATTCTGAATTTTTTTCCTGAAGCTCTGATAAAGCCCTGTCTGAAGCCGTAAGAATATCTTCCAGCCTATGTCCTTTTGAACCCAGTAACGTTATGTTCTCTGCATGCGAAAGTTCTTTCATGAACCTTCTTGTTTTAATCGCGGTTCTTATATCTCCAGGTCCATTATTTGTTTGTTCGTTTGTCATATTAAAATTTTACCATAAAGCCACAATTGGAGATTTTGGTTTCGAAGCCTAAATCAGAAAAGAGTACTTCTTGGTTCGATATCGCCCTCCGTGTTCACTTGGGAGTATCCAGGTTTTTCGAACCGCGGGATTAGCCCGTTATATCAACCTCTTTTGAGTGTTGAAACATCGGGTGTTCCCTTTGGTGACCCCAAGGGTATTCGAATCTTCAGGATAAACGGGTGTTTTGGAGACAAGTCAGTTATCAAAATAGACCTGCATAATGTCTTTAACCCCGCCAAAAGGCACACGGTCAATCACCTGCTCATTCATCCCGAGCATAGTCGCAGGAGTAATTGTGTATTCGCCAAACCTGTCATTCACGGCGTCACTTGCCCTGCTTATATCCCAATTCTTAAGTTGTTCGTTAAATATATCTAGCTGTAGACAATCCATTTTCTGTAAATTAAAAAAACTCACAAAGACATGGGTCGCTTTTTTCTTTTCCGGCTGCAGTTTTAAGATACTTAACGCGCTTTTATACAAATCACTTCCACTAAAAAGCCTTTGAGGGGTTTTTCTGCTCTTGTGCCAAAATCCGTCCGTATATCCACATCCCACATCAACTCCTGCTGCATAATATCCGTTTCTTCGGAGTCTTCTTCCAGCCTTCTCGCATAATTTCATCAAGATTTTTGAAAGCTCCGCAAGATTATCGGTAAATCTTGGTAGAGCATATGACTGCCCAAAAGATTTTCTCCCAAATTCCACATCTTCACATTCGTATCCCCGTAATTTTAAATACCAATAGTGTCCCAATATACTTTCGAAAACCTGTTTTTTAAGCTTCAGCATTGAAGAGTCTAGAAACTCAAGAGGAGTGTGAATATCCGCCATGTTGAGTCTAAATTCATTCCTTACATTTATTCCACATAGGTCTATCAATTCAAGCTTTGAATATACCTCCCTTACATTTTTATAATCAATCCATACCAATCCATCAGGTTTTACTAAACTTGCAGCTGTTTTTGCTAAGAATTTATTTGTTGAGATCCCAATAGAGTTTGAAATCCATTCGCCAATTTCACTCCTCATTCTGGTCTTTATTTCTTTAGCAACTCTTATTAAATCTTTTTGCGGCATTTTATCAAACCGTAATACTGCTTCATCAATACTTTGAGGCATAACATATGGTGTATAACTTTTAAAAATCTTGCAGAATCTTTGATGTACATCTCTATATAAATTCGGGGTTGGACTCCTGACAATAACATCTTTACATATCTGTTTTGCGTCTGAGACTCTGTGTCCTACTTTTATTCCTAGCTTTTTTGCCTCAACTGAGGGAGATATTACACATCCATAATCAGAAGCGTATGCGGCAACAACTAGAGGTTTGTTTCGTAATAACCTGTTAGCCTGTTGTTCGCACCTTGCAAAGCAGGAATTTAAATCAACGAACATGACTCTTGGTTCGGCTTTATTTAAATCTAATTCCATCAGTCTGGTTCCCCGTCTGAAATTTCTTCAACACACCAGATTAAGCTTTCCGTATCGAAACAAACCTTGAAGTAAAGTGTATCTGTGAGACAACAAAAGACATGAAAGAGTATTCTTCCTCTCTTTTCTCTAAATACAAAATCAATCTGTCTTATTGAGTAAGCTTTCTCTTTCCATTTGAGGCGAATTGGTTTTAACCTTTCATGGTCGCGGGTGAATACAGCGATAACATCGATGGGTTCGCTCAACCTCAAGTTCATCATTATAGATTACTTGAAATAAAGACGAAAAACAATCGAACAAAGTACGAAAAAGTGTATCAAGTGATATAATATTCTCATGTGTGGAAGATATGGCACAATAGCCCCAAAAGATGATGTTGAGGTTTGGAAGAGATACGAACTTTCCAACAAACCAAAGATTCAAACCACGTATAACATCGCGCCTACAATGAAGGGACTCGTAGTTCATAGGAATAGCCCCAATCTTGGTGAATATCTGTCGTTTGGCATAGAGTCCTGGAAACCAGGGGTGAGACACATAAATGCAAAGAGTGAAACGGTAGCAGAGCTTACGACTTTCAGAAAAATGTTTCGTGAGACTAGATGTTTAATCCCTGCCTCATTTTTCTTTGAATGGCAAAAAACAGAGTCAGGAAAACAACCTTATTGTTTTAAAGTTAAAGGAGAAAAAATGTTTTCATTTGCAGGAATTTATAGACCAGGAGAAGGTTTTGTAATTATTACAACTACACCAAATAGTCTTATGAAACCCGTACATGACAGAATGCCGTGTATATTGACAAAAAATGATGAAGAACTGTGGCTAAATCCGGATACAAACGCAAACAAATTAATGGAATTACTTGAACCATTCCCGGCAAATCATATGGAGGCTTATAAAATATCGAGTCTAGTAGGTAGTCCAAAGAATCAGACTCCGGAAATTATCAAACCCCTTAATAATTAGTACTCCGCATTGACAAATTTCCTTTAAGTTGATAAATTCAATTTGAGACTTAAATAAGAGTAAAGATTATTTAGGTTGTTTAGGGGTAAATAGCTTCAAAAAGAGTTACTGTCTTATAAATCCCCGCATTTCTACGGTAAGAATTTTAATTTTTCTCCCCCTTTTTGAAATTATGCTTTTTTGATGTAAAAAATTGCCGACTTATAACGATAAAACCGCCAAAATAATATGCGTGGTTTTAGAATTTATTTTTCGCTGGACTTACAAAATTCTTAATGAAATTTGCCGGAAAATATTTGGCTTAGACTTTGTAGAAGATGTATTCAGAAATCGTGAACTTTCTCTCTCTTCAATTGCTTAATTTTAGTCCCAATAATCAAGAAAAAGCGATCAAAAAAGTTGTAAATTTTCTTTCCCCGGTTTCTTTCCTAGAATTCATTTCTCTCTATTCTTGTAACTTTACCTATATAATCATTCGGATTTTTATCTTTTACAAACCACAACAATGCTTCCTCTATTTGTCTGACTGAAAGGTCTGAGGGTACAATAATTACCCCTGCCTGTTTCTGTTTCCTCAACTTCTTAAAGTCTTCATCAATAGTCACAACTAAACAATTTTCTTGAGTCGCCTTTTGATAAATAAATTCGTCTTCCGAGGTCCTTGGCATATTTAACGAATATACAACGTGTTCAAGATGTACCTTGGAAATCAATTTTGAAAATTGAGATGGTTTTGGAAAGGCCGAATCGAGGAGCAATCTGAACTTTTTACGTTTGGTGGAGGATCTATTGCGTCGCAATGTTTTTGTAGTAGTAATAAAAAATATCTTTCAGATCCTTTTTTGTCAAATCTAAGTCAGGATAATCTTCTTTGAAGTCTTTAAGTTTATACCCTTGGACATGTAGAGCTACGATTCTTGCTATAGGAATCCTTGTGCCTTTAACTACCGGCATCCCATGCAGTATTTTTGGGTTTTTTTCTATAATTTCTGGCATATTTTAAGATTATATTAGTTAAAAGGTGGTTGTCAAGTAAAAGAGTAATGAATAACTTGTAAGAAATGAATTTAATGGTGACTTCATGCGGCTTTTAGAATATCACTTCTGAATTTTGCATATCTTGAATGTGACTCGTAAAGTGTGGTATACCATAAATATGGTAAAAAGCGACGAGAACAAAAAAATGAAATATGTCAAGCATGGCGGCGGCGGAGCAGTTTATGGTTTGGGATTTGTGGGCGCGCTTTTTTATTTTCTAGGTAACGCGCATTCTTTTGTGGATGTAGTAGTTGGAATTCTTAAATCTTGTCTTTGGCCGGCATTCTTAATCTTTAAGCTTCTTGTGTTTTTGAAAGTATAATCTTTGTTCGCAACAGAGTAATTTTCCGCTCACTTATTTACATTATTGCAAAGTTGTTTATATAAGACTATGCTAAGAATATGTTCGCTTTAATTATATTAATAATCTTTGGAATCGGAATGGCTTTTTTTGCAACGCAAAATACACAAGCAATTAACGTCACTTTTGCAAATACTTCCGTTCCCGGCATACCTTTATATATAATAGTTCTTGGATCTTTACTTTTGGGGTTTGTAGTGAGCTGGATTATAAGTTTTTTTGATGTTATTGCTACGGCTTTCAAAATTCACAAGAAAGAAAACACCATAAAAGGCGCTAACAAAGAAATTTCAGCACTTACTAAGAGAGTCCATCAGCTGGAGCTTGAAAATGAAAGACTAAGGGGAGAATCCGGCCATCCTCGTGACGATAAATCATTGTAAAAATGGAACGTCTGGCTAAAATCTGGCGTTTGTTCAATATTCCAAAATCCCTCCAACTTTTTGTCATGCGAATATTTCAAGACCAATTTCTGATAGGCGTAACAGGAATTATTTTAAACGACAAAAATGAAATTCTCCTTCTTAAACATACTTATAGGCAAACCGAATGGGGTTTACCGGGCGGCTATATAAAAGCACGTGAGCATCCACAAGAAGCGCTAGAACGGGAAATAGAAGAAGAGTCAGGATATATTGTGAGCGCGGATGAAGAATTAAAAATTAGGACAGACAGGGAAACGGCCCGCGTTGATATATGTTTTTTGGGCAAATTTATTGGCGGCGAATTTAAGAAAAGCCATGAAGTAGTTGATGCCAAGTTTTTCGCATATGATGATTTACCAGTACTTTCAAAAGAGCGGTTGTTTCTTATTGAGCAGACTCTTTTCCAAAAAAACCTTCTGAAAAGACCGTAATACTTCAGTCTGATAGATTTTGGTAATAATCGCGGGACAATGTTATGCGGTTTGCTTCAATACATTTTTTACATATAACGCCGTAAGTATCAACTCCATTATTCCAGTAGTTAACAAGATTTTCGCTTGTTCCCCCGCAATTTCTGCACCTTCCTACTGTTTTGTGTTCTGGTGCCTCGGTGTTGAATCCTATTGTCTCACGCCCGTCAAACACAACAAGCTTTCCCTCAAAAAACAAATTTGGATATTTTTCCATGAAAGTGACTATTCCATCTCTTAGCTGGTAAACATCGCGGAATCCGTATTTGATTAAAAGTCCAGATGCAGTTTCGCATCTTACCCCTCCTGTACAGACTGTGACAACAGTTTTATCCTTCAAATTCTCAATCGACTTTATAGCATTTGGTACGTCCCTAAAATGCCCTAGTCCCTGCGGCCAGATTGAATTTTTAAAACGTCCGAGTTCGTATTCAAAATCGTTTCTCATATCAATTATATAAAATTCGCGTTTTTCACAAAACCATGCGTAGAGTTCTTCTGCATCTAAATATTTTCCGGTTACTCGTTTTAGAGGACCAAAATCTTTGTCGGGAATTCCGGTTGTTACAATTTCGGCCCTGACTCGCACTATAAGTTTTTTGAAAGCACTACCGTCTCCCGCACTTTTCTTCCAATTTATATCTTTAAATGGTGCGTCCTTTTCTGTTTCTTTTATATACTGTTCGATGTCGTGGGCTCGGCCTTCAACAGTCCCGTTAATCCCTTCATGTGCAATTAAAATTCTTCCCTTCAGATTGAGTTTTTCGCAAATCGTGCGCTGACAATTCATTACTTCTTTAGGGTCATCGAGCTGAGTGTATTTATAATAAAGAACTACAACAAATTCCATACTTATATTATAACCTATCAACTAAATTTTCATTCTTGAGATTTTGTAATATAATACAAATCATATGCAAGAAGCATTCGAGAGAACCGCAAAAGATAATCCGGGTTCTGAGCTTGATAAACAAGTGAAAGATGCTGTCGAATCAGCTGCGAGGGAAAAAGTTGAAAAAGACAAGCGCGCCCGTGAACTTGCAGAATTAACGGAATTAATGAGAGCAACGGGTGCAAGTTGGAAACTTTATGAATCATTGAATGGTGAAACAAAAGCTGCTTATTTGGCGAGTATTAGAGCTGCTTGGGAAGAAAGGTCTTTAGGCCAAGAGCTTATGTCCGCAACGCAACACGAAAGGGTGACTTTGCTCCAAAGTTTTGCAAGTGGTGCTGCACTTGATCGTACTCCTCTCCCGCCGGAATATCGAATGACTCTTCTTGATGAGATTGGTCGAGGAAACAACGCACTCAGGCTTCTTCAAGGTGCGCTAGGGCTTACTCAAAGACTATCCCCTCAGGCGCTCCTTGTGATAAAAGCGTATGGTGATGTGGCGGGACTTAATGATAAACAAAGATCTGCTTTAACAGAATCCGTGACTGAATCCGGAGGAGTTACGGAAAGCACAAATCTTTTAAATTCGGTCATAAAAATTTCGGAATGGATTCCCACGCAACAACGTAGAAGACCAAGATAAGACTTTTATTTTCTCCATTACATTCGCTAATGCGACCCAAACAATGTATAATACAAGACTATGCGTGATTTTAAGAGAGAAAAAAGATTTGGCGCCCCAGATTCAAGAGGAGGCGGCGGACGAAGTTTTGGCAATAGAGACTTTGGTGGAAATCGTGGAGGAGACCGCGAAATGTTTAAGGCTGTTTGTAGTAATTGTGGCAAAGAATGTGAAGTCCCATTTAGACCTACAAATGGTAAGCCCGTTTTTTGTAGAGACTGTTTCAGAGAAAACAATGGAGGAGATAATAGAAGAACCGAAAGCAGACCTGATACCAGACGTGACTCGCGCCCAAGTTTTGATTCTCGTCCAAGTCCAAGACCTGATTTTGGTGGAGGAAGACCATCAGATAGTAACTCCTACAAAGAACAATTTGATGCACTTAACTACAAACTAGATAGAATTTTGAAAATATTGGTACCGGCCGTTTCAGTAAAATCCCAATCGAGTGAGCAACCAAAGGTCAAAGAGGTTAAAGATGAAAACGTGGTGAGGGAAGAAGATATGCAGCTTGTACCTGAAAAAGCAATTCCGGTTGTAAAGAAGAAAAAAGTAAGCAAAAAAGCAACAATTGCAGTTCCGGTCGACGCAGTCGACGAAGTCAAAGTACCCGAAAGCGTAGAAACCCCCGCAGTAGAATAATTCTTATCCTTCTAAAAATCTAAAGAGTGAGTTTTTGTAATCTTGCCTTTTGTATTAGGGTCTATTTTAGATAATCTAGGAGCGTGCGGCTGCAGTGGCTTATTAATTCTTCCTCGGGTATGTTGAGTTCTGTGACAAATTCTCCCCGAATCATTTTTTGTAAAGCCGTAGGCAATTCCTTTTCGATTTTGTTAAAAAGCGTTTTATGGCCGCCAATAAAAATTCCATTAATTTTTTTGCCGGATACTAAAATTGTTGCCTCTTTTGCAATTAACTGAAGATGTCTGTGAATTTGATTATCAATTTTGTGGTCAAGCTTTGTGTTTCTTCCTGATAATTCCCCCGAATTTGATTTTATTTTCTTGTTAACCGTTGGGTCCATTATTTTGCGTGTCGTCGCAAGATTCCCATTGTTAAAAAGATAAAGAAAAGCTTTTTTAAGATCGGCCACAATGAATAAATAATTTTCTTCTTCCATTTCCGCGAGTTTTGAATTTAAATCAGGGTTGAAGGAATCAATATTTCCGGGGGTTTTTGTGTTATTACTCATTTGTCTCGGGTTAGTATACCACTTTTATACAAAAAATCGTACTGTAATTTCGTTATTGTTTTTACCCGCACTAGGAATTTGGGTCAGAGGGTAGTGGGGGTTCATCTTTTGGTTCGCCACCGGAGACCGGGATTCCGTCGTTCTTCATATAATCTCCAGGTTTTAGCCATTCAACATAAGTGCATCCGGTTGCTTGTTTTTTCTCTCTGTCCCAGCCGCTTGTTGAGCATTTTTTCATCTTCTTGCCTGTTGATGTTGTGAATAAGATAAGCTTGTTTCCGCAGTCAGGACAATCCTCGTCTAATGTTTCAGTGGTCCCGTTTTGCCATTCTACAAAATCACAACCCTCTGCTTTTTTGGTTTCTTTATTCCACACATTGGTTGAGCATTTCTTCATTTTTTTGCCGAACCTCGTGACGACCATAATAAGTGGGGAGCCACATTTTGGGCATTTTTCATCAAGTGTTTCTGCTGGCGTTTCAAGCCATTTTACATAATCGCACCCTTCTGCTTTTTTTGTTTCACTGTTCCAACTCCCGGTTGAGCATTTTTGTAGTTTTCTCCCCGTAGGTGTTTCACTGACCGGGCTAAGAGGCGATCCGCACTTTGGACATTTTTCTTCCATCTGAATAATATACTTGAATATAACAATTTTTACCAGTGGCATTATGGGTATTGCATAAATTTCAAAGGTAGTTTAAATTATATATATGGCTGAAAAACACACCCACGGAAAAAGGGAAAAGAAAAAAGCAAAAAAAAAGAAATAGATCTACTTCTTTCTTCCATTTCCTTCTGATAGTTTTTATTTGCCGGCGAGTAACATGGTATAGTCTTCCGCATTTGCAGTTTTTTCAACTTTGAAAGGGAAGAGAGCTTCTTTATATTCACCTAAAGTTCTGTGGACTACATATTGATGGATTTGGGTATGAGAATCAGCAAGTGGCCCACACAGGAATAGTTTCCCTCCTGGTTTTAAAACTCTCTTTGACTCGCGAATAATCTCTTGAAACTTTTCGTCCGGCATATGAAGAAGAACGGTTACTTCAAATATATAATCGAAGCTCCTGTCCTCAAAGGGCAGGCTGCTGGCAGAGGCTTTTAGAAAATTAACATTTGGGGATGTTTTCATGCTTTGCCGCGCACGTTCAAGCATTGTGTGGCTTAAATCAATTGAGGTTAGTGAGGCTGATAAATCTGCAAGATCCTGCGTAAATCTACCAATTCCTGTTCCTATTTCTAAAACGTTTTTCCCTAATAAAGCGCCCGGCCCTAAAAATTTGAAAATACTCTTTTTGAGATTCGCGGATTCTAATTCTGCAGATTGTTCATTTAGTCCCAAGGACATCACGCTTCTCAGACCGGGAATGTGGGCACGTCTTTCCCACACCCCAAAAGGGTTTATAGGTTGGCTTAGATCAATTTCAAGCTGCGGCATTGATGTAAATGAAGATAATAGTCCGCTTTAATCAAATAGTCAAATTACGCCTATAAAATGCAATATGGAACAGCATTCAATAAATTGCTATACTATGTGGAATGGATAATAAGAAGATTATTGAAAATTTCTACAACCTGATTCTTAATGGTGGCCAGCTTGCACTCCTTTCAGATTTTATTGACGCCTCATATATTGAACATAGTAGGACTCCAGGGCAAAGCGCAGCGGGTATAGAAGGGGTGGGCGAGCATATACAATTTTTTTTCAAGCCGTTTTCTGAGATTAATTTTCACCTGGATTTAATAATTGAAGAAGAAGACCTGGTTGTAACCCGTTCTACTATGACGGGAATACATTCGGGCGTTTTTTTAGGGATCGAGCCAACAAATCAAAAAGTTAAGACTACGTTTATTGATATTTACCGCGTTAAAGGCGGCAAGCTTACAGAACACTGGCATGAATATGATCTGCCTCGTCTAATCCTCGAAATAAAACCCGAGCCATAATTCATTTCTTGTAATTTCTTCTTGCATAAAGTTATTATAATAATTCTCAAGTGGTAGAATATCACAGGGATTAATTATGAGTAAGGAATTAAAAGTTGCAACGTATAATGTTTTGCACTCGTATAATATTCAAAAAATCGCTTCAAATTTACAAAAACTTGCCTCAGAGGGTGTTAATATCTTTGCATTGCAGGAAGTAGTAAAGGAAGAAGGCAGCGCATTTATTGGTGATGAATTAATCAAAGCCTTAGGGAAAAATTGGAAAATTGAGCTTGCTCTTTGTGATGTAAAAACAGGATTGCGTTGGGGGACTGCCATTGTTTATAACTCTGAAAAACTCAAGCTTATTTCAAAAAAAGCAATCCCAATGGAAAAAATGAAGCATCTTACGCTTTATCAATTTCTTCTTTCAACTCTTATTATGGGAGGTAAGGGTGTGGTATATCCGCGTATTTTTATCAGTGCAAAATTTGAGTATAACAACAAAACTTTTTTATTTTCGAGTGTACATCCCGAATTTTTTGCCAACACTTCTTATAGAATTGGGCAACTAGAACACTTTTTTGCTGAAAGGCTTAAAGCAAGAGACGCGGATTATGAGATAATTTGCGGCGATTTTAACAATATTGACATTTTTAATCATAAGAAAGAGTACTCCCTAATTCAGAATGTTCTCGGTCAGGAATTTATCGACGCGACGAGAAATATCCCTTGGAGTGTTGATATTTTTAACGTAAGCGAAAAATATGCAACGCCTTTCTTTTTAAAGCTAAAGTCGTTTTTCCCTTTTCACCTTCATCAAAAAATTGATTATATTTGGGTTAAAAATTTAAAAGTTGTATCATCAAAGGCAGAATTACTTGCGGGGTCAGACCACATGCCGGTGGTTGCTGAATTGCAGTCTGACTAATATAATTTATGAACGACAAAATTAAAAAAATTTATGATTCTTTTGGGGGTAAACTCGTTGGGAGTAAAAGGATGGGTGTAATGGTCTGCCGGGTTTTAACGGGCATGACTCCTGAAATCATTAAGTTTGTCACACGAAAGTGTTGGTTTATGGGTTCAATGGAAGACGCATACGCATTTACATTCACCGGGAACGACATAAAAGACCGCCACTTAATATTTTTAAGTGATGAATTGTTTGAGCAAGACCAAGCACAAATTGATTACACTATTGCGCATGAAATAGGGCATGTTGTATTGGGTCATAGAAATTCAACTCTGGTTGTTCAAACAAAAGAAGAAATCCGGAAACAGGAAAAAGAGGCAGACATTTTTGCTAAAAAATACATATAATCATTGACAAGGTTGTACTATAAGTCTAAAATGTTTTTAAATGGTTCTTGAAACATCTGGCGCTCATCATCAAGCAGCGGAGGCAAAAGAAAAAGTTGCCAAGACTAATAGAATTTTACAAATCGCTAAAGTGGCTGGTCACATTGAGTACGCGTCCCCTGCTGATTCTGTAGATTTATTGAGGTTAAAAAAAGATACGGGTGTTGGATTTGAAACACTTTCTTATTTATTATATGTTGGATATCAATCTGAAATTAATCTAAGATACAGAACATTTATTGATGGTACACTGCCTTCAATTGGAAATTACCAGCTTCCCACCATTTTTAGAAATGCTTCACAGAAATTAAGAAATGAAACGGATGAGAAGGATAAATATTTGAGCGACAGAGAGAGGGATTTGCGTAAGAGCGTACGGTCTCTTGTCGTAGATGTAGATGAAGGTTCAGATTCCTTGAGAGAGCAAGTGCCTGATCCATCATCAGGAGATGAAAATTCAATGAAACCTGCGGGAAGAGAGAAATTAAAGTTTGATGAGGATGCTTTGGTCAACGTTCTTAAAGGTGGAGCGCATGAAAGATTGACAGCAATGCAGTATAAAACTTTGTCACTTTGGTTAGGATTAGAAGATGGAAGAAAGTGGACACCTGATGAAATAAAAGATTTTTTTGGATTGAAATCAATACAGGTAATTCATGATCGCATAAGATCCGTCATAATAAAGTTAGGAAATAAGAACCCTTTAATGATTAGCAATTCTCCCGATACTAAAACTCAAGCTTAAATTCTCACCAAAGTACACACCGGGTATGGAATGTGGAAGTGTAAAAATAGCACTGTAAAATCTATAAAATGAGTTACGCAAACTGTCTGGAATCTTGGGATTTGTGGGAAAATAATTGTAGGAGTAGGTGTAGCAGTTGGAGACAAAGTCGGCGTTAACGTAGGTGTTGGAGTTGATGGAATTGAAGTTGGGGTCAAAGTCGCCGTTGGTGTCGGGGGAATTGGGGTTGGCGTTGCGGTGGGAGAGGGTGTGAGTGTAGGAGTGGGTGAATTTGTAGGAGTTGGAGTCGGCGTTTCAGTAGGCGTTGGGGTTGGTGTCGCGGTTGGAGTAGGAGTTTCGGTTGGAGTAGGTGTTGGTGTTTCAGTAGGCGTCGGAGTGGGAGTCGCGGTCGGCGTTGGAGTATCGGTAGGTGTTGGAGTAGGTGTATCAGTCGGGGTTGGCGTTGGTGTATTTGTTGGAGTTGGAGTATCAGTTGGTGTGGGAGTTGAGGTTGGAGTAGGAGTAACTATTATAGAGGAATTTCGCGGTTCAGAAGTTGCAAGAGTCACAAAATCGTTTGAATTATTATCAGTATCTAATCCATTACCACCTGTGTCATCTGCTTTTCTCTCAATACTTCCACCATCCGGTGGGTTCTGTGCAGCCGCTCCTTCAGGATCAACATTTGTTCCAAAGCCAACTTTATCAACTAGAGTTATTTTGTTATCGCTGAATAGTTCTATGGTTGTATTGATACTGAAACTTGTACCGTATGATATATCTGCAGAGGGGGACGCGATACCCGAGTCATTTGCAATTAGATAATACCCATGAGCGTGAATTGTACCAGTGAGGCCTGAGACGATAAAATTTGTTCCGGCACTACTCGTTGCAGTTAGCTTGTGTGTAACATGCCAGTTAGTTAAATTGACATCAGAAGACGTAGGGTTATAAAGTTCAATGAATTCATTATTTCCCAAGCCGGCCTGAACTTGAGAAATGACTAAGTGATTTGCGGCGCCTTGGACGTTTGTTATTTTACCAAATAGAAAAACTAAAACGGCAACGGGAAATACAACAAATAAAATCCAGGACAGGGTGAATTTTTTCACTAATGATATTATTAATACAATTAAGAATTCCTAGTCAATATACATATTTTGTATAAAACTGTAACAATCATGATTAATTTCTGAAAAACAGATGAGAAAGAAATAAAAATCCTAAAAAATTATTGACATTAAGAACGTTCGCCGCTATACTGCCAAAATGATGAAGTTATTCAGTAAGCCTTTGGTTTTAATTGCGGTGGGCGCCCTTTTATTTATCGCAGCAACAGGAATTTCATTTTATTTGGCTGGGAAATCAGGAAAGTCTATGAATACTGAAAAAGTGTCGGTTAGTCCAACGCCAACAATTGCTCCAAGTGACACGCCGGTTCCAACAGTCTCTTTAACGGCAACCCCAACCCCAACATCCCATCCCATATTTAAGTTAATCGCCACCCCAACACTTACACCAACCCCAACTCTTACAAAAGTCTTCTTTCCAATAGCAACAAACACTCCCACTCCAACTCCCACTCCAAAAACTGTCAATATATCCCCCTACAAAAATAACCCAAATTATTAAAACTCTAAGTTTAGTTCCTAAAAAATACCAACTTTAACATACAAAAAATAAATTGTGATACTATAAAAATATGAAGGTTGTATTTAATGCTTCTCTTTTATTTTTGATTTTATTTTTTCTTTTCCCAAAGGCAAGTTATGCAAAGTCTTTTTATTTCCCAAGCGTCACTTCTGATATTACTGTAAATCCGGATTCCAGCATCAATGTGGTTGAAAAGCGAACGTCTTATTTTGACGGAAGTTTCTCTCAAATTTATTGGGATATCCCTCTGAAAAGTGATCAAGAAATAAATGACGTTTCGTTTTCCGAAGATAACCCGGATAGTGTTAAATATATTCAATTTCCTGCTCCTGATCCTTATCGTCCGGTCCATAAGTTTTCAGCAGTAAGGCGTGGGGATTCTGAACATATTGAAGCATATCATTCTTCATACAATGAAAATCGTGAATTTGTTTTGACATACACTGTAACTAATGCCCTAACTTCTTATAATGACGTTGCAGAATTATATTGGAAAGCAATAGGAGATGGATGGGCCACCAAAACAGATAAAGCAACTGTTACAGTTCATTTGCCGCAAGGCGCGTCAAAAGATCAAGTTTATGTCTGGGGACACGGTCCACTCAACGGCCAAGCCTTGATTCTTGACGGATCAACCGTGCAATTTTTAGTTTCAAACATTCCTGAAAGCACATTTGTAGAAGTCCGAGTTTTATTTCCAGTGTCGCTTATCACTTCAGGCACACATATTGATGAAACGGCGCTGCCAAGAATAAAAAAAGAAGAAAAATCATTTCAAAATGCAACTGTATTAAAAGAAAGAACACGAGTTGTCGGATTATTTTCAATACCTACAGCTATCATAGTTTGGATTATATTTTGGTATTTAATGTGGCGCCGTCATGGACGTGAATACTACGAAGGTGTTCCAAAATATATACATAATCCTCCTTCCAATCTTGAGCCGGCGCTTGTTGAAGCATTAATTACACAAGGTATAAATATTTCTGCCAATTCTTTTACAGCTACAATATTAGATTTAGCGCGAAAGAAATATATAAAAATAGAGGCACAGGAAAAAGTTTCAAGCGGATTTTTGGGGATAGGAGCTGGCTCAACTTCTTACAATTATATTATACACAAAGATGAAAAATCTTACCCTTCAAAAAAACCACTCAAATATTTTGAGCAGCAAGTCTATGATTTTATTTTTTCATTTTCGGATGATTCAAAAAATATCAAAGTTGATGATATCAAAAGTGGCATGAAAAGTTATCCCATGAAAACGAGAACTTTTTTTAAGAGCTGGCAAGATCAAATAAAAGCTGAATTTACGCTCTCTAAAGATGTTGAAGTTCAAAGTACAACTTGGAGAAAATTTTTTATAATTTCAAACATTGTTTTTGCAATAATAATTTCTGGTGCTCTTTCTTTATTTTTTGGTATCGATATATTTAAATTTGCAGAAGCCAGTTGGATTTTAATAATTTTTGGAGGAGCAATCTTTTTGGGTATTTCAAACAAGTTTCTAAGATGGACAAAAGCTGCCGGTAAAGAAGCATTTGAGTGGTTGGCGTTTAAACACTTTCTAAATGATTTTTCCCAATTTAAAAATGAACTTCCGCAGGCTCTGGTTATTTGGGAAGAAATGCTGGTTTACGGGACTGTTTTTGGAATAGCTACAAAAGTTGCCCAATATCTTCCATTAATTTTGTCACAAAGCGGCGCGGTTGTGCCGGGGTGGTATTATTACAGTTCGGTATCAGGACAAAATGTCTCGAATTCTATGTCAGGAATTGGCACTGATTTTGCGACCGGATTCTCGCAAAGTATGTCAGATATGGGAACGGCATTTTCTTCCTCTTTTTCATCTGGTTCTGGTGGAGGCTTTTCAGGCGGCGGGGGTGGTGGAGGAGGAGGCGGGGGCGGCGGCGCGAGTTAAGTTGTGTTAAACATGCTAAAATAATTTAATGGATAATAAATTAACAAAACTTTTAATTTCTCTTTTTCTGCCTCTCGCAGCGGGTGCAGTAGGTTGGTATTTTACTATTCCCTCAATCTCTCCTTGGTATGAGGCACTCAATAAGCCGTTTTTCAATCCTCCAAATCAAGTTTTTGGCCCTGTTTGGACAGTTCTTCATATTTTAATGGGGTTATCTTTATATTTAATTTGGACATCAAAAGGCTCAAAAACAAAAAAAATAAAACAGGAGGGGATTAGACTTTTTGCAGCACAACTAATTTTAAATGTTTTGTGGTCTATTGTATTTTTTGGGTTTCATAGTATTACTCTCGCTGCCGCTGTAATTGTTGTGCTTTTGATTTTAATTTATGTGACGATTAAGATTTTTGCAAAGGTTTCAAAACCGGCTTCTTATCTGCTGTATCCATATCTTGCGTGGGTTTTTTTCGCCATGATTCTTAATGTGGGTATAGTAATCCTCAACTCATAGTTGTAGCTGAGTGAGAAGCGTGAGCACCCAAAAAATTCCTGTAAGGTAGTGTTATATAGCTATCGATAAGCGGGTTTGTTGCTTTTGGATCTCCACCCTTAAAATCTAATTTGGCTTCAATAAATGGTAGACCTTCAGTGTTAACAATTCTTTCTTGATTGAGGGTTCTAAAATCACCAATATAATAATGAGGTCTTAGTACTGAGTGGCCATCTTTTTTTACGCTCCACAACGTTCTGAGATTTTGATGTATGTCAAACCCTAATGCTTCACGGACTTTCTGACGTTCTTGCTCGGTTTTTAAAACCGTTTTCGCCAACTCAAAGGCTTCCATTCCCATGTAAGCGCTATACACATGCATTTGATTAGTCTTTGGGTAATGTGAGGACACACTTTCCGTAGTTTGATATGCTGTAGTCTTGACTCCAGCAGTTGAAGCTGCGTCAACTATAGTTTGGTTGCTCAGGATCCTAGCATATGAGAGCATCAGTCTAAACGACTCTGTATCCATAAAAGTTATATTATGCTCCCCAGTTAGTCTTCCAATAACGCGACTATATTCATCCAGCATGTGGTATCTCTCAGGGTCTTCGAGAGACATTGTTTCAATTTTCCCTCTCAGGAACTGTTCTTGTTCTGCGGACATAAGTGACTATTATACTATAAGTTATTTATTGTTGGTATAGCACTTGGTATACTGTGCGTGTGGATAATATATTTGAGAAAGTAACATCACTTGCCAAAAGGCGTGGATTTATTTATCCGGGGTCGGAATTATACGGCGGACTTGCAAATACTTATGATTACGGGCCCGTTGGTGCAGAACTCCTAAGGAATATCAGGAATTTATGGTGGGATAACTTTGTCCACGCCAGAGATGATGTTGTGGGTCTCGACGCGTCTCTTATTTCTCATCAAGAAATTTGGAAAGCCTCAGGCCACACGGCTGGATTTGCCGACGCTCTAGTTGATTGCAAAAACTGCAAACTCCGAATGCGCGCAGACCATTTAATTGAAGGGTTTTTAGAAAATTACAGCGATGAGAAACTCGATACAGCAATATCTGCTGTCCCCGAAGAAAAATTTTCAGGTCTCCACAAAATTAATCAAGTAATTAAATCGAAGAAAGTTGAAGGATTGTCTAACGAAGAACTTGACCAATTAATTAATAACTTAAAAATTCCGTGTCCGAATTGTAAAGAAAACAAGGGCGATAAATGGACGCCTGTTCGTAAATTCAATTTACTTTTCCCGGTTAACATGGGAATTGTTGAGGGTGACCAGTCGCTTGCATATCTCCGCGGCGAGACGGCGCAGGGGATGTTTATTAATTTTAAAAACGTTGTTGATTCAACGCGCGTTCGTTTGCCTTTTGGTATTGCTCAACTTGGGAAAAGTTTTAGAAATGAAATAACCCCGGGAAATTCCGTTTTCAGAACATTAGAATTTGAACAAGGAGAAATAGAGTATTTTTTTGATTCCGGAAAAAATAATTGGGAAGAATTGTTTGAGTCTTGGAAATCTTCAATTTTTGAATTTGTAATACAAAAGCTCGGAATAAAAGAGGAGAATTTACGTTGGCGTGAACATTCGGATAAAGAGCGCTCTTTTTATAGTATGCGGACTGAAGACTTAGAATATAAATTTCCTTTTGGTTTTAAAGAATTATGGGGACTAGCGTACCGTACAAATTATGATTTGTCGCAGCACGAAAAGCATTCAAATAAAGAGTTGAAAATTGTTGACCCTGTGACTAATGAAAAAATTCTCCCGCATGTTATAGAGCCTGCTGTTGGAATAAACAGGCTTTTCCTTATGGTTCTGTGTGATGCGTATCAGCAAGACGGAGAGCGTTTTTTCCTCAAGCTCAGTCCTAAGATTGCTCCCTACAAAGCAGCCGTATTTCCTCTCTTGGCAAACAAGCCTGAGCTAGGTGCGCGTGCACGCAATATATACAGTAAGCTACGCAGGAATAGCCTTGTAGCTTGGGATGAGCGTGGAAATATAGGGAAGCGCTATTTTGCGCAAGATGAGATAGGTACGCCATTTTGTATAACAATCGATTTTCAAACATTAGAGGATGGCACAGTTACAATCCGTGACAGGGATACTGCAACCCAAATTCGCATTCCGGAAGACAGCGTGGAAGGCTATCTCAAAGAGAAACTTGACTAAGCATATTTTTTTTGTATTAATTAATTCATGGACTTTCTGATTAAAAACAAAATCCTGGTCGGCGCTATAGTTGTAATAGTTGTTGTGTTGGGTGCAGTATTTGTCTTTACGCGTTCAAAAGGTGCTCAAACAGCGCCTCCCGCTGGCGACCAGACCCAAAATGTAAAAAAGTTAAGCCCGCAAGATATTGGGTTAACTCTTTCGCTCAGAGCGGACAAGCGCGCTGTTGAAATGGAAATTGGAAAGCTGACAGGTGTTAAATCAATTCAATATGAAGCAGATTACAATGCCAACGCAAAAGATCCTGATACTGGTGAATTGAGCAACGTACCTCGCGGCGTCGTTTCATCAGACATTGACGTTTCCGGACAATCAGATATTAAAAAAGAGATTCTACTTGGTACCTGTTCATCCGGTACTTGTAAGTATGATGACGTAACATCAGACATCAAATTTATACTTAAAATAGTATATGACAGCGGAGAAGTAGCAAGCGTAACCGACTCAATCCCCTTTAAGTAAGTATAAAGTAGCTTGTATAAAGTATTATGTGAATTTCTTCCGTAGTCCCTCGTGTTTACTTGCTTACTACATAATACATTCTACCTAATACAAATAATTTCATACAAATTTTCCCATATAGTGTTTTGCTTGTCCTAGTCCACTATTTTACCCCAATTGCTACTTGACCTGTCCCAAAAAAAGGTACAAAATGGGAAAAGATGGGAAGAAGTGGGATCTGGGAATACATTTTTAACATCCTTAATTTCTACGAAGTAAGTTTTGGTTCGGTTCGTCTTAGGTAATTCTTAGACGGACATATAGGCAGGTTCTCCGCTTAAAACGGTCTTAAAATTCTATGTTGATAGGCCAATATGAAAGTAAAATTGATGAAAAAGGAAGGGTTTCCTTCCCAAAAAAATTCCGCGAAACACTCGGCGACAAGCTTATCGCAACACAAGGTTTTGAAAGCTCACTTATCATTGTCTCACAGCAAGAATGGGAATCTCTTCTTGAAGGTACAAGAGGAAGGCCATTCATCGAATATGAAACACGCGAAACACAGAGGTTCTTACTTGGCGGAGCCTCACTTATTGAGCTCGATAGCAAGGGAAGGTTTATTACGCCAGCGTACCTTAGAACGTTTGCAGGAATTGAAAATGAGGTTATATTCCTAGGTTTATCAAGATACGTTGAGGTTTGGGATAAAAAGCGTTGGGAAGAGTACAGTGTGAAATTGACAAAAAACATAGAAGGAATTTCAAAAAGATTAATTGACAAGGATCGCGAGAAAAAGGAGAGGAATGGATAATTTTCACACGCCGGTACTACTTACCAGTGTAGTTGACAATTTAAACATTAAGTCCTCCGGGAAGTATATAGACGGGACAATTGGGGGCGGCGGACACGCCGCAGAAATATTAAAACGGAGCGGAATGGTTTTAGGAATAGATCAGGATAAAGACGCAATTTTGCACCTTAAAAAGAAGTTTGAATCTGAAATAAAAAAAGGACAATTAGTTGTTGTTCATGACAACTTTGCGAATATAGAAAAAATAGCCCAAAACACCGGTTTTGGAAAGGTCGATGGAATTTTGCTTGATCTGGGTGTATCAAGTAACCAGATTGATCATTCCGGGCGAGGTTTTTCTTTCCGCAGGGATGAGCCACTAGACATGAGAATGGATGCAGATTCGGAATTGACAGCACAAGAAATTGTTAACACCGGGTCTCAAGACGAGCTTTATGAAATTTTTGCAAAATACGGAGAAGAAAACGCGGCAAGAAGAATAGCACAAGAAATTGTTACAACACGCGCGGAAAAAGAAATAAAAACAAGCCTGGAACTCGCAAAGATTATAGAAAGCGTAGTTAAGCCTTCCGGAAAATTAAATCCTTCAACTAAAGTTTTTCAAGCATTAAGAATATACGTTAATTCGGAAATAGATAACTTAAGACAAGCATTGGAAAGCGGATTCAAACTTCTAAATGAGGGCGCAAAATTTGAGGTAATCTCATTTCATTCGCTTGAAGACAGGGCAGTAAAACTTTATTTTCTAAAGCTTGCAAGAGAGGGTCGAGCGCATCTTATAAATAAAAAACCGATTATTGCGACGGATGATGAAACAACAAAAAACAGACGTTCGCGTAGCGCGAAGCTTAGAGTATTAGAAAAAACAAATGAAAGTTAAAAGTCAAAAATGAACAAAATTATATCTTTATCTATCCTTATTTTGATCTTATTGGCAATTGTGACACAAGTTGCTCGCGTTTATATTTCAAATACAACTTCATTAAATAGTATTTTGGCTTCCCGTTTACAAAACCAAATAGATGTGCTGACCGAGAAAAATCTGGTTCTACGTGATAAAGTTCTTTCGAAAATATCTTACCAAACAATTGCGTCACGCGCGGCGTCTTTAGGTCTTGTTTCAACACAAGACATTGTTTCTGTTTATGACCCTGCGCGCGTGGCTATTGGAAGATGAAGAAGCGCGAAGTCTTAAGGTTCTTAACTGTCGCCGCGGGCATCTGTATTTTCTACTTCATTCTTATAACACGCCTTTTTTATTGGCAGGTTGTAAGGGCCGATTCTCTTAGGTCTCTTGGAAAACTCCAAAGTGAAGAAACGCTTGTTATCCCTGCAATGAGAGGCGAGATCAGGACGTCTGATAATTTCCCTGTTGCTACAAACACAATATCTTTTCTTGTTTACTCTAATCCAAAAGTAATAAATGATGTGCCTTCTTACGCGCAAAAACTTGCATCGATTTTAGGAGATGACCCCGCTTCAATTTCAGCAAAACTTATACAAAATCTTTTCTGGGTAAAACTTGCCCAAAACCTTGACTCTGACAAAAAAGACCAAATTGCTGCGTTAAATCTTCCGGGTATAGGATTTGAGCAGGAATATTCAAGGATGTATCCGGAAGCTTCTATGGCTGCTCATTTAGTTGGATTTGTCGGGCGTGACTCATATGGTGCTCATCGTGGATATTTTGGTATTGAAGGAGAATACAATGACCAGCTTGCCGGCAGGTCCGGTGCACTTTATGCAGTGAAAGACGCACTCGGAAACCCAATTATAAATGATGTCAGGAAAGACCAAAAAATTGACGGAAGAAACGTTAGGCTTACAATTGACCGTACAATTCAATATATCGCAGACCAAAAACTAGCCACGGGTATTAATAAGTATGAAGCGGACGGCGGAAGCGTAATAGTCATGAATCCTCAAACCGGTGCTGTTCTTGCCATGTCTTCTTACCCTTCTTTTAATGCTCAGGACTATTACGATTTTGATCCTAAAAATTACGCCAATCCGGCGCTTTCAGACCTTTACGAACCGGGCTCAACATTTAAAGTGCTTATTATGGGGGCAGCAATTGATAAAAATCTAGTGAAGCCTGAAACACGCTGCGATATTTGTGGAGGTCCGGTTCAAATAGGTGAATATCAAATAAAAACTTGGGACAATAAATATTTTCCAAACACATCAATGGAAGACGTAATAGTGCATTCGGATAATACCGGAATGGTTTTTGTTTCAAGAAAACTTGGGTTAAATACTATGGTTGATTACTTGAGAAAATATGGGCTTGGAGTCCAGACGGGAATTGATTTGCAAGGGGAGGCAACCGGTGTTGTCAAAGATCCAGAGCGCTGGTATCCAATAGACCTTGCAACGGCTTCTTTTGGCCAGGGAATTTCAATAACACCAATTCAGCTAATAACGGCGGTTTCATCTATTGCCAATGGCGGAAATCTTATGCAGCCTTATGTTGTGAGCCAAATCCAAACACCTGAAGGGAAGACTATTGATATCCAACCAAAAGTTAAGAATAAGACTATTTCAAACGTTGCGGCCAAAATAGTGACGTCTATGATGATAGATGCGGTTGAGAGAGGAGAGGCAAAGTGGACAAAAATTCCAAATTATAAGATTGCAGGAAAGACCGGGACGGCGCAAATTCCGGTAGCGGGGCATTATGATGCTAACCAAACCGTTGCGTCATTTGTAGGTTTTTTCCCGCCTGACAATCCAAAAGTTGCAATGCTCGTTGTGTTGCACAGACCAAAAACATCAATTTATGGTTCTGAGACTGCGGCGCCAATTTTTTTTAACATAGCCCGCGATATTATAAAGTATTACAACTTACCACCCGAATAAATTCATTTGTCATTTTTAAACTTAAACTCGCTCGCAGCCATCACTTGCTTTGCATTCGGCGGATTAAGAAACTCTAAATTCTCTTCGTTCATTAAGAGTTTCTAAAGAGAAACCCAACCGGTTAATGTTCACGAATGCGTGGTGCAAATGCTTACTTGCATTACAATTCGCGAACGGACTAACCGGCTGGGCCTTAGACTATGCGTCTAAGTGATCAGGTTTTACCCTGATGTGTTCTCTCGCAACTTGGCCACTCACGTGGTCACCCATTATGGGGATTCCAGTAGTTTTTCTGAAGATCAAGCTGTCTCAGAGCTTCCAGACGCGGGTATACCGACGATCACGCTGGGCGTGTTCTGAAGGTATGACTGCTCAATGATTTCAAGAATCCTTTTCCCATTTCCAACGGGGGGAAAAAGATCTCTAATCTCAGTGATGGATGTCGGGCGTAGCTCGGAGCGTCTCAGGGTTTTTATACCTGATACTCGTCGACCGTAGACTCGGACGTCAAGCAACTCTGACCCTGGGTCGGCATCGCGATGAACGATACAAACAAGTTGCTGATCGCCTTGCTCCCAAACAAGAGGATAGCCCGCGGGCATCTTGTTCCAGTTGATCTGGGGTTGGGCCACAGCTTCTTCGAGGGTAACCTCATCTGCGTCCTTTTCCGCTTTCATCTCCTCAACAACCCCTTCCGGTCCTTTGGGCTCATCTAACGTGAGGAGCCTCAAGTGGTTGGGAGCCTCTAAGAAGTAGGTTGATACCTCTTCCTGCTGAGAATCTTTCGTTTTGTACATGCGGTACATCGCGTAAATCGCGGCTGCTGCAAGCACAAAAACTATCATAGCGCGGAACATTGTTGTCTCCTTAACTTGCGAAGCTCTTGCTTCTTGTTGCCTACCGATAACCGATGAACTGATCCAAGCCTAGAGTCGCGAAGAACAAGGCAAGGAAGAGAGTATGAAACCCTTTTTCATTTCGCTCCCTCCGAGCTTTATGGTGAGTCAACGTGACCCGTTACTCGTAGATGTCGTCTTCGATCAGTGGAGAAACGCCCCAAAACACAAGGATGAGTCCAATGAAGAACATCACAAGTGAAATGAGCGTGATTCCAAAGATCACAGGTGAGGCCATCATCATAACCGTTCCTAAGACGATGAATCCTCCGTTCGTAAGGCTATACAGCGTTGATGTAGGCTGAATTTTATAGAATAGGCGCAACATCGCAACTGCAATCCCAAGCACGAAAATCAACCATAGAGCCGTCATCGAATCCTCCTAATCTTACCTTTCTCATGCGATAAATCGCTGTTATTTGCCATCGAGAATGACGCATTGAATACCAGATGTTGATATGCAAAGTGTCATTCGCGATGAATTTATTAAACTGAAATCCTCTATTAAAGTGCGAGTCGATAAATTTATATCGAAAATGCAATATTAAAAGCCTATGACGCCCATGCAAAAAAGACGCTACTTGTTTTATATTGCAATTAATGGATTATAACATTTTTCAGGCCGGCTTTAGTATTATAGGATTATGCTTAATTTAAAATTCTCACTGTTTACCCTTGAGATTCTGCTATAATTTGCGTATGGTTTCTTATCGAAAAATCTATTTCATGGGAATAAAAGGCGTTGGGATGGCAACTCTTGCAATCATCGCAAAAGAGGCCGGGTTTATAGTTGGCGGGTCAGACGTTGAACAAGAGTTTATAACGGATAAGGTTTTAAAAGACAGAGGTATTGATGTATTGGTGGGTTTTAAAAAAGAAAATGTCGAATCCTTTGTCGCGGGCATAGGTTCGAAAGAGGTTTTATTTATTGCAACCGGCGCTCACGAAGGCTTTGATAACCCTGAAGCCCTTTTTGCAAAAGAAAAAGGTATAAAAGTGATTTCTCACGGCGAAGCTGTCGGATTATTTATGACGGGTGATTTATTTAGCAAAAAGTCAGAAGGAATATCCGTTTCCGGCGCTCACGGCAAGACCACAATTGGTGCAATGTTGGCTTTTTGTATGGTAAAACTTGGCTTAGATCCAACCTATACTGTTGGTACGAGTGAGATTAAAGGAATTGGTCCGGCCGGACACTTTGGGACAGGTAAATATTTTATTGCAGAAGCAGATGAATACGTTTCTGAGAAAAAATATGACCCTACGCCCAAATTTTTATACCAAAAACCGCAATTCTTGATAATTAACAACATAGATTTTGACCACCCTGATTTTTATGCGGATATTGATGCCGTGACTGCCGCATTTGAAAAGTTGGTGTCAAATCTCTCAGAAGATGCAACCATTATAATAAATGGCGACGACGACAACTTAAAGAAATTTAAGACTCAAGACGCAAGACTTAAGAATATTACTTACGGAACGGATTTATCAAACGAGTTTAAGATAAAGAATTTCAAACAGAATGGTCTAAGTTCTCGCTTTGGTGTAACGCGCGGGGAGATGGATCTAGGAGAATTTGAATTATCTATTCCTGGCTACCACAACGCAAAGAATTCCCTGGCCGTTATAGCATTTTTGATGGAGATTGGGGTTGCGGTTCACGACGTTAAGCGAGTCTTGAATGAATTTACCGGTAGCAGCCGTAGGTTTGAAAGAATCGGCGTGACAGCTGACGGTGTTGAGATATTTGATGATTACGCGCATCATCCGGAAGAAATTCGGAAAACTCTTGAGGCTGCGCGTACAGCGTTTCCTGCAAAAAAAATAACAGTTATTTTTCAGGCCCATACATTTGAGCGGACTCGCTCAATGCTTCCCGCATTTGCGTCCGCTTTTTCGGGAGCTTATGAAGTAATAATTTTGCCCACTTTTTCATCCATGCGGGACGCAGGCCACCAAAATCTTGTGGAAGATCAAGATTTTGTTGAAAAAATTAGGTTGATTCACTCAAACGTCAAACTCATAGAAACGCCTGATCTTGTGGTAAAATATGTCAACCAAAACATTAACAGTGAAAATAATATTATTTTCACTGTTGGGGCAGGGGACGTTTATAAAATCGGCGAAAAGCTAATAATTAATAACAAATAACTTGACACTAGTCATAATTCACAAGTCAAATCATGAATAAATATATTATAAAAGGCGGAAAAAAACTTTCGGGGGAAGTGACTGTTAGTGGCGCCAAAAACGTAGTATTGCCGGCTATTGTTGCGGCTTGTCTTACAAAAGAAACCGTTGAAATAAAGAATGTTCCGTTAATCGCGGATTTTTTTATAATGCTTGACCTCATTAAAGAAATCGGCGGAGTAGTCACGCTCTCAGGGCACACGGTGAAAATAAAAGTTGAAGAAATAAATAATATAAAAATCCCGCTTGAAATGGGTGCAAAAATAAGGACTTCTTCAATGTTTGTCTCTCCTCTTTTGGCGAGGCGTGGAGAAGCGCTTATTCCAAATCCCGGCGGGTGCCGCATTGGTGCACGTCCCATAGACCGGCATATTGAGGGCTTAGTAGCCATGGGGGCAGAATCTACCTATAGCAGTCAGGACGGATATTTTCATCTTAAAACCGCGGGTTTAACTGGCGCAACTTACAAATTCTCAAAAAACTCCCATACCGGCACAGAATCGCTTCTGTTAGCAGCCGTTTTGGCAAAAGGGCGCACCGTAATTGAAAATGCAGCTGAAGAGCCTGAAGTTGATGACCTCATAATGCTTTTAGTCTCAATGGGTGCCAAAATAAAAAGGGAGTCACCACGCAAAATCGTAATAGAAGGCACGGCGAGTCTTCATGGAACTTCATACACCATCATGCCGGACAGAAATGAAGTTGTAACATTTGCAGTTTTGTCGGCGTTAACAGGCGGAAATATTATTGTTAATCATGTAAGGACAGTTGATATACAGGGGTTTCTTACAGAATTTGAAAAAGCAGGGGGAGCGTGGGAAACAAAAAATTCAAAAACCAGGTTTTACATTAAAAAAGAGATCAAGCCAACAGATATTGTGACCGCTCCTCACCCCGGATTTATGACAGATTGGCAAGGTCCGTGGGCAATATTTATGACTCAGGCGCAGAGCATTTCAACAATTCATGAAACAGTTTATGAAAATAGATTCGGTTATGTAGACGAGCTTTCTAAAATGGGTGCAAATTTAAAATACTACCAACCAAAAGTTAAAAACCCTAAGGTATTTTATAACTTTAACTATTCAGAAGAAGATAGCGAAAACAAACAAGCTTTAAAAATTCGCGGGAAAACTCCTCTTCATAACGCTGTCCTTGATATCTCTGATTTAAGAGCTGGCGCCACTTTAGTAATTGGGTCATTAATAGCAAGCGGGGAAAGCGTAATTTACGGTGTTGAATATTTGGAGCGTGGATATGAGGCTTTTGATAAAAGACTTACACTTCTTGGCGCTGAAATAAAACTTGAAGAGGAGGAGATGCATTAATGCAAGCAGTTATTTTAGCGGGAGGGGCGTCGAGCCGCTTTTTTCCTTTGAATACTTTCCCAAAATCACTTGTGAAAATTGCAGGTGAGCCAATTATTGTGCACACAATAAGAGCAATAAAACGAAGCGGAATAAATGATATTGTTCTTCTTACGGGACGCGAGAATTATTTCAAAGAAATACTGGGAAACGGAAAACGCCATGGTGTAAAAATAACATATGCTGTGATTCCCGCCCCTACCGGTATGGGAGACGGTCTCTTGAGATGTTCGGAATTTATCAAGTCGGATTTTTTTTTAGTAAACCCACAACACGTTGAATTTGACACGTTAAAAAAAGTAATTGATGAAAAAAGGTTTACAAACAGCGAAATTATTTTACTCGCCACAAACAATGTTGAGGGAAAACACTTTGGACATTTAAAAGTTGAAGGGGACCGCGTAATACGAGTAGTAGAAAAACCAAAAAGTACAAAAGGTCTTTCAAATTTAAGAATTATCGGGACATATTTTCTTAATCAAGATTTCATAAAAATTTTAAAAAAAACGCCTCACGAACATTACAGCTTTGAAACAGCTCTTGATACAGCAGCAAAGAGCGCACATGTTCGTGTGGCAATTTCTAATACGGGTGCACTGTCATTGAAATACCCATGGGAATTACTCGACATCAAAAATTATATATTGGGAAAATTGAGTAGGAGCATTTCTAAAAAAGCAACTGTTTCAAAAGACGCGTTAATTATGGGTAATGTTGTAATAGAAGAAGGGGCAGTGGTTTCTGAAAGAGCTACAATAAAAGGTCCGGCATATATTGGGCGAAATGTATCTATTGGATCAAACACATTAATCCGTGATGGTTCGGATATAGAAGAAGGGGCAAAAATAGGTGCTTATATGGAGGTTAAAAATTCGCTAATTGGGGACGCATCTTCAACTCATTCAGGGTTTATTGGAGATTCTGTTATAGGACAACGAACTAAAATAGGCGCTTTATTTGGTACAGCTAATGTCAGGCTCGACCGTAAAAATGTTCTCGCAAATGTTAAAAGTGAGAAGGTTGATACAGCACGCCGATCGCTAGGGGCAATTATTGGATCTTTTTGCATGGTAGGCGAGCGAGTTTCAACAATGCCGGGCGTAATTATTGGGAACAATGTTAACATCGGTCCTTCAACTGTCGTGATGAAAAACATCGATTCGGATACAATCTACTATACAAAATTTGCGGAAACTGTTGAAAAGAAAAAAACAGCTTCTTAATAAAAAAGAGATTTAGGCACTGCCCGTTTTCTGCCCACATTTATTTATTATGTTTGATCTTTTATTTCAAATAGTCACTGTCTTATTTGGGATATGCATTATTGCAGAAAGTATTTCTTGGGTAAAACTTTGGGAAGACCATGAATATAGCTTGCGGAGATTCATTATTTTTCTAAAGGAAACTAAAAGCGGAAGAAAATTAATATATGGACCTATTGCCATTGTTAAGTGGGCAATTATTTTTTCTTATTTCATAACAATTTTTTTGCAGGGTAGTGATGAATATTATCACATAACGGTTTTTATTTTGTACGCTTTCCTTTTCCTCGGAATTTTAAAAAACTTCTTTGAAAAAGAAATTTCCCTGCCAAAAATTAACTTTTCCAACTTCTTGGTACTCTTTGTAACTTTTTTTGCAGAATTTGCTTTATTTATTTTTGCGCCCTTAGACCACTTCTTGTGGATTATCCTTATTGAAAAAATTATGCCGGTAATTTTGGCATTTACCCTTCTTCTTCTTGCCACCTTTTTTGATTTCAGAAAAGATGCTGTAATTAACCATGCGCTTCGTAAAATTGGAACAAATAAAAAACTTCTCTCTATTGCAGTAGTTGGAAGTTATGGTCGAGGGTCAACAAAAGAGTTTATAACACGGGTTTTATCTTCAAAATATAATGTTCTAGCAACAAAAACCTCATTTAGTAGCGCTTCAGGAATTGCAACAACTATTCTTTCTGATCTTAACCAAAAAAAGCAAATATTTGTGGCTGAGCTTGATGATTATAACAAAACGGATATTGTTCAAATGTGCGGACTTATTGCACCCAAAATAATTGTTTTAACCGGAATTAATGAGCAAAAACTTTCCAGATTCGGGAGTGTCGAAAAAATTATCGAATCCAAACGCGAGGCAATAAATTCTTTGGCTTCTGATGGTGTCGGAATTTTTAACGGAGACAATGTTTATAGTCAAAAGTTGTTTGCCCATACGAAGAAAAAAAAGTTTGCCTATGGAACACTTAACGCGTCTTATGTGAATATCCTCGCAACCAATATTCGCGAATCAAAATTTTCAGTTTCATTTGACGTTTTGGTATTGGGCCGTAAATATAGCTTTTCAGATGTTAAGCTTTTGGGACGTCAAAATATTGAAAATTTACTCCCGGCAATTTTCATAGGGACATATATGGGTATAGATTTCGCCCTCATTCGGAAAGCAATTGCATCAATCAGGCCTCTTAAAAATGCTATGGAGCCGAAGCTTGCGTCAAACGGTACAGTGATTGTTAACGATACGCATAATGCCAATATAAACTCGGTCCAAAAAGTCCTTTCATACATCAAAATTTACAAAGGAAAGAAAATATTAATCCTTGAGCCACTCGTAGAGCTCGGCAAAAATGCCTCATTAGTACACAAATCCCTTGGAAATGATATTGCACAAGTCTGCGATTACTTAATTCTTACCAATTCAAATTATTTTGAAGCAATTAGGTCAGGCGCAAAAAGTGGCAACGCGTCTTGTTCTGTGAAGGTTTTGAGCCCTGCCAAAATCATTAATTTCATTAAAACCGAGTGTAAAAAAGAAGATGTAGTAATATTTGAGGGTAAGCAGGCTTCTCATGCTTTGCCTAGTGGTTTGTCAGCTATCTTTGAATCCTAGTTTTCACGGTGCTATAATATAATACTTTCTAGTCCAAAAGAAGCTTTTAACAACAATTGCGTTAAATTTCAACTCTGGGAAGAATATATGGATCAAGTTTTTGGATTTTCAATTTTATCGCTCGTGATCACGGCTATTCTTCTCGTGCCTTTCATAGATTTTTTATACAAAATGAAGCTTCAGAAAACGCACCACAAACACCGTGATATTCTAAATCAAAAAGAGAGACTCTTTGACAAACTTTCTTCTTGGAAGATAGGTACACCAATTGGTGGTGGAGTTTTAATTATTTTTGTAGTTACTATTCTTACTCTTTGGACATATGGTCTTTTGCATGTTAAAGTCACTTTCTGGGAGCTTTTTACGCTCCTTTTCACCTTTATAGGTTTTGGAATTTTGGGTTTTTATGATGATGTAAGGAAGATATTTAACACAAGAGAAGGCATTTTTGGACTTAGGTTTTCACATAAACTAATTATTCAATGTATTTTAGCGCTCATTGTGGGCTCTGTTATGTATTTTCAACTTGGATATTCTTTTGTTTTTGTGCATTGGTTTGGCCAGCTTCATTTGGGAATTTTCTATATTCTTTTTGCGGCATTCACAATAGTTTCTTTTACCAACGCAGTTAACATTTCAGATGGTTTGGATGGCCTGTCCGTTGGGCTCATGGTTATTTGTTTAGTTGCTTTTCTTGCAATATCAGGGTCAACACTTGATAGTTTTTTGTCACTTTTTATCGCCACACTTCTTGGAAGCGCGGTTGCTTTTTTATACTTTAATATTTATAAAGCAAGACTTTGGGTTGGAGATGTAGGCACGCTCTCCTTAGGAGCAGTTTTAGCAGTTATAGGGCTTTTGACAGGTAAACCAATTTCAGTAGCAATAATTGGTGGCGTTTTTGTCATCGAGATAGGGTCGTCCCTTATTCAGATTATATCAAGGAAGTTTTTTAACAGGAGAATTTTTGCCGCAGCGCCATTACACGTTTATTTTATAAAAAAGGGATGGGAAGAGCCTAAAGTTGTTATGCGTGCATGGCTCTTTGGCGTAATTTTTGCAATTTTTGGTCTCTACATAGCCTTTTTAAAGTGACATGCCCCTTTCTTTTTAGTAGAATATATTCAGGAAGCAATTACCTTCATAAAAATCATGAGTAAGCCCGGCATTTTTCTTTTTTTGACCACAATTTTTCTCTCCCTTTTTGGAATTTTCATTTTATATGAGAGTTCTACATATTCGGCGCTGCTTTCACTTTCCGACAAATATTATTTTGTTAAAAACCAGGCAATTTGGTTTATTCTCGGGACAATTGCATGCATCATCATTTCCAAAATTAATTACAAGATTTACTATAAAGCGGCCGTCCCTATTCTTGTTGTTTCTTTAGCGGCGCTTGTTTTGGTCTTTTTTCCGGGAATTGGGCTTTCTCTTAAAGGTGCACACCGATGGCTCAATTTTGGTTTTACTGTAGTTCAGCCGTCAGAAATTCTCAAAATTTCTCTAGCTATGTATTTGGCGGCTTGGCTTTCAAACAAAGAGAAAGGTAGATTTATGGCTTTCATGATGCTTCTTGCGCTTTCAGTTTTACTTGTAATAGTTGAGCCTGACATGGGGACGGCTGTTATTATTGCGGGGACTGCAACTATTGTTTATTTTTTATCGGGCGCGCCGGTCCGGGACCTTGTGTTAATTGTTGCTGCTCTTTTTATTGGCGTGTTTGGACTTATTATGCTTGAGCCTTACCGTGTTGCGAGATTTGCGTCCTACCAGAATTTTAATACTAAAAATTTGACAGGGACGTCTTATCAAGTAAAGCAAATTTTAATTTCTCTTGGATCAGGAGGCTTGACCGGGGTGGGCTTTGGTAATTCAATCCAAAAATATGGATATTTACCTGAAAATACAACAGACTCTATTTTTGCAATTTTTGCAGAAGAAGCGGGATTTATTGGATCAACAATTTTAATATTTATTTTTGGAGCATTTGTAATTCTTGGATTTATAATTTCAATCAACGCACCGGACTTGTTTGGAAAACTTTTAGGCGCCGGAATCATCACGTTTATAGCTATTCAAGCTTTTGTTAATCTTGCGTCGCAAGCTGTTGTAATCCCTTTGACTGGAGTCCCGCTTCCGTTTATTTCTTATGGTGGATCATCATTAATTATCAACCTTGTTTCAATTGGAATTTTATTAAACATTGCAAGGTTTGCAAAAGGACATAAGACGCAAGAATTAAGAAGTAAGAAAGTTTTAGGTCGCAAAGTAAGATTTGGATTTAGATAAACATGAAAATATTAATTACAGGAGGGCATTTTTCTCCGGCTTACAGCATAATTTCAGAACTTAAAAAGCGAGGACATGTAGTTGCAATTGCAGGGCGGGCTCACCCATTTGAGGGAGATTCAAGCTTGTCTCTTGAATATGCAATTTGTAAAAAAGAAAATCTACAATTTTTTGAAATAAAGGCGGGCCGTTTCCAAAGAAAATTCGGGTCATATACTATCTCCTCGCTTCTTAAGACGCCACTTGGTTTTGTTCAAGCGCTCATGCTAGTTAAGCGTGCGCAGCCTGATGTTGTTATGACATTTGGTGGTTATATTGGGCTCCCTATTTCATATGCCGCATCAACTCTTGGAGTACCTGTCATTTTGCATGAGCAAACGCAAGGCGCGGGGCTTGCCGCGCGTTTAATAGGAAAAGTTGCCAGAAAAATTTGTATTTCGTTTAAAACTTCAGAAAACTCTTTTCCAAATGACAAAATTGAGTTTACAGGTAATCCGGTCAGGTCGGAAATTTTTGAAATTAATAAAAATTCTGAAATTGCAAAAACATTCCCAACAGGCAAAGCAAAAATAATTTATGTAACAGGGGGAAGCACGGGTTCACATTTTATAAATTCTCAAATGAAGAAAATTATAGATACACTTCTTGAAAAGTTTATAGTTGTACATCAAACTGGTGAAAGCTCAAAATATAACGATTTTGAGGAACTAAATAAACTTCGTAACAAACTTGAAAATGATAAAAAGCAAAAATACGTCTTGAAAAAATTCATATATCCTGATGAAATAGGGTTTGTTTTTGAGCACGCTGATCTTATTATTTCGCGCGCGGGAGCAAACACTATCCTTGAAATTATTGCAAAGAAAAAGATGAGCCTATTAATTCCGCTTCCGCACGGGCAAACGAGCGAGCAATTGGCAAACGCAAAATTTCTGAAAGGACTTGGGATAAGTGAATATTTAGAAGAACAAGATGCTGCGCCGGATGCTTTAATTAAAAAAATTCAAGAGATGTTTACAAATGAAAAAAAATATATTTCTAACATGCTTAGGTCTGAAAATTACTTTGTTCCCGACGCTGCAAAACGTATAGTGAACATAATAGAAGAAGATGGTAAAAAGAATAGTTAAACGCCGCGCAAGTAATCTCGCCCGCCTTTTATTTTATGGGATTTTTGGAGTTCTTCTAATCATTTTCATATTTTTTGGAGTACGATTTCTATTGCCATTAATTTCAAATACTCACTCAACCGGGCCGGACGGGAAAATAATAAAACCAATTGCCGAGCAAATCTCTGCAAATGACATTATTAATAAGCTTGCGGACCACGACATAATTCTTGATTCAGTAAATGACGCTTCGGTTTCGGGCTCAATTGTTATTAAAATAAAAGATGGTCCTTTAGTCTATTTTTCAAAGAATTTGGATTCGGGGTATCAGGTATCCACTTTACAACTTATTCTCGCCCGCTTTACAATAGATAACAAGAAGGTTACATTTGTAGACCTTCGGGGAAGCCGGCCTATTGTAAAATTTGCCGGGCTATAATACCATTAACGTATGCGGGATTCTCAAATCGTCGTAGGTATAGATATTGGCTCTTCAAAAATTTCGGCCGTGATAGGCCAGGCAAACGAAGAGGCGACAAATGTTTTAGGTGTTTCGGAGATTCCGTCACGCGGAATAAGACGCGGGCAGATAGTTGATATAGAAGAAGCAGCATCGTCAATTAATGCAGCACTTGACGCTGCGGAAAGAATGGCCGGATATTCGGTAGACCACGTTTTTGTTTCACTCTCAGGCGTCCACATAATGAGCCAAAATTCAAAAGGGATAGTGGCAATTTCAACGCCAAATGGTGAAATTCAACCTGCTGACGTTGACCGGGTGTTAGAGGCAGCGGGTGCAGTTTCAACACCATCAACTACAACAATTCTCCACGTTTTACCCAAAACTTTCACTGTTGACGGAGAGGGTGGAATTAAAGACCCGGTTGGTATGACAGGTGTGAGGCTCGAAGTCGACACACATATTATTACTGCCAATTCCGTTTCCGTAAAAAATGTCCAAAGGGTTTTGGAGCAAGAAGCGGGTGTTAGTGTCGCTGCGGTTGTTTTTTCAGGCCTTGCTTCATCACTCTCTGTCTTGACGGATACAGAAAAAGAGCTTGGTGTAATTTTGGTTGATATAGGGGCCGGAATTACAAATATTTGTATTTATGTTGACGGGGCTCTTTCATATTCTAGTGTAATTCCAATAGGCGCGCGCCATATAACAAATGATTTGGCAATAGGGCTTAGAATTTCTCTTGAATCGGCCGAGAAAATCAAATTATATTTGTCACGCCACTTTGGTAAGAGAAAAGGCTCACTAACGCCAGAAGAAGAGGGAGGGGACGAATTAGACCTTTCAAGCCTTCATTTGACAGAAGAACTTAAAAAAGTTTCAAATAAGACTTTGGTTGACGGAATTATAAAGCCAAGACTTAACGAACTTTTTACAATGATAGGGATAGAACTCAAAAAAAGTGGGTTTGCTACACAGACGCCGGCAGGAATTGTCGTAACCGGTGGAGGCGCTAAAACGGCTGGCGTTGAAGAGAGCGCAAAGCGTATGCTTTCAATGCCTGTAAGAATTGGTGTCCCCAAAGGAATAACAGGGTTAATAGATGACGTAGAAAATCCGTCTTTTGCTACCTCAATTGGCCTTCTATTTTACGCCGGAAATTTCAAAAGTGTTGAATCTTCAAATTTTATGGGTGGAATTCTCAAACCCCTCAATATGGGATTTGGGAAAGGCATTTTTTCATCTATACAAAAACTCATAAAAACGTTCTTGCCTAAATAATCTGTTCTTGCTTGAAATTATTCAATAAATCTGGTAGAATTCTTATAGGATATGACACCAGACAGACCAAAACCAAATGGTTCGGGCTTTGACCCTTTAGGACCGGGAAAACTTCCAATAGTCGAAATAGACTCAGAGGGGGACATTCCCCGCGTCTTAAGAGAGCAGTTTGGGATTACTACATTTAACCCTATAAATTTTGTTCCGGAGGGATTCAAACCTATTATGCCCATGCAGGAACCGGGGATTCAAGTCAAAAAGGAACAATCGAGCCTCGATATTAATCCCGAGATTCAGCAAGCGTACGTCGCCGCAATAACATCTCCTAAAAAAGATAGAAGAGCCCGTAATCTATTGATAAGAAACGTTGTAAAGGGTGACAACTCTGATGATTTTTTGGATCTTGTACATTTATCTGTCAAAAATTTTGTAGTTAATAGAAAGCAAGGAAAATTCAGTAAGCCAGTTCCAGAGAGTTTACCGTTAACTAGAGAATCAAGAGAGGCTACAAAAGACTTTCTGGTAGAATTTTCAAATGCATTATCGGAAGAAGGGAAAGCTCTCAAATTTGATTTAAGATCTGAAGCAACATATTCTAAATTCGTCCTTGTGGATAAGACTTTGTCTGAGCTTGATGAACTTCCACAAGCGGAAATAAAATCTCTGCCTTTTGGTCTGCGCAACTTAAAAGAAGGTTTTAAACACACATCCCAGAGTGGGGGTCCTAAAAAAGATGTGCGGTTTTCTTTTTTAATACCTCCTGAATTGAATAGTCAAGAGTTTTCAAGACTACGTGAGATTAATCAGGCCGATATTTCAAGCTTGACTCAATCTGAATTCAATCTTGTGGCAAAAGCACTTTTCCATTATCATAGGGAACCTTTACAGATTGCTAAAAGTGTAATGGTTCGCTTAATCTCGCAGACAACTCCAGAGCAACTTTCAAAAACGCTTCATTTTATTAATGAAGGTTATGCTTCTCAAAACCCTGTGGTTAAACACAGACTGGACCACTATTTAACATCCATACTCCAAGGGCCGGATAATATAGAGACCGAAACAGCTAAAGCACAATGGTTTGGTGCAATTCAGGGGGAATTAATGAAATTTGTTATAGGGCCTGAAGCTGATCCGGAGGTTATTGAAGAGCTTGAGAGGCTCGTGCTTCAAGCAAGCCAAGGGACAGAAAGTTTTGACCTTTACCAAAATTTAACAGTTGATTATCAAAGCTATATTGATAATCTCAATTCTGGTCAAATTTACCATGATTTTGCACCAACTAATGTAGGCTTGGCGGCGGCAATTCTTACGTCCCGTGTTAATAGCACTGCTGTTGACCTTCTAGCAAGACACCTTAATGAAAGGTCCAGAGCAAATATGTCTATCCTGTCTATGAAAGAAATGTTTAGTCCTGATCGTCCGCTTGGGTTTTTTATGGATAATCTTTCTGTTCATTGGCAGGAATTGCAGCAAATTACACGTGAACAAATGTGGCCGTCTTTTATTACAAAAAGGCAAGCAAAGTTATGGCCATCGGAACGGGAGCTTGATGTTCTTCAGTTTGTTGATAAGCACCCTGCGGCAGTTCTTGGATTTAAAGATATTTCATTTTCTACCCGCGGATATCAGCCGCCGGAAGTAGGACTTCAATTCAGGTTTAAAGATAAAGAAGGTTTAGTATTTGGAAAACTTGATAAAAATGGTCACCTTACAGGCTTGACCGTTGATCTCAGTGATAAGCCTGAGGTGCAGGCCTTTCTTGAGCATATTGCGGTTGGTTCTTTTCAGGAACTCGTGACTATTGCATCAAAAAAAATAACCCCACGTCAGGAAAAAGATGTGATGACGGAAATTGAAAGAAAAAAACAACAAAATATTGCAACAGAAGGGAAAATAGTACCGGCAATGCTTCTTCCAAGAAGTGAAGTAACCTATATTTCATTGTTAACGGAATACCACCAGAAAACACTAACAAGCGACCAGGTTATTGAAGAAGCGGGCAAGCGTGAGGGGATGCCAAAGCAAATTCCACAAAAAGTTGTTCCCCTTGCTTATGCCCAGGTTTACCGTCATTACAGAGATGAGTTGGCCGCGGCTCGTCAAAACAATGATTCTGAAATTAAAATAAAAATATTAGAGGGACAAGCTGCAGAAGCTCTTTCGTACGTAACAAAGCCTTCAGGCTCAAAGCTTGATAGTCTTCCTGAGGAGTTTGCTCTTGAAAAAACGCCTGACGGAAAATATTTAGATACATGGAGAAGAGTTTCCTATAGACCAAAGTTAAAAAAAGGAGAAGAAGATTTGCTTCCAGTAGTTTTCGAAAAACAGTTTAGGGCGGCTCCTATTGCATTGAGCACGCATCTTTCTACATGGTTTACTCAGCCTGTCGCCGCATAATATAAAACTCCTCAAAACCTTTCCCCAAATTAAGTTGACAAGAGCCTCAAAATACGTATAATTCCAAATATGCCGTCAAGGTTTGAGATAAAAGTTGAAGATGGAAGAGAAGAAGCTTGGAGAGCGCACGTTGCCTCTTTTGATGGTGCTACTGTCACATATGATGGAGCAAAAATTGCAGCAGAGAAGGCTGCAAAGAGCGCTATATTCCAGAGAATGGCTGATCAGATACTTGTACCGTTTGTCCCCGAGCGCATAGACAAGGTGAGAGAAGGTTTTAAAAATTTTTTCACCGATGCTTTTGGTGGAGAAAGAGATTATAATTTTGAATTTCATCTAGATACTGCAGAAGATATTTTAAGAGTTGGTACTTTTTTACACGAAATGTTTTCTACCATGGGCAGAAATTCTAAACCGCTTTATCTTGCAATAGCAATTGAGAGATATGGGCTCGTGAGTGGGGAAGCTAAATCCAGGGGCGATGCATCAGAGTCCGTAGGGTTGAGTCGAAAGACCGCGAGTTGGCCGGGAAATAGGGCTCTTGCGGAAGTTTATTCCAAATTTAGAACTAACAAGTATCCAGGTATTGTTAAAGTTACCCCAAAACAAACCCCTGATTTTTAAAATGATCCGTTTCGCTGATATAATTAGTTGATGACAATAAAATACGAAGCGATAGTATGTGATTTTGATGGGACGCTTGTAGGCGCAGATTTAAAAATCTCTGAAAATGTCAAAAACGCAATAAGATCATTAAAAGAGAAAAGTGTGAAATTTGTTATTGCTTCAGGCAGAGCATTTAATGGTCCAGTTGAAGATGCTTGCCATGAGATGAATCTTGTGTCTCCCCAAATTGTAAGGGGTGGGGCAGAGATTATAGATTCTGTGACCGGCGAAATAATTATCAAAGAAAACATTCCGGATACTGATCTTTTGAGACTCATAAATTTTGTAAATGAAAATAACCTTGATTATTGGGTTGAAAAGGAGCTTGATGTCTATACGCTTGAAGGAAAACCAAGACGCGCATTCGGTGACGTACCTTTTAGAGACCTTAAAACCCTACAACCGCACGATGTCCCAAAAATTGGAATTTTTGTTACTGATGAGAATAAATTCGAAAATATTTACCAAAAATTACTTATCGAGTTTCCTTCTTTGCATGCAATAAAAGCTTTTAGTCCTGCAGGACGAGCTTTTGATATAACGGCTGCAATGGCAAACAAGCAGCAAGCTGTCTTACACGTTTTGAAACTTCTTAATTTAAGTAGGGATGAAGTAATTGGAATAGGCGATGGATATAATGATTTCCCGCTTCTCGAGGCCTGTGGATACAAGGTAGCAACTGAAGATGCAAACGAAAGCCTTAAAGCAATTGCAGACAAAATAATCCCGTCATACAAAGCGGATGGAGTTGCAAAGTTTATTGAGGAGCTCATCGAGAATGAGATGATATAGTTGTCTATGACTGAAATACCCACAACCCACAAATTTGTTGCAGTTCTTAATAAAAAAATCGAAACGGGGAAACTGATGAATGCTTTAGGGCACATGGCGGCAGGTTTTGGCGCTGCATATCCGGATAAAGAAATTTTAAGGCTTGATGGTTATGTTGACTTGGACGGTGGCGTACATAAAAACATTTCCGACAATCCGTTTATTGTCTTGGCTGCAGATAATTCAAATAAAATTAGGACTCTTAGAAATGATTTGATCGCGAATAACATTCCTTTTGTCGACTTTATTGATACTATGACAGTTGGCACATTTGCAGAACAAAAAGAGCGCACCTCGCAAACGCCTGAAGCACAGCTCGAATACTACGGAATAGTATTTTTTGGGGAAAAAGAAAAACTCTCCTCACTCACAAAGAAATTCTCCCTCTGGCGATAGAACCTTCTTCAGAAGTAAAAAACTACGGAATAAAATTGAAAGGTTCTTGTTAACTTTTTGTCAATTATCTTTTTCACCCCAGACTTAAAATAAACAGAGTTTGTATAAAATCTTACAGTGATTTTCAAAAAATAATGTTAAAACCAAATTGATTGACAAATAATAAAACCTATAGTATAATTTGGGCACAAAATTAATATGGCTGAAAGAAGAGATATTACAAGTTTTCAGGGGAGACGCGATTTGTATAAATCGGATTTAAACCGTACTCAACATCTGGCTGCATTGCCTTCCAAGGAATTGCTTCCAAGAAGAGTTGAGCGCCTGACTAAAATATCCGGACTTCAGCAACTTTCCGAAACTGCTAAATTCGGTGCTGACGTACAAGAAGTTAAAAATAGACTTCTAACTAATGCAGTTCCAACAATTACAAGAAGAATCGCAAACCTAGAGTCTGAGGAGGCCCGTAAGTCAATTGAGAGCATAAGACTTAACCCCGATATCCCTGTTGATATTCGTGAGGCTGCAGAAAGAACATTTAAAGAGCTGTTTGGATCATCTGACGCTGAAAGCGCTGCCACAAGGCAACCTGCGACAGGTTTAAAACCGGAAACCTCAGGTTTAAGTTCAGCCGAAATTGATCAGGTTTTGCCAACCATAAAAATTAACATCCAAGATAGAACATTTGGTAGTGATGAGCAAAAAAGACAAGTAAGAAGTCACGCAAAGTTCTGGGATGTTCTTATAAAATTGGCAAGAAAGGGCTCTATGTCTGCCGAGCAAATTCAAAAGTTTAAACCGGGTTATTATCCAGCAGACACAGTTACTCCATTGAGGAGAGCTTTGTCTACTGTTTTTCCTCAAGATGAGATTATAAAAACAGAAGGATCTCATCTCCATGCTATTTATAAACTTAATGCAAATGTTGAATTTGAGGGATTATTTGATTTATCTCCTTTTGATGTGGGCTCTTTGTCAGGAAAAGAAAAAAAGGTTCTTGAAGAACTTATGTTTGCAACAAAAGACACTCCCGCTACAAGCGTAGATTTACTTGACGTAGCCTACAATGGTGCGCGTACTCCTGAAGCTGTTAAAAGGCTAAGTGTTTTAGTAAGTAAATTAAGAGCAAGACTTAAAACGAACGGAATAAATATTAGTAATTTGAACCCCCCTGGATCTCATAAATCTGGACAGTATTATCTTGAGCGCGTTGTGCAGTCTGAGGATGCAGATTTACCAGCAGATTTATCTGGCCAAGATGGTTTAAGTGAGGATTCGGATGAAGAAGGCGAAGAATTTTATAGACCGGTTTCAAGAGGACAAACATACCTTGAAAAAGTACCAACAGTGCCTGCATCGAGACTTCAGGCATTATCAGCATATTTAAGTGGAGAGGCAGCGCTTGCAGATATAATAAAAATACTTGGTCCTGCAAAAAATGGAAGAACTCTGACATGGCCTCAAACTTTAAGCTCCATGCGTCATAGTATCAATAAGCTTTTGTTTAGATCCGTAAGTGGGCTTGCAACTCCGGAAGAAATAGGCGTTTGGAATGAAGTAAAAGCAAGATATCCTGAAATTCAGGATGCAAAAGAAGCAGCAAGACTTTTCAGAGAAGATGTTGATAAATGGGTACGAAATGCCGTGGCTACAGCAACAGGTCAAGAACCACAGATGTCCGGCGAGGAAGAAGTTAAGGGTTTGGTTCAGACAATTGTTGAAGAAGATGTGACGTCAGAGATTGGAACAGGAGGTTCCGATTGGGTTTTATCCCGCCCTGAGATGTCCGCCTTTTTACAATACGCATCCGAAGACACGAGACAACTTGTTGAAAAGTTTGTAAGAAGTGAATATTCTGCTGGTGTTATTACAGCTATCAGGGATAAAATGCCAGAAAGCCAATCAGATGTAAAAGAATTCATGCAAAGTCTTTCGGGTGTAATCTTTGAGCATTTAGGTTATTGGTACGAGACGGATAAGTATGCTTTGCGCAAAGATTTAGTTGTTTTATCGCCTTCAGACGTTCACACTTTATATTCTAGTATGTATAGGGATGCGGATACAGCAAGTGATGACCAACACATAATTAATCAGGCAATACGTGGAATAAGTTACCCAGACGGCTTAATAATTAGAATAACTGATAGTGAACTTTCTATAGACGCAATAATTGATTATAAGATGTGGTCTAGAAATAGGGCTGATTCCGACAAAAATGAAAGGCAAATGGAAAAATATAAATATGAAAATTTTGTTGTGGATTTTATGAGAAGTGTGGGGTCAGATCCTCTTTTTCATTCGCGAATTCTTTCTGAGTTAAGAAGCGAGATTCCGCTTTTGCCTTTGATCGTCAATCCTGATCTGGGGATTATATATGGTTTGCCAAAAAATTCCGAGGTTGAATTACCTCCGCATATTTCAAAAGACTTAATCCCAATTGATAGTAGAGTGTTTGGAGTTTTGATGGACAATTTGGTTGATGTTGCAAAACACAGCCAGGAAGCAATTAACGCAAACGCAGCTCCTGATGCACTAGCTCCTGGTTCAAGCATGGCACAGCCAGCAGCCGCTCTAGCTGCTGAAACAAACCAAGGCACAGAATCTCAAAAAACACCACCAGATATTGCTGTATTTCGAGCAGTTGTTGAGGGTTTAAATAGACACAGTAGATTGTGGCTCGATAGATTGTTAAGAGAAGTAGTAGATAGTATGCCGGAAGAAAACATTCTATCTACTGCTGCAGGGAAGAAAATAAGAATAACTTCTAAAGATGTGTATAGTTATTTTGTGCACGGACTTAATAAGATGATCAAGGAACACGAGGCAGGAGTAGAATGGACAGATGCGGATAAAAAAGTTTGGGATGATTATATATACAAACAAAATGAATTGGCAGGTGGTAATCTTTCACGTTACAAAGATAAAATAAGAGCAGAACTTAACATAGCTCAATATGATTATTTTCAGGGCCGAGCAGACAATGGCGGTTGGATAGATTTATAAATCTATTTAAGTTCATATGACAATTATTTCTAAAAATTCCCCGTCACAGATATCATGCAAGCTTCTCCGTAAATTTTAGATTTAATTCTCCAGAATTCTAAGAGTCTTGCATTGATTTTTATTTTGTGATAGCATTGGCTACGTTTTAAAATAACGCATTAATATCATACAAAATGCTTATAAAACCTCAAACAACATCTTTCGCTAAGATTCGTGTTATTGGTATTGGTGGAGGCGGCGGCAACGCAATTAATTCCATGATAACAGACGGCCAGATCCAGGGCGTTGAATTTATGGCAATAAATACTGACGCACAGGCCCTGCTTATTAATCAGGCCAATGTAAAAGTACAAATTGGAGAAAATCTCACACGTGGTCTTGGTTCCGGAGGAAATCCTGAGGTTGGGACTAAAGCAGCAGAAGAATCGCGCGAAAAAATTAAAGAAATGCTTGAAGGGACTGATATGGTTTTTTTGACTGCTGGTATGGGTGGCGGTACAGGGACTGGCGCAACATCAATAATTGCAGAAGTTGCAAAAGAAGTGGGAGCGCTCACTGTTGCTGTTGTCACAAAGCCATTCCAGTTTGAAGGCACCCGCCGAATGGTCTCAGCAGAAGAGGGAATTGAAATGCTCAAAGAGCGAGTGGACACATTAATTGTTATTCCTAACCAGAGAATTCTAGAAGTTATTGATAAAAAACTTTCTCTCCTTGAAGCATTCAGGGTTGCCGACTCTGTCCTCAATCACGGAGTCCAGGGAATTTCAGACCTTATTACAATCCCGGGACTTATCAACGTTGATTTTGCAGATGTTAAAACAATTATGACAAGCGCCGGTTCGGCACTCATGGGAATAGGAATTGGAGTTGGTGAAAACAGAGCTCAGCTTGCGGCGCGCCAGGCTACATCTTCACCTCTTCTTGAAGTATCTATGGAAGGCGCACGCGGCGTCCTTTTCAATATAATTGGCGGAACAGATCTTTCAATGTCAGAAGTAAATGAGGCATCAAAGATAATTTCAGCGGCTGCGGACCCGGACGCAAATATTATTTTTGGAGCAACAATTGATGAAAATTTGCATGACCAAATTAGAATAACGGTTATTGCAACTGGATTTGACGAGTCAAGAAAGAAACTTCAACAAATGGTTGAAAATGACACAGCAGAGCAACCACAATCTTATGGTACTCCTGCTTCAACTCCACAAAATGACGAAAGTGAATCCATTTTTGATATTCCCGCATTCCTCAGGCAGAAGAATTAGTTCTAAATTTTAGGAGAGGAATTTTTCCGCTTCTCTTACCACGTCTTCCGGGTTAACGTTTGCTTTGATTAGGAAAGAACTAGCGTGATCATAAAACTGAGTCTGGCGCATGTTATCAACGTCCCCTGCGTTTGTAAGAATGATAACTGGGAGGTTTTTGAATTCCGGCAATTTACGTAATGAATGAAGCATTGCTTTGCCATCCATGACAGGCATTAACAAGTCAAGAAGGATTAAGTCCGGCTTGTTGGCAATGGCTGTATCAAGCCCTATTTGCCCATTTTCTGCCTTCAATACATTATACCCTTCATTCTTGAATTTAAGCTCCAGTGCATTAGCAAGAAGCGTCTCATCTTCAACAATTAACACCTTTTTGGCTTGAGGATTCGGCTGGCTTTGCCCCTGTGGAGCGCTTTGGTTGGGTGAGGTGTTGTTTTGCGCCGGATTGCTATTGTTAAAAATAGTTTTTAGCCCGTTAAATATTCCCATATTAATAAAACGATACTTAAATTGCTTCCCAATGTCAAATTTAATTTAGCTATCAAGAGTAACCACGCCCTTTTTTGGCGCGGTACCTTCCATCGGTAATGAAAACCAAAAAGTTGTTCCTTGCCCCTCGTGACTCTCGAACCAAATTTTTCCATCAGACAATCCTACAATTGCATTAATTAAATACAATCCAAGTCCCGAGCCATCACTCACTTTGCTTATAACATTTGATCCCCTGTAAAATTTATCAAAAAGACGTGGCTTATCAGCTTCAGGAATTCCATATCCATTGTCTTTGACTTCGGAGATCACATTTTTATCTTTTTGGGAAACAGTAACGCTAATTTCCCCTCCATCTTTTGTATATTTTGCTGAATTTGTAAGAAGATTTATATAAACTTGCCTTATTAGACGCGGATCAAGATTAACTTGCGGAAAATTATCAGGAATTGATAAATTAATGATCTGCTTTTTTTCTGCAAAACGGATTCTTACTTCCTCAATAATCTCTTCAACTAGTTTTTTGAGGTCTGTTTTGGTTGGTTCTACAATAATCCGCCCGGATTCAACTCTTGAAATATTGAGAAGATCATTGACTAATTCAATCATCCGCTCGGTAGACATATAGATGCTTTTGGTATATTCTTTTTGCTCGGGAGTGAGTTGTCCTAAATCGCCGTTCATGAGGAGGTGGGTATACCATTTGATTGCAGAAAGAGGTGTCCTTAATTGGTGAGAAGCAAGTGAAATAAATTCGTTTTTAATTGCATCCACGTTTTGCTCCGTTGTTATGTCCCTAAATAACGTAATAGTCCCTAATATTTCTGCACCTTGAGAATACGAGCTAACAGTAATTGCAGCGGGAAATTTAGTACCGTCCTTACGCACAAAATGCAGAGATGTTTTACTCCCAAAATTTACGCTATTTGTATTCTCAATGTTTTTATAATTTACATTTATTATTTCGTGCATGGCTCGTCCTAACGCTTCCTCTTCAGTCCACCCTAGCATTGAAACAGCAGCTTTGTTAAAAGTCACAATCTTTCCGTTTTTATCTGTTACAACAAGCCCTTCTCCTAGATTTTCAAGGAGCGCTTCGTACCGCAATTTATCATGTTCTGCGCTTTGAGCAATTTGACCATTTGACGGCTGAGAAGGGGTATCAGCTGAAGGAATTTCAGGTTCTGCTAAGTCCGATTTATTTGAGAATTGGTCATCCATATAAATTACATTTTAATTTCAGAATAAAAACTATTTAAACCAGGAGCGTTTCTATAATAATCTTGGCATAGTGCTGCTGAAAATGCAATTTATTTGCAGGCTGGAAATTTGTTTTTTAAAAAGGTATTATTATCCACAAAGTGTTAGATTTGTCACAGATTAAAATTACGCGCTCCAGAAGAAAAACTATGGCGCTTCACTTGTTGCCTGACGGGACAATAGAAGTAAGAGCTCCAAACCTAATTCCTAAGTTTTTAATTAATAATTTTATTAAGAGAAATAGTGGTTGGATTGAAAAAAGAATTGGCACAGTTAAAAAGCACGCCTCAAAAGTTAAAAAATATGTTGATGGAGAAAAATTTTCTTACTTGGGAAATGGATACACATTTTTGGTTGGAAATTATTCTCGCATTGAAATTAAAGACAAAAACATTTTATTTCCGAGAGCTGTCTTGTTTCGGGCAAAAAAAGAAATTGACAATTGGTATATTCAAAGAGCTCGTGAAATTATCAAGGACCTATTAATTGAGTATTCTAAAGAAATGAAAACGTCGTATACAAGCGTTGCATTTTCAGACACCAGATCCAAGTGGGGGTCCTGCACTCATGATAACCGTTTGCAATTTAATTACAGGTTAATTCTTGCTCCACTTCTAGTTGTTAGGTACGTGGTAATTCACGAACTTGCCCACACAGTTGAAAAAAATCATTCACGCGCCTTTTGGAATTTAGTACGCTCATTCAACCCTTCATATAAAGAGCAAATAAAATGGTTGAAGCTTCACGGTAGCAGCTTAACAATATAATTTGTGGCACATTACGTATTCGTCCTGTGTCCAGATAAAATCTAGACCGGACTCATCAGTACACGCTTAACGTGTAGTACGTATACGAGGGTGGGAAAGGGGTTTGAAATCAGCAAAAAGCTGATGCAGTAAAAACTGCGAGGTTGCGTGATGCAAAATCTTCATACCTTACCCGCATGGAGTTCGTCTACGTACGATCGTTTGGTCCCTTGCTATTGGGAGATTGAAATCGATTTGCGACTTGTTCCATGTCTCAAAACAGAAACACTTTTAAGTCTTGCGACTTAAAAAGCGGGGGGTTGATCTTTAACGGGATCAATCGCAAAGGTATTACCTTCGTCCTACTTCACGCGTTTCAGCGCAAGATCAACGGATCAATATTCAGTTGTTACGGACTACTTAGCGTTGCCCGGAGAGCAAATCTTGTAGACCGTTGCCACAATGGTCGTCTCGTACTGCCCATATGGGAGTCCTGGTTGCGCGGGATACCCGGGCGTCAGCACCTCATACAGGGGAAGATCCGAGTGGACCGAGACGGATGGACCGTTGTACTTCTGGCCGTTAGGACCATCCTGCTGGTGGAAGTAGCTAGGGTCATATGGCAAGCCGGTGTGCTGAGCAGCCTCCTGTGCTGTCATAACACAATCTCCGGATCCGGTCGCGGGCGGAGTAAACGGCAGAGCTGGGGGCGCAACGTACGTAGGCGGCGTGTAGGACGACGTAGTAGGCGAGGAACCGATGGCTCCGGGGTATATCGTCATACCGACACCACATACACCGGTGCTGAAGACGAAAACCGTCTGACCAGCAGGAACGAAATAGCGTTCTCCACCAGCGCCGTTAGGAACTGGGTTACTATTTAGTGCTGCGACGAGGCCATCCTTGCCGTCCTTGTTGTAGTGGCCGGGGTTCATGTCGATCTTGAGCTGCATTGCTGTCGAACCGAGCGAGTACACCTTAAACCACGTACCATGTATTTCCCAGCCGGACGTGTCTTTCGTTACGTCGAAGCAGCCGTCGTTGGGATCGTGTTCCACCTGGAACTGGTCGATTACCTCCTGGCGAGTCACCGGGAAGGCATTCGAGCTTGCTTGCGCCTTATGCGCGGGGGCAAGGTTGGTTGCGAACACACTGAGTGCGAACGCTACCGCAATTACTAGGAGCTTAGGTATCTTGTTCACCATTAACCTCTCTGCTAACGTGCGTTTCCATCTCAAGGAATTAACTTCCTGCCCGGTTGGCAAGTAGAAAACTCAACTTGAATTATAACGTCCCTGGAATGAGGACGATTGATAAGTTACCACCCAAGGTGTGTGATGATGAATAGATTTCATCACAATGGATTTGTCAGTTTTTTCAAACTCTAGCACTTTTGTGCACCCATTTCACCAAGGACGGGAAGAGCCGGTTAAATTTTTAGCCAGCTTTTTCCATCCTCGGTTGCCAGGTGTGGAACTTTTTATATCTGTTTTGAAAATCCTCGTATGTTAAAGAGCTATACTCTATAATCCTTCGATCCATATCAGCTATTAATATGTGAAAGATATAAAATATTCCTGAGAATTTTAAGATCAGGGATAGTAGTTTTAGGAAGTGGAAAAATGATAGTACTAAATCTACTATCGCTAACCTTAAGAAATATTTAGATTATCCCTTATTTTAATAATAAAAATGTAATAATTGAGGCAGGTTCTAACCAGATATTACCACAAAGACCAAAAAGTGTCCATACGCAGTCCTATAATAATAGTTTCAGCTTTTTAGGTGTAGATTTATGTAGTCAATCGCGTCAATTGGCGTTGCTGCAAAGTAAACAAATTCTTCTAACTTTTTTGGTAGAAATCCTTCTTCATCCATTTTTTGCATTTGCATTTTTAAACCTTCATAAAAATTTTCAGTATTTAGTATTACAACAGGTTTGTTATGGTATTCCTGCTTTTTGAGCTCAATTATCTCAGTAACTTCATCAAGTGTCCCAATACCTCCAACAAGAGCCACTATTGCGTCTGACTTAAGAAGCATAGTAGCTTTACGTTCTCCCAAAGTCTTTTCAATTATCATCTCGTCGGCATTTTCCCGCAATTTATGCCTATATATTTCAAGGGAAACGCCCGTTATCTTTCCACCGGAATCTTGCACTGCCGATGCGATGAGTTTCATGAGACCGGTGTTTGAGCCTCCCCAAACAAGGCCGTACCCATTTTTGGCAATAAGCTCTGCAAATTCCACGGCAGGATTTGTATACTTTTCAGGAAGATCATTTGCAGAACAAAATACGGCAATATTTTTCATATTTATGCGTCAAAACCTAAAAATCAATATTGAACCCTTTGCTATTTCTTCAGGCTTTTTATTTTTAAGAATTGGATTTTTATAATATCCACAAAGATACCAACACGTTTCATTTATTGCAATAGTTGAATTTTTTTGGACGTTAAGTTTTGTTTCCTGTTTTCCGTCTGTGGAGCTAAAAACATTATGAATTCTTTCATATTTTATCCCATAGCTTGCGGGGGATGCCTCTCCAAAATATGCAAATTGTAATTTTTGATTTTTATGATTCTCCTGGTAGTTTTTAAGTTCTATTAAGCCTTGTCCCCAATCATAGTTGGAATCAAAAACATATTTATATCCATTTTTATATCCTCCAAGTACCAAATTAACATAGGACAAATAATGTGGGAAGACGGAAAAGCTTTCTGCCATATACCAAATCAAGACTAAATAAAGTGATACTTTTTTAAGAAAATCTTTTTTTATTTTTACTAAAACTATTTGAGAAGAGTAAATAATTATCAGTGGGACAATTGGAAGTATATATCTATAGACAATTGTAGTATTCCCTAAAATAGATATAAAGATAATGCTTAAAATTGGTGAGAGTAGAATAAAATCTTTAGAAAACTTTTTCCTGAAGGCAAACAGTGTTAAAAAGAAGAGAATAAGAAGAGGGAAAGGCGTTTTAATAAATATGAGGGGAATAAAAAATAATCCCGGCTGTCCAGTGTATGAAACATTTCCAAGGAGCATTGTGTCTTTTCTGTAAAGTCCGGAATAGTTAAAGACTAATTGTTGTTTTATAGTGCTGACATAACTTCCAAGAGGTAGCGGTTGAGTGAGCGCGAATTTCACAAAAATATTATGTTGTGCGATTTTTATAGCTGGACGCGCCGGGTCATATCTATAGCCAAGTAAAGGTTCAAAAGTAAAAAAATATGTCCCCCACAGAGCCAAGAGACAAGCTGCCAAAAATATAAGAATATAAGAAAGCCTTTTTTTGAAAAAATTTATACTTAAAAATTTGCTGTGCCGGTATTTTTGGAAAAGCAATAAAATCATTGGTAATGTTAAAAAAGGGAGGGCTGTTGTTTTGGTTGATAAAAGAAGGCCTGTGATAATTCCAAAAATAATTGTCTTTCTCTTTGTAAATTTATCACGCCACAGGTAATAGAGAAATATTGTTAAAACGTAAAAAAAAGTAAATATTAGATCTGTTTGAGCATAATGGCCATATGAAAGAATATTTGGATCAAATGCAAAAAAGAAAAGTGCGAGTATTGCAGCAGAAAATCCGAAAAGTTTTTTTGAAAACAGATAAACTATTAAACCAAGAGATAAAGTAAAAATAATTACTATAAATCTTGGGAGAATAAGTCTGAGATCATTCATGACAGCTTTCCTGTTTGCCAATTCTGGAATAGCAATTAGTTCGCGTGCAAGCGGGGGGTTGAGGGGTTCGTACCTAAAATCATGGTGTACCAAGAATTCATAACCTGCGTTTAAATGTGTTATCTCGTCAAAAACAGGGGACTCTGTTAATGTCCCTGACATTAAAAAAAACAACATCACAATAAAAAGTGATATCGGAAAAAACAGTTTTGCCAAGGTATTCATTTTCGGGTAATAAGAATTTTCCGATTGTCAAAAAAAGTTGTGATTCCCAAAATTATTGCAGGGAGAGCTGGAATTGAAAATCTTCCAAACTCTTCAAGTAAGGGAGACGGGCCATATAAAAGTATGAAAGCCAATGAAAACAAAGCCCAAAAAAAACAAATTCCTAAAATACTGTTTTTGATTTTGTATTTTGATAAAAATATAACAGAAGCCACAAACATAAGAATATAAAATAGCCCGGAGAAGAAAATTCTATACTGATGCCAGTCAAGTGTTCTCGGGATATCTTTTGCGAGTTGGATTATTCCGATTGCGCTGCCGGAAGCACCCCCAATTTTGGGGTAGATTACTAATTGATGAAAAATATCACCAAAGACGAGTAAATTGAAACAAACAAAAAATGATAATACAAGAATAAATCCAGAAATCAAGGGTAAGAGTTTTTCTCGTCCATACCATTTGAAACCTACTACCATTAGTGCAGCGAATAAGCATATAGCAATAAGCCTCACTCCGGTTGCATAGCCCAGAATAAGCCCAGCCAAAAATATTTTTTTTTTCAAAAATAAATACAGGGAAGCGAGTAGTAAAAAGACGGTTAAAGGTTCTGTTGAGATTTTAATTGAAGATAAGATCCAAACCGAAGGAAAAATTGAAAGCAATAAAGTGGCGATTTTATTCTTAACCATATTGTTAAATAAAATAATGGAAGAAATGGATGAAGCAAAGCTTATTAATAAGCCTGATATAAAAAGTGGAACCGTGGTGAGAGTTGAAATTAACAGCATGAGTAGCGGGTATCCCGGGAAAAGTCTCGAGTCTACGTTGGTTTCAATATTAAGTTTTCCGGTTCTGAGTTCTAGAATATAATTTAGATAATTATCTTGTTGAAAAGCAAAATGTGGATTTTTGATACTGATAAATAATGCAAGAAGCCGTATCGTGATAGCCAATAATATCACGAATAAAAGTGGCCTTCCGGAGAACATCATTTCATTATAATTTAAAGTTGAAATTAGTCAATTCGCGCAAGTAAAAAGTGCTTATAAAAGCAAAAAGATCCATCTTGTGGACAGATCTTTTCACTTGTTGGTACACTTTTTTAAGGCATACCGGGCAGTCTTGTCCCTCTAAAGTACTAGTAACTTCTTTGGCAAGTCCACATCAGTCGACAGATGCGACTATTTAAGCGTAAAACTTTTGCAGTACTTTTGTCAACAACCAAATTATATTTCTGTTATAATTTCATTCGTTTGTTTACATTATGAAATCAAGGAAAATCCCAGCAACTATGGTAACCCAGCATCCGGATCACGCAAGTGTACCTTATTGGCATGACAGTGCGTATATAAGTACTCAAGAGGAAGCTGAAGAAGCATATAGATCATATGCCGAGCTTGGTGCAACGGAATACAAATGGGATTGGGAAGGAAAGTTAGTTGATGAATCCGTTCTCGAAAGGCTTTTTGCAAAATACTTTGATTATTTTAAGAAAAATCCAATAGGTAAAGATAAATTTTTGACTTTCCGTCTGCCCAACCCAAAAGTCGAAACGGAATTCCGCCTCAGCCGTGCTTTCATGAATATAATTTCTGCAGCGTCTATTTCAAAACATTTTGGACTTCACAGTCCTTCAATTTTTGAAGTAATTATTCCAATGACAGAAACGGCCGAGGAAATTTTTGCAATTCAAGAAGCTTTTGCTGAAATCAGTCATCTCAAACACCCATTATTTAAACAAGATCATGGGATAGATTTTCTTCAGGTAATCCCTCTTTTTGAACAAGTTTCAACTATGATCCGGTCTGATAAAATTCTTGAAAAATATTTCGCTCTTTACAAAAAAAGATTCAAAAAAATGCCAGCCTATTTCAGGCCTTATGTAGCAAGATCTGACCCGGCTCTCAATTCCGGAATTATTCCAACAGTCTTAGGCGTAAAAATTGCATTGTCCCATTACAAAAAACTTTCAGAGAAATTGAAGATGCCGCTTTACCCAATAATTGGAGCCGGGTCTCTTCCTTTCCGCGGTGGCGTTTCGCCTGACAACATTGATAACTTCATAGAAGAATACAAAGGCGTCAGGACCACAACTATTCAGAGCGCATTCCGCCATGATTATCCTCTTGAAAAAGTAAAAGAAGGGATCGCTGCATTTGAAAAAAGACTTCCAAAAGGTCAGGCTCAAGATATTTCGGCCGGTGACGAAAAGAATTTGGTTCTTCTTATTATTCAAGCAGAGAAATACTACAAAAGTGTAGTTGAGAATATTGCGCCTATTATAAATAAGCTTGCAGAAGCAATCCCACAAAGGCGAGAGCGTTTTTTGCATGTTGGGCTGTTTGGTTATGCCAGAGGAGAGGGTAAAATAAAACTTCCAAGGGCAATATCATACACTTGCGTTATGTATTCTTTAGGTGTTCCACCTGAGCTAATTGGTACAGGACGCGCCATTGATTACGCAATCAGAACAAAAAAGATAGGGCTTCTTGAAAAATATTTTGTAAATCTAAGGCATGACCTGTTGCAAGCAGGAAAATTCTTGAACAAAGAAAATTTAAAAAAACTCGCCAAAAAAAATCCGGCGTGGAAAGAGGTTGAAGAAGATGTAAGATTTATTGAAAACTATTTAGGGACAGAATTAGAATCCATTACAAAAGATGAAAAACAGCACAGTGTGATTACTAGTAAAATTCTGGGAAGGCTAGATGATATAGATTCGGAAAGGGAACTCATAACCCAAGCCGGAATCCTCAGAAGGAGTCTCGGGTAAAATAAATTTCACGGAAAAGCTTGAGCATTTATTATAGGTCTGCTATAATATTCGGATGCCTGAAAGAACCGTTGGAAAACAAGCAGAATCAAACCAGGGCTCAAAAGATGCGTTACGTCTTTCTCGTAATCCATATGTTAGAGAAGTTATAAGAGAGTCGCGTACTGTTTTGCAGAAATCTTTTGGAATAAACCCATCACAATTCAACTTTGCAACTGGTAATTTATTTGTCCCTTATGAAGAACGTGCAGAATCGTTTTCTAGGCACGTTACTTTCAATAATGTAATAGTAGGAGAAACTCGGAGTAGGGGAATATACTTAAAAGACGCGTATTTACCTCAAGTACCTTACTATGACATCCAAAAAGATAACCCTCAAGATCCAGCTGATGTTTTAATATCAACAGAACCTTTTGTACACTTTTTCCAAGATTCAATTGTAAGTAAGAAAGACCAACTTCTTGCATCTCAGGGATCATTGTACCTTTTTAGGTCTCTGGTCCAAGCTGTTACTCAGGAACTAACTCCGGTTGTTAAATTGGAAGCAAGCCGGGAAGTATTAGTTCAGTTAGCTCAAGAGGCTGTAGGCCATATACCAGAATACGTAAAAAACCCATTTGATCCTATAGTAATTAAACTTATGGAAGATATGAAAGTGCAGATTAAAGATGGGGAAAAATTATCGCTTCAAGCAGAGGGTGCAGTAGTAGGGTTAATGCTTAACGGACGCACTCTTGATGCTTATTACGAATACGAAGAGACACTCCTTCTTCAAATGCTATATAGGGTCCCTGAAGACAATTTAAAAAAACGTTTGGGCAATTCTAGAATTAACGGTAAACGGTGGTTTATACAACCTGAGGAATGGCCGTCGGATTACCCGTATCGCGAGCATGAACGGGGTGATCGATTTCTAGAGCTCAAAGCATTTTTGGATCAACGCGGAATTAATGATCTTTTTCCCAGAATAGTTTCCTCGGAAATGGGGTTAATATTTCTAGAAAATGAAGGAATTCCTTTCGCAAGAATGGCTGAGGTTGAAAAACCGCAGGAGCAAAATCTTAAAGAAGCTGTAACGCCAATTTTGCAACCTGAAATAGAAATTCTTGCATCTGCAGAAATAGAAATAGGGATAAATAGTCCTGTTGAGAAGACCATCCTGCCAATAGCAGAACCCATGGAAGTTGCTGATAATCCTGAGCGCGGTGAATCAGTTGATGAATCAGATGAAAATAAACAAAAAAGAGAAAAAAAGAAAAAGGGAAAACCGCCAATAGCGCCAAAGCAAATTTTTAAGAGAAGTGCAAAGCCTCCAAGGTCTATCCCTATCGTGGTTCCTGAAGTTAGTGTCGAACCATTGGATAAACTTATTGCGATGGCTTTTGGTGATGGAGCGGAAGTCAGAGAAGAAAAACCAAAAAGAGCAGATGAAATTATTTCACTTGCGGACAAAACGTTAAAAGATTTTTATCCTCTAGCTTACACTTTCATTAGGGAAAATGTTCTGTGGCTTCCTCAGGATGAGTATCAAAAAACATACGAGAACATGCCCGAAACAGAGCTCAATTCTTTTAGGGATTTTTTACTCGGTAATATGGGTTATGTAAAACCTGTGAGAAGGAAAGTACCTGATTCTGCATTTGTCGACTATTCTTTTCCACAGCCTACATTATGCTTGCCAAGCGATACTTATAAATTATTGGAAGATCAGGACATTGAGATGAATAATTGGCTTGAGATTAAGCTCGCAACTGATATTGTTACTAATGCGATATTTGCTTCACCTATTTTTAGGGATTACCCAAGAGACGGCTCAATGATTGAGATAATGAAAAATGGTCTAGAGCAAAAAAGAACAGCATGGGTTGAAGATTATCCGGGGTTGGACCCTAATAAAGTGGACTCAGGTATCGAAGCAATGAGTCAAATTGTTGAGCATGATGAATCTGGTCAGATTATATTCAGAGGTATGCAATTAATATATAAATTGAATTTAAGTAATAAAGGCGGTGAGCCGGCTCAATTCTTGCCACTGGCAGGAGAGGAGATGGATGACATAGTTGTAAGATACCTTGCAAGCAAAGTTGTTGGTCAGATGATTACTGAAATGGTAGGCTCTTCTCCTAAAAATCAGCAGGCTGAAATAAAAAAAAGATACTTTGAGCATTTGGCGGAACTTGAGCATTCATCGGGTGAATTTGAAAATGTTGAAGATTTTTTTAATAAGATAGGAGTTCAAGGCTATAGAAATATTATAGCCTATTATGAAGGTAGTTTTATTCCGCAACTATTTCTAGAGGCAAAAATTAAAAAACCAGATATTGCATACTCCATTTAGAATCCCATTTGTAGTTTAATTTGGATCCAGATTTTTCCGAGAGTTCCGGCTTTGTTGTATTGTTTCCAAACGGCTTTACGTTTTGCGTCTGCTGTTCCTGGGAGCTCAGGATCACGCCAGGCTGTTTTTACTATCCACTCATTTTTCTTATTTTGAATAGCAATTACAAAGATTTTATAGTTATCAAATTCGCGTTCAAACTGAGATCCGCTATATTTTCCTTTCGAGGTTGTGATAGGGTGTTGGAAAGTTTCCCAGACATCAGCAAGTTTTATTCCGCGCGTGGTAATTTGTTCTTGTGCATGTCTTGTTATTATCAAGTCAAAGTAGCGCATAGTATATATATATTATATAATTCATAGAATGAAAAAGATAATTCTTGCTTCAAGTTCGCCAAGAAGGCGCGACCTCATGAATTTATTGTGTGTAGAATTTGAAGTTATAGCTAGCGATTTTGATGAAAAACTGGATAATCCAAAAAATCCCAAAGAAACTGTTGAGTCACTTGCACATGGAAAAGCAAAAGCCGTTGCAAATAAGTTTGAACACGCGATTATAATAGGTGCAGATACGGTTGTAGTCCATAAGGGTGAGATTCTGGGTAAACCCAAGAGTCAGGAAGATGCAAAACGAATGTTAAATCTTTTGAGTGGGACAGAGCACTCAATAATTACTGGATTGTCGGTTATTGATACAGATACCGGTCAGACCAGTGTCCAATCTGTTGAGTCTAAAGTTAAGTTCAAGAACCTGAGCGATAATGAGATTAATGCGTATATTGCAACTGGTGAACCTATGGATAAAGCAGGTTCTTATGCAGTTCAGGAAAGAGGGGGACTTTTTGTAGAAAAGATAACCGGCGATTATTTTAATATTGTAGGTTTACCTTTGAAGGATTTAAGGGCAGAATTGTCAAAATTTGGGGTTAAAATACTTGAATAATTTTTTTGTTCGGGCTTAAATTGTGCTTCGAACACATAAAATGATCGAAGTATAAAATTACTCTATGGCAAATTAGGTTCTAGAGTACAAAAAAGGTGTCCAATAATATCATATTTAACCATTTGGTTAAGTAAATTCGAAATCAAAATCAACAATTTAGCTTCATTAAGTGTTGATTATGCAGTAATAATAGTCTAAAATAAAAACATATGTTTAAGCCTGTTTCAACCAAAATTAGCTTTCCAGAGCTCGAAAACGAGACTCTGAAATACTGGGAAGAGAATAAGACATTTGAGAAATCAATAGCCTCCCGTCCGGCAAATAAACGTTGGAATTTTCTTGATGGGCCCCCTTTTGTGACCGGCGTTCCGCACTATGGTTCGCTCCTTTCAAGTATTCCAAAAGATGTGTTTGGCCGGTTCTGGACTATGAAGGGATATCATGTCAAAAGACTTTGGGGATGGGACGGACATGGGCTACCTATAGAAAATAAAGTTGAAACAGCTCTTGGAGTCAAGTCAAAGAAAGAGATAGAGAATAGAATTGGAGTAAAAAAGTTTATTGATGAGTGCAAAAAGTATGTAAATGATGTTTCCGCCGAATGGGAATGGTATGTTGATCACGTGGGCCGCTGGGCAGATTTTAAAAATGCTTATAAAACCTGGGACCGTGACTATATGGAATCTGTAATGTGGGTTTTCAAGCAAATGTATGACAAGGGATTTGTTTACAAAGGGCTCAGAAATTCTCTGTATTGTCCTCATTGTGGTACACCAATCTCGAATTTTGAAGTTGCAATGGACGTTGATAATCACAAAGAAGTTATGGATGCTGCTACAACTTACAAGTATCAGCTTGAAAATGAAGCCAATACTTATATTCTCGCATGGTCAACTACCCCTTGGAACAAAATAGTGACACCGGCCTTAGCTGTGAACCCAAAATTCACTTATGTCAAAATAAAACAAGGTGACGAATTTTATATTTTAGCTGAATCAACCACAAAAACGCTCAAGTCTGAGCCAGGGTTTGAAGTTGTAGAAAAAATTAAAGGTAAAGATCTCGTCGGGAAAAAATTTACTCCTCACTATGACTACTACAAGCACAAAATAAAGCCTGATGAGAAAGCTTTTGAAATAATTGCTGGTGACTTTGTTACGGCAGATGAGGGTACTGGCGTTGTAACAATTGCGGCATATGGAGAAGAAGATTTGGCTGCCATGCAGGCCCAAAACGTTCATATAGAGATCCATTTGGATGAAGAGGGTACTATTATGCCTGACGTACCAAAGTTTGCAGGAATGTACTATCTCAAGGCAAATAAGGCGGTAAATGAGGACCTTATGGCTCGTGGTTTAATTTATGATGACCGAGAAGTACTTCATAACGTCCCTCTGTGTTGGCGATGCCACACAAGGCTTTACAACGCGGCAATAAATGCGTGGTACGTTAATGTCCAAGTTTTGAAACCACTTATGAAGAAAACCAACGAGAAAATAAATTGGTTCCCAAAGCATTTTAAACATGGCAGATTCCTGAAAAGCCTTGAATTTGCTCCGGACTGGAATATTTCAAGAAACCGTTATTGGGGTTCTCCTGTCCCTGTTTGGGAATGCGCCGACAAGGCGTGTGGAGAGCGTTTTGTGCCGAGTTCAATTTCAGAACTAGAAGAAGCCTCAGGCTCAAAAATTTCGGATTTACATAAGCCTGAGATAGACGATATAAAAGTTAATTGTAAAAAGTGTGGCAAAAAGGCAATTCGCACGCCGGAAGTTTTAGATTCTTGGATTGAGGCAGGAAGTGCTGCGTTTGCCGAAAGGCATTTTCCGTTCAATACAGCAGAAAAACTTGAAGATTTCTTCCCGCCGGATTTTATCGAGGAATACACCGGGCAAATCAGGGCGTGGTTTTACGTGCAACACGTCATAGGAGCAGCGCTTTACCAGTCGCCTGCTTTTAAGAATGTTTCGGTAACCGGTGTGATACTTGGGACTGACGGCCGCAAAATGAGTAAGAATTATGGGAATTTTCCGGACCCAAGGAAATTAATTGAGACCTACGGTGGGGATGCGCTCCGTCTCTATCTTTTGGGTTCGCCGGTCATGCATGGTGAAGATATATTAATTTCGGAGGACCAATACAGGCTCCAAGTGCGCGGAATGATGCTCATTTTGTGGAACACATATAATTTCTTTGTTTCATATGCAAATGCCGATGGGTGGTCAACCAAAAATTCTAAATCAGCCTCTTCGACAAGTTCAGGGCAAGCAAGCCAAAACGTTCTCGACAGTTGGATTTTGTCGCTTTCAAATAGGCTTGTCAATGAAATGACTGAAGCTTTGGACAAATATGATACTGTGGTTGCCGTAAATAAGCTTTCTGACTTTGTCAATTTATTTTCAACATGGTACATCCGTCGCTCCAGAGATAGAATTGGACCCTCGGCTCAAGGCGAAGTCGATAAGACTGATTTTTATGACACGTGTTTTGAAGTTTTGGTTACACTTTCAAAAGTTTTGGCTCCTATCGCACCTTTCATTTCTGAAGAAATATATCGAAATTTGACAGGTGAGGAGTCAGTTCATTTAACCGACTGGCCAAAATTTGATGCGAAAATTATTAGTGAGGAGTTGGAACAGGAAATGGATGATGCAAAGCTGTTATCTTCTTTAATTCACGAACAACGAAAGATTAATAATTTGAGCGTAAAAATCCCTTTAAGATCATTGACGTATCGAAGTCCGAAAAAATTGCGTCCAGAGATTGAACAAGTGGTTAAGGAAGAAGCAAACGTTCAAGATTTAAAGTACGAGAAAAAAGATGACTGGGAAATTTTTGGAGATTTTGCGGAAAACAATCAGGATTTAGTTGCTGGAGAGGCGCGGGAAATAATCAGGAAAATTCAGGCAGAAAGGAAAAATCTCGGAACTGCTCTTAGTGAAAAGGTTGATGTTGAAATTGAGACCTGGCCGGCTGAGTTTGAATCTGAGATAAAACGCAAAGCTTTGGTTGAGAATCTCAAACGCGCAAACGAATTTAAAGTAATTCGCCGTAATGCATAAATTTTCAATTAATCGCCTAGACTTTTCAGTGCTGACGCCAGGAATTATAATTGTGCTGCTCGGACTCTCAATTTTTTATTCGGTAGATACGCAAATTTTTAAGCAGCAATTTGTGGCTCTGATAGCAGGAATTGTGGCTTATTTCATCTTTTTAAACATTGATTATCGAGTTTTTGGGATTTTTCCAAAAATAACCTACTTTGTTATGATAGGGAGCCTGATTTTGCTTTTTTTGCTTGGAATTGAAGCAAGGGGTGCCGTGAGATGGCTTGATTTATTTGGGTTAAGAATCCAATTCTCGGAGATTATTAAACCATTTTTTATAATTTTTGTTGCTCAGTTTTTAACAAAAAATGACGCTCGATCAGCTTCAAAATTTATTATGTCTTTTGTTCTTCTCGCCCCAATTTTTTTTCTCACACTCAAACAGCCTGATCTTGGAAATGCCATGATTTATTTAATTGTTTTGGTTTTTATGCTTTTGTCGTATGGTTTTCCTTTAAAGTATTTTTTGGCTGCTGGCGCTCTGGTTGCAATTCCTTTTCCATTTATTTTTTCTCTTCTCCACGATTATCAAAAAGCGCGGCTTTTGACTTTTTTCAACCCTACTTCAGACCCTTTTGGTTCGTCGTACAACTCTGTTCAATCTATTATTTCAGTGGGCTCTGGAGGTTTTTTTGGAAAGGGCTTCGGACAGGCTACTCAATCAATTCTAAAGTTTTTGCCGGAGCGGCAAACCGATTTTATTTTTGCTACCATTTCAGAAACACTTGGTTTTGTTGGAGCGTTTTTTTTGATTGCCACTTATATTTTTTTGCTCCTCAAAATTTACAGAATAAGCCAAAGCGTTACTGAAGATTTTCCTCGATTAATACTTCTTGGGGTTTATTTCCTTTTCTTGACCCATATATTTTTAAATATTGGTATGAACCTTGGAATTGTGCCTATTGTAGGAATTACTTTGCCTTTTGCGT
>CAZYWG010000007.1:0-72210 GCA_964651815.1 uncultured Gammaproteobacteria bacterium | reverse complement strand
GCTCCCCCGAGAGGATTCGAACCTCTAACCTTGAAATTAACAGTTTCCTGCTCTACCATTGAGCTACAGGGGAACGAAAACAATTGACAATTAACAATTGACAACTGAATTGTTCGTAACATTGAATTATATAAAATGAAGCCTGAATTGTAAATCACCGGATCATCTCCTCTTGATACTACTGTTTAATTTTCTATAATGGTTTAAATGCTTAAGAAAATTATCCCAACTTTAATTTTAATTGCAATAGTTTACGCGTGGTTTTTTCTGGTTCATGCTCCCACACAACCCTCAACTCTCAAAGTACTTGGAGCAAATGCAAATATTGCGCTTTTTGAGGAGCCTAATGATGGAAGGCAGCCAATTATTGACGCAATTAACTCTGCAAAACGCGAAATTTTAGTTGAAGTGTATCTGATGTCCGACAAGCAAATAATTCAGTCGCTCATTGATGCAAAAGCGCGTGGTGTTGACGTCCGAGTCATGATGGAGCAGCACCCTTTTGGTGGAGGGAATCTAAATCCCAAAACTAAAAAAGCGCTTGACGCGGCTGGAGTTTCAACCGAATGGACAAATCCCACCTTTGCCTTAACTCATGAAAAAGCAATTGTAATTGATGCCAGCCAAGCATTTGTCATGAGTCAGAATTTGACAACTTCATCATTTACCAAGAATCGTGAATATGACGCGCTTGATACAGATGGCGCCGATGTTGCAGAAGTTAGAAATATTTTTATTGCAGATTGGCAAAGACAATCTTTCACTCCACCTCTAACAACCCACTTGATTGTCTCACCAAATACTTCTCGCGCAGCACTCACTACACTTATAAGTAGCGCCGCAATATCAATAGATTTAGAGACTGAAGATATTAATGATGAGCAAATCATTAATCTTTTGATAGACGAGGAGAAAAAAGTAAAAGTAGAATTGATTATTCCTACGCTTGTTCAACTTCAGGGGAATGTAGCCGCTGCGCAGAAATTAAAAGATAATGGCGTTGGTGTCAAAACAATCTCATCGCCTTATATGCATGCAAAACTTATTTTGGTTGATGATTCAAAAGCCTATATAGGCTCAATTAATTTATCAATGCAAAGTATGGATGAAAACCGCGAGCTTGGAATAATCTTGACTCAAAATGACGCACTTCAAACGCTTGTTTCAACATTTGCTTCAGACTGGGATCACGCAACCCCTTTTTAAAAAAGTTATAAACGGTTTTTAATTCGTTTAAGAGATTTTATTCTAGGTAATCGCGGAGTTTATTTCCTCGGGAGGGGTGTCTTAATTTTCTTAGGGCCTTTGCTTCAATCTGTCTGATTCTTTCACGGGTTACTGCAAACATTTTTCCAACCTCTTCAAGAGTCTTTGGTTTTCCGTCGCGCAACCCAAATCTTTCTTCAAGCACGCGTCTTTCACGGTCAGATAATGTCCCGAGAACCGATCCCAATTGTTCCTTAAGTAAACCTCGTGACGCCGTATCAAATAAAGTAGGTGCAGTTATATCATAAATAAAGTCACCAAGGTAAGAATCTTCCTCGTCCCCAACCGGTGTGTCAAGAGAAGCAGGTTGCTGCGAAATTTTGATAATCTCACGCGCTTTATCAGGGTCAATTTCAAGGATTTCTGATATTTCTTCAGGTGTTGGTTGGCGTCCTAGCTCCTGCATTAGTTTTCTCTGTACCCTCATGAATCGGTTGATGTTTTCAACCATATGAACCGGAATACGAATCGTTCGAGCTTGGTCAGCAATTGCACGAGTTATAGCTTGTCTAATCCACCATGTTGCATAAGTTGAAAATTTAAAACCCTTTTTCCAATCATATTTTTCAACTGCACGGATTAGTCCCTGATTTCCTTCTTGGATAAGATCAAGAAGCGTCATACCACGGCCTACATATTTTTTAGCAATGGAGACAACAAGTCTAAGGTTTGATTCAACTAGTTTTTTGCGTGCCCTTTCATCCCCTTTTTCAATTCTTTTAGCAAGATCTACCTCTTCTGGAAAAGTCAAAAGTGGAATTCGTCCTATCTCTTTCAGATACATGCGGACTGGGTCAGTTACTGCTCCACCCTGGATAATGTTTAATGCTTCAAGTTCTCGCTCAAGATCTTCAATTGATTTTTGGGAATCTTTTTCTTCTTCAACTGTTTCAAAAATATCAATTCCTTTTTTGAGAAGTTGGTCATAGAGATGATCAAGCTCTACAATATGATCTTCTGGTTTTGGGAAAGCAGTAAGAATTTCTTCCTGAGAAATATATCCTCTTTTTTTGGCGACCGCCAAAAGTTCATCAGTTTTTGAATTGTGGGCTCCTGCCTTAGTTGAAGTTGTTTGCGCTATTTCTTTTTTTTGCTTTTTTTCCACAGAAGATACACTCTTTGCCATAGTTCAACCATTTTACTCTCAACCTTGCCTGAAAGCAAGCTACAAATAACCTATAACTTATAACCAATGGGAATATTAATTAGAGAGTAGTTTTGAAAATTCGTCAAACTCACGCTCGTATTTTTCCGCTTTTTCTTCGTCGCGGCCGTTTTCGGCCTCTTTTATTTTTTCTGCCAAATGTTTTAAATTGCGTCTTATAGAATAAGTTTTTACCTGTTTTGCAATTTTTTCAATTTCTTGTGCTTTATGCTCTTCATCTAAAAATTCAGGTATTGGTGCAAGGTAAGAAGTATCAAACGGAATATGAAGTTCAGAGGGCAAGCTTGCTACAAAATCTTTTGGGGAAAAAGTGCTCTCTTTTTGTTCGTAGTGCGAAAGATGCTTTAAAACTTTTTCAAGAGACACTGTTGAGAGCGTGATCCCATCAAAAATCTTTCTAACATTAGTAATTGCGAGTTTTGGGTTTTGGGACTGAAAAATGAGCGATACAAGATAAATTTCGAGGATTTCTTCACGCGGAAGTTGCGCTGATGGTGTTGTTTCTTGAATCTTTTGTTCAGGCCTCAAAGCCTTATCAGCTTGTTTTATGACACTGTCAAGCGAAGTACCAAGCTTGTCTGCTAACTTTTTTAGATAATGCTCCTTAATTACTTCATTTTCAATAACAGCTAAAAAAGGTAACACCTGTTCAAGAATTTTCTTCTTGCCTTCGGCAGTCTCATTATCACTTTCAGAAGTCGCGGAATTTATGACAAAATCATAAACATTCACATCATCTTTCACCGCTATTTTAAAAGAAACAGGGTTTTCATTTAAAAGCTCGTCAGGATCTTTTCCGGCAGGTGGTACAATGACTGTTGCCGTTATCCCCTCATGCTCAATCATCTGAAGGCCTCGTCTTTGGGCCGCGTTGCCGGCCAGATCAGTATCAAAACAAAAGGCAAATTTTTGGGTGAAGCGTTTTAAAAGCTTTATCTGGTTTTCAGTGAGAGCCGTGCCTTTGACTGCGACAATATTTGTAATTCCTTCGCGGTGCGCTGTAATAACATCAAATTCTCCTTCAACAAGGATTACTTTTCCTTCACTTTTAATGCCGTCTCGTGCAAGATTTAGGCCAAAAAGTGTATCTCCTTTTATATAAACTGGAGTTTCGCGAGTATTTACATATTTTGGCAGAGTTTGATCATCAAGCGCACGTCCGGAAAAAGCAACAATATTTCCTCGGTGATCAATTATTGGGAAGACAATTCTGTCACGGAAAAAATCGGAGACTCCCCTGCCTCGTTGAAACGCAAGTCCTGCAAAAAGTAAATCTTCTTCTTTATATTTCTTTTTTCCTATTAAATATTTAACTAAAGCATCATTTCCAGGCGCCACACCAAGCATAAAAGTTTTAATAAGAGGAATAGTCATTTTGCGCTTTTCAGTAAGGTAGGAAAGCGCGCGTTTTCCCGCCGGATGAGAAAGTAAAAGATAGTTATAAAATTGAGCGGATAAATGATTTAAGGAATAAATTAATTCTTGTTTACGTTCACGGTCAGAACGCGCGGGGCTTGCCACAAGTTTAACTCCGGCCTTGTTAGCCAACTCCTTCAGGGCCTCTGAAAACGTAACGTTTTCATATTCTTGAATAAATGTGAACAAATCACCTCCTTTTTGACACCCAAAACAATGCCAAATTTGTCTTTCGGGCGATACTACAAAAGAAGCTGTTTTTTCATTATGAAACGGACACGGAGCTTTAAAATTACGCCCCGCTTTTTTCAATTGAAGTCGCTCTCCAATTATGTCAACAACATCAAGTTTTTGTTTTATTTTTTCAACGTCATCCATCGTGGTTGTATTTTAGCACACGTTCGTCACTTCATTCCTCGGTGTAAACAAGACGTGAATCATGGAGCATGAATTATGACTAATTTTCTTCTTGATTCTTGATTCATAATTCACTATTCTTAATGCTATGTTTGCCAAGGTATTTTCAGGGAGCGTTGTTGGTCTAGATGGGGTTTTAGTAGAAGTCGAGACAGATATTCTATCGGGTCTTCCGGCTTTTAATATAGTTGGATTGCCTGACAAAGCAGTTGGAGAATCAAGAGAGCGTGTTCGTTCAGCCCTTAAAAATATAGGAGCCGATTTTCCAGCGAAAAAAATTACCACAAATTTAGCACCTGGTGACCTTCCAAAAGAAGGATCTGCATTTGATTTGCCGATTGCGGTTTCTATACTTCTTGCAACAGAACAGCTTAAGGCGGACGTTTCAAAGAGTATGTTTATTGGCGAGCTTTCTTTAGACGGGGCGTTGAGGCAAACAAATGGGGTTTTACCTGTTGTTTTACTTGCAAAAGAATTAAAAATGGAGAATGTTTTTTTACCTGCTGATAACGCGCTTGAAGCAGCAATTATTTCAGGAATTAAAATATATCCTGCCAAAAACCTGAAAGAAATTTTCCTGCATTTAACCGGCGAATTACCACTCAAACCTTTTAAAAATGTTTCTTATGATAAGTATCTTAAGGAAGAAGAATACGATTTTGACATGAAAGACATTAAGGGTCAGGAATTTGTAAAACGTGCAATAGAAGTAGCCGTTGCCGGAGGACACAATATTCTCCTAAAGGGGCCGCCCGGGTCAGGAAAAACATTAATTGCAAAAACTTTGCCCTCCATTTTGCCTCCGCTTACTTTTAATGAAGCAATTGAGGTCACAAAAATTTACAGTATCTCGGGTTTGCTTGGGAAAAATGCGTTGGTTGTAGTCCGTCCTTTCAGGAGTCCACATCATACAACTTCCCACATTGGTTTAATTGGTGGAAGCGCCGTACCCAAGCCCGGGGAGGTGTCTTTGGCGCACCGCGGCGTTTTATTTTTAGACGAATTCCCGGAATTCCCGCGTCAAGTTTTGGAGGCTTTACGCCAGCCTCTGGAAGATGGTTATGTTGTAGTTTCTCGTGCCAAGCAGAGGGTTCAATTTCCAAGCCGATTTATGTTGGTTGCAGCGCTTAATCCTTGTCCCTGCGGCTTTTATGGTGACCCAAATAACGAATGCAAATGTAATTACGGGCAGATTTTGAAATACCAAAAAAGAGTCTCAGGGCCAATGTTGGATCGCATAGATATCCATGTTGACGTGCCGGCTGTCAAAGCGGCAAAAATAGTGGCAGATGAAGAAATTTCAGCAGAAAGTTCTCTAAAAATCAGAAAGCGTGTAGTTTTGGCGCGTAAAAAACAGGAAATCCGTTTTAAAAAAAAGCGTATCGTCACAAATTCCGAAATGTCAAACCGTGATATAAAGGAATCAACAAAAATTACGGAGGAAGCAAAGGAAATTCTCAAGCAGGCTCTTATAAAATTATCTTTGTCAGCGCGTGCTTATCACAAAGTCATAAAAATTGCGCAAACTATTGCCGATTTGGCAAATTCCGATTCTATTTTGCGAGAACATGTTTTAGAAGCGCTTCAATACAGACCTAAAATGGAAATATGAAGAAGATTTTTATTTTTTTAATCTACTCGGTAATACTCCTTTTTGTTGGGAGAATGATGACTTTTCTGCCTCAAATTGCGCTACCTATACAAAAAGATAATTCACAAGATGTAAGACAAGATGTTATAGCAAAACTTTTAAAAAGTGAAAAAGGGTCATACAGTATTTACTATAAAGATTTAAAAACGGGAACTACGTTTGGAATAAATGAAAATGAAGTTTTAACTGCAGCTTCCCTTAATAAATTACCAATAATTGCTTATCTATATAATAGGGCTTCACTTGGAAAAGTAAACATTGAAGATAAGGTAATAATTCAGGATAGCGACATTCAAAATTATGGAACAGGAAGTATTCAATATGGAGGCGCGGGACAATCATTTTCCCTAAAAACTTTGGCTAAATTATCTCTTGAACAGTCTGATAATACGGCCGCGCATGTTTTGGGAATTCGCCTTGATCTTTCAAACGTCCAAAAATATATTGATAGCTTGGGTTTTGTTTCTACCGATATGGCAAACGATAAAACAACAGCTCGCGAGATGGGAAAGTTGCTCGAGCTGATTTATAACCACAAAGTTGCAAATGAGGCATTGACGAAAGAGCTTCTAGATTTTATGGAAGGCACAGACTTTGAGGATAGAATCCCAAGTGAATTACCCAAAAATGTGAATGTGTACCACAAGACTGGGGATGCAATAGGAATGATTCATGACGTTGCAATAGTTGATGGGAAAAGCCCGTTTATTTTGGCATTTTTAACATCAGACATAACAGATGAAACCCATGCAAAACAGACTATCGGTAAAATTGCTAAATATATTTACGATAAGCAGAATTAAGCTAATAAATCCGTGAGATTTTTGTATTTTTCAGCTGGATTTTCAGAGTCCCAGATAGCACTTGTCGCGACAAAGCGAATTGCGCCAGCTGCTTTTGCACGGTCGATTGACTTGGTATTGATTCCGCCATCTACTTCAATTGGCAAATTCGTAAGTTTTCTCAAGTGGCGAATTTTATCAAGCCTGTCATCCATAAGCGCCGGTCCTGAAAACCCTACATGCTTTGAAGTATAAATAAGAATTGTGTCAAGCGTTTCAAACGGAACTTTTATTGCTTTGATATGAGTTGGCCCGTCGAGCGCGAGCCCAGCTTCGCCATATTTTTTTGCCTCTGTGACAAATTCCTTCTGAGAAGTCATATGCTCCAAGTGCCCTAAGAATCGTCTAAATCCTGCCGCAGCAAATGGCTCGATAAATTCAATTGGATCAATAACCATCATATGAACTTCTAAAAAAAGGTCGGCTGAATATTTTTTGAAGGGTGTGGGGTCAAGAAACGTTTTGTTATCAACAAATTTCCCATCAATTATGTCCACGTGGACAGTGTTTGTGAATTTTTTGATTTGTTCAAGTTTTGATTCAATAGCGCCCCAATTTTTTTCAAGGACTCCAGGAATAACTCGCATACTAGAAGGGTATCATGAGTATCTGGGGTATCACAAGTATCACGCTTCTTATTGATTTTTTTCGATTTCTTCTATTTTATCAATTCGTCTTTTGTGTCGCGTTTCACCAGAAAATGGGGTTTCAAGAAATAGTTTTGACAAGTTTTTTGCAGTTTCCGTATCATAGAAAATTGAACCAAGAGATAAAACATTCGCATTGTTGTGTTCGCGAGATAGTCTTACATTTTCTTCGCTTACCGCCAAGACTGCCCTAATTCCATTTATTTTATTTGCAACAATTGCCTCTCCAGCCCCTGATTTTCCAAAAACAAATCCTATTGAGTCTGGGTTTTCAGAAACTTTTTTTGCCGCGGCAGCGCAAAAGTCAGGATAGTCATCATTGGGATTAAATTCGTGCGCCCCACAATCTTCTACGTCATATCCAAGACCTGTTAAGAATTTTTTTATTTCTTCCTTTAATTCAAACCCTGCGTGATCTGTCCCTAAAAACACTCTCATATCTGTGCTTTGCCAGCTGAGCCGAACATATCAATTTTCTCCTCCACTACCTTTTGTACTGCGTCTATAACAGCAGGCATTAATTTAACAACCGCGTATTCGTCGGGATTATCGGCAAGGGATTTTTCAAGGGCTTGCCGAAATGCATATCTCATGTCTGAATTAATGTTAACTTTGCTCACTCCAACACCAATTGCTTGCTGAAAGTATTCGGCAGGAGTGCCAGATCCACCGTGCAAAGAAATAGCGCAGGTTACGGCTTCCCGAATTTTCTTTAGGAGTTCGATGTCAAGAATTTTTGGTACTGGGTATTTGCCATGCAGATTTCCAATTGCCGCAGCAAATGTATCAATCCCGGTTGCTTCAACAAAAGCCTTTGCTCCTTCCGGGGTACTGAACGTTTTTTTAATTTCCTCATAATCTATATCTTCTTTGTGAACATTTGAGCTCCCGCCAAAATAGTGAGGTTCGCTTTCAACAAGTGCGCCCGTTTTCTTTGCATATTCAACAACTTCGCGAGTTGCAGCAATTATTTCTTCATCAGTTGCATCCTTTTTCGCTTGAGATAGATCAATATGGATAAATTCAAATCCAGCATCAATTCCCATCTTTGCCGCTTCAACGCTTGGCGAGTGGTCAAGATTAATATATGCTTCAATACCAAGTTCTTTTTTGTAGTTATCAACGAGCGAGCGAATATTGGCCGCGCCGATTGCATCAATTTCTCCTTGTGAAAGCTCTACTAAAACAGGCGCATTTTTGACTTTTGCCGCACGCGCAATGGCAATAAGCGTTTCTTGGTTGTCAACATTAAAGGCACCTACGGCAAATTTTTCACTTCTTGTCCGTTCCCAAAGTTGTCTCGCTTTTTCTTGATTTGTCATATTAATTCGGCTTTTAAATTATTGTGTTCTTTAAGCTGTCTGTCAAGTTCCTCTTTGGAAAGAAGACCACTTTCTGCTCCCACATCCTGCATAACTCCTCCCGCATTAAGAGTGCCCCATGTCATGGCGGTTGAAGTATTATTTCCGTGAAGTATTGAAGCAAAAAACCCGGTTGCATAAGCGTCTCCAGCGCCTGTTTTTTCTGTAGAGTCAGTTGGTGCAGGTTTTATGAAATAACAATTATTATTTTCGTCAATTGCATACGCGCCGTTAGGGCCATCTGTAACAGAAATAATACTCGGACCGAGTTTCTTCAACTCTTTGAGAATAACTTTGATATCGGTCTCCTCTTTTTTTATAATTCTCACGGCCTCTTCTTTATTGGAGAAAAATATTTTTGTGTGGCCGATAATTTGATAAATTAAATCATCCAACCTATCTAATTGTCTTGATCCGGGTGAAAAAGCAAAGGGAATATTATTTTTCTTTGCGTAATCATAGACCTTTTGATAAGCACCCTCCCAGGTGTCAGCTAAAGAATTTAAGAAAATAAAATCAAATTTTTCTTGCCCATCGTATGAGAAATCATGATCTACGTGCTCATAGTGAGAAAGAATTACACGGTCTTCCGTAAAATCAAGAATAATATGGAGCGGAGCATTTTGTATAGCCCCCCTTTTTGATGCAAGAGCCACTCCCTCACGGGATAAATCTTCTTCAATCTTCCGGGATAATACATCACTTCCAAGATAAGTGTAAAAACTCGCCGGAATTTCAAGGCGGCAAAGTCCTACTGAAACATTTGCCCCATTTCCACCAACAGCCAATTTCTTTATTTCGGATGGGATTTTGTCTCCCAGATTTAGGATTACCTTGCGGTCCCGCGTTTCAATGTGGTTTTTATCAACGGTCATGAAGAGGTCAATAACGGATGAACCAACAACAAGAATGTGCATATAACTATTGTATGAAGTCAAAAGTCAAAAAGCAAAAGAGAAAACGAGCTTTATTCTTAACCCAAAAACCCCATTCTAAAGATCGAAGGGTAATATACAAAACGATCCCGATCGTAAGATCGTGGTTGCAGGATTTATTAAAATCCTCTTTCCACGGCAGTTTTTGCCTGTTATAATCAAGCAAATTAGTCCTGCCCTTCGGCAGGATATTTCTGCTGTCTGCCCTCAAAGATATGGATGCTATTGAAACTTTAATGAATTTGATTGTCAATTTTTTGATCTCAGTCGGGGACGCCGTAATTTTTTTGTTTTTGTATCCATTGAAAATGTTGAGATTTATTTCTCAGGTTAATACGAGGCGAAAGCTTAGCGGAGAATTTAGGCTAACCTCCCCCAAAAAACAAATTTATAAGCACTACAAAATATCAGTTAGAATCCCCTTTTTTAAGATAGTTAAAAAAATAGTAGCCTCGCCAGTTATTGTATTAATCCTTTTGTTTAAGGCAATCAAAAAAATATTTAGTGTTATTTTTAGTTTGCCGATACGAATGTTTTCTTCTTATCGCATACATAGATTAAGAGTTAGGGCCCAAAAAATGGCAGAACAAAGACGTCTTGAAAGGCTCAAAAGCAGTGGTTTGAGGCCCTCAATATTCTATAAATTGAAATACGTCTTTGTGGGTTTTCTTTTCTCACTAATTTTTATATTCGTCCCTCTAGTTTCGCTTATTTTTGTCTCAGACCTACCTAATCTTTCAGATTTATCGGTTAATTTTATCCCCAAAACCACAAAAATATTTGATAGAAATGGGAGTCTTCTTTATGAAATATATGCAAATCAGAATAGAACTGTAGTTCCACTTTCAACGGTTCCTGCGTATCTTCGGGAGGCGACAATTGCAATTGAAGATAAGGATTTTTACAATCACCCCGGATTTGATCTTAGAGGAATGGTTCGTGCCTTTGTTACAGATATCAGACAAAAAGGGTTTCAAGGTGGTTCCACAATAACTCAGCAACTTATAAAATCGGCACTTCTTTCACCGGATCCAACAGTTGTACGTAAAATTAAGGAAATCGCTCTTGCTTTTTGGGCGGAACGCGTCTATCCAAAAGATAAAATTTTAGAGTTATATCTCAACTATGTGCCTTACGGTGGGACAGCATGGGGTGTTCAATCAGCAGCCGATATATATTTTGGCGAAAAAGTACAGGATTTGGATCTAGCCCAAGCCGCATTTCTTGCCGGTCTTCCTCAGTCTCCATCAGACTATTCACCTTTTTTTAACACAGGTAATACTTGGAAAAGACGTCAGAAGCAGGTTCTTGATTCAATGCAAAAACAAGGTTATATATCAAAAGCAGATGAAGACCGTGCATTTGCCGAAGAGTTGTCATTTAAAAGTCCTAATATTCCGCTTAAAGCACCACACTTTGTAATGTATGTAAGAAGACTTCTAGAAAATCGTTATGGAATTAGCGCTGTAGAACGCGGAGGCTTGACTGTAAGAACAAGTCTTGATCTCAATATCCAAAATCAGGTTCAAAGAATCGTATCTGATGAGGTTAACTCGGATTCCAACCTAAATATAGGAAACGGTGCTTCGCTTGTTACCTCACCAGTAAACGGAGATATTTTGGCAATGATTGGATCTCGCGATTATTTTGACGCCGATCACGATGGAAATGTAAATCTGACAACATCTCTTCGTCAACCGGGTTCGTCAATTAAGCTTATAACCTATTCTCTTGCTCTTTCACAAGGCTATACAGAAGCTTCGATAATGGATGATACGCCTTTAACTATCCCTGGTGTTGACGGAAGCCCTTCCTATTCCCCTGTAAATTATGACGGAACCTTTCATGGGAGAGTTCCGTTGAGGACTGCCTTTGCCAATTCATTTAACATTCCACCCGTTCGTCTTACTCAGAAATTTGGAGCAACCACTGTCAAAAATTTTGGTGAAAGAATGGGAATTTCCTCTTGGGAGGGGGTTACAAATTATGGAGTTTCAATAACGCTTGGTGGGGTTGATGTTATGATGACAGACCTAGCAACTGCATATGGAGCTATTGCAAATGAAGGAAACAGAGTTGATCTAGACCCAATCCTTGAAATAAAAGATTCGTACGGCAAATCTATTTATAAAAAGACTCCAGTACCCGCTCCAATTGTTGATCCAGGTGTTGCATTTATCATCTCGGATATTTTGGCAGACAACAATGCAAGAAGCATTGAATTCGGGTTGAATACTCCTCTTAAAATTCCCGGCGCACGAGTTTCAGTCAAGACAGGGACTACTGACGATAAACGTGACAATTGGACAGTTGGATTTACTCCTAACATTTTGGTTGCAACTTGGGTAGGAAATAATGATAATTCACCTATGAATCCTGCTCTTGCGTCAGGAATTACAGGGGCTGCTCCTATGTGGAATAAAATAATGAGCTCAATGCTTCAAAGGGTCGGGACTGCGTCGGCTGTAATAGTTCCGCCTGACGTTGTTAAGAAATATTGTATTGGAATGGATAGATATTTTGTGAAAGGGACAGAAGATTCAGTTTCATGTTCTACCCCACCAACTCCAACTCTAACACCTGGAGCTCAATAAGACTCGTTCAATAATTTGTATCTCGACCAACTTTATAGTATAAAAAATAAAGTGGGCAAACTCCGTTCTATTGATTCTCTCGCAAATCTCACAGGAAAAACTGTTCTTTTAAGAATTGATACTGATGTAGATCTTGAGGGGCCTAAAATTTTGGATGATACTAGACTCACCTCTTCTATTCCAACTCTAAAATTATTGCTCCAAAAAGGTGCGGAGGTAAATATTGTGGGACACTTGGGGCGTCCGAAAGGTGAAGACACAAAGCTAACTTTAGAGCCTATAGCAAAATGGTTTGGAGGCAAACTTGAGGGTAAAATAGAGCCTATAGCAATTGGAAGATTTAAAGCGTGGAAAATTACAGACCGCGTTAGTTTAATCGAGAATATCCGGTTTTTTAAAGAAGAAGAGGAAGGGGACTCTGAGTTTAGCCGCGAGCTCGCGCTCCTTGGGGATATTTATGTAAATGACGCATTTGCTGTTTCACACAGAAATCATGCAAGTATAGTTGGCATTACTAAATTCTTGCCGTCATATGCAGGCCTGCATATGGAAAAAGAGGTAGAGGAACTATCAAAGATATTGCAAAATCCAAAAAGACCATTGGCAATATTAATTGGGGGGGCAAAAATTGAGACAAAATTGCCACTTGTTGAGAAGATGCACCACACGGCAGACTACGTTCTGGTTGGCGGGGAAATTGCCGAGCAGACGGGCGTGTTGATAAAAGTTCAACACGAAAAAATTGTAGGGAAAAAATCTGCCGTTTTTGTTTCTGAGATGAATGATGATGGAAAAGATATTACACCAAAATCAGCTGAGAATTTTTGCCAGATTCTTGGGATGGCCGCAACAATAGTATGGAATGGTCCGGTTGGTTTAATAGGAAAAGGCGAGGAGACTGAAAAAAGTACAAAAATTTTGGCTGAATTTATCGTTAATACTCACGCATATAAAGTTGTGGGTGGCGGTGATACATTGTCGTATTTACGACGCTTGAATTTACTTAACAAATTTGATTTTGTATCAACCGGTGGAGGCGCGATGTTAGAATTTCTCTCTGGCCACAAACTCCCCGGAATAGCCTCACTCGAAAAATAGCAATGAAAATTGTAAATCCTATAGGAATTTTAGGCGAGGATATTGCAGTAGATTATCTTAAAAATAAAGGTTATCAAATAATTGAGCGAAATTTCAGGAAGAAATATGAAGAGATTGATATCATCGCAATACATGATTCGACACTTGTCTTTATTGAGGTAAAAACTCGAACTTCTGCTTCATATGGGTCTCCGCTTGAAGGAATTTCTACATATAAAGTGCGCCACCTGGTTCAATTATCACAATTTTATAAATCACTTCACCCTAATTTACCAAATGATATGCGGATTGATGCTATTGGAATAATAGTGACAACTGACAATAAACTCAAAAACATCGAGCATCTTGAGAATATATCCGGGTTCTAATACAACACTCACAAAGTGAATTATCGAAGTATCTTTTATTTTAATCCTAGAGCAGTCTTTGCGGTTTGAAATGTTTCGTCTTGGCTTTTATCATAAGTATTTACAACAAGGTCGTAGTATTTTTTGTCCCAATAAACCCACGCTTGGTCATTTTTTGCATAAAGTCTTCTCCACTTCTCCAGGTTTTGTCTGTCGCGTTCCATAACTTCATGTTTTGCTTTTTCAAGTGACGCGCCGTCCCTGTTTACAAGCCTATCAATTCTGACGTCAGCCTTGTCATTTCCGTCCCTATCTTCGCATAAAACCAAAATTTTAAAAACATTTTTAATTCCCTGAGCATCAAATCCTGCCAGATGACTTTGAATTATGTTATGTGATTCATCAGTTAGCATTTTTTTAATTCTTTCTTCATATTCTAAATCAAAGTGGTCCGGGCGTTTACTTGTTTCTTCAACACCAGCCCCAATATCTACTTGAATTTTTCTCATTATTTTTCCACCATCAAGAAGATTCCAACCTAAAACTTGTGAGAGATGAGTGGCAAGCGTTGTGGCTCCACTACCAATACGTCCGGAGACTGTTATATTTAAAATTCCTGGGAGTTCTTGAGGAGTGCTCATGCAGCCGGTGCTTGCACCTGCCTTCCGAGAAGGATCGTTTCTTCTACCAACCTGTTAGAATAGCCAAATTCATTGTCATACCAAGCTATTATTTTTACCATGTTTCCTCCGACAACTTGAGTAAGGGAAAGATCGGCGATTGCAGAATGATAGTTACCTATTATATCTGATGAGACAATTGGATCATGTGTCGTTTGCAAAATTCCTTCAAACTTTGCCTCTTTTGAAGCCTGCTCTAAAGCTTGATTTACTTCTTCAACAGTTGTTGGCCTTTTTACTAAGAAGGTAAAGTCTGATAAAGATCCGGTTGGGACAGGAACCCTGATTGCAAGTCCATTAAAAATCCCAGCTAACGCTGGAATTGCTTTGGCCGCGGCTTTTGTTGCGCCTGTTGACGTTGGAATAATATTTTCAGCAGCGGCCCGGGCGCGGCGATAATCTTTATGGCCTCCATCTTGAAGTTTTTGGTCTGATGTATATCCGTGAATTGTAGTCATCATAGCTTTTTCAATCCCAAAAGTTGTTTCCATTACATGCGCGACAGGAGCTATGCAATTTGTTGTACAAGAAGCATTACTTATAATGTTTTCTGTTTTTCCGCTACCGTCTTGGGGCAAATTTACTCCAAGAACGTAAGTTGCGCCGCTTGCCTCATCTTTATAAGGTGCTGACAAAATTGCAGCTTTTGCACCGGCTGTTATATGTTTTTGGAGAGCTTCTTGTGTAGTAAATGCGCCAGTTGATTCAATAACAACGTCAACATTTAAATCTTTCCACGGAAGTTTTTCAGGCTCGCGTCCTGAAAAAACAGGGATCTCATGCCCATCAATAACTAACGCACCTATAATTGGAGTCTGACTCTGGAATGGAAGTGTTACTTCTTCTGCCTTTTTAACAGAAAGAGAAATATTTTGTAGTTGTCCGTAGGTAGTATCGTATTTCAAGAGGTACATCCAGCCCGTGATGTCAGTTGATGAGCCGGCATTAATTGCAACAACTTCAATTTCGTCAGTATGTGAAAGAAGGATTACTCTATGCCCTACTCTCCCTATTCTTCCATAACCGTTTATTGCAACCTTCAGCATACTAATAGAATAACGAATAACGAATTACGAATCAAGGGGAAAAAAGAATGATCGATAATAACATTCGGGGCCAGTTTTTAAATTTGCAATACAAGCTTGTTGTGATTGCGCACAATTTTAGTTATAATAAGCTTTGTGCCGGAAAAATTAACAAAACATAAAAAATTAAAAGGTAAGCGTAAGCATGGATTTTTAGGTCGTGTTAAAACACACACCGGAAAACTCGTAATTAAACGCAGAAGACTTAAAGGCCGAAAGAGAATTTAATGTTTTCCAGAAAAAATCGTTTCTCTTTTAAAAAAAAGCTACCAAAAAATATTTTTAACTCCCAATCATTTACGCTCCGATACGATAAGAATGATGAAGGTTTAAAAGTTGGAGTAGTTGTAAGCAAAAAGGTAGACAAGCGCGCCGTTGTCAGAAACAAAATTAAGAGAAAGATTTTAGTAGTCGTAGCGAGCCTGATAAAAGTAAATGAACCTTTTAATTTAGTATTCTACGTTAAAAAGTACGCGGTTGAAAACTTAAATATTGAAAAAGAAATTGAACAAGTTATTAAAAATAAAATAAATGGGAATTTTTGACATTTTTAACATCATAATTACAAATCCAATTACCAATCTCTTGGTAGGGTTTTATAAGCTGTTTGTTTTAGCACATATTCCATTTGCTTTTGGTCTTTCAATTATTGCCTTAACTTCCGCAATTAGACTTGTTCTTTATCCATTTACTTCTTCTCAAATAAAGTCAGCTGCTAAAATGCAAAGGATTGCTCCTCACATGTCGGCAATTCGCGAAAAACACAAAGGGGACAGCAAGAGACAAAATGAAGAAATGATGAAGTTATATAAAGAACACGGTGTTAATCCTGCTGCTGGGTGTCTACCGCTTTTAATTCAACTTCCAATTACAATCAGTCTTTACTACGTATTAAGGACTGCAGTCAACATTCATACGGTTAAACTGCTTGCCCCAATTAATAAAGTTTTGTATTTTGATTTTTTAAAATTACAGCGGGTTTGGGACACTTCTTTTTTTGGTCTTCCCCTTGGAAGTTCCCCCTCGCAAATTTTTGGGCATATGCCGCTCATAGTTCTCGTCCCTATTCTGACCGGAGTTTTCCAGTTTGTACTTTCAAAAATGATGATGCCGGAAGAATCTGGAATTACGCCCGTGGTTAAAAAAGAAGGAAAAAAAGATGATGATTTTCAAGCAGCATTCCAAAAACAATCTATGATACTTTTCCCCATTATGATAGGCTATTTTTCTTTTTCATTCCCAATCGGGCTCTCTCTTTACTGGAATACGTTCACGATTTTTGGTATACTCCAGCAATATCTTTTGGTAGGAGCAGGAAGCGCTTCGCCATATTTTAGAAAAGTAAAATTACATGGAAGAAATAAATAAGACTGTAAAAGAAGAGGCAGAACTCTTACTTGCGAAAATTGGTACAAAAGGAACTATTAAAGTTGAAAGCTCGGCGGACTCCATTAGTGTTCATATTGACACAGATGAAAACGCACTTCTAATTGGAAAACATGGGAACACCTTATCGTCACTTGAATTAATCTTGTCGCTTATTGTTGCAAAGAAAATTGGGGAGTTCAAAAGAATTGTGATTGAAGTTGGCGGTTACAGGCAGGCACGTGAAGATTATCTTAAGGATTTGGCAGGAAGACTCAGAGATGAAGTTGTTGAAACAGGAAATGAGAAAACAGTCAGAGGGTTAAAGCCTTGGGAAAGAAGGGTTGTGCATATGTTTTTAGCAGAAGATGGCGACGTAGCAAGTGAGTCAGAGGGTGAAGACCGCGACCGTGTTTTGGTAATTAAGAAAAAATAGCTGCAAGCATTGTCAAATTGCCATTTTGTAGTAAACTACCTCCATGTTTGAGCGTCCTCAAAAATATTTATTCTTTTTGATTGCTTTTTTCCTCTCTTCACAATTTGGGCTTCATTTTTGGCCAAGGTTTGCTTTTGTTAATGGTGCCCGAATAGATTATTTATCCCCAACTCTTTACTTACTTGATGTATTGATAATCTTGTTTATTTTTGTGTCGGCATTAAAGGATAAAAAAATATTTCGTTTCAAGGAGAAAAGTTCAATATTTCCGGTTACCACTTTAAAGTTGTTATTTCTGATTTTTTTCCTCGATTTGATAATCAATATTTTTATTTCCAAGTCGCCACTAGCGCACTTTTTTGGTATTTTAAAAATTGTTGAATTTGGATTTTTTGGATGGGTAGTTGCAAAAACTTTTAAGAAAGAGGACATCCCAAATTTTGTCTACGCCCTTTCATTTTCGGCACTTGTTTCATCTATCCTTGCCATTTGGCAGTTTATGATTCAGTCGTCTGTTGGTGGTATTTGGTATTTTTTGGGTGAGCGGACTTTTAATACTTCAACCATTGGAATTTCAACAGTCAATTTAAATCAACAGATTTTGCGTCCATATGCTGCTTTTCCTCATCCCAATATTCTTGCCTTTTTTCTCTTGATGTCAATTTTTTTTTCAGTACACAGTATACTACATGAAAAAAAACTACCGCTTAAAATTTTTCTTATTTTATCAATTTTGCTCTCCTCTATTGCTTTGGTTTTAACATTCTCAAGAATTGTAATAATGCTCGCTATTATGGTTGCAATAGGTGAACTTTACACGAAAGGAAAACGTAACATAAAATATATTGTGCCTGTTTTTCTGTCTCTGTTAATCTTTCTTTATATTCTCCTCCCTCAAATATTTGCCTCGCAATTTCTATTTCGTGGTCTTGATTTTAGACAAGAACTGTTTTTAGAGTCATTCACAATTTTTAAAAACAACCCCTATTTTGGAATAGGATTAAATAATTTTTTTATAAACCAGGCGCCTCTTATAAAAATCATCTCGCCTACCAATTTTCAACCGATTCACAATATTTTTGCATTAGCTCTACTCTCTTTGGGTTTGTTTGGTTTTTGGATTTTTCCTGCCGCTTTTGTACTGGCATTTCGTTCGCTCACAAATAAACTACGAACTCCAAACTATGAACTACGAACCTTTTACAAATGTATTTTGTTTACATTAATTTCAGTCATTATCGTTGGACTTTTTGACCATTTTTTCCTGACACTAGAACAAGGAGAAATAATCTTTGCATTAATTTTAGGACTAACTTTTGCGCAACTAGGGTAAGTGTTTATTTATTCAAATATTTTTGCCAGAGGGATTTAAAAAATGGTAGGGTTAAAGTTGACAGTAAAAATCCAACTGTTGGAACTATTGCATTAATCCACGGATTAATTCCTACAATAAATTCAAGATAAAGCGCAATGGCAAGATAGGTAAAAATCGCAATTAGAATTCGGCGAGTCCAGCTTATTTCCCAAGCTTTATCAATTTCAACTTTCTTATTTCGTTCCTCTATCAATTTTATTCGATCTTCAATGCTTGCCACATCTAAATTATAGCATTTATGGATGTGGTGTCGGGGTTGGAGTGAGAAGCTCTGGGTGTGGACAATCAACACAGTATTTGTCCCCTGTTGCGTCAAGAACAATAGTTTTTTCCTGGGTCTCAACGTTATCTGTTTGGTCTGGTTTAGCAAGACCTTGCGTCCCTTTATCTATTAATACATTTTCCTTTTCTATTTTTCCGTGACTGTTTTGAGAATTACGAAGTAGATATTCAAATCTTGTGGGACAACCACCATCTTTTGCTGCAGCTACCTGTCCTGTATCAGTACAAACGTATGTACCTATAACGTCATCAGGTTTTATTAATCCTTTAGGTGGATTTAATGTAACCAAATGTGCCATTATGTCATGCCAAATTGGGGCAGCTCCCGTGATACCCGATACGATTCCCGTCATTTGTTTGTTGTTATTATTCCCTACCCAAGCGGCAACTACATATGCTGGGGTATACCCTATTGTCCAGTTGTCGCGAAAATCATTGGTTGTCCCGGTTTTAACGGATACAGTATAGTTTCCAATTTTGAGTGGAGAATTTGTTCCAAACTCCGTTGCGCGCGCAGCATTATCTGAAAGTATGTTAGAAATAATGAAAGCAATTCCAGAATCCATAACTTCTTTGCCAAATATAGGGCTTGTTGGCGGTTTATACTCCTCTAGCACAGTGCCTTTATTGTCCGTGACCTTTAGAATTGGTTGAAGAGAGATTTTGTATCCACTATTTGCAAAAACTCCAAAAGCCTCTGCCATATCTGTCATGTACACTTCTCCCCCGCCTAAAGTTAGGGATAATCCGTACCTGTCCGGTGAATTAAATGTTGTTATACCCATTGCCGAAGCGGAAGCTATCATATCAGTCACAGTATTTAATTTAAGCATCTTAACAGCCGGAATATTAAAAGAGTTTGCAAGTGCATATCTCATTTGCACTACTCCATGGAATTTTCCATCATAGTTAACTGGACAATAATTTGGTTGTCCAGCGGCAGGGAAACAAATGGGTTGGTCAATAAAGGGAGTTGAAGCAGTGTAACCTTTAGCAAGACCCACTGCGTAATTAATTGGCTTAATTGATGATCCAGGTTGTCTTTTTGAGATTGTGACATTTACATTACCGTCATGTGCAGCATCAAAATAATCGCGTGACCCAACCATTGCCAAAATCTCACCGGTTGAAGGATCTGTAATAAGTGCTGCGCCGTTTGTAACTGTTGGATTGTCAAGTTTATCAAGCTCTCCTGAGACAGAAGCTTCTGCATAATTTTGTAAGTCTAGGTCAAGAGTAGTTATAACACTGAGGCCTCCTTGCTCTACAAGTCTCTCTCCATATTTTTGAACTAGTAAATCTTTTATATAAAAAACAAAGTGAGGAGCTAAAATTTTGTTTTGAATTTTGGAAAATTTTAAATCTTCTTTTTCTGCTGCTTTTTCTTGGGAAGAAGTGATATATTTTTGCTCGAGCATACTTTTCAAAACATCAACTTGTCGCGCGCGCCCGGCTTCCGGATGCGACCCAAAAGGCGAATAAATGCTTGGTGCCTGCGGAAGACCTGCGAGGAACGCAGTTTCTGATAGGTCAAGTTTCTGAACTGGCTTGTCAAAGTAAACGTAGCTTGCTGCTTGAACTCCCCAGGCAGTCCCTCCGTATGAAACTTGGTTTAGATACATTTCAAGTATTTTGTCTTTTGAATAAATTGATTCAACTAAAAACGAAAGAATTATCTCTTTAATTTTTCGAGTAATTGTTTGCTCTGGCGTTAAAAGCGTTGCTTTTACAAGTTGTTGGGTAATTGTTGATCCTCCTTGAACTTGTTTTTTAAATACAATTGAAACAGCAGCTCTCAGCATGCCTCTAACGTCAATAGCGCCATGTTTAAAAAAATCCCTGTCCTCTATTGCAACCGTTGCGTTCTTAAGATTAGTTGGAATCTGATTAAACGGCACAAATGTTTGATTTCTTGATGTAAAAAGGGAATATAAAAGTTTGCCATTCCGGTCATAAATATTTGTTGATTGTGGGTAGTTTGAAGTCCCAATTGTTGCAGTGGATGGAATATCTTTTAAAACAAAAAAATAAGCGGCAACTGTAATAATAACTAAAACTATGAATATGCCAATGGATTTAAGTCCGAATTTCCAAATTTTTACTTTTTTTAGCTTTTTTTGGAGGTTTTTTGGAGGTTTCATATAGAAAGTGTTGAAATTAGGCATTTATTTGTTGACGGAGTTTATTATAACATCGTGCATTTTACAGTTCAAATAATCGAATCTACAAAAAGTGATGGTATAATTAAAAAATGAATTTAGCTGGGTATTTGGATTTTTTAAGGAAAATTGCAAGTCTTATCCCCTTTAACATTTTTGACTTAGTTTTGATTGTTTTATTTCTGATTTATGTTTTTGAAGACGCATCTTTTGGTCTTGTGGCTGCAGGAATTGGTTTTTTTTCTATTATTTCATCTTTTTTTGTAGGGCTCACTTTTTATCTCCCTTTGTCAAAGATAGTTGTTAAGCAATTCTCTTTAACTAAAGGAATCTCTGATTCAATTTCCTTTTTTATAGTAACTGCTATTTCTTTTGTGATAATTTCTTATGTTCTTTCTTTGATAAGAAAAAAATATTTCAGGTTTTCTATTCCAAAAGCGGTAGATATTATAGGTGGTATTATTTTTGGAAGTTTATCTTTTTTCTTTATTGCTTCATTTATTGTGGCTCTGCTTCTAGCTCTGCCAATATCAAAATCTGTTAAAACTTCAATTAATGATTCGGTTTCAGGGAAATTTTTATCCTCACAAGTGCAAAGATTTGACCGCGATGTTAGGCAAATTTTTGGTGGGGCAATTGAGGAGACAATTAATTTTTTGACTGTTGAGCCAGAGTCAAATGAAGCTATTGCTTTGCATTTTAAAACCGGCTCATACAAAGTTGATTTGGAAGCGGAATCACAAATGGTTGCTCTTGTGAATCTGGAACGTCGAAAGGTGGGTGCAACTGAACTTTCCATCGACGAAAGGCTAACGCAAGTTGCTCGCATTCATGCAAAAGATATGCTAGCACGCGGATATTTTTCCCACTATACACCAGAAGGGTTATCGCCATTTGACAGAATGGCCCGAGCAAATATCACTTATCAATATGCCGGCGAGAATTTGGCATTTGCATCAGACGTTGATATTGCCATGGAAGGTTTGATGAAGAGTCCGGGACATAGGGCAAATATTTTATCAAAAAATTTCGTCAAAATAGGAATTGCTGCATTAGACGCTGGGGTTTATGGCGAAATCTTTGTACAAGAATTTACTGACTAATAAGAGTTGAATTTTGAGTGGCTATCTTTTTAGAAGTTTTAAATCAAAGGTTTTATCTTCATCTATTGTTTTATTAATTTGTATACTACCGTTTCCAAGCGTGGCATCTTTCACCTCTTGAGGTGTGTATGTATTTCCGTAATTGAGATTTAATACAAAAGGATAATTTTCCGTTCCCGGCTGTTTTATTAAAAGTAGGGAATAATTAAGTACAGGACTATCAGGTTTATCAATTCCGTTTGTATAGTCAACCTCAATTGTCCCTGTTGTATGTGAAGCGACATTTACAATAAATCCAAAAACTTGGTGCTTCGTTTCTATACTTTGATTCACTTCAAGCGCTGTGGGTGGTTTAAAATTTTTCTTCTCATAAATTCTGTAGTCTGTAATAGCAGGCGTCGTTACTTGATTGACTCCATTTATTTTAACGCCTTCAAGCTTACTTCCGAGAGGCGTTACGAATCTGACAAACGCTTTGTAATTATCATCGGATCTGTTAACAAGCGCATGTTCAATTCTCGATTTTATATTAGAAGAAGAAACGTCAATGTTATAAATGGTTGATCTCGTAACTCCAATATTTGCCTTGTTGACTCCAATATTTGCTTCGTTCACACCCAGAAAATCGTTTAAAGTGTTTTGGGTTATTGTAGAATAATCATTATATTCTCCCCCTAAATTTTGTGCAGAAAAAATACTTTGAACTGAGTTTTCATTAAATGCAAAGAGGATTTGTTTTTCATGAGCCAAAATTGGTATTAGACGTGCAACTTTTATCAAACCGTCTTTATTGGAGATCTTCGACATAAGTTCATTGAAAAGGGATTGTAAAACATCTTTCTTTTGTGTTGAGCCAGGGAAAAAATTGTTGTCAATTGTTTTCTCGAGAAAATTAAATGTGTTATTTGAATCAAGTGTTTGATTGTAGGCCGAAAGTTTTATAGGTCCAAGGATACCTATGATTTGTCGGACTGCCTCAAAATTTATGGCTATCACACCGTCTACTCTTTTTCCTGTTTCAAGACTGTATAGTTGAGCTGCGTGGCTTGCCGATTCCTGAAAATCAAGATTAAAATTACTGTCACGAAGATATAAGTGAGGTTGGATGTATCGCCTTATTATAAAATATGGTTCAACATGAGCCTTAAGTTGTCCGTCATAGGCATAAACGTCTTGAAGATTTAGGTTTTCTATTTTCCCATTTTTTATATCGAGTTCTCCGACAGATCCAATAAAACCTCCATCGGGCCTTAACTCACCATTATTTTGGAAAAGAAGTAGGTATTTTTTTTCACGGTCAAATCCCAAAATCTCAGGAGAAACCTGTGAGATTGCAAGTATTTCAGAAAGATCCGGAGTTAGCAAAGCATTTAGTGTGGCAGAATTCGCCTCGCCTTTTAATTTTTGACCTGAGAAATAGAGAAAAAAAGCATCCGCAACTTTTTTATCTAGCATGTTCCTTGAGATTCCCTGATTGATTTGGTTGACTCCGTCAAAATCAGATGAAGCTATTGTTAAGAGGTTGATTCCTTCATAAGCAAGATTATAGTTTTTTTCAAGTCCCACAAAACCTAAAAACCCAACAAGTTTTACAATAGCCGTTGCAAATGGATTTGTAAAATTTGAAAAAGCACGCGCAGCTAGTATGTTTGATTTCAGGCCGCCATAATTATTGGCATTAAAATCAGATATGGAGTTTTTAAGAAGAAATATAGAAGCCGCGCTTAAAATAAAATTGAGTAAAATGAAAATTACGACACCCCAAAAAAAAAGTTTAAAAACTGATGTAATTTTTTGTTTTTGCTTGAGTAGAGTTTTTTTTGGGCCGTTTGTAATTTTTGAAGTGGTACCTACTTTTAAAGGGCCCCTATCTACAAAATGTTTTATACTACTTTCAAAACCTTCAAGATAAGTATCTAAGTATATTGGCGAAATGCCAAGATTCTCTTGAATACCTCCCTCGAGACTATCACGGCTCTTGTCAAATTTTTCATCCACGTTTTCTTCATAATTAACTTCAAGGTCATTTAGTACGTGTTCAAGCTCGTGGATTGCAGAAATTTGTGATTGCGGGTGATTGTAAAACAGAAAGAAGAATTGTGATTTTTGGTGTTTGCCAAAAATCACTTGACTTATTCCGGTTATAGCGTCTTTCCAATAAATTGGAAAAAGTGGTTTCAAGTCATTTCCACTCAAATTAATTGAATGGTTAGAGACCGCTTCATTAATAATTTTTGCACTTTCGGATTTTGGGTTGAATTCAGACTCCTCTGAATATACATCTCCAAGTAGTAAAATATTAAAAGTTGAAACTTTTCGGCAGGCGGCAATTACGTCATAAAACTTTTCTTCTTTTTCAATTTCAACAATTACTGCCGCTTTTGTTTTATCAGATACTAGCTTTTCGAATATTGGAATAAGAAAATTTTTGTTTTCGTTTTCAAGAAATATTACTGCGTATTCAACTTTCTCCTCAAGGTTTTTAATAAGTGACGCTGAACTAGGTTTGATATGATAAATGTCAGAATTTTCGGGATTAGAGGAATTATTTGCAACATGTGCTATTGTGAAGTCGCGAGAATACTCCTCGATAATTTTTATGACGAGGGGATTTGCCTCCCCAACTATCAGTAAAATTGGTTTTTCGCGGTCCTGAGTTTCAAGAGTTATGGGCATGGTTTAAGTTTAGATAAAACGCCTCGGATTGTCCAGGAGTTTGAACTAAATTAAACCATCGAGAGCTAAATTTACCAGTCTGTCCGCCTCTTTATTATTTTCGCGTCTCACATGAGAATAAGAAATTTTTCCACCAATAGAACGTTCTAGTAGTTTAATAGTAAAAAATAGATTTCTTAAATTCTCATTTTTTATTTTCCACTTATTAGAGAGTTGCATTGTCGCGAGCATAGAGTCAAGATAAAATTGGATGGTTGGTTTTTCAATATCGGAATTTTCTTCGACCCATTTTAAAGCCCCTACTACACCGGAATATTCAGCAACATTATTTGTATTAGTGCCAATAATGCGTCCTTCTTCAAACAAAAGTTCATTCTTGGAATCATAAATTACGAAACCGTAAGCTGCCGGTCCGGGGTTTCCTCGTGAGCCTCCGTCTGTAAAAATTTTAAGGTCTGGTTTAGGATTCATTTCTATTATTTTTCAGCAATATATATTCTAAATACTGTGCAATCGGAATAAATCATTATATCAACACTAATTAAAAACGCAAAAAACTATTTTGACAAACATTTTAAAAATCAAAAGAAATTTTTCGAGTCCTAGGACAGGTCCTCGCGTTTTGAATGAAGGAAGAAAAACCATTGCTCAAAAAAAGCAACGAGTCCTTTAAGGGGCATTTCAATTAACATATCAAGTAAGAATATGAAAATGTTAATTGAGCGGACACCCTCAGCAAGATACCGCCCAACTCGGACTATTGGCATAAAGAAAAAATCAACAAATGGTGTATAAATTCTTGGTTTGTCTTTGACAGTATAGAGACTCGCTGCTTGGTTAATTCTGTATGAAAGGAAACAAACAATTGCAAAGAAGAAAAGGAAGAAAGCTTGGCTTACATAATTGAAGTGTAATTGAGTTAATATAGTGACAATTATTCCAAAGCTTATAAAGTAAGTGGTGAACCAAACAAGCGTAAAGATGGTATCCATAAGTGTTTTTGCACGCGGTTTATGATTGAAGGATAATGCCTTGCCGAGTTGTGGTTGTTCGTCAAACAAGAGAGATTTAATTCTTGCAACAATTCTATCTGTATTATCCATTCCAGGTGCGCGGAGGAAGAATGACATAATAATCATCATTGATACTGGAATTGCAATGTTTATTGCTATAACCTCCCATATTATGTGCCCGTAAACTATTCTGTCATATGTACCTTCTACAGTTAAAGCAATGAACACTTTTGAAAGTAAGATAAAAATAATGGAGCGAATAATCGCGCGCCTCACTTTACCGGAAATATTGGCATAGCGCGCGTCACACGTCTGTACAATAACATTTGTAAACTCCTCATCATCTTTAATAAAATCCCTGAAAGTGTCTTCATAGTTTGTCATGATATCTTCAAGAATTAGAAATGGAGGAATTTGTCTTTTTACAAACTCGAATATCTTAAACCTACCCGAATAATCCAGTTGTAAATCAATTATTTTCTTCCCTTGCCCAAAACGCCTGATAACATCTCTTAGATTCTTGTCAGTTAAAAGGCCAAAATATTGGATAAATAGATTATAACGAAGAAAAGGTAGATCCTCTTTTGCGTAAGCTTTTCTTATTGCAATAAAAACCTGGACGTCACGAGTCTCTTTGGTGTCATCCTTAATTGTAACCATCTCTTGAATATTGTGGAATATGTAGGAGATCATCGCTTCTGTCCTTGAGCCTGGACTCAGCGCACTTTCAATTTGTGAAGCCATTAGTTGATAAATCCAATCATTTAATTCTGATTCACTGACTTTATTATATGTAGGGACATTACGGCGCAAGTTGAGATACAGATCAATTAATTTTTCAATCTCATCAATCTTGTCATCTCCTATTGATTCATCTGGGAAATACCGTGCCCATATAAGCTCGCGAATTAATGGTTTGGCAACGCTTGTGCCTGTTCCACCCAAAAGAAGACGGCGTCTAAGTATGCGTTCGATAGCCGCTCTGAGAATTACTTCTTCGTCACGATTCTCTATAGCGGTCCTGAGTTTTTCGTACCATGCCGCAAGTTCTGAGGCGATCCCTCTTGTGAAAGTCCCCCTGTCGGTATGAATTTTATTACCGTCCTCAAAAGCCTTGATTAGAAAATTGGAGGGTTTATTTATGGTGTACTGCTCGTAAGTATTTGTATCCGGAGCAAGTTTGGTTTGTATCGCGCTTGCCTTGTCGTCAAGCTTTGCTTCCGAACCATCAGTTTTTACCGGGTCCATAAATGTATTATATGCTTAAGACTACTTGAACGCAAATTTTAACCTATTGAAAAGCTCTATATTTTGACTGCGATCGATTAAGGTTTTTTAAAAAAATGAAAGAAATATTTGTATCAGAAAAAAAGCAATTGAGGCGAAAGTGATTAGCGAAAAGATAGGAGTAGCAACCCTCCAAAATTTTGGTAATGGAATCATGGATGCTTTCTCAGCTTGCCTTAACGCTACAAGAACGGTTGAATACCACATTGCAATAAAAATCAAAATAACTAGAAGAAAAAATTGTATTATTGAAAATATCATTTTTTAAGACGTCCAAGGGATATTTCTTCAAGTGCATTTTCTATTCCCTCAGGATTCTCAGGTATTTTAAAAACAAACTCTCCAAGGCCGGGGCGTTGGAAAAAAACTTTAACGTCTTCTATTCCAAGCAGGCTGAAAATAGGACTCTCAGATTCTAGAAGTATCTCACGTTCCGGGCTTGCTTCAAGAAATACTTCCTCGGAATGGGAACCTCCGAACCTGAAAAAGAATCTATGGATAATTGCTCGATTAGTAATTATGTAAAACTGATAAAACCAATACATAAACGAGAAAAATGTAAATACCAAGCAAAAGTTTATAGCAATTAAAGCAACCTCAATTTTAATAATATTTGGAACGCTTATAAATTTTTGAAGTTCCAAAAGAAAAAGACTTAAAATTGTAACTAATATAAGGATTATTACGGCTGCAACTGGGAGAAAAAGTGAAATTATATGTTGTCTCTGAATCTCCACTACTCTTTCTTTTGGATAAAGCTTTATTACTATATCTTTAGAGGTGGGTTGCTTGTCTTTTTGATGACCTTCATTTTTTACATGATCTGAAGGCAAAATAAATATAGATCCCTCTCTCAAGGTAGAAGAAAGTTTCTTTTTTAGATATTCCATGCCCCTTTGCCTCCATACCAATTATACTACTTTTGCTTATTGAGACCTGGTATCTTAATTGAACCTAGTTTTATGGTATGCTAAAATCACGAAGCCAATGGATAAAGCATATGACCACAAAATGGTCGAAAAGAAAATTTATGGGAGTTGGGAAAAAGCTGGATACTTTAAGCCACAAGCGAGATTTGGTAAACACGAAGAAGATACTTTTTCAATCGTTCTCCCGCCGCCAAATGTTACAGGTACTCTCCATATAGGTCATGCTTTAATGCTTGTTATTGAAGACATTCTAATCCGTTACCACAGGATGCAAGGATTTAATACTCTTTGGCTTCCGGGGACAGATCATGCAGCAATTGCTACACAATCAAAAGTAGAGGCCATGATTTATAAAGAAGAGGAAAAAACAAGACATGATTTGGGACGTGAGGAATTTCTCAAGCGAGTTGAGGCATTTGCAAAAGAGAGTCACGACACAATTATTAATCAAATTAAAAGAATGGGTGCTTCTGTTGATTGGGATCGGGAGGCATACACACTTGACGAAGAGCGCAATCTGGCAGTCCGTGTGGCATTTAAAAAAATGTATGATTTGGGATTAATATACAGGGGAGAAACAATTGTAAATTGGGATCCAAAACTCCAGACAACTGTTTCTGATGACGAAATAGAATGGAAAGAAGAAAAAGCTCCTTTTTACTACTTTCAATACGGGCCGTTCGTAATAGGGACAGCACGTCCTGAAACAAAATTTGGAGATAAATACGTTGTTATGCATCCTTCTGACAAACGTTATTCAAAATACAAGGATGGAGAAAAAATCGAAGTAGAATGGATTAAAGGCAAGATCACAGCAACTATTATTAAAGATGATGTTGTTGATATGGAATTTGGGTCTGGGGTTATGACAATTACGCCAAACCACGATAAAACTGATTATGAAATTGCAAAGCGCCACAAATTAGACATGGAACCTGTGATTGATTTTAAAGGAAAGCTCCTGCCGATAGCAGGTGAATTTGAAGGAGTACATATTAAAAAAGCGAGAGTTTTAATTGTTGAGAAACTTAAAGAAAAAAATCTTCTCGTGAAAGTTGACGAAAACTATAATCACAGAATTGCAACGAATTATAGGGGTGGGGGAATAATTGAGCCGCAAATCCTAAAACAATGGATGGTTGGAGTAAACAGAGATTTTGTTTTGGAACATTCGGAAATTGACGGTGTCAAAGATGGTGAAACGGTGACTCTTAAAAAACTAATGAAAAAAACTGTTGAAAGTGGTCAAATAAAAATTGCTCCCGACCGTTTTATTAAAACTTACTATCATTGGATTGATAATCTTCGCGACTGGTGTATTTCTCGCCAGATTTGGTATGGACATAGGATTCCGGCTTGGTTCTGCGAAAAATGCTCGAACTGGACGGTTGAGGACACTTTCGTACCTGAAAAATGCTCGAACTGTAACTCTAAAGACTTAGTCCAGGACAACGACACTTTGGATACTTGGTTTTCATCTGGGCTCTGGACTTTTTCAACTCTTGGTTGGCCCCGTGAAACAGAAGACTTGAAAATATTCCATCCAACAAGCGTTCTTGAAACAGGGTATGATATTTTATTTTTCTGGGTTGCCAGAATGATTCTCATGACAACAAGTTTATTAGGACAAATCCCTTTCCATCAAGTTTTACTACATGGACTGGTTAGGGACGCGGAAAAACAAAAAATGAGTAAGTCAAAAGGAAACGTTATTGACCCTTTAGAACTAATTGATAAATACGGAACCGATTCATTAAGAATGGCTCTTATTTTTTCTACATCGGGAGGAAATGATATATCAATTGGAGAGGACAAAGTCCGAGGAATGAAATTTTTTACAAATAAACTCTGGAATATCACAAGGTTTATTTTAGAATTCAAACCGGATGACTCAAAAGATACAATAAGTAAACACGTTGACGACAAACAAATTATGGAAAGAGTGAAAGTGGTTCAAGATAATGTATCGTCGGCAATCGATCAATTCAGATTGCATGATGCGGCACAAGAACTCTATCAATTTATTTGGCATGAGTTTGCTGATAAATATATTGAAAGCGTCAAAGAAAGAAGAGCGGAGGCGCAGCCTTGTCTAGAATACGTTTATAAAGAATCTTTGAAATTATTGCATCCATTCATGCCGTTTATAACCGAAGAACTTTACCAAAAGTTTGAAGATGGGAAAAGTATTATGATAGAAGAGTGGCCTCGCTAATGTTTAATAAAAATTTAAAGCGCTCAGTTTTTGTTCTGTTTTTTTTATCTTTTTTACTTTTCCCAAATAAAACTTTCGCATCAAATAATTCTTTTATAACAATTGTAAACCCCGTAAGAATTTCGTCTTACATTAAAAACCCGGCTGACAGTCTAGGATCAGAATACACGGAAATTAAAAAAAGATCGCTCCCTGCAACCTGGCTTCTGTCAGACGATGCGTTATCAAATCCGCAAATGTTAAAAGTTATATCTACTTTTGATAATAAGCAAGAGCTTGGGATTTTTTTAGAAGTGACGCCTCTTTTTGCAAAAAAAGCAGGAGTTGTCTACAACGCGCGTGACTCATGGCACCGCGCGGCGTCTTTATTTCTCACGGGGTACATACAAGATGACCGGAAAAAATTGATGGATAGAGTATTTGCGGATTTTAAAAAAACTTTTGGTTATTATCCTAAGTCTGTTGGGTCTTGGTGGACAGATTCATATTCTCTCAATTATCTTTCGAAGAAATATCAAATCACATCAAATCTCTCTGTTTCCGATCAGTTTTCACTTGACGGATATAATGTTTGGGGTACTTATTATTCAACACCATATTATCCTTCAAATATAAATGCAGCAATCCCTGCAAAAAGCGCAAAAGACAAAATAAATGTTGTGATGCTCCGGTGGGCGCCGCGGGACCCCATTAACGGATTTCAAAGTCCCTCTGCAAATTCGGCAGCAATGTACAGTCCTCAAGATTATTCAACAATTGGACTGACTGACGAATATTTCCAAAAAATCGCATCGTTTTATTCAACAAAACAAGAAAACAATGAATTTGGTCAACTAACCTTAGGTCTTGAGGCAGATTCGGAACCCAAGACTTTTTCCGGCCCGTATGCCAAAAGACTTGATGAGATTATAAATTTAAGTCAATCAAGCAGTAGTCAATTTACCACGTCACAGGAATTTGCCAATTGGTATCGCAATAAATTTAAGAATGTTTCGCCTCCACATATGTTAATGTCTGATGATTTTTTGGGGAGTACCAAAAAAGCTATCTGGTTCCAAAACCCAAATTATAGAATTGGTTTGGTATATGACCCAATAACTCAAAAATTAACAATCCGGAATCTTATTTCATACTATTCAAATTTTGAAGAACCATTTTATAAATCTCCAAATAGGCAAAATAGCTTATTCATAAACCTTCCTTATCTTATAGATTCAAATATTGAACCTCATAGCGAAGAATCGTTTTTATGTGGAGATATAGTCTCCGTTAAGTTGGATAAGGTAAAGTTCAAAAAATGTACAGTTATGTTTGGTGGGAATAGAGTTGAAATACAAACCCAAGATGAAGGTAAGGGTCATATTTATGTTGGACTTGGAAGTAAGTTACCTTTTCCACCAGGTAAGTTATATGTTGAGAACATTGGTTTTAGGTTTCCATACGGTTTAATGCGAATGATTCCAACCCCACTGATAAACATTTTGCCTACGATTTTGTTTATCATATTGCTGATTTTTATCGTAACTTTATTTATGTTTTCAAATTATAAATCCGTAAAAATAACCTTACTTGTTTTAATAATTATCATTGGATTATTCCTGCTTTCATGGAAAAAATTAACTATTAGCGAATCAGAGCTTTATGCATTAAATTATCTCCAAAAGCTCCCTCAAGGCATAGTTCTTGTTTATGACAAAGACTGTCTAAGATGCACGTGGCAAACGGAATACGAACCAGCGGCAATGGCGGGGTACAAAAATTATATTGGTTTTATTTCCAGGAAAAAAATCATTGGGAGTTTAAAACTACCACTCGCAAAGTCCCCAGAGGATATTAAAAAGGAAATTCAGGTAAATCATGCAAAATATATTTATCTTGCAAAGTATGAAGATTACATTGAAGAGTTGCCGTATCCTGCGGAGTGGGTTGGACTTAAGAAAATTTATGAAAACGCAAACGCAGAAATTCTGGCTGTAGTAAAATAAAAAGGTGAAAAAAAGAATTGCCAGCTATTACCGCAAAATTACCGAACGTTTACCGCAAGGCATTAAAAAGTGGTTTAAGAAAAACATAAAAATTAAGCAAATTAGACTAGAGTTGCTTCAATATTTTATTCTGGTACTTGTTTTAATGCTCGCAGTGTTAATTTTTACCATGGGTTTGTTATTTTTGAAATATCTTGATGTAAAAGACCAGAGGGAGCGGGCAGTGGACAACCTGATATATTGGAAAGGCGTGATTCAGGCTCACCCAAATTTTCCGGACGGGTATTATAATGCGGGCTTGTATTCTATTGAGCTTGGCGATAACCAAAACGCTGAAAGCTTTTTACACCATGCAGTTGTACTTGATCCTTCATTTGAGAAAGCAAGAGAACTCGAAAAAAGTATTGAGAGGTAATTATTCTTTTGAGGTATTGTCTGAAGCTTTTTCTTCTTTTTTATCTGTTTGTTTTTCATCTTTGCCCTCGTCGCCTTCAGTAGGAGTAACACCTTCAGTTGCTGCTTTTTCTCCTTCAGCGCCCTCTTCTGCAGTCGTAGCCTCAGCAGTTGCCGCTTCATCAGCCGCTGCCTGCGCTTCCATTTCTTTTGTGACGAGTTCTCCTATTTTAAACACAACTTGTGAAGCTTCCGAAAGAACGGTAACACCTGCAGGGAGCTTAACATCTGATACCAGAATCTGGTCATCAACCTTAGCAAGACTTGCAACGTCAACTTCAATCTTCTCCGGGAGATCTGTTGGAAGAGCCTCAACTTCAATTTCTGCAACCGGTTGCTCCAAAAGTCCAACTTTATCTGTTTCTGCTTTTGGCTCACCAATTGAGACAACAGGAATTTTTGCTGTGATTTTTTCCTTAAGATTTACCTTGAAAAAATCCGCATGAACGGGAACTCTCGTTTTAGGATCAAATTGAACGTTGTGGATTAAGACTGGGAGCATCTGCCCATCAAGCGCAAGATCTACAAGTCCGGTTTCGTGAACCTGTTTATAAACTGTCAAAAAATCTTTGAGTGGGAGTTGGACCGCGGCTGATTTCATCTCTTTCCCATAAACATTTCCGGGGACAATTCCGTCGCGTCTTAATTTCTTAACTTTTTTCCCAACAACGCTTCTTTTTTCAACTTTTAACTCTTCGCGTTTTGCCATTGGGGTTCATTGTACTAAAAAAAAATAGCAAATACAAATTTACTTAATGATTCAACACTTTTATGCATTTAGCTTTATTCCTTCAATCCACCCCCGCATTTTTAGTAGTTGATCTAAGCTTTCTTTGACGTGAATTCTTAGAACACCGTAATAATTATCATCAAAATATTCTTTTTTCCACAAAGTATTTTGATAAAAACTGGCAGTAAATTGACCTAAAGGAATACTTGTTATTTTTGACCAATAAGTTTTAATTTGTTGATCCTTTTCTTTATAAGCAGCGTTAATTGATACACGGGCAGTAATATTCTTAACGTCAACTTCCAATATTTCTCTAAGCCATTTAAGATAAAACAAAATCATTTGAGGATCCGAATTACAAAAACCAAGTCTTTTTTCATATTTATTTTTGAATCCTTCCGCCCAATATAATGCGATTCCGACCACCATCAATTCATTTCTTGTTAATTTTCCAATTTCTTTTCTACCCTGATTTAATAATGTTTTTTCCTTTTCAACACGTACTTGATGATTGATCATTTGTGCTTTAATTCTTCCCTCTTGTAATGCTTTGGATACTTTTTTATCGAGTATATCTTTCTGATTTTTCGATAAGTAAATATCCGAAATCCATGCTCGAATAGTTGTTTTTGCAACGTGAGTTGTATTGCTAATTTGGTTTAAACTAAAGCCTGACCTTCTAAGTTTACGAACCTTTTCTTTGACAACACTATTGTATTTCATGTTTAGCTATATTTTGAAGCAAAAATTGCAATAAATCAATAAGTTAATTTTTATAAATGACTGAGTGCGCTTAATCATTGACTAAGGCTAATTATTCTGGTAGTATATTGATCACATGCGGGGTAGTGTAAAGCTGCACAGAAGGCTCAAAATGGGCCCTCATAATGGTAACGATATGAGAGTACTTGGCTATATCGGTGGAACCCTAGAGATTTATTTAGGGTAATACCGAGGGAACCTAAACCAACAAGTTTGGGACACCGTAGAGACTACACGCCAAGCCCCCTAAAATTTAGGGGTGAAGATATAGTCCGACACTCTAAGTAATTGGAGAAACAGATGCATAATCTTCTAGACAAGGTGCGATTCCTTGCTCCGCAACAATATTATCCTCAAACTCGGAAAATCCTACCTCTTGTAGGAAGACCCATCATAGTTCTTACCTGTCGGGCTTTGATAGTTTGTTCAATGAGATAAGCGTCTCTTATGGCAGCATATGTTCCCATCACGAGAGCAAGAGTATCAGGATTTTCTTTTAATAAGCGTGTAAGCGCCCCACCAAGGGTTGAAAGTTCTCGAGGTTTTACCTCTCTTATAAATTTAAAAGCTTCAACTCTTGCTTTTTCACTGTGAACCTGTTTATCCCAGGCGTCCGGACTTTTAAGAGACGTATCTATTTCTCTTAAAATTCCTCTAAGATATTGGTTTGCGGTAGGCCTTGGATCTGATCCTCCACCTGCCTCCTTTCCATTTCCAGCACTGCTGCCTCTTTCCATTTTGGGAATATATCATACGATAATTTTGAAATCAAATAATTATAAGATTTTCAATTAAAGGAGGTATGTATATTTTTCTTTAGAATATGTCCTGAATGTTTTTGCGCCCGATGTGTTTAATCCCCTCAAATACTAGAAATATCAAAACGGGTAGGGTCAATATTAAAAACGTTATACCTCCGGCTCTATCATCAGCAGGGGGAGTGTATTTTGAAGAGTAAGGATTAAGGACCATGCTGATTGCTATAAACATTATGAAAATAGCGTAAAGCGTTGAGTAAGCCCACAGAAGTACTTCCCACCACTCCCACAATTTATCCTTCATAATTAATGATAATAATGATTGCGAATGGCTATGTCAACGAGTTAGTTAATTGACTTTTTATTTAAACGTTGGCAATATTAGTTTATGGATAACACATCAGCTTCAGAAATAGGAGCCGGAGTTGGCCCTCAAGCAGAGCAGCCAGACAGTTCCGGACAAAGAAATCAACAACCCTCGGCCTCAAATGAATCCAGTGCACCACAAGTTTCACAAACTGACCAAAATGCAAATAAAGAATTAAATGCGTCAGAACATGAAGATAAAAAAATAACAGATGGGGGTGAAAAAACAGGAGAAACACAAAAAGCGAATATTCAAGGTTCTACCGATGAAAGCCAAGATCTACCAGATGCCGAAACTCACAAAGAACAAGACGCAACAGCAATAGAAGATGTTAGAGATGATATTAAAGTAGAAGTGCAAACTGAAGAGCAGATTCAGCAGGAACTTAAACAAGCGAATGTTATAGGTAAAATGGGGGAGATATGTTTAAAAATTTTGAAAAATCCCAAATTTCAAGCAGTCGGTGTGTCTGGATTAACCGCAATCATTATGTCGGTAACCAACACGCCTCATGCTGAAGAAATATCCCTAATAATAGGTGGGGCGATGGGTGGAGGAACGTTTGGCGATACACTTGGTAAGCGGGCAAGAAATGCGATAATTGGTGCAACTCTAGGAACAGCCGCGTTTGAGCTTGGTCCGGATTTACCCCAGGTGGGAGATGCGTTTGAGCATGCAGTTAAAGCAAAAGCTACGGGATCTGTTGGCAGCGTTGCTGATGATGTTTTGTTTGGAACTGCTGGAGTGGCTCTAGAAACAGGTAAAAAAGTAGCCGGGGGGATTGTCAGAACTGCAATTGGAAGTCGCGCTACACCAAAACCTTAAAAGAATAGCTCCCACCACTTTTGCCAGTTAGGTTTTTGGTCTGGGACTGAAGTCTGAGTGTTTAGTGGGGTAGAAGTAGGTGCAATCACAAAATACTCGCCTGTTTTTAGAAGTCCTAATTTCTCTTGAGCCTGTTCTTGAACAAATTGATCACTATTAGCGTACTGCAGCCGCTCTTTAAGATACAGGTTTTCCTTCTTTTCGTCGCTTAACTTTTTTGTAAGATTATCTGTAGTACTAGAATTAGTAAGAGTAGATGAAATACTCGAAATGTTATTTTTAACCAATAAAGCGAGAAAGATTATAATTACGAATGGAAGAATTCTTTTCACTCTAATCATTGACAAACACAACTCCTCTTGATATTATAGGCTTTATCAAAATTTATGACAAGTCCAGTTAGGGTTCAGGATGCGCGAGACCGCTTTCAAGACTTTTTAAAATCTAAAAATAAAGCTTCTGCAACAATTCTTGCTTATGGCAAGGATATTGACCAGTTGATCTCTTTTCTTGGTGAACTTAAAAAAGAAAATGTTCACGAAGTTACCTCAGAAGATATTCAGGCATTTTTAGCCTCAATGCAATCAAAAGGCTACACTCCTAAATCCGTTTCAAGAAAACTTAATTCAACTAGAACTTTCTACCGTTTCCTAAAGATAAGTGAATATGTAACTGATGACCCATCTCTTATAGTCAAGCACCCAAAATATGAATTAAATCCGCCGCGAGTTTTATCTCCACTTGAGTATCGTGCTTTGCGTGATTCGGCGTCATCTGACTCCAGAATTTATGCAATTGTTGAGATTTTGCTTCAAACGGGTGTAAGAATTGGAGAGCTTGCAAATATAAGACGCGAGGATGTGAGAGACAGCGTCTTAAATGTCCGTCCTTATGAAGGACATCCTGCTCGAGAAGTACCATTGAATAAAAGAGCAAAAGATGCGCTTAAACGCTATATTGATGCAAGACCTGAAACTGCTGACGACCATCTATTTGTCACAAAAACAGGTAAGCCTTTTTTAGTTAGAAACATCAGAGACGCTATTGAGAGATATTTTAGACGTGCCGGAATTGAAAATGCAAAGATTAATGATCTCAGACACACATTTGTTGCTCACCACTTAAAAAATGGTGTTTCAATCATATTCCTTTCAAAGGTTTTGGGCCATAAAAGACTTTCTTCAACAGAGCGTTATCTTCAATATCTCAAAGAAGTAAAAAATGGAGACGGTACTTCACTCATCGAACTCTAAATCAATTGGTTTGAACGACCAAATTTTTCGCACTACTTTTTCCTTGATTTTTTCCTCAACTTGGGTCATTATTAAAGTATGGATACAACTTCACATCAAACTCAGCACGAATACTTTGATGAGCAGGGTTCTCATCAGAATAAACACGATTTTGATGTAAGAACAATGGTCTCATGGAGCGCGCCTGGCCGACCATTCAGAAAGAAAAGCAGGCAATTTTATCTATCCGTACTTTTAATTCTGATGTTTTTTTTGGTCATACTTTTTCTTTTCAGTCAGTATGAATTAATGGTAGTTTTACTTGCCCTAACTTTCTTGTCATTTGCCCTTTCTGTTGTCCCTCCGCATGATTTCCACTATAAAATAACAACTGAGGGGATTAAAGTAGAGGACTATTTTTATATTTGGTCAGAGCTTTATGATTTTTACTTCAAAAGGATAGATGGGGCAGATATTTTGATATTGAGGACTCAAGTGATGTTCCCAGGCGAGCTTAAGATTTCGCTTGGAAATCTAACACGCGATCATTTGCGTAAGATTTTAGTCAGGTATCTACCTTACCGTGAATTTGTGCAGCCTACATTTATGGAAAAAAGCGCAGAATGGCTGACCCGCAATTTCCCTCTAGAGAAAAGTTAATGCGGAGAGGGGGGGATTCGAACCCCCGATACCTTTCGATATACACGCTTTCCAAGCGTGCGCACTAGACCACTATGCGACCCCTCCATGCTTTCCCCAAAAACTTGTTTTTTGGGAGCCCCAAATCGCTTCGGAGATATGTGAATTATAAATTAAGAATTAAGAATTTGCGAGTGTTTTAATTTGGGGGAGAGCTTCAATAAACGAGTCTTTGTCACTTTTATAGCTCAGACGATCCAAAACTTTATCTTCCGGAAGCCACTCAACAGCCGACATTTCATGATCGTGTTTGGTGATATCGCCCCCTACATATTTCATTATGAAATAATAGACTGTTTTTTTGCGTTTTTCCCCATCCATAACATACCAATATGTGACTGGTGTTATTTGTTTTAAGATTTCTGCTTTTGCGCCTGTTTCTTCCTCAACTTCACGGACGGCCGTTTCTTCCTTTTTTTCACCTTTTATGTTGTCTCCAATTAATCCTTTTGGGAAAACCCAGCCTAAGTGCTGCGAATGTTGGGATACCAAAATATAGAGGTTCGATCCCTCTTTTTTGTAAACAATCCCTCCTGCTGAAAATTCTAATTTCATATAATATATTCTTACTTTTTGTACTAAAAAGATTTGTAAAACAAACTTTTCAGTACTGCGGTTTGTCTTTCAGACAAACCTTGCGCTCCCGGTGGGAATCGAACCCGCATCAAAGGATCCGGAATCCCTCATTCTATCCATTGAACTACGGGAGCAGCGGAGGATACAGGATTTGAACCTGTGTAGGGATTGCTCCCTCGAGTTTTCGAAACTCGTGCAATTGGCCACTATGCGAATCCTCCATTGAAAAACAAAGAAAATCTTCTTACTTATTTTTCAATGCACTGGAAATTTCATTTCCAGGCTACAAATTTAACAGTTAAACTTTTCTGCTTTTGCGCTGTTCGACCGAGAATAACTCGTTGCACTGCCTCGCCCTTTCAGGGCTCCCAGTGCCTGCGTCGTGTCCACTTCAAGTGGCCACTCCTTGGCGTACCCGAGAGGAATCGGACCTCCAACCGCCTGGACCGCAACCAGGTGTTCTATCCATTGAACTACGGGTACAAATAAAAGTGGTTAAGTACCAGGGGTGGGGTTTGAACCCACGACCGCAAGGATATGAATCTTGTGCTCTACCACTGAGCTACCCTGGCAAGTTCCACTTTAGTCAATGTATTATAATATATCGTCTTATGAACGACAAACGACCTATTGGAATATTTGATTCGGGAGTAGGGGGCTTGAGCATTCTTAGAGATGTCAAAAAACTTCTGCCCAAGGAAAATTTTATATATCTTGCAGATCAAGCAAATAATCCTTACGGTGGGAGATCAATTGCGGATATAAAAAGATTATCCTCAAGGATAGTTGCTTTTCTGGAAAAGAAAGATGTAAAACTAATAATCGTTGCGTGCAATACAGTAAGTGTAAATGCTATTGATTCTCTTCGTCTTAAATTTAAAATTCCAATAATTGCAGTTGTACCAGTTGTCAAAACAATTGCTGAGAAAAGTAAGACAAAAAAAGCTGCAGTTTTTTCAACACCTGCCACTGCAAAAAGTAAGTATCTAAAAGACTTAATACGCAGATTTGCGGGAGGAACCAAAATTTACACGGTAGGAACAAGTAGGCTAGAGCATTTAGTTGAAAAAGGAATAATTGACGGAGACAAGGTTAAAAAAGCAATTAAAAATTCTCTCCTACCTTTAATTGAAAAGAATGTTGATTCCGTGGCACTTGGTTGTACTCATTACCCCTTTTTAACGCCTGAAATTAAAAGAATAGTAGGAAATAGGGTTGCAATCTATGATTCGGGAGGAGCAATTGCAAGACGCGTGCAGTATATATTGTCAAAGGAAAACATTTTATCAAGCGGAAAAATAAAAGATTATTACTATACAACAGGCGACGCATTAATTTTAAAAAGGATCGCAGAAAAATTATTGGGAGTAAGGCTTGAACATGTAGAACATGCGGGAATATAATAAGCTATGGATTTCAAAGGAAAAAGGGCTGCCATTCTGGGATTTGGTGTAGAAGGTGAAAGTTCTGCTAGTTTTCTTTTAAAACGGGGTTCTAAAGTTACAATATTTGACGTTAGGTCTGAAGAAAAGTTTGAAAAAGGAAAAATTGAAGTCCTACGTAAAAAAGGGGTACACTTCCAATTTGATAAATACCCTGAGGATTTTTTAGAATTTGATTTGGTGATCCGTTCACCTGGGATTAGTCCACTTTCGCAAGTTTTTGAAAAAGTTAAAAAGCAAAATATTCCGGTTACATCTGCAACTAAAATATTTTTTGACCTTTGCCCATGCACAATAATAGGTGTCACTGGCACAAAAGGAAAAGGAACAACGTCTACATTAATTTATGAAATGCTAAAGAAGCAGGGTATGGATGTACATTTGGGGGGGAATATCGGAATACCACCGCTCGATTTCTTAGATAAGCTAAAAACGGATTCTGAGGTGGTTTTAGAACTGTCAAGCTTCCAACTACAGGATTTAACAAAAAGTCCTCAAATTGCCGTGGTTTTGATGGTTACAAGTGAACATTTGGACTACCACCGGGATCTTTCGGAGTATATTGACGCAAAAAGAAACATTTTACGTTTTCAGACAAAAGGTGATTTTGCAATTATAAATCGCGATTATCCGGCGAGTAACGAAAGTGACGTACATACTGAGGCAAAGATTTATAAAGTGAGCCGTGAAGGAAGTGTTGACCAGGGATGTTTTGTCAAAGAAGATTTTATTTGGCTTAAAATGGGTGAACGGGAAGAAAAAATATTGCCTGTCAAAGATGTTTTGCTCCCAGGCCGTCATAACCTCGAGAATGTTTGTGCGGCAATTTTAGCCGCGACAATAGCGGGAGCACAAATGGATGCAATAATTCCGGTTGTTAAAACTTTCAAAGGTCTTGAGCACCGCTTAGAACTTGTCAGATTGTTTAATGGGGTGAGGTATTACGATGATTCATTTTCAACAACTCCTGAGACAGCCATTGCGTCAATTGAAGCTTTTGAAGATCCGGAAATTTTAATACTCGGGGGATCAAGTAAAAATAGTGATTTTACGGAGCTTGGAAAAACAATTCGAGAAGCAAAAAATATAAAAGCAATTATTGGAATAGGAGAGGAATGGCCTAGAATTAGAAATGAAATAGGAAATCTACCCACAACGCATATTGTAGAAGGCGCATTAAATATGGAACAAATAGTGAAAGCTGCAAAAGTTATCGGTGAAATAGGGGATGTAGTCGTTTTATCGCCGGCATGTGCCTCGTTTGATATGTTTGAGAATTATAAGGTTCGGGGTGAAGAGTTTAAAAAAGAGGTAAACGCGCTCGTCTAATGGTACAATAACATAATGAAAAAGAGAATATTTTCTGGAATCAGGGCTACGGGAAGGTTGCATTTAGGCAACTATCTTGGTGCGGTTAAAGGAATGCTCGCTCTTCAAAAGGACCCTCAATACGAAATGTTTTTTGCAGTAGTCGATATTCACGCAATGACTACGCCATACGATAAAGAAACTCTCGCACAAAAAACGCGCGAAGTTGTTTTGGATTATTTATCAGCCGGAATGGATCCGGAAAAAAGTTCAATTCTTGTGCAATCCAAGGTAATTGATTTACATGCAGAGCTTATGTTTTATTTCTCGACGGTTGTCACTGTTGCTAAGATGCAGCATTTGCCAACGTTTAAAGACAAAGTAAAACAATATCCTGAGAATGTGACTATGGCGCTCTTGAATTATCCGGTGCTTATGGCGGCGGATATTCTAATGTATAAATCAGATTTGGTACCTGTGGGAATAGATCAAGAGCCGCATTTGGAGGTAACACGGGAAATTGCTCGCCGTTTTAATAAAGACTATGGAACAGATTTTCCGGAACCCAAAAGATTTGCAACAAAGGGAGAATACGTGCCTTCTCTTGCAGGCGTTGGGAAAATGAGTAAATCCGTTGAAGGATCATACATAAATTTGACAGATAGTCTTGAAGATATAAAAAAAGCACTCGCTCGCGTGGTGACAGATAGTGGAAAAGGTACGGTTCACAAGAAAGAGGGAGTTAAGGAATATTTTTATGAGAACGAAAACGGTAAGTTATCAGATGGCGTTGGTGCATTAATGAAATTTGTAGAACTTTTTCAAGGGTATGATAAAAGGAAGGAATATGACGTGCAATATGAGAGTGATGGAATTCGTTATGGCGAATTAAAAAATAGCCTTGCTGAAGCAATATACGCCGAGCTTGAACCAATTCAAAAGAGACGTGCAGAACTTGAAGCAAATCCTGAGTTTGTGGATCAAGTTATTCGTGAGGGGGCAGAAAAAGCCCGAAAGGTTGCAAAAGAAACGGTTAGTGAAGTGCGTGAGAAAATGGGACTTTCATAATCCTCAATGAAACAAGTTCATCTATTAATCTCCGGGTTTGTACAAGGTGTTGGATTTAGGGAATTTGTTCGTTCGAATGCTAAAAAAATGGAAATTACAGGATGGGCAAGAAATCTTTTGGATAATCGCGTGGAAGTGATTGCGCAAGGAAGTGAAGAAAAGTTAAAAGAATTCATCAAAATTTGCGAAAAAGGACCATTTCTTGCAGAAGTTAAAAATATATCAGTTGAATGGCAAGAGATTGTGGAGAAGTTCGATTCCTTTGAAAAATTGCCCACAGCTTGATAGAATGAAAGCCGTGCAAAACGACCTCAAGCTTTACAATTCCCTTTCCCAAAAGGTCGAACCATTTGTTTCAATTAAAGATAAAGAAGTCTCGCTTTATGTCTGTGGAATAACACCAGACGCGGCAAACCACATGGGTCATGCGTTTACATATATTTCTTTTGATGTTTTAACTCGCTACCTTAAGTTTTTAGGCTATAAAGTTAATTATTTGCAGAATGTGACGGATATTGATGATGATCTTTTGGTGCGCGCAAAAAAAGCAGGACGCGAATGGAGCGAATTTGGTGAGAATTGGACAAATTTATTTCTTACAAATATGAACGCACTCGGCTGGATTCCTCCCGAACCGTATGTGAAAGCAACGGATTCTATTCCAACTATTATTAAAGTTGTTTCGAGACTAATAGAAAAAGGATTCGCATACGAAAAAGATGGCACTGTTTATTTTGAGGTCAAAAAATTTGAAGATTACGGAAAATTGTCCGGATTGAATCGTGATGAAATGATTAAAATCTCATCAGAACGAGGAGCGAATCCGCATGACCCTGCTAAGCGCGATCCATTAGACTTTATACTATGGCAGAAAACCAAACCAGATGAGCCATTTTGGAACTCGCCCTGGAGTAAGGGTCGTCCCGGTTGGCACATTGAATGCTCGAGCATGATTTATGATTATTTGGGTGAACAGATTGATATTCACGGTGGGGGAGAGGATCTAATTTATCCTCATCATGAGAGTGAAATTGCGCAAAGTGAAAGTTTTACAGGTAAAGCTCCATTTGTTGGGACGTGGATGCATACGGGAAGTGTTCTTTATCATACGGAAAAAATGTCAAAGTCTTTAGGGAATTTGATTATTGTTTCAGACTTGCTCAAAAAATATTCAGCAAATGCAATCAGGTTTCTACTTTTATCTCACCATTATCGAAAGCCGTGGGAATTTCATGAAGAAGAAATGGAAGATGCCGCAGAGAAAATGGAAGAATTAGAGGGTAAAGCGTTAAGCGGTAAGGGTAAAGATGAAGTAGATTCGAAGATTTTGAATTTTTTAAACAACGATCTTGATACTTCTGGAGCCCTCGAATACTTAGTTCAATTCAAGTCAGAAAGTCTCAAGACTAATCTCCAGCTACTCGGGTTTAAACTATAGTTAGGTTATAATGGGCCAATGAAGAAATTAACTTTGGCTGCGATTCGACTTTATAAAAAAACCGAGTTTTTTCATTTACAATTGTTCCGTACCTTATTTCTGACGGATTCGGTTTGCCGTTTTAAACCTACGTGTTCTGAATATACATATGAAGCTGTCGAAAAATACGGTGCAGGAAAGGGTTTAGTCCTTGGATTCAAAAGAATTATTCGTTGTCATCCGTGGAGCGCCGGCGGATTTGATCCGGTGAAATAAAAGAGTATCACGAGTACCAAGGGTATCAGAAGTATCAAAGGGAAAGAGATTGTCCAATTCGAAGATTAGTGACTTATGCCTCTTCGAAACCTCGCAAAGACAGTCTCTTTGTGCTATAATTTTTCCCACTCATGAACGGCAGGCAGAAAAACGGTAAAAAGATAAAGGTCGGCTTCAGATTTACCTGGAAAGATTTACTTCTCTACGGATTTTTATTTTTCTTCCTAATCTTTATAGTTATGGGAATTGGGGATTTTGCAAGTACTCAAGGGAGTCAAGAAGTCCCAATCTCAAAACTTGTGCAGGATATAAAAGCCAAAAAAGTTAACGAGATTTCTGTTTCTCAATCAAAAATTGACATTAAATATAAAGATGGAAAAGAAGCTGTTTCAACAAAAGAGACAGGAGTTTCCCTCTTTGATGTTTTAAAAAATTCAAATATTGATCCAAATTCGGTCAAAATAAATGTAAAAGACCAAACAACTCTAAATACTTGGATTAATGTAGTTTCATCTTTCTTGCCCGTTGTCCTTATTATCATCTTCTTTTACTTTATTTTCAGGCAAGCACGCGGTGCACAAGAGAATATTTTTTCTTTTGGTTCTTCCCGTGGCAAAACGTTTAATAAAGATTTTCCAAAAACCACATTTGCCGATGTTGCAGGAGTTGATGAAGCCAAACAGGAAATGTCTGAAGTGGTTGATTTTTTGAAAAATCCTGAAAAATATCGCGCAATGGGCGCGCGTACTCCAAAAGGTGTATTACTAGTTGGGCCATCTGGCACCGGAAAGACTTTGTTGGCGCGTGCCGTTGCGGGTGAAGCAAACACTCCATTTATTTCAATTGCAGGATCCGAATTTATGGAAATGCTAGTTGGAGTAGGAGCGGCTCGTGTAAGAGATTTATTTACCACAGCCAAAAAGTCTCAACCTGCAATTATTTTTATAGATGAAGTAGATGCAATAGGTCGACAGCGTGGAGTTGGAATAATGGGAGGACATGATGAGCGAGAACAAACACTCAACCAGATTTTGGTTGAAATGGATGGTTTTACCCCAAATGAGCAGCTGGTTGTGATCGCCGCCACTAACAGACCTGATATTTTGGACCCCGCTTTAGTCCGCCCAGGTAGATTTGATAGGAGAATTATGCTTCCGCTTCCTGACATTGAAGGAAGAAAAGAAATCCTTTCAATACATGCAAAGGGAAAGCCGTTTGTTGCAAATGTGGATTGGGAGAGGGTTGCAAGGCGCACGGTTGGATACTCTGGTGCAGATCTTGAAAACATGCTGAATGAGGCGGCTATCCTTGCAGCACGTCTTGGCAAAAAACAAATTGATATGGAGGACCTTGAAGAAGCGGCAACGAAAGTAAAACTTGGGCCTGAGAAAAAAAGAATGCAGTCTGATAATGACAAAAAAATTACGGCATACCATGAATCCGGACATGCGCTTGTATCTTACTTTTCAAAGCACACTGACCCAGTTCATAGAATCTCAATTGTAGGGCGAGGGCTTTCGCTTGGTCACACACTTATTCCACCGGCGCAAGACAGGGTTCACGAAACAAAAACAAGGCTTCTCGAAACTATTGCAACAATGCTTGGGGGAAGGGCCGCTGAAGAATTAATCTTTTCAGAAATGACAACAGGCGCTTCCGACGACATTGAAAAGGCAACAGACGTTGCGAGGACCATGGTAATTGAATATGGTATGAGTAATCTTGGGCCTGTAAACTATGACGTTGAGAAAAACAGAATGTTTGGTGAGACCGGACAAATATCAAATGAAATGCAATCAAAAATTGATGCCGAAATTCGCCGAATAATGGACCAGGCATACGTTGACGCGCAAAAAATTCTTAAGACTAATCGCCTAAAGCTTGACCGCGTTGCAGAAAGATTGCTTGTGAAAGAAACGCTTGAAGGTGATGAATTTATAGAGCTTGTGTCGGGAAATAAGCCTCAAAAGACTATTCAAACCAAGAAGAATTCTACAAAATCACAATAAATCTAAATTAGAAATTTTTATAAATCTTCCTGCTATAATTAATCTATGTCCGAATTTGTGCACCTTCTAGTTCGCAATCCAAAAGATGATGAAACGCCTATTGAGGCGGCAACTCAAATATTTTCGTCCCTTCTTCCGTTTCCTTACATTCCTCTTTGGAAAAGGTCTTGGATACATCCAAAATCTCACGCGTTTGAAATTTATTTACTCAATCAAACAGTTTATTTATACGCAACAACAAGAGCAGAAAATGAAACTCTTGTTGCAAGTCTTGTTGGGTCATCTTTTCCTAAGTCAAATATCACAAAAACACCGGATCCAATGCTCGAGGTTTTAAAATCAAGATATATTGCAGTTGGCGAGATGGTTTTGAATTCCTATCCGTATCTTCCAATCAAGACCTATGCAGACCTTGAAGACGTTGATCCTTTGTCTTCTCTCTTGGGATTTCTCGCAAAACAAGATTCAACTGTCAAAATGGCAGTTCAAATTGTTATAAAACCGGCAAGTTTTGCTTGGCAAGCAAAAGCAGTTGAAATGGCCGGGCATATGATTGAAGATCCGCATGCCGCTGCAATGAAGGATGCAATGACTGGCGAAACTTCTATGGGTTCAACAGTTAAATACGCACAAAATCCTCAAAAACTTAGGATGATGCAGAAAGCAGGATTTCAGGGAGGCAAAGCAGTAATTCGTTTGGTTGTCGGATCAGAACAGGCAAATACCGCGCCTTATATGAGTAATTTGGCCGGAACTTTTGGAAGCTTTTCTTTAGGAGAGGGGAACCAGTTTGTTTTTAGAAAGCCTCTTTTTGAGGCGAACCGAAAAAAACTTATAAAGCGTATAAGAGAGCGTACTATTAATTATCTTGAGCGCAAAAATCAGGTTTTGAATGCCCAAGAGCTTGCAACAATTTGGCACCCAACAGGATTTCTCCTTGCAGGACTCAAAAATATTGCATGGGGGAAAACTCTTTTGGGGGAGCCGCCTGAAAATCTTCCAGTAATCACTTCCATAACGGAAGAGGAGAAAAAAGACGTTAATTTTTTTGCGAAAACGGAATTTAAAAATACTGACACAATTTTTGGAATAAAAACGCCAGATAGGCGCAAACACGTTTATGTTATTGGGAAAACGGGTGCCGGAAAATCAACCCTTATTGCCAATATGGCGATTGATGATATCAGAAAGGACCGCGGAATAGGAATAATTGATCCCCATGGGGATTTGTCGGAAATTATAATGGATTACATCCCTAAAAGACGTATTAATGACGTTGTTTATCTTGAGCCGTTTGACGTGGAGAGACCATTTTCGCTAAATGTTCTGGAGGTTCATAATCTGCAACATAAGGACTTGGTTTCATCGGGAATCGTCTCTATTTTCCACAAAATTTATGGAGAAAGTTGGGGGCCTCGGCTTGAATATATCTTGCGCAACGTTATCTTGACGCTTCTTGACGTTGAAGGTGGGACTTTAATGGACGCGCTTAGAATTCTTTCTGATGATGCGTATCGTGCAAGAATTGTCGCAAGGCTTTCTGATCCGGTTCTCAAGAATTTCTGGGAAGCGGAATTTGCCAGGATGCCAGATAAATTAAAATCTGAAGCTGTTTCACCAATTCAAAATAAGGTAGGACAATTTGTTTCATCTCGTATGATTAGAAACATCATAAGTAACCCCACCTCATCAATTAATTTACAGGAAATAATGGATGAAGGGAAAATATTAATTCTGAACTTGTCTCAAGGAAAACTTGGTGAAGACAATTCAGCATTACTTGGAGCAATGGTTATAACTCAAATTCAGCTGGCAGCTATGAACCGCTCATTCCAAAAAGAAGAAAGCAGGCGCGATTTTTTCTTATACGTTGATGAGTTTCAGAATTTTGCAACAGAATCATTTATTAAAATTCTTTCAGAAGCCAGAAAGTACCGTTTGTCTTTAACTTTAGCCAATCAATATTCGGATCAACTGGAGGAGCAAATCCAACACGCGATTTACGGTAATGTGGGAAGTTTGATTTCATTTGTGGTGGGTGCACACGACGCGTATAATTTGACTAAAGAATTTGCCGAGATTTATACGGAGAATGATCTTGTTTCGCTTGGTAAATTTGAAACTGTAATTAAGCTTTCTATTGACGGAATGACATCAGCACCTTTCCCTGCAACGACTCTTCCATTACCAAATGTTAAAAATGATAACCGCGATTCTATAATACGCCACTCAAAAGAGCGCTACGGAAGAAAACCTCAAAGCTAAAAAACGGCTCAACTTGTCAAAAATAGGGTTTGCGATTATACTCCTAATTAAAGTTTCACCTTGCTTAAAAACGGCGCTTTAGCTTGCGTTGCAATTTAAGCATATTGCACTTTGACAACCAGTCTGTGAACTTTTTTTAAAATACGCCAATTTGCAAGGCGTATGTCGAATGCAACTTTTGCTTAACAAAAATTTGTTAGACGTAAGTTGTATTCGAATTTGAAAAAAGACGTTTTAGAAAAGATTTAAGATTTAAAGATTAGTATCAATTTGTCAATTTTAGCAATCCTCTTTGCACCCTCTTCGAGTCTCGGACGTTCCGAAACCGAATTAGTAGTACCACCTTGAAAGGATGGTGTCCCCGTGGCAGAAGTAGCTCTAGAAAACAACATCAGGTACGACGAAGTAAACAGGCGCATCAAGGTAAAGGCTCGCGAGCTTGGACTCTACAAGGCAGACTATCTGTACTACGCAGTGTATCTCACCGCCCTCATTGCGGCCGTGGTTTACAGTGTGTACGTAATAAGTACGACCGAGTCCCGTGTGGTCTGGATGGTGCTTGCACCTGTCATGGCGTTTTTACATACGCACCTTTCCTACATCGCTCACGATGCAGGACATGATCAGGTCTTCCCAACCTGGCACAAAGGCAACCGGTACGCGCTCCTGGTGCTCTGTCTCCTGGTCGGCATAGGTCCTAGCTGGTGGGTGTACACTCATAACGCTCATCACCGAGACCCTAACGATATAGAGAAGGATCCCAACGTGAAGGTTGATCCCTTCCTTGCCTTCTCTCCCGTTCAGCTGTTGAAAAAATCCGCGTTTTGGCGCTGGCTCATCCGTTACCAGAATAGGTATTACTACATCCTGGTTGCGCTTGAAACCCTTGCCATGACTTTCAACAGCTTCGAGTTCCTCCTCTCAAACAAAAAAGAAGAGAGAAGGAAGTATCGTCCCTACCATGCGCTCGAGTTCATCTCCTTGTCTGCTCACTTCGTGATCTACTTCTCATTCCTGGTTTTGGTGATGGGCTGGTGGGCGATTCCGTTCATCTTAGTTCATAAGATCCTTCAGGGTCTATACCTTGGAGCGGTTTTCGCACCAAACCACAAGGGAATGGACGTGATCGACACGGAGGAAAAGAGACAGCTGAGCTGGCTTGAGCGACAAGTGATGACGACGCGTAACGTGTTCCGAGGTTGGTTTGGAATAATGACATTCCTCACCGGCGGCCTCAACTACCAAGTTGAGCATCATCTTCTTTGGAATGTTCCAAGGAGACGGCTCGGACAAGCACGCGCATTCATCAAGCCGATGGTAGAAGAGTTGGGTCTGCCCTACTACGAAATGTCGTTTGTCCCATCCATTCGCGAGGGTCTACGGTATTTCCGTCGTATCGGTCAAGGACTGATCCACACTCCCAGAGTGGCACGCAAAGCAGCATAGAGCTGAGGTTCGCGGAGGGCGAGGATTAAACGAAGTGTGCTGTGCACTCTTTGCCTCGCCCTCCGGCGGACTCTCGTGTCAACGAACGCAAAGGCTAAACCCTTTAGACAATCGTATACTCGATCAATCCAACAATCTTTTCAAAGCGACTCGCTTTGAGACACACAGACTGGACAGGATGTGGCGGATACGCTTAGTGATTTTTTTGCCTTTTTGGCTCGTCTTTTTGACGTAAAATCACGGCTCCCGCCACATCCTTCCAGTTCATTTAAGTTAATATATTTATTCTCCTGCTATAATATGGTCATGGAAACTAAAAAAGCCCACCTCGCCGAAGACGGCGAGTCGAGGCGGGACATTTTTATGCTTGTTGACGGTTCGGCAATTGTTCACCGCGCGTATCATGCCATGCCACCATTTATTACATCAGCGGGCGTCCCTACGGGCGCAATTTCAGGATTTTTCTCCATGCTTTTAAAACTAATTCAACAATTAAAACCGGCCCATATAGTTGTAGCATTTGATAGACCAAAGCCAACATTTCGCCAACAGCTTTTTGTTGGATATCAAGCGCAACGTCCAAAAATGGAATCAGACCTTTCTGACCAGTTTGGGGCAATAATTGAAATACTTAATAAGGCCAAAATCATGCAAATTGGAGTAGATGGATTTGAGGCGGATGATATACTCGGAACGCTTTCTGCGCGCGCCAAAGATATGGGAAATATAGTTTATATAGTGACCGGCGACCGCGATATTTTGCAGCTTGTAAACCATAAAACCCTAGTCCTCATGCCAATAAAAGGGATATCGGAAGTGAAAATTCACGATGAAGATTCGGTAAAGGCAAAATATGAAGTAAGTCCAAGTCAAATAATTGACTTAAAAGCGTTAACCGGAGACCCTTCCGATAATTATGGTGGAGTACCGGGGATTGGGCCAAAAACTGCGGCAAATTTAATCAATACTTACGGAAGTGTAGATAATATTTACAAACATTTAGATGAAATTGCAGCTAAGAGTAAAGGAATTGCCCAAAAACTAATTGATGGAGCAGAAGAAGCAGAGCTTGGTAAAAAACTTGCAACAATAGTGACGGACGTCCCATTTTCTTGCGATTTTGATGATTGCATGACTTCAAAAATTGATATAGATGCCTTTAAGAAAGCACTCGAAGAATATGAATTTAATACTTTACCCAAAAGAGTTGACGAAGTTTTAAGCAGAAAAGAAGAAACAAAGAAGCAGAACCAGATGAAACTCCTCTAGTAATTAAAAATTCAAAATGCAAAATTCAAAACTACAATTCAAAATTCAAAATTTCTAAGAAATTATTATGCGTGTTGTTTTGGTTCACGATTATATTAAAGAATACGGAGGAGCGGAGAGGGTATTGGAAGAATTACATAAAGTTTTCCCCGATGCGCCAATTTATACCTCAATTTATGCACCGGAATATTTAGGTCCTCACCGCCAGTCTTTTGAAAAAATGGACATTCACGCATCGTTTTTAAATTCCATTCCGTATAGAGAAAAATTGATTTCTATTTTCAGGCTATTTTCGCCTTTTGCGTTTTGGAGTTTTGTATTTAATGATGCGGATGTTATTATTGTTTCGCAAACCGGTGCATATTTTCCAAATCTTGTCCAAAAAGGGAAGCGGACAAAGCTAATTTGTTATACACACACGCCGCCAAGATATTTATACGGTTATATGACGGCGCGAGAGTGGCAAAAAGACCGCTTAATGAATTTTTTTGGACATATTGCAAATCATTTTTTGCGCCTTCTTGATTTTAAAGCTTCACAGAATGTTGATTTTTTTATAGCAAATTCTGAAGAAATTAAAGCGAGAATAAAGAAATTTTACAGGCGGGACGCGGTTGTTATTAATCCACCAGTATATATAAATCTCAAGATCCCCTTCGCATTGGCTCAGGGTAAACAAGAACCAAATTCCAAACAAAATTCAAGATCTAAAAATCAAAAATATTATCTTGCAGGAGGTAGGTTGGCAAGGGCAAAAGGAATTGATATTATTGTAAAAGCGTTTAATGAAAATGGGAAGAAGTTGAAGATTTTCGGAAAAGGATTTGCAGGGTTTGACGAAGAAGTTAAAGCTTTAGCCAATAAAAATATAGAATTTGTTGGCGAAGTGACGGATGATGAGCGGGCAAATTTAATGGCGGGAGCTAAAGCTTATGTTTTTGCTTCATATGATGAAGATTTTGGAATAACACCGGTTGAAGCAATGAGTGTTGGAACACCTGTAATTGCGTTTCGATCGGGTGGAGTTAAAGAGACTGTAATTGATGGGAAGACTGGAATCTTTTTTGATGAAAATACGCCCGAAGCAATAAATTCTGCAATCGAGAAATTCGAGAAAGTGAAAATAAGTTCGAATGCGTGCAAAAAACAAGCACAAAAATTTTCCGCAGAAGTTTTTGACAAGAAGATAAAAGAATTTGTAAACAAAATATTCAATGCCTGAATTACCAGAGGTTGAGACTCTTAAACTCGGATTACAAAAATATACAGTAGGGAAGACTGTTAAGTCTGTTGAGGTTATTGATTCAAAGTTATTAACTGGAAATCCAAAGGATATTGAGGGAGCAAAAATAACGGATGTTAGAAGGTATGCTAAAGGAATTGTAATTGATCTTTCAAACGATTATTCAATCGCTTTCCATATCAAGCTTACTGGGCAGCTTATTTTCCGTGATGATACGATGCGGGATCTTGAAGTATTGAAGCCGGTTCCTGCCAAAGTTCCTAATAAATTTACAAGAGTTGTTCTTAATTTCAAAGATGGTTCGAATTTCTACTTCCAAGAGGTGCGCGGCTTTGCATGGATGAAAATATTAAAAACGTCAGATCTTAAAACTCTTCCATTCTTCAAGACTCTTGGTCCAGAGCCAATTCCATCTCCCGGTTCCGGAACTCCAACGCTTACGCTCGAGCACTTTAAAGAGGTTGTTAAGAAGTCCAATCTTCCAATTAAGTCTTTGCTCATGGAGCAGACCAAAATAGGAGGAATTGGAAATATTTATTCAAACGACTCATGTTTTGCAGCGCATATTGACCCCCGACGTCGTGCTAAAGGGTTGTCAGATAAAGAAATAAAAACATTGTTCGATTGTATTTTAGAAGTACTTAAAAAAGCTTTTAAATATAGAGGTTCTTCAGAGCTAAATTTTGTTGATGTTTTAGGTCAGCTTGGTGAATATCAAAAACACTTTTTAGTTTACGGCAGAAAAAACAAGCCTTGCACTCGTGATGACGGTGGAGTAGTGGAGAAAATATATCTTGGTGGCCGCGGAACCTTCTTTTGCACAAAGTGCCAAAAATGATTATTTCTTGAGTTCGTTGTCAATTGCGGTTTTGAAGTTGTCGTAAGGCACTGCTCCCACAATTTGATTGCCATTAACGTAAAAAGTAGGCGTACCGCTAACACCCACAGCTTGACCATCAGTCAAATCTTTTTGGACATTTGCATTATCTTTGTTTGAAGATAAGCAGTTTCTGAATTCGTCACCATTCATTCCAAGATTCACAGCAGCCGTAGTAAGGCTATCCGTGTTGTACATTGATGTATCAGTTTCAGGTGGTTGGTTTTTGTAAAGCCAGTCGTGAAACTCCCAGAATTTTCCCTGATCATTTGCGCATTCGGCCGCGTTGGCTGCAACTATTGACGAGGGCCCTAAGAAAGCATAATTCCTAAAATAAATTGCAACCTTTCCCGTATCAACATAGTCTTTTATTAATTGCTGTTCTGCATTAGTAAAAAATTGTTCACAGAAAGGGCAACGAAAATCGGCGAATTCAACTAAAGTGACTTTGGCACTTTTCTCACCTTTCACGGGAAAATTCCCAAGAGATAACTTTTTCAAAACATCTTTTGCGTTAGGTGCAGATGGCGCTTGTGGTTGTTGGGGTTGACCTGGTGCTGAAGGAGCGGTGGCCGTAGCGGTGGTTGATCCTTTTTCTAAGAATTGAACGCGTGCAATCAAATATCCAATTAGGAAAACTGCAACTAGCAAGAGACAGTATAAAACCTGATTCGCATGGATTGCCGAGATTTTTTTACCTATATCTCCAATAGTTAACCCTTTTGACTTGCTTTTTGTGGCAGAACCTTTTGTTTTGCGCGCCGGCATAGGTACTATCTTAATTGAAAAGGTTTGTTTGTGTCAAGTCGTGTTTGCGCGGTAAATTAAAACTTGATTCAGAATTCCTTGCATTTATCCTGAATTTCTGATATTTTAAGGAATATCCCTTCGAACTTATAAACCCGGGAGAGAACGCGTAAATGCATAAGGAAAGAATCGTAATTTCACTTGGAGGATCGCTCATAGTCCCAAACGGCGGAATTGACATTGTATTCCTTAAGCGTTTTAATGAGTTTATTCGTGACCAACTAGTAAAACACCAAGATCGCCAGTTTTTTATTGTCGCAGGAGGTGGATCTATTGCAAGGCATTATAGAGACGCCGGGCGTGAGGTTGTGGGACACGAGCTCACAAAAGATGACCAGGATTGGCTTGGAATACATGCAACCAAACTCAATGCGCATTTAGTAAGAACAATATTTCGTGATATTGCTCACCCTTATGTTTTAAAACACTATGAAATTATCAGAAAAGTTACAGAGCCCGTAATAGCCGCGGCCGGATGGAAGCCCGGTTGGTCAACTGATTATTGTTCCACCATGATATGTGAAGATTACAATGTTAAAACAGTAGTCAATTTAAGTAATATTGAGATGGCATACGACAAAGACCCAAAACTCTTTCCGGATGCTGCACCTATCAAAAAAATTACGTGGGAAGGTTTTAGAAAAATTGTGGGAGATGAATGGATACCCGGAATGAATCTACCATATGACCCGATTGCTTCCAAAAAAGCTCAAGAATTGGGGCTAAAGGTGGTTATCCTTAAGGGAAATAATTTTGAAAATCTTGAACATTATTTTGAAGGACGCGAGTTTGTTGGGACGGTAATTGAAGGCTAGTGCCGAAAGCTATCAGGAGTATCATGAGTATCACGAGCTAACTCAACTTTGGTACACCTAGAACCCATGTTATCTCTCTGATATAATTCCTCTATGCAAGAATTTGACCACGGAGAACTTAAAAAACTTTATAAACCTGCTAAGAATTCTCACAAAGGTGAAAACGGGAAAGTTTTAATAATTGCCGGGTCTCGCCTGTTCCATGCCGCTTCGCTGTGGCCCTTGACCGTTGCATCGCGCATTGTTGACATGGTTTTTTATGCTTCAGTGCCTGAGAATAACGCGCTTGTACAAAAAGCAAAAGAGGAATTCAGGAATGGAATCGTTATACCGCGTGAGAAAATCGAAAATTATATGGATGAAGCGGATTGTGTATTAATAGGACCGGGGTTAACCCGAGATGAAGGAAAAGAAAAAGGAGACGACAGCACTCAAGAGTTAACCGAAAAATTACTCGGTTTGTATCCTAATAAAAAATGGGTTGTTGACGGAGGAAGTCTTCAGGTTATAAATCCATCAATGCTTCCAAAAAACGCAATAATCACGCCCCATAAAATAGAATTCGAGAAACTTTTTGGAATCAAGCCTACAGACGAGAGTATACAAGATATGGCAAAAAAATATAACGTGGTAATTTTGACAAAAGGAGAATATGACGTTGTTTCATCGCCTGTTAAATCGGTAATAATTTCCGGCGGAAATCCTGGAATGACAAAAGGCGGGACTGGTGACGTTTTGGCGGGACTTGTTGCATCTTTATATTGTAAAAATGACGCATTTTTATCTGCGTGCGCCGCGTCATATATCAATAAAAAAGCAGGCGAGTCGCTTGAAACGAAAATGGGGATTTATTTCAATGCCACGGATCTGGCAAACAAAATTCCCCTCGTAATGAAAGAACTTCTATGAAGATAATTATCCTCGGGAGCGGAAAATGGGGTAGCGCAATGGGATCTTTACTTAAAAAGAACGGGCACGAATTTGAATATTGGAAGCGCGGTACTCAACTTCCGGCGGACTCAGCCATAATTATTTGTATTCCAACACAGGCGATTCGGCAGGTTGTGACAGATTATGGCAAGAACCTTAAGAACTCCATTGTTATCAACGGTGCAAAAGGAATAGAGAAGAAAACAAATAAGCTTCCGTATCAGATAGTGACAGAAGTTCTAGGTACTGGAATTGACTATTTTTCACTTATTGGTCCCGGCTTTGCTGAAGAAGTAAAAAACGGAATGCCGACGCTTGTTAACATCGGCTACACAAAAGATAAAAATAAAGAGCTTGTACAGAATCTTTTCCAGACAGATTTTTTCAGGGTTCGTCTAACAAAAGGAATCCGTGCTTTAGAGCTTGCTTCCGCCTTTAAAAATGTTTATGCAATAGCTTGCGGAGTAGCTGATGGTCTTGGCTTTGAGACAAATACACGAGTCAAATTAATTCTTTTGGCGATCGAAGAATTCTATACCTTGTCGCGAAAATTAAAATATTCAATTGACAGACGCGCGCTCCCCGGAACAATAGGGGACTTGATTTTGACTTGTAATTCTGAGGAATCACGTAACTTTTCTTTTGGGAAACTTCTTGCAAAATACAAAACAGAAGAAGCTCTCAAAAAAATAAATGAAACCGTTGAAGGAATAACAACGGTTGAATCAATACCATATTTTAAAGAAGAAACAAAAGTAGAGTTGCCGCTTGCAGAATTTGTTTATGAGATCATAAGGGAAAATGATCCGTCAAAAATAAAATCCCACTTCCAAAACTTTGTAAAACACGCGTAATATACTAAAGCTCAATAATCTCTACGTCTTCTCGATTCATGATTTTTTTGGGGACGAATTCACGGTGGGTTGTTGTCAAAACCGTCTGCTGATTCGGCAACAGTTCGAATACTTTAAAAATATTTGCGTCGTCAAGTTCTGAAAAAATATCATCAAGTAGCAACATTGGTATTTGATTAGTCGCTTGCTGCAAATAATTTACTTCAAGGATTTTAAGCTGGAGTATTGCAAGGCGTTCCTCTCCACGGGAACCAAATTCACTAATCAATTTAGAAAAAGATTGTCTTGAAATAATATTGCTGCGGTCTCCCCGCAATGACATAGAAGGGCTTACATCGGCAGGAAAAAAGAATCCAAAATCGTCGCGTTGTGGCCCTACCAAAGTAACGCCAGCTGCCTGTTCTTCAAAATGATATTTAAATAGTCTTTCAAGAGACATAATGCTTTTGTCATAAAAAAGTTCAAACCTGAAAATATCTTTTTTTGCATTGTTTACAAATTCAACAAATTCCTCACGTTTTGAAGTTAAAATTCCTCCTTGTTCAATTAAAATATTATTGAAATAGTCAAAATCAGAAGTAACGTATTGTTTTTTACCTTCGCGCAGATCATGGAGCATTTTGTTTCTGTGTCTTAAGGCTTTTTCATACGAGGAAAGCGCTTTCCTATAATTTCTATCGGCTTGATAAAGTATGGCATCAATGTGGCGGCGGCGCACCCCTGGCGAGTCCGTCATTATTTCAACGTCTTTGGGGGTAAATAAAACAGAAACAAAATTTGACGCAAAGTCATGCTGCCTTCGTGCGACTCCATTCACTAAAAACTTCTTTGACAAATATCCTTTTTGAGTTGAAAAAATTACTTTAAGATCTATTTTTTCTTGATCGGTTTCAATCTCTGCTTCTATTCTTGCAAAATCAGAGCCTTCTGCAATTGTGTCAAGATCGCGTTCTGCACGGAAAGAACGGCCGGCGGACAAAACGTAAATTGCCTCCAGAATATTTGTTTTACCTGCAGTATTTTTCCCAATAATTACAGTAGTTGGAGATAATTTAAATTGGGCAGATTTGTGGTTCCGAAAATTTACAAGTTTTAGTTTTTTTAAAATCATGCGCTTTTTTCTTCCAAGCGACGCAGTATTTTAGAAAGCTGAAATGTGATAAATACAGCAATAACCGTGACAACGAGAGCATATATAAGAAGTGAAATTATGCCGCTGCCGGGTAACCATTTTTTAATATAATTATTAACAACTTCTTGAATTAGACTATTCCATGCAAGCGCTGCAACAAGTCCAAACCCTGAGGTTGCAAGCATTAACATTTGACGGACCAGCTCTATAGTCAATTTTTGTTCTTTTTCTTTTTTAGTTTCGGTTGCCATAGCTGATATAATACTAATTACGAACTTGATTATCAAGTTCGTGAATTTTTAATTTTCAATTTCTAATTTTTATTTAAAACTTTAAATTTAAAATTGTGAATTAATCTTATGTATAACCCCTTGTTCAGCATTAACAATAAAGTCTTAAAAAACATCGGTGCAATTGAAGCTGCCAAAGAAGTCATAGAAAATGCACCGCTCCTACCTTATTGGGAGAAAAAATTTCAGGATGAGGCATTGGTCAGAACAACCCACTTTGGAACGCATATTGAGGGAAATGAATTGTCACTTCTCCAAGTCCAGAAAGTATTGGATGGAGAGCGAATTGTTGCCCGGGACAGGGACGTGCAGGAAGTAATAAATTACAGGAAAGTTATCGAGTATATAGAAAAAAGAACTGACGAAAAAATTGACGAAGGGACAATTCTTGATCTCCACAAAATTGTTGTAAAAAATGTTTTGCCGGATGAAGAAGCCGGGAATTATCGCAAGAAAGAGGTGGTAATCCGCAATTCCATAACAGGAGACGTTGCTTTCAAACCGCCAAAGGCTGTGGAAGTTGCTTGGCAAATGAAAGATTTAACACTGTTTATACAGGAGAACTCAGAAATTCATCCTGTTTTGAAAAGTGGAATAGTCCACTATGAATTTGTAAGAATTCACCCGTTTCTTGATGGAAACGGACGCGTAGGACGTGCTCTTTCAATGCTGGTTTTATACAAGCTTGGTTATGATATTCGTCAATTCTTTTCAATTGAAGAACATTTTGACCGAGATCCAGATAGATATTACGAAGCGTTGCAGTCTGTTGAAAGAAAAAATGGTGACCAAACTGACTGGCTTGCGTATTTCACTGAATGTCTTGCAGTCGAATTATCAAAGATAAAAGACCGAATAGAAAAGATTTCAATTGATTCAAATCTTAAGAAAAAATTGGGGGGACCAGTCATGTTGTCCGAGCGGCAACTTAAAATTATCGAATATATTCAAGCAAATGGATATATAGAAAATATGGCTTATAATTCTCTTTTTCCAATGGTTTCAGAAGACACGGTTTTGCGTGAAGTCCAGGATTTAGTCAAAAAAGGTTTACTCAAAAAGCAAGGCGTGACAAAGGGTGTAAAATACGTGATGACGAAGGAGTAATTTATGTCAGGAGCTCGCTTGGAAGCTTTTTCAAGATTGCCCTTACCCTCAACGGAACCTATACCCGGATTGGTAGACAGAAAAGTTTTAATCATTGGAACAGATCACGGCGGCGGTTAGGTGTTCCCTGGAAAAGCACAGACGGAAGAGGATATATCAAGATTCGAGAAGATGTATGGACGAATTAATGCTCTCGCAATGGATTCGCAATTTGGCCTTGAGGGATTGAAAGATTATTCGGCGCGTTCAAGGTTTGAGTCAGAATCAGCTTTTCCTGCATGGGGAATGCTTTTTGCCTCAGATAGAAATATCCCTCTTATAGCCGCAGACCCTGTTAACTTGGTGCCAGTCATTTTATCTTCTGTAGAAAAAGAAGAAGAAGGCTACCAAAATTTATTCACTGAAAGATATAGAAACGTCGTAGATCAAGGTCAGTTGAATGTTGATGAAAGTTTTTGGGTCCAAAAGCTCGCGGCACTGGGTTTTGCAGCAAGTGGAGGACTCTATGCTTTAAAAAATACGCATACTCGAAGAAGGTTTTTGACAGGGGGAGCAGGGGCAGTAGCCGGCGCAGTGTTTTTAAACGGTTTAGGAAAGGAGAATGGAGAGAGTAATAATTTGAGCAATCTTTCCGATGAACAAATTCACGAACTAGCCGAACAAGATTTTAAAATGGTAACGGGTGACGTAAATTCGGTTGGGCCGATTCCTCAATATACCTTAGATTCGGAGCAATTTAGTCGACGCGCAAAATACGATAGTGAGTATTTTAAATACCTGCTTGTTTTAAGAAATGCGCTTATTGCGGAAGTACTTTCCCAACCTACATCAGATTTGGTAGGTTATGAAACTCACAAACCGATTAATGTGGCTGTTGTAATGGGGTATAGCCATTTGGTAGTTCCTGAGAGGTTTAGAATTTCATATCTCGTGAAAGATAAGGAGGCAAGGCATAGTGCGATACGCGGAATGTTGAAGCAGATGGTAGACTTGCTTAAAAAAGAAGGTACGCCTCGAGAGGAGGTACTTGATTCACTCGATATGATTAAGAATTATCCAAGAAGATATGAGGTCAGTGAAAGGAACATTGAAATTAAAAGTATAAGCGTTCCAACACTCGGCAAAATTGTTGATGATCTGACGAAGCAAGTCGCTTAGAAATTTGAAACTCAGTTAAATGGGTGTAAAATACGTGATGACGAAGGAGTAATTTATGCGGCAGGAAATAGATTTAATGGCTCTTAGGGGTAGTATTCAATTGGATGGAAGTAGGAAAGACTTCCAGCGTTTAATGCCGCATGTCGAGAAATTCGCGCAGGCTTATAGAGGAATTGTTCGAGACGATTTGGTACAAGAACGATCAGCCTTGTCTCTGATTGTAGATAGGACTCCAACTGTTCGTCCTACTTCTTACTATTTAGTTGAATACCTTGAACGGACAAGGAGAATGTTTTTGGAGGAAAAGGGAATATCTGCTTTAGGCTCTGACAATCCAAATATGAAAGTAATAGGAGCGATCGCTTTAGACATGAATACAGGCTTTACAAACGAAATCAGTCCATTAATGACCACGCATGATAGTGTATTTGAGGCTACAGCCCATATAGATGAGGTTAGAAGGGAAGCAGAAAATTTGGTTAGATCCTCTGGTGGTGGCAGAAGGGAATTGGCTCAAGCGAATTTAGTCGTCCAAAAAATGGCAGAAGAGTGGAATAGATGGAGGCAATTATTTTCAATTGATCCTAGGGGATTTTCGCTTTTAGCTGATAGTTTAGTACAATTAAAACGTCAAAAAGATACGGAAGGGGTTAAAATATTTGAGGATGCCGGAGCACAGCTAGCATATGATGTTTACCTAGGAATATATGATCAGGTAGATGCAAAAGTCACTGAAGCCCTTTCAAAAAGAAAAAAATGAAATTTAGAGATTTAGCAAGACATTTAGAAAAACTAGAAAATACAGCGTCGAGAAATACGATGATTGAATTGCTTGCGGAGTTATTCCGCGAGGCAGATGCCGCCGAGATAGACAAAATGATATACCTTCTGCAGGGTAGAGTAGGGCCACTTTATGAGCCTATTGAATTTGGAATGGCAGAGAAGCAGATGTTAAAAACGGTAGCGAACGCATATGGTGTTTCTGATAAAGAGGTCAATGCTGAATATAAAAAGATAGGAGATATTGGAGTTCTTGCTGAAAAGTTAGCAGGCGAAAAACATAAGGGTTCTAATATTACTGTCACTGAAGTATTTGACGAATTAAAAAAAGTGGCTGAGACGGGTGGCTCTGGTTCTGTGGAAAAGAAAATGATTATAGTATCGGATCTTTTGAAAAATCTCGATCCGTTATCAGCTCGGTTTGTTACAAGAATTCCGGTTGGCAAGATGCGTCTTGGATTTTCCGATATGACAGTTCTTGATTCATTAGCCTGGATGATTGATGGTACTAAAGTATTACGAAAACAGATCGAACCAGTCTTTAACATTCGTCCTGACCTTGGATATATCGCAAAGACTATTAAGGAAAAAGGTATCAAGGGACTTGCAGCAGCAACTCCCGTACCGTTTACCCCGGTTTTAATGGCAAGAGCAGAACGACTTTCATCCGGTGAAGAAATCATTAAAAAAATTGGGGAGTGCGCGGTTGAGCCAAAGTTTGATGGATTTAGACTTCAAATTCATAAAAAAGGTAACGATGTAAAACTTATCACAAGAAACCTTGAAGATGTGACCTTCATGTATCCGGATGTTGTTGAAGGTGTCCGCACGCAAATCAAGGCAAAAGAAACAATAATGGAAGGAGAAGCTATTGCTTATACTCGCGAAACAGGCGAATTTTTGCCTTTTCAAATAACTACCCAACGTAGACGAAAGTATGACATAGAAGAAATGGTAGAAAAAATTCCTCTAAAACTAATGGCGTTCGACGTGTTGTTCGTTGAAGGTCATAACATGATAAACAAGGGATATGCTGAGAGGCGAAAGACCTTACTTTCAATTATAAAAGATGGTGATGTAATAATTCCTTCAGACGAGCAAGTTTTCTCTGACGGGAAGCTGGTTGAAAGTTTCTTTGACGATGCGGTTTCACGAGGTCTTGAAGGAATTCTAGCCAAAAAACTTGATGGTACTTATCAGGCCGGTGCCCGCGGCTGGAATTGGATAAAGTTTAAACGGTCTTATTCCTCAAAGCTGGATGATACAGTTGATTGTCTTGTTATGGGATATTATTTAGGAAGAGGCAAGCGGACAGCATTTGGAATAGGTGGTTTTCTAATTGGAGTATATGACAAGAAAAATGACCAATTTGTAACGGTTTCAAAAGTTGGAACGGGTCTTACTGATGAAGAGTGGAAAACGCTTGCAATTCGAGGAAAAAAACTTGCGGCAAAGCAGAAGCCCCCACTTTATAACGTTGATAAAAATTTAGAACCTGACGTATGGATGGAGCCAGAAGTTGTTGTAGAGATAAAAGCAGATGAACTTACCCGTTCTCCAAATCATACAGCGGGTAGGGTGATGAAGGCATCAAAGTCGGGTTCGGCCTTTGACGTGGATGTTGCAGGATATGCTTTAAGATTTCCAAGATTAGAACGCTTCCGTGATGATAAAAAACCGGAAGATATTACTTCTCTTTCCGAAATAGAAAAAATGTTTAGCGCTCAACATCATGAGAAGAACAAAAAGAGCGGAGAATAATTTTTGCTATATTGACCCATTCGACTCATGCCCTACGGTGCATTCGGTCAGGGTTTGTGACACAAAAGTTGCGTCTTGACAAGATATTTTGTTAAATGTTATAAATTTATACCATGGATGATTCGAATCAGGCAACACCAGTACAAGATCCAATGATGCCGCCAACTGACCCAACTCCTACGCCGCCACCTGCAGAGCCGCCAATGCCGCCTACTCCTCCCATGCCAGAACCAACTCCAGGACCTTCTCCAGTGCCGGGATCAGAGCCTACTCCTCCCGCAAGTGATTCAACTCCTCCAACCCAAATGTAAATCAGCTTTCAGAGGTTTTTTAAGTTAAAATCCAAAGAAATATTTTTTGAGGTCTACGTGTTGTTCGTCCTTAAATTTCACACCTTCTCGTTCAAGTTTCTTCCTCTGAATTCCGGGACCACCAAAAGCAAAACCGGGAGCTATTCTGCCATCTATATTTACAACTCGGTGACACGGATTTTTTTCTCCGTCCGGGTTCGAATGTAGTGCAAACCCAACTACGCGAGGCGACATTCCAAGTTTCTTACCAATTTCTCCATAAGTTGTGACGCGGCCTGCCGGAATTTTTTGAATTAATTTATAAACTTTTTCAAACGGTTTATTCATCCGCTGCTTTTGCTCTTTTCGCAATTAATTTAGCTTCATTTTCTTTGTGGCTATCCTTTAATTGTTTCATTTTCCACATAAATAACGCGCCTTTATTGGGTGTATCTGTTCGTGCGTCTTTAACAAATGACAAAGCCTTATCAAGTATAGAACGGTGAACGGTCTTTGCAAGCTTTATGTAAAGAGATTTGTGTTTGTGGTCGTGAAGTTCTTCGGACAAATAGATTCCGTAAGATTGAAATTCACGGCTGATATATTTATCCGTTGTAGGATTAAATTTTTTCAATACGTCCCCAACTGTTTGCACGAAGTTATTATAACATCTATTGTTAAACAGGCGGTTGAAACTTAATTGGATTTCTTGTTTAATGAATCCCAAATGGAATTGGTTCTTGACCTTCACATTCACTCCAGATTTTCCCGTGCCGTCTCGCAACGTATGAATTTAAATAACATGTACATTTGGGGTAGAAAGAAAGGCATTAATATTTTGTCTGTCGCAGACTTTACGCATCCCGTTTGGTTTCGCGAGGCAAGATCGTTGCTTCAAGAAATTAATCCCGGAATTTATAAATTAAAAGACAAAAGGCAGGCAGAGCAAGAGCTTGGTGAACTTTCCCAGAAAGAGTTCCTCGGTCCATACTTTATGCTTTCTACTGAAGTTGCAGCAATTTATACAGAAAATGGTGTCCCACATCGAATCCACAATTTAATTTTTTCACCAAATTTTGAAACCGCAGAAAAAATCAACGCGGAGCTTCTACGCCGCGGAATAAATTTGTCCTCAGACGGCCGACCAATTCTTGGTATTCCTTCCCGAGAGCTTGCCGACATTGTCTATAACATTGATAGGAAAATTGCAATTATTCCATGCCACATCTGGACTCCGTGGTTTTCACTTTACGGTTCGCGTTCTGGGTACGATAGAATTCAGGATTGTTTTGGTGAATATACAAAGTTTATTTTCGCAATCGAAACAGGCCTTTCAAGTGATCCTGCAATGAATTGGCGAATAAATGAGCTTGATTCGCGTTCAATCGTCTCATTTTCCGACGCTCACTCAATGGAAAAAATGGGTAGGGAAGCAACGGTGTTGAAAGTGAAAGGTGAAAAGGGAAAAGTGAAAATTGAGGATATTACTTATGACAATATTTTAAATTCTTTCGTGCGTGGGAAAGAACGTGTTTTTGAAATTGCTTATACAATAGAATTTTATCCAGAGGAAGGTAAATATCATTATACAGGGCACCGTAATTGTAATATTTCATATTCATCTGATGAGGATAGGTCAAAAGGCACAATTTGTCCCGTTTGTCATAGGCCGTTAACAGTTGGGGTTATGCATAGAGTAGAAGAACTTGCGAATACTCCGGAAAACAACTTTAAACCGCGTCAAGATAAATTTGGAGTAACTTGGATGGAGGATCCCAAAAATATTAGGCCACCGTATGTTTCACTTGTCCCGCTTCTTGAAATATTATCAGAGTCGCTTCACGCAGGTACTTCAAGTCAAACAGTTCTTTCCGTTTTTGACAGGCTGACTCAACATTTTGGTTCAGAACATGAAGTGTTGTTCCGTGTGGCGCTTGACGAGATAAGAACTTTGGCAGGAGAGCGCGTTTCTACTGGAATTGAAAAAGTGCGCGCTCGAAATATTAAAATTATTCCAGGGTATGACGGTGAATATGGAAAAGTTGCCATTTGGAATGAAGAAGAGGAGCTTGAAAAGAAAAAACAAAAAGAAAAATCCCAACTCGGCCTCGAGTTTTAACTATATCACTAATGCTTTGATATCAAATATGTTATATTAGAAATATGGCTCGTTTTGGGCAAGAAGGGTGGTGATATTTAATGGCAAAAACAGACGCAAATCAAATAATAGGAATGGTAGGAGAATGGTATGCTAAGCTTCCCCCACTTCCAAAAAACTGGCGTGAAGTTATTGTAAAAATTACCCCATGGGTGGCACTCGTTTTTGGTGTGTTAGGAGTATTGATATCTCTTGCAGGTCTTGGGATACTTACAGTTCTTTCCCCACTCATAGCAATGGGCGCTGGGATAGGAGCAGCATCAAATGGAATAGTAGGAGTTATCTTAGCTCTTGTTTCAAGCGCTTTACTTTTAGCTGCTTTTCCTGGGACTAAAGCAAACAAACTGTCAGGATGGACTCTTCTTTTCTGGTCAGGTGTGGTGAACATTGTTTCATCAGTTGTCGCGATTAACCTGGGGGGAGTACTTTGGGGACTTATTGGATTCTATTTTCTTTTCCAAATTAAGTCTTACTATAAATAAGTTTTAAAGTAACATTTGAATCGCATGGTTTTTTTGCCTGCCCGCCTAGACTCGGCGAGGCTGGCGAATTTTTTCGTGGTAAAATATCTGTGTCGTTGACAGTACTTTTATGTTTGAAAATCGTGAAGAAGCAGGTCTTAAACTTTCTGCTCTCCTCTTAAAAGAGAATTACACTGATGCAATTGTTATTTGTATTCCTCGCGGCGGTGTTATAGTAGGAAAAGTAATTGCCAAAGTTCTAAAAATTCCCCTAACAATTTTAATAGTTAAAAAAATTGGTGCACCCAATAATCCTGAGCTTGCAATTGGTGCAACCGGTTCGGAAAATGCGGGCGGAATAGTTTTTTGGGATGAAAATCTTGTTGAAAATTTTGGTATCTCACAAAAAGAAAAAGAAACGCTGCTCAAAAAAACTTTTGAAACAATTTCCGAGTTAGAAAAAAAGTTTAAGGTAACCTTGCCTAACATTGAAAATAAATTCGCAATTGTTGTAGATGATGGTGTTGCAACAGGGGCAACTGCAATTGCCTCATCTCTGATTGTTAAAAAATTAGGTGCCAAAAAAATAATTCTGGCAACTAGCGTTATTTCAAGATCCACAAAAGTAGAACTCAAAGAATATTTTGATAAAATTATAGCTGCTGAAATTCCACCAAATTTTAAAAGTGTCGGCCAATTCTACAATAACTTTCCCCAAGTTGAGAACGCGGAAGTTAACAGAATCTTAAATCAAAGCGTTAATAAATAGTAGATTTTTTGTCTTGACAGTTTAAAGACCCCTGTACTATACTGTTTATCCTATGTCAGTTGTAACTCTCACAGATGATACATTTCAAAAAGAAGTTTTAGAATCAAACATTCCAGTTCTTGTTGATTTTTGGGCAGAATGGTGCCAGCCTTGCAAAATGGTGCGGCCTTTAGTGCATGAGCTTTCGGAAGAGTATGGCGATAAAATCAAAGTTGCAGAAATGGATGTTGATGCAAATACGCAAATTCCCGGGCAGTTTGGTATTATGTCAATCCCTACAATTATGATGTTTAAAGGTGGAAAACCGGATTCAACAATGATAGGTGTCCAGCCAAAAGAGAATTTTAAAAATAATATAGATGCAGCTCTCGCCTCGTAGACGGAATAATGAAGTAGGAATTATGGTAAAATTTTCCTAATTCATAATTCGAAGTTCATAATTCATATATGGAAATCTTTGACGTAATTATTATTGGAAGTGGGCCGGCCGGCCTAACCGCGGCAATTTATACCACTCGTGCAAACCTCAAGACTTTAGTAATAGGGGGAAGAAAATGGGGAGGGCAATTAATGCTCACAACCGTTGTTGAAAATTTCCCCGGATTTCCAGAAGGAATTCAGGGCCCTGATCTCATGGAAGCCATGCGAAAGCAAGCAGAGCATCATGGAGCGCAAATTTTAAATTTCGATTTTAAGAGCGCTGACTATAGTTCGAAACCCATTAAAATTACAACTGATGATGAGAAAACATACCAAGCAAAGACAATCATTATTGCAACGGGTGCTGATACAAAATGGCTTGAGGTTCCAGGGGAAAAAGAAAAAATCGGCCGTGGAGTTTCATCTTGCGCACCTTGTGACGGCGCGTTTTTCAGAAACAAGCGAGTCATAGTTGTTGGTGGGGGAGATAGCGCTATGGAAGAAGCGCTTGTTATGACTAAATACGCAACCGAAGTGATAATTGTCCATAGAAAAAATGAATTTCGTGCTTCACAAGTAATGCAAGAAAGGGTAAAAAATCATCCCAAAATTCATATTATTTATAATGCAGAAGTTCTTGAAGTATTAGGTGATCAAAAAGTTACCGGCGTAAAACTTAAAATGACGCCGTCGGACCAGACTATAATGTCTAAATCATTAGATGAGATTAGGGAAATAACTCCAAAACTGTTGAATGCCAATATTATCGAAAAACAAGGCAACTCAGTTATTGCGGATATTCCAACCGATGGAATATTTGTAGCAATAGGGCATATGCCAAATTCCGGAGTTTTCAAAGGAATTGAAACGGATGAGAAAGGATTTATAAAGGTCCAGAATCACACAAAAACCAACGTTGACGGAGTTTTTGTTGCAGGAGACGTACATGATGCTACTTATAAGCAAGCAGTGACCGCCGCAGGCTTTGGCTGCATGGCCGCCCTCGAAGTAGAGAAGTTCCTTATGGATAATTAGCTTTCACCCCTGGTAGAATTAATTTGTGGACCTACCTAAGATTATTATTGTCTCGCTAAGTCTTTTACTCAATCTGGGTTTAGTAGTTGTTATTGTGGGATTGATACCGGCGATAATTAGTGATTTGCGAAAAAAGAAATTCCATTGGATACTGCGGTGGACTATCCTAGTACTAGTATTAGTAGCTTTGTCTATAATTCTTAACCTCTACATAGCATCACAAGATAGCAATATTACGAATATTAAGATTCCGGCACTTAAAAAATTCGAATAGCTCTTAGGGGAGGTTTTTTTTGAGGACTTCCAGGTCGTCTCGAAGGGCAATGATTCCTTTCGACAAAGTAATAATTTCTTTCTCAATATTTTGAAGGGATTTACTAGATTGAGCATGGGCTACACCTTCTCCACTTTGCTCTTTATCTTCCTCAAGATAAAACCTATCAATATCCTCTCCGATGTCTTCAACATCAGCTTCAAGTTCTTGAACATTTCTTCTCATTTTTCTCACGTTTCCTTCAAGCCCTTCAAAGTCTTCCTGAATCTCACCAAAGCCACCCTCCAAACCCTGAACGTCTTCCTGAATATCTTCAATATCCTCTCCTACATCTTCCAGACTTTCGCTCGTCCTATTAACTGATAGTTGAATAAAAAGTGAAAGATATATTGCCTCAAGAGAGACGATCGTTGTTACAACTAAAAGTATGGTGTCGATTCTTACACCGGCAAAATAAACCAAAAAAGCCACAATAAATAGAACCGAATGGACCAGAATGGAAGTTGGAGTCCCAACCCATTCAGTCATTTTAACGGAGATTTTTTCAATACGTCCTTCTTTTCTTTTTTCGTTCTTTTTGACCACCATAGTGTCTTATATTATACTGCCGGTCTAATGAATGAGGCAACCCCTAAGGTTGTGTGTCGATTATTTTGACTCAAAACTTGTGAAGAGTTCGGAGCAGTAACTTCCGGTGCATTTAACGCAACTATATTTATAATCCCCAACTATTGATTCGTGGTGGATAGGGGAGGCAAGCCACCAAGCAACAGTACCATCTTCATTTGATCCATATTTTGCGTTCTCAAAAATCCAATATGGGAGGGCTCTATTATAAAGTCCCGCGTGAAGCCTACCGTTTCTTATTTCTGCAGGAATTTCTATACTTCTAGTTGCGGCAAGCGAGCAAACTTTATCATCTTTTTCAAAAGGAGCAAGTCCACGGAATTTTCTATATTCATTTATTAAATTAAAAATCTTATCTGAATCAAGCGTTGCGCTGCCTGATGCCATTTGACTCTCGAGTTGTGGCATTGACGTTGGTGAAACTGTAGGAGAAGCGGACGGGGATAGCGCCGGAGTAGAAGTTGAATTGGGATTTTGTGGTGGGATAGTAATTACCGCGGATTGAATTTCCTTAGGAAGTTCTGGGATTGGTTTTAGGCAAAAATTTACATCATCATTTGGGCAAAAAGCCCATGATGTCAAAGAAGACGAACATTTGTTTACGTTTGGTACGACTAAACTGTTCGTTCGGTTTGTAAAACCCGCTGCGTAAGTTGTGGTTACCGCTCCTATCAGTGCGACGAGCGCCATAATAAGGAGCAGGATACGACCTGCCTGCATAAAAAAAGTCCCGCTTAAAAAAAGCAGGACTCATGAAGGTTAAATACTAACAAAAAGAAGATTATGTGTCAAGTTTATGAGAGCTTGAATTTAGGCTCTAAATCAGGATAAACACGCACAATTTTTTGGATATCATCTTGATCTAGAATGAGGCTGTTTGTGCCTGACTCTCCTATTATATGCGAGTTAGGTCTAGGCTCAGCTACTTCTTTTATTGCAAAAGCAATGGCACGAAGCTCAGAAATACGCACAACCTTAAATTGAGGCAGAGTACGCAATAATTTTACCTTCTCCTCAAATGTCATATCTATTTTGGGGAATTCCAGCGTTTGTACGGTCTTATTTTTAGAGCATCGTCTTTGGCGATATAGCCGGGATGGTAACATCTTGTTATTCGACTGTTGCGGACATTTTCACGTCTCTTGAGTCCCAGGAAATACCGATTCCCGGTTTCCATACCTGTTGGCTCTGTCGTATGGACGTTTGGAATGGGAACGAGACCTGTACGAATAAAGTATTCTGCGAAGGTTGCCGTAGTCGGAGAGTGTAGAGAGCGATACTTATCAGGTATAGACCTTCTCACGGGTATTTCAGAACCCTTCATATAAATACCGGAAAATTCACTGCCTCTTTTATCTAAAGTCTCACTCATAATTGGCAATTATAGCACGGTTTTTGCTTCTTCAACTCTGTCTTCCGCGCTCAAAATCCACCCGCCACAAAGTTGGGCAAAGTTTCTAGCTTCAGGACCAAACCAAATCTTTTTCCCGTGGCGAGAACCTACTGGTTTGTTCTGGCCGTCATAAACGACCTCTTCTAGTAGGTAAGCTTGTGTATGGTTGATTTTGGTGAAGTAATAATCAACGAGGTCTGGAGGAACAGGCTTTGTAAGAATTGGCTGTTGTTCAGCATTCATTATATAACAATTATACCATAGCATTTTTGCTCTATTGACAAGTTTGTCTGAACTCGCTAGAATAGTTTCTACCTTTCGAGGAAACAAGATTCAGTTTATAATGATAAAAGACTCTAATTAAATTCAATACATCCATTAGGATCCCTATTGTTAGTCACTTCGGCACAGATCGTGCTCATTCTTGTTTTCCCAACTAGGTTTAAAAATTAAATTTGTCACTGAGAATTGTAAGCAATTTTCAGTATAAAAGGACCGCTTTTACCGCGGTTATAGGCTTGTCCCGCGAAGCGGGATGAATCGATTTGCAATAGTTAAAAGTAATAAAAAATTCAATGTTTTTTGTTTACTTTTCACTACGAAGGGCCCATAGCTCAGTTGGTAGAGCGCCTCGTTTGCAACGAGGAGGTCAGGAGTCCGAATCTCCTTGGGTCCACTTCGTCCCGCCTTTGGCGGGACTCAGTGTTAGCCATTTCATGGCTAGCACATCAGTTAGTTTGTAGGGTTTCGCATGTTGGTGCCTCTGCGGTTTGAGTGCAATATACTCACCGCGAGGCACGAATATACGAAATGATTGCACATTGACAATTGGGGAAAATAAATTCCGATTTAATCGGAATAAAATTTGTTATTCTAATCCGCCTGGTGGCGGATTGAGAAACAACTAGGCCAAAAATCCTACCAATTTGGGTAGGGTTCCATGTTCCTTGCCGGGGCATGGTTTTTATGGTTTTTTAAAATCTACGCTATTTACAATGTCATTAGTGGATGCCTAGGAAGTATTGACCGAAGAAGGACGCTTCAAGGTACGCGAAAATCGTCGGGGAGAGACCTATGACTCTTTGATCCGGCGGTGTCCGAATGTGGAAACACATCCCGATGCAAAATCGGGATAACCTTATCATAAAAGTAATTTTGAGAAATCGAAATTATATAGTGGTGGGTGGGGAACCCGGTGAACTGAAACATCTAAGTAACCGGTGGAAAAGAAATTACAGAGATTCCCTTAGTAGCGGCGAGTGAAAAGGGAAGAGTTCAAACTACTCTTCGTAAGAACAGTAGTGTTGTAGGGTGACTAGCTTAAATGCAATGGATATAAATTTACATAGAAGAAGGTGCCGGAAATGCGCCACCACAGAGGGTGATAGTCCCGTAAACGAAATGTAAATTTTGCCTCGTTATACCCTGAGTACCATGGGGCACGATTAAACCCTGTGGGAAGCTGGGGCGACCAAGCTCCAAAACTAAATATCAATACTTACCGATAGTGAACTAGTACCGTGAGGGAAAGGTGAAAAGCACCCCGGGAGGGGAATGAAATAGTACCTGAAACTAATGACTAACAAGCAGACGAAGGTTGCCGCAAGGTGATTAACGTCGTGCCTATTGAAGAATGAGCCAGTGAGTTTTTGTTGTTTTCAAGTCTAACTCCGTAATCGGAGGCAGGCGCAGTGAAAGCGAGCCCTAATCGGGCGTTAGAAAACGACAGAAGACCCGAAACCGGGTGAGCTAACCATGACCAGGGTGAATGTTACCGAGAGGTGACAGGAGGCCCGAA
>CAZYWG010000006.1:0-93518 GCA_964651815.1 uncultured Gammaproteobacteria bacterium | reverse complement strand
GGAGCAAAATTATTTTTTAATATCTTCCTGATGTTCCACTTTTAAGATAATATTTGGCTTAACTTTTGCGATAGCGGGAAGCAAATGATTTAGTACTTGCTCGGATGTCATTCTAAATTTATTTCCTTTGGCTGAAATCTTGAGCCATCCATCTTTATCTTTATAATATTTCTCGGTGAAATTTTTTGTTCCCATAAAAATTACATAGCTATCATTCTTAAGATTCATACCTCAATATTAACATAATAGGTTCGGATTTTGTCCTGCCAGCGGAGCAAGATTTGGAAGTGTTATAATTGAGTGTAGATGACTAAGAACCCCATCATTAACGCGGCTTCAGCAACTTTATATATTACAGCGGTTGCTTTGTTAATGTTTTATGGAAAAACATTATTTGGCACCAAAGACACCATACTTACACCTATTGCCGTCCTTTCACTATTTTCACTATCCGCTGCCATGATGGCTTATTTTTTTTTATATCAACCCCTGATGCTTTTTTTGGATGGGCACAAGAAACAAGCAATAAATCTTTTTCTAAAAACTACTGCTGTTTTTGCAGGAAATACCGTGGTAATCTTTGTTTTGATTTCTTTAGGCCTTTTTAGATAGCCAAAACAAAAATTTTATTTTATTCTCTCGGAGTAAACCCCTATTATCAGTAGCCAAGCTCCAGTAATTGTATATCCAAGCAAAAGTATCATAGCAATAGAGGCAACATACAATCCCGCAGTTCGCCCGAGCATAATCATAATGGCACCAATCACTTCAGCGATATATATGGACGTGCCAAAAACTATGCGGTAAAGACTAAGTCCAAGAGCACTTTTTCCTCTCGTTCTTGCTTGAACATAACCAATTATGTAAACTGCCGCGGCAATACTGGAGATAACTAGCCATTCAAACCCAATTGCTTGGTAATTTTGATTTCCCATTAGTGCCAGAGCACAAATCATAAAAGCGGCTGTAAAACCGATCAAAGTTCCTATCGCACGATTTCTATGTGTTATGTCCTTTGCTATGGCCTCAAGATTAAGAGACATGGCAACAAAAACTAAACCTGTTAAAGCCGCTGCCGCACCTCCAACCATAATAAAGAAATCATGCCACGAGTCTATCATTATTTAGTATTATACCAAGCTATAATCATTGATAATAGATTCCGATGTTTTCTACGACGCGGAGCACATTTTTTCTGTATACAACAATCCTCTCTGTTATAATCATAATATGAAAAAAATTTCAAGCTCAGACAGGGTGTATGTTAATGATTCAAGAATTGCCATTGGTGAACGTGGGGTTTTCGCTGCGCGCAATATTGGGAAAGGTCAACTTATTGAGAAGTGCCCAATTATTGAAATTTCAGAGGATGATCCGTCTAACTCAAAAGAAGGTATCCTTATTACTTATTTTTACTATTTTGGCAAGAAAAAAGAAGGACAAGCAATAGCGCTGGGATTTGGATCAATATATAACCACACCTATGAGCCAAACGCGATATACGAAATAAATCATGATGTAAAAACAATTGATTTTACCGCCTCAAGCGATATCAAAAAAGACGAGGAGATAACGGTTAACTACAACTTCGCAAACCCAAAAGATAAGAACCCAATGTGGTTTGAAATACAATAAAATAGCTTCAATTTTTCACTCTCTATAAAATGCGTTCGAAGTGTATTAATGTTGGGGAGCAAAATATTTTGACTTGAAATTTTATACCACGGACTGAATAATTGGACCTCTGATATAATTATTTTATGAAAAAACAACATATTGAATATCACAAGGATGGTAGCGTTTGGGCTAAAGGAAACATGATTAATGGTGAATGCGATGGATATTGGGAGTGGTTTAGAACAGATGGTACCAAAATGCGTTCAGGATATTTTAAAAATGGTAAACAAACAGGGAAATGGACGACCTACGATAAAACGGGCAAAGAATTTCAAGTTACATCTTTTGATAAAAAATAGGTTATCATCTCTTCAATCTGACGGAGCAAAACTTACATAAAAAATGCAGGCTTAATATATTTAGTCAACAATTTTTGTAGTACTTAATTCTCTTAATTTATTAATCAATTCATTTCCGCTGTAGCCTGTTGTATCAATATCTTTATCTATAAACATTCGTAAACCTTCCATAATTCTTCTTACAAAAATGGCTTCTTTTTTCCATAATCTATCAACTATAATTTGATTCTCCGCAAACGTATCCGACACAATTGTTAATTGTGAAAATAGAATACTACTATCAATAAAAATATTTGAAATGTTTTTTATATCAACACTGTGTACTTGGGAGGAAAATAATTGACGATGTATAATAGTTAGCCTGGTCTCTTCTACAATAATACTAGTTGGAAAAAAGTCCCATGGAAATACGGAAGATATTTTTAGCAAGACCCTATTTGAGTTACTAACCATATCCTCAACTGCTTGCCTATTCTTTTCAGCTTTACCAGCATGGCTTTTCACGGCTTCTTCTAGTCCTTTGTCTTCTGTGGTTTGTTCTAATTTTTGATCTTCTGAAGATATTTGACTTGAGGTATTGATTTGAGTTTCCGCTCCCTCTTTTAAAATCCCTTTGTTGCTTTCTTGATCAAACAATTTCTCGAGTTGGTTGTTTATTCTTTTAGTCTCGTTTTCTTCATTGGTTTGCAAAGAACGGTTTGAGGAAAGTTTAGATCTAATTCTCATGCGCTTTGTATTATACTCTCTATGAGAGTAGGATGGATTACTTTACGCACGGAAATTACCTATTTAGACTTATGATTATTTCTTAAATTTTATCCCTTATTTATAAAGACCAATTCTTATTACAAGATATTAGTAATTCAGATTACTTTAAAAAAGACGTGTGTGTTACAGACCCGCGTTAAATCTAAGAGTACACTTCTTATTAGTTAAATTGAGGCAGGTAATCAGACATAATTATAATAAGTTGACCTTAAGTTCATACATATAACTGTAGCTATACTGATAATAATTACCACTTTTTTCCCTGCCCCAACTTGACTTAGATATGAGCACAAACCAAATTGTTATAAAAAGTTCTTATTTACCCAATGGATTATTTTTAGGATCCCCAATACGCGTTAACTTTTTGTGGAAAAACTTGATCACTGAAAAGCGAATCTCTATTAACTTTCTACGCAAATTGCATAAATATAGTCCCTTATATGATTTTTGGTCAATATTATCTTTTCCTCTACGGTGATGTAATACTAAAATGAGTTTTGAGAGGAGGCGAAACTTTGTATGAAAACAGATGAAGAAGATAAGGAAGATTAGATGAAGTTAAAAAACTTCTGAGATACACAAAAAAAGTAAGCGAATTGAGATGCTTCCCAATATAAGGCAGAACATAAGGATGAAAAGCAATATTTGTGTGCTTTATGAGAGATTATTAGAAATATAATCTCTCATAAAAGTGTCCAAACAAAAGTATTCGTAAATTCCAATAAATTGTCTTTCTATAGGTCTTCGTTTATACTATAAGGGATTTACATCTCAAAAGTGAAAATGAATACATACAAGACAAAGGAATTTGAAACATTTTATAAGCAGTTTACAATTCGTAATTATAAAAAGGGTGAAATGCTAATCCGTGCAGATGACGATCCACAAGGCATTTTTTGTTTAACAAAAGGGTATGTTAGACAGTTTGTTATTTCAAAAACCGGTTTTGAATTGACGCTCCATATTCTCAAACCTATTTCATATTTTCCCATGGTCTGGGCTATAAATGGTACACCAAATATTCACTACTTCGAAGCGCTAACCCCGGCTGAGGTAGGACGAGCACCCCGCGACCAAGTGGTAGATTTTATCAAAGACAAACCCACCCTCCTCTTTGAATTAATGAGCGAAATGCTAGAGGATAACGCAGAAACTTTAACTCGCGTGGAGCATTTAGTGTTTAGCGATGCTTATAGGAGAGTGATTTCAGTACTTTTGTATTTAGCCAAACATTTTGGTGAAAAAAGTGGCCGAAACTACATAATTAATTACCCGTTTACCCAACAGGATATTGCAACGCTCGTTGGAGTAGCACGAGAAACTGCAAGTAGTGAAATGGTAAAGCTTGAAAAAAAGGGATTTATTAAACATGTCAATCACTCAATAATTCTTGAGAGTGTTAAGAATTTAGAGACTGAATTATCCTCTGATCGCGCTAAAGTCTACAAAGCTATGATATAGATTGCTGAAATTTTGTAATCCCGGTCACACATTCAATATCGTTCGTATTGCTGTGCGCGCGCTTTAACTCCGGTATACTTCCTGTTATGAATGAGTCAGATACAACACAGGAAGAAGTAACAACCGTTGAGACTCAAGCACCTCAACAAGTTATTAGGAAAACCACAAAACTTGCCGAACCCGTAGCGCGCGGAGAAACGCCTCAAAAAGTTTATGACAAAAAGAAAACAATTTTTAGGTTTAATCAAATCATTTGGTATGTTTTAGGTCTTATTGAAATATTACTTGTTTTCAGAACTGTACTTAAGGCAGTGGGCGCAAACCAGCTTAGTGGATTTGCAAATTTAATTTACACCATAACTTCTCCAATAGCTGGCCCATTCAACGGAATTCTGGGAGTGTCAGTAACGGGTATTTCTGTGATTGAATGGTCAACTATCATTGCTGGCATTGTATATCTATGTATTGCATGGGGACTTGTCTATCTTTTGGATCTTATTTATCCTATTACTCCAAAAGACGTTGGAGCAGTTTAAATTATGTTGGTCGCAATCGTAATAATTCTTATCATTCTCTGGTTCCTTGGATATGCCCCAATATCAGGCATTTCTATCCCTAACCCCATTCTTTTTACAATCAACGCCCACCCAATTAGCTTGTGGCAAATCCTAATTCTTGCGGTGATTGGTTGGGCAATAGGTATTTTACCTCGTCCATTTCAAGCAATTGCTTCAGTATTGCTTCTTTTATGGGTTCTCTCAGTCTTAGGTATACTTGCTATTGCAGGTCTTTCCAATATTATAGTGCTTGTAATTATCGTAGGACTTATTATATCTATATTTCTTTAAAATATAGAAAAATAAGTCTTGTAATTAGAAATGAGGTGAATATCTATGGCAACAACAATAATTAATCCTGCAACAAGTAATAATCCATCGAGTAATAGCGGAATGGGGTTATTAATGGGCGCAGCTGTTTTAGTATTATTTGGAGTTATATTTTTTGTCTTTGTTCTTCCATATATTCGCGGATTTGCGGGGAATGGTGGAGTTCAAGTTAACATACCTGTACCAAAAACTATTAATGTTAACGTACAGCAACCTAAATAACAACGACCTGTCATAAAGGTGAAATATGGGAATCATTGAAATCATAGTAGTTATATTAATAATCATGTGGCTCGGCGGTTTCGTGCTTAATATTGGCGGAGGACTTATCCACTTATTACTAGTTATTGCGGTGGTTGTATTTTTAGTACGGTTTATTAAAGGGCGATCCTAAGCATACCCTCACGACATTCAGCCACAAATTCGATATTTATCACCTAAAATAGTATAATGTAGGGACTGAAAGGAGGTATTACTAGATTTAATCAATAAATCTATCAAAAAAATTTATGACTGGAACAATTAAAACAAAAATAGACAAAGGATTTGGATTCATTTCTCGAGATGGAGAAACAAAAGATCTTTTCTTTCATTCAACAGATTTGAGCGGCGTTACTTTTGACGCTCTTCAAGTAGGAGCTGCTGTAACATTTGACGTTGTTGATGGTGAAAAAGGACCAAGTGCAAAGAATGTAAAACTTGCATAATAGCGTTAACAAACACTACAAAAAACCTTGTCGTTAGACGAGGTTTTTTTGTGGAACAAGCTAAATTACCTCTGCTTTTTTCCACCAATCTTCAAACAAACTCGATAGAATTACGGCAAAGGGCGTGTATGCAATTTTAACTCCTGAATCTTGTTTTGAATCAGTATGCTTGTAAGACATAAAGTAAAGAGTTGAGGAATCAAATAACATTAATCTTATGTTGTGCAGGGGAGTCTTACGTACCAATATTCCGTTTTTCTGCCAGAATAAAACCTGCTCCGAGTTATCTTTTGAGTAATCTTGGATAAGCATTCTGACGGAAATATTTCTTTTTTTTGCTTTGTTAATCGCAAGCATTACATCTGCCGACATTTCGTGTCCCGAGCGCAAAAGATCAACCGATTGTTTGGCTTTATTAATTTCTTCAGCTGCCATATTCATCAATTCGTCGCGGCTTTGAATAAAAGATAGACTTATCTGTGGTGAGTAGGTATTTTCCTTCTTCTCGGTTTTTTTAGCGGATTTGGGAAACTGTCTTGAAAACCATTCGTTTTGATAAAGCAAAAACAAAGATAATCCCTCATCCTGAGCCTTGGTTTCAAATCTAAATGGGCGCTTACCAGTCTTTTTAATTAAACCCATGCTTATTAATTCTTCTGTCAAGCGATAAACGGAGTTTGGGAATATGTTAAGTTCTTCCGCAATAATTTTTGCAGAAAGCGGCTTATTAGAATCCTGTAATATTTTATAAATGGACTGCGCCTGAGGACTTATTGTCATAATTAATCTATTTTAGCACTTTTTTGCTAAAAGCTCAAATTATAGGATAATTGCCGTTATGACTGAGGTGCCTATTCTTTTATCCGGCAGAGACGAGTTATTTCACAAAGCCGAAAGCGAACTTCATTACCAAGCCCAAGTTTACAGGCTTGGAGAAAAATTTGAGGGTCTTGCGCCAAATCTCGCGGAAATAATTGTGCTTGACGTAACCCAGGTTCCGGGTTGTCATTATGGTTTGAAAAACGTTTTTGTTCCACTTATCAAATACATGGAGACAGAAAAACGGGTAACTCCTGCAAATTCTAAATTGGTTGAAGCAAGTACAGGTAACGGATGGGTTGCGTTTAGCGATGCAGCACAAATGCTAGGATATGAACATGCTGTAATTATGCCGGACGGATTACCGGAAGCTAGGTATCTACATCCGAAGGGACGAAAAGTTGAAATAATTAAAACTCCAAAAGAAAAATACGCAGAGGGAATGCCAGAAGAACTTGAACACTTAACAAGTTTGAGTTTTAACAGAGAAAGAATACAGGAAGGAAAAAAGAGATATGTTTCACCAAATCATGCGGCTGGCGATGAAATTAAAACCAATATTACCGTTAATACAATGTCCGAACTCGGACGACAACTTCTTGCAAATTTTAGCGAACAGGACAAACCAATAAGGGTTGTTGTTTCTATGGGAAATGGAGCAAGTCTATGTGCGCTTGGCGAATATGTTAAATCTCACACGGAAAATGCAAAAGTAGTTGCGACCGAATCTTTTGCATACGGAGGCGGATTTGATCGTTATGCAAAATCCCATGGAGCATCTTCCTACGGAGATTTGTTCGGTATTGACCCCGGGCATCCGGAATTAATGTCTCATTTCTCAGCATTCGGAACTAATGCTCCTATCGGAATAGAAATGCCCTTACATGAACGCGCTTTCAACAGTAATCTTATCGATAATTACGCGCTTTTTACTGACAACAAAGTGCAGGAAGCGTATAAGAAGTTGCAGCCTAATTCTCCGGCGGGTCTGCTTCCCCTTAATTATGGCGTTTTGCTACCAAAAGTTCTTATTGATACTTATGGCAATTCAACGCTTGGGAATATTCTCATTGCCTCCCGCTATACACAAAAGGGTGAACGAGTAGTGGCAATGGCGTACGACGGTCGACAAAATTATTGATACTTTGGGTATAATAAGAGCATGCAAAAGGCTAAAAGTGTTGATGAATATATTGCAAATGCACCAGCCGAAGTGCAGGCAAAACTTCAGAAACTCAGAAAAACTATTAAATCAGTTGCACCAAATGCAGAAGAGAGAATAAGTTACGCAATGCCTTTTTATTATCACAAAGGACGTGTTGCATATTTTTCCTATACTAAAGACCACATAGGGCTTTACGCTATGCCTATGAGCATAGAAAAGTATAAAGAGGAAGTTAAAAAGTATAGAACAGGCAAAGCGACTCTTCGTTTTCCATTTGACAAACCCCTTCCAATTTCTTTAATCAAAAAGCTAGTTAAAGCACAAATGAAAAGGAACGATGAAGCATAATAGTGTATAATAGACTTATGGCAAAAAGAGCAACAGGAGTTGGAAAAAGAAGCAGAACCCATTCACCAAAGACCAAAAAAAGGCTTGCAATAAAACATGCAATGCTTGCCGCAAGAAAACCCAAGAAGCAAAAGAAAAAATCCCGCCGATAAATTCTTACAATTTTCTTTGTTTTTTTTAATTTCTATTTTGCTATAATACCTAAGAAATGAAAACAGCACTTAATCCTTATCTAAATTTCAACGGAAATTCCCGGGAAGCAATGGAGTTTTATAAGGCTATCTTCGGGGGTGAACTGACAATTTCAACATTCGGCGAGTCCGGGATGAATGACGAGAAATATAAAGATCAAACTATGCATGCACATCTTCATACAGATGAGATGGAAATCATGGCCAGCGACACGGGACATATGGGAGAGGTAAAATTCGGTGATAACGTACATCTAAGCATTGTCGGGTCGGATGTTGAGAAACTTACAGAATATTTTAACAAACTCGCAGAAGGCGGGAAAGTTGATATGCCGCTTGAAAAACAAATGTGGGGAGATATTTTTGGAATGTTAACCGATAAATATGGGGTTCACTGGATGGTTAATATCTCGCAAGGAGAACAGAAATAATGAAGAAAAATCCCGTAGTTCACTTTGAAATGCCTTACAAAGATGCAAAACGCGTTTCCGAGTTCTATGAAAAAGCATTTGATTGGAAAATGCAACAAATGGGACAAGAAATGGGGAGTTATGTTGTAGCCGTAACAGGCGATCAGGATGAAAAAACAAGGCGTCCCAAAAATCCCGGGGAAATCAACGGAGGATTTTTTCCAAACTCTGAGGAAAATAACCTTACTTCAGTTGTTATCTCGGTTGAAAATATCGAGGCTGCAATGAAAAATGTTGAAGCAGCAGGCGGAAAATTTTTGAAGCAGCCTGAAATGATCCCGGGCATTGGAAATTGGGCAGTTTTTGAAGACACTGAGGGCAACCGCGTAAGCATTCTCCAGCCTCTCCCTATGATGGATATGCCAAAATAAGTCCCGCGCACGAGCGAATGGATATTCTTTCAACAAGACTCTCAAATCACCATCTCTTGGGCGATAAATTTAAAACTCCTGAAGAAGTTGTTGGATGGCTTGGAGCAGTACAATCACAGGATTTTCAACCTGCTAAATGGTGCTTGGGTCTCCGCATGAAAAATCCCTCAGACGAAGAGATTACAAAAGCATTTAACGAAGGACGCATATTAAGGACGCATGTTATGCGTCCTACCTGGCACTTTGTCCCAGCGGAAGATATTTTGTGGATGCAAGATCTTACATCTCAGCGAGTAAAAAAACTCATGACGTATTACGAAAAAAGGCTCGAAATCACGGAAGATTTACTTGAGAAAACAAACAAAATAATCACGCAGGCACTTTCTAATAAGAATTTCTTGACCAGACTTGAACTTAAAACCATTTTAAGCGATTCTAAAATAAAAGCAGATACTCAAAGACTCGGGCATATTGTATCCACAGCCGAGCTTGACGGACTTATTGCAAGCGGTCCACTCAGAGACAAACAACACACTTATGCACTAATCACTGACCGTGCTCCACAAGCAAAACATTTGGACCGAGATGCTGCGCTTGCAACTATTGCACTAAGGTATTTTCAAAGCCATGGACCAGCACAGATAAAGGATTTTGCCTGGTGGTCCGGCCTCACAATGAAAGAATCCTCTGAAGGTTTGGCTTCTATCAAATCACGAGTGGAAAAAATGACTAAAGAAGGGAAGGATTATTATTTTATCGGTTCTGAAAATATCAATTCCGACAAAAGTGCTTTCGTTTTCTCAGTTTATGATGAATATTTTATTGGGTATACCGACAGAAGCCTGATAATGGACGAAGAAAATAAGAAAAAAATGGCTGCTGTAGGAAATGCACTCCTTACCTCGCTTATTGTAATTAACGGTAAAATTGAAGGAAGTTGGAAAAGAAAGTTGAAGAAAGATAAAATTGAAATCAAATTAAATACGTTTCGGAATCTTAATTTATCGGAGAAGTCTCAAGTTAATGAAGCTGTAAAAGATTACGAAAAGTTTTTGGGTTTACCTGTTACTTTGTTATAATCGCCTCATGAAATACGTAGCGCTTCTTCGCGGAATTGGACCCGGTAATCCAAACATGAAAGGTGAAAAATTAAGCGAATTTTTTGAATATCTGGGTTTTAAAAACGTTGCAACTGTTATTGCCAGCGGAAATGTTGTTTTTGAAAGTGATTTAAAAGATACAAAAGCTCTTGAGAGTAGGATTGAAAAAGAACTACCAAAATATCTGGGATTTTCAAGAATAGTAATTATCCGCGCGCAAAATGAATTAAAAAAGCTTGTGGCAAAAGACCCATTTAAGGGTATTCCTGATGAAACACCAAATTACTTAATTATTACGTTTTTTAAAGATCGCAAGCCGGAACTATGCACAGTTATTAATACTGATGAGGGCAGAACTCCAGATTTCATGGGAAAGCTTGAAAAACAACATGGAAAAGAAATTACAACCCGAACCTGGAAAACAGTTGGAAGAATAATAAAAAAAATGGAGTTGATAAAATAATATGAATAACGGGCTCCCTCAAATCAAAAAAGATAAGTAAATAAATCTAGAACACTTATTTCTTGACACAGCAAATCACGGAGAGCAAAATTAAAAGGGGGAGGTGATTCTTTTGTTAGATACAAAAACTTATATCAAACTCACAAAAATTATTTTCTTCGGTGTAGGAACAGCTCACGTTATTAGACTATTGATGGGATGGCCCATTATTATCGGTGGATGGGAAGCACCCATGTGGGTTAGCATTATTGGAGTAGTTGCTGCCTGGTTCTTAGCATACAGTGGCTACAAACTCCTGGGTAAAAAGAAATAAATTTTAGTGATATACTACTGTTAATGAAAAAAGCGGTAATCCTTACGGCAAATTTATTTGAGGATATGGAAGTGATGTATCCTTTAATGCGTTTGCAAGAAGCCGGATGGCAAGTGGACGTTGCAGCACCAAAAATTGAGGCAATACATGGCGAATTTGGGTATGCAGAGCTTATGCCGGATATTCTAATCAGCAAAGTTGACCCTGGCAAATATGACCTACTTGTAATCCCCGGCGGCTCGCCGGATGGAGCTCCTTCTGTAGTCAGAAAAATAAAAAAAGCGCAGGAGATAACTCAAGACTTTTTTGCTAAAAATAAACCCGTTGCTTCTATTTGTCACGGTCCTTGGACTCTTGCTGATTCAGGAGTTCTTAAAGGACGCCATCTCACTTCATACTGGCATGACGGAGTTCCTGAAAGTGTAAAAGAGGCTGGAGGAAAATGGGAGGACCGTGAGGTTGTGGTTGACGGAAATCTGGTTACCTCAAGATGGCCCGCCGATTTACCCGCATTTATGAGAGAAATTATAAAATTAGTAGATAAGAAATCCAAATAAAATATGGCAAATATTAATAAGAAAAATTTTAATTCCCCGGATGAAACTGCAAATCCTGGAGACAAGGTAAAAGTTGAAACAGTTTCTTTTGGCAACATAAAAATTCAAAAAATCACAGCCGGACCCGGATGGAAATGGTCTGAAAGTTTGAAACCGGTTTTAAAAACTGAAACCTGCCAAAAAGATCATCTTCTTTACATGATTTCGGGAACGCTTGCTTCTCAACTCACAGGTGGAGAAGTAGAAGAATTAACTGCAGGAGACGTTGTAAATATTCCTCCGGACCACGACGGTTGGACAGTAGGAAATGAAGCCGCCGTTTGGCTCGAACTCCCCCATTAAAAAGTTCCCGTTAACACTTATTGCAAATTTTATTAAAAGAGCTATACTATCCTCAAATTATGTACTATTCTCACCCTTGCACCTATTGCACAAAGATATTTTATACATATCACGAGAGTAAAGAGGGGGCTGCAAGCGTTCTTTATTATGGCATCAAAGCACACCTTATAGAGTATGAAGAAGACCACAAAGAATACCAGATGGATGACGACCCCTCAGTAGACATTAATAAGATCTACTACGCTGCGGTGGAATTGCATGAAGCACCCTCCGGAGGCTACGAACTCTAAATTACTCTTAAAATCAACCAAACTTCTTGTAAATAAATAACCACGGCCCGAGAAATTCCGATTGTACCCCGCGCTGAGTTTTTGAATTGCGCTTGAGTTCTAAAACGAAGTGGTGTATTATGCTCCCAAACTATGGCTTGTGAATCTCAGGTAGGATTGGGCCGGGCAGATTTGTTTGCAAACAATTCTGTCTATCATCTTCTCACGGCTGTCGGTAATCCTGACGGGTGGGAAGGAAATCATCAACAAGAAAATTTCCAAAGTCTTTTCCGAGTTGTTTCTATGTCAGGAAGACCTGTTAAAGACGCAACCTGTATTGATATAGGGTGCGGAACCGGAGAATTTGCAGATTTTTGGAAAAGAGTGGGTGGAGGAAAATATTATGGCATTGATGTTTACGAACCTTCTCTAGTTACTGCCAGGGCCAAACGCCCTAATGAGCGCTTTGAAAAAAGAGACATTCTGGGAGGAGATGTCACCCAGGAAAAATATGATTTTGCATTTTTGTCCGGAGCTTTATCCGTAATACAAAATTCTCAAGATAACTATTTATTTTTAAGAAGGATGTTGCAACGCTTAACACCAATGGTAAACTCTGCTGTTGCATTTAATTTTCTGGTTAAGGAGCATGTAGAAAAAGATGATTTTCTTTTTTATTATGATCCTCAGAAAGTTTTAGATATATGCCGCGATGTTGCTCCGGACTTTAGGGTTGTTACAGAGCGGGCAAAAGATAGAAATCAAGAAGATGTTTTTTTAATAAGAAGCGGACAGACAAAGACATAGCCGCATCATCGCATCACACGCAAGCAATTCTTATAAATAATTAGCTCACTCGCCCCGCAGACTTAGCGAATTGACAGTAAAGTAAGGGTGGTGTAATATGCCCGCATGGCAGTAGAAATGGGAAGATTGGTTGGTTCTTATGACAGAGTTGCCGATACCCACGGCAGGCACATAATTACTGAAGCAATCCCTTCAGACCTCGCGCCCAATATGCTTAAGGGTCGCGAAGGACATACGGCAAATACCGCTTCCATGAAAGAGATCAGGGAAGGCGCGGGCGATATGTATGGACTTATTCGCTATTTGCGTTCAGGATTCCCGGAGGACAAACTAAATCTTCAACAATTAATAGATATTACAAGCTTAATGTCTGTTTTACCCATTTATATGGCACTTCGCAAAAATAATCCTATTGAAGAGCATTCCTTACCACCTGCAACAATAGACCTTGCCAGAACTTCTGAAGGAATTATTTTACCGCTTCAAGGCATTCGCGATAGTGGAGTACCAATGGATGAGAGAATTTCAAGCTACCAGATTTATAGATTTGCCAATGGCGCCAACCCATCAAGGAAAAACTATTTCCTGGCAGAAGAAGGACCGGAGGCTTGTCCGGCCCCGGAGCACATTATAAAACCGGTTTTAGATGCCATCATTAAAAGGCCGGCCGCGGAAGATATGGACGGCACCGTCTCCCAGTGGAAAGATTATCTTGACCTAAATGAACTCCCAAAGGCTACAAAATTTGGAAAACTCTATAAAATTATGCAGCTTTACTCCCAACGCTTACACACTACTCCCAAAGAAAATTTTATGAGAATTTTTGAGATTTCCACTAGACTTGACCAGTTGTATATTCTAATCAATCCAACGCTTGGATATGCGGACAAACCGGATACTTCCCCCGAATTAGTAAGCTTCTTTGAAAGTATAAGCCGAGCCATATCCAGTCCTAAACCTTCAACCAATAACTGACTGAATTTAAAGAACCTAGCCTCATTTAATATCCTATAATTATGTGATATAATCTGCGAATGGGAGTAATAGAAGCAGTAAGACACAGGCTTGGAACCCCGGAAACAGGAGCCGTGGAAATCTGGAAACCTAGACAAGTCAAGGAAAAACTTGAATTATTACACCACTCAAAAATCGACATGGTTCAGACTTTGGCAATAGCCAAACCAATACATGGTCATTATTTTCCTCGTTTGCAAAAAGAGCCCGGGTGGCTAAAAATGGCAGTTGCCATGTATTTAGCACAACCTACTAATAATAGCTATAAATTTTTACGTGGTCATGAAGAAGAAATAGAACCTCTCTATCAAGCCTACTTTAAAAGCAAGGGTTTTGAAGGAAACAGAGCTACGGTTTCTCCGCCAGAAATTGGCGTAGATTATTCAACTCCGTTTCACGTTCTTGTTGCCCAAGGTGAAAAAACATGGAATTTAGAAAAAGCCATAAATTACTTTGAATGGATAGATTTCGTTCTTAATCCAACCAAATATAAATTTATTACTCACACTTTGGATCTAAATACTACTAGAGATAATGGAGCTATTTATTCTGTAGAGTTTCCGCAGAGAACAAAAGAAGAGGACGCTTTTGACAATCTACAACTAGAAGCGGAAGAACAACAACTCGTAATAGATCTTCTGGACGCAAGAGTTCCGGAAACCAAAGCTGCCTGAGAAAGTCTCAAACATTTGACATTTAAAATTTGCAGTTCTAAAATCTTGGTATGCCCCACGACGAGCACCACGAACATCTTGTAAAAGAACTTACAGACCAATTAAGCACTGTCTTTAATAATTCTGACCAGGCAATCTATTTATATCTGGATGATGCCCACAAAAACTGCAATCAGAAATTTGCCGATTTGGTTGGCTACAAATCTATTCGCGAATGGGTTGAAAATCAAACACCGGTGGCAGATGTTGCGGAGGAGGACAGGGACAAAGTTATTGAAGCATATAGTGAGGCTTCTCAGAATTTTAATGCATCTCACCTTTCAGCAAAGATTGTCAAAAAGGATGGAACAAAAATATCAACAGACATCATAATGGTGCCTATCACTTATCAAAATGAGGTTTTCGCCCTCCACTTCATAACCCAAAAATAATCCCATAAACCGCCAGCCGTGAATTGACACCCGCCCGAACCAAAATTTTGCTATAATTGCGCTCATGCATATTCGATTTGAAGATTGGACCGAGGCAATGTATTTTCTCGAGAGGAAAAAAGTCCCTCACGGAACAAAGATCATAAAAATCTTTGCATCGGATGAGGATCCAAGAGAAAAATACGGCAAAGCTACATTAAAAGTTGTTGAAGTAGGTGACGAACCTTTCCGAGAAGACGAGGTTTTTGATGCAGGAAACCGCGGCACATTCACCGGTAAAGATATAGAAGAAGCAATTGCCGCAAAGGGTACAAACGAGCTTGCAGTAAGAACAGCGCGTGCTCTTGCACGGTTCGCTCTACAACCCGAACTTAAATTTGCACAAACCGGTATGGAAATTAAAGTTGATGGACAGTATTTACTCAATAGTCCCTTGGAAGGAATAGACGGATGGAAAAGGACCACGGGTGGACAAGAGGGCGGAGAACATCTCATGCACATAGATGTTATTTCTCCCAAAGCTCTCAGAGCGCTTGGTAGAATAGTAGATTTTGAAGATTCATCAACTGTCAGAACCTACCGGGATAGACGAGCTTACGGTATGGAGATGCGTTCGCAAAGACGCTCCAAGGAAGCATGGCCGAATTGACAGACGCGTGAACCCGCTGTATCATACTCCCAAATGAAAGTTGTAAACATAAAAGATATTAAGAAGAAAAAGGTTGCAGCGCCGCTTTTTACTGATGAGGTTGTCATGCAAACAGCAGTATCAGAAGAAGAGGGTGCTGATATGAATGTCGCCTATGTTCATTTCCCCAACAACGTAAGAAACCGTTTCCACAAACATACCCACGACCAGGTTTTAATAGTAACTGAAGGTGTTGGATTTTACGAGACAAAAGATAAGCGATTTATTTTAAAAGAGGGAGATATTGCATGGAGCCCCGCAGGCGAAATACATTCTCACGGCGCACTTAATAAAGGCAGGTTTACACATATTACTGTAACTCCCGCGAAAACAAAACTCACCCAGATAGAAAAGTAGTATTTAACCCTTTACTTGGTTTGTTCTTTTAAAAAAGCGGAGACACTTTCCCAAAATTCTTGCACTCCTTCCGGACTTAGCTCTTGTTTGTTTTCATCTGAATCTTTATTTTCAAGCTCATAATGCGCCATTGAGTAAAAAATCTTATTCTTAAGACACCAAAGCACAAATTTTACTGCAAGATTTTTATCTTGCGGCAGAATTAAAGCCCGCCAGGATTTTGCCGCTTCAAGTAATTGCTCTGACGGAGCATCATCTTTTTCTACAAGCTCAAGTAATGCCCTTTCTGTCTCAGGTAAGGGAATTAAATTGTGGCGGTGCAAAAAATTCAAATTATCAAATTCCCATTTTCCAACGGGTGGAGCCAGCAAAAGCATTGCACCACCGCGGTTTTTAGGGGAGCAGAGGACTTTAAACGTTTGTTCGGACGGTTTTGTCATTTCAAGCGCGATAATATTCTTTTTATAAACTTCCTCGTATGCATCAACCGTTCCTCTGTCATGGGTTGACGTCGCAAGCTCCACATAAGAACGGCGCTTCATATCTTTTATGAAACTTTGGGTATAAAACGCGTCTTTAACCATAATATGAAAATGGAACTTTTCATTTTTTGCGTGTAGCGCGCTTGTAAAGCGTTCAATAAAGTTTGTTCCAATGGCTGCTCCTGAAACAGGAATTGCAAAGTGAATTTTTCTTGTATGCGTATTATCAAGTTCTTCCCGCCTCTCTGCATATTCATCCGCGTGGAGCGCTTGTGTAAGCGTTGGGGTGACGGGGTAAGACGAAACCTGGAAATGAACTGCGGGAAGTTTTGCCTCACCTGCGTAATCCTGAAATGCTTTTTTAGTTTTAAAACTTGGGACAAAAATAATGTCAGCGCCTTCTACGTACCAAAGAGGGTGGGGACTATCATCTGTTACTTGGACAAAAAGAAAGACTTTTACACCACGCGCTTGTTCTATTTTTCCTTTAATTGCGCCGAGCTGTTGCGCCAAGCCAAAATGCGTTGCAACCAAAACTACTGTTTCTGGAACCGTTAAACGCTCATCAAGAATTGTTAAGAGCTGCCCATACAAAAGATTTGTATGGCTTCTTAGATATTTTTTATAAATTGTGACGGCAGGAGCAAAAAATTCAAAAAATTCAAGTACTGAGGAAGCCAAACGATGAATACTTGTAAGCCTATAAATTTCGCTGAGGGTTTTATCCTGCGAGCCCAAAAGAAGAGGAGCCGCATTTTCTGGAAGACCGTGGTATAAAGCATCTGTTACCCGAAGATGTCCGAGTCCCGTTGGCGCGTATGCAAAAACTATAACCAAAGATTTCTTGGTCAAATCAAAAAGTTTTTCCATAATTTTATTGTAGCATTTTAGGTAAAGTTCAATTCCTTCTTCTATTTAACCCTTGACTTAATTAAGTGGATGATTTATAATACTTCTTAATGGATACTTTTCAGGCTCTTTCTGACCCCAATCGCCGCCGCATTTTGGAATTGATTGCCGCAAAAGGACAACTCACAGCGTCTGATATTTCCGGCAATTTTAAAGTTTCAGCACCTGCTATTTCTCAGCATCTAAAAGTTTTGCGAGAAGCAAAGCTCGTTGATATGGAAAAACGCGCGCAGCAAAGGATTTATACAATTAATGCTACTTCAATCCATGAAATAGAAGAGTGGGCAAAAAAGATGGTAAAAATGTGGGATGAGCGTTTTAAAAAATTAGACAAATTACTTGAGAAATTAAAGAAACAAAAATAAGGTAGTACATTCGCCTCCCGAAGGGAGGGCTCAGTATCAATAAAAAATTTATTATCTTATTTTAGTTGACGAAATTTTTATTGAAAGGAGGGAAAAAATAATGAATGACACTCAATTTGAAGTTGATAAAGATAAATTAGAAGTCAGAATCACGCGCGTTTTCAATGCGACACCGGACAAGCTTTGGGCAGCATATACAAAGCCTGAATTAATTGTTAAATGGTGGGAAAATACCACTGTTGATAAGCTAGAGATGAAAGTGGGCGGTGCATGGCGTTTTGTGAGTCACAGCCACGAAGGAGATGGAAAAGAACACGCATTCCGCGGCGAAATGAAAGAAATTGACGAACCCAAAAAAATCGTCAGAACTTTTGAATACGAGCCTATGGCGGGACATATTATGACCGAGACTCTTAATCTTGAGCCTGTTGATGGAGGAAAAACTAAAGTTACTACAATATCAAAATTTGATAATGCTCAGGACTTGGAAGGAATGGTTTCAATGGGAATGAAAGAAGGCGCGTCTGCAGGTCTTGAAAGACTTGCAAAAGTAGTAGAAAGTTTATAACTAAAAAGTGCGGCCGCACTCGAATTTTTTTCATACACTTTCTTAACAAAATTCCTATTTTAAAGTTCTTACAATTCATGCTAGAATAACGCTATGAGAAAGATTATTGTTTTAGAGTTTATATCCCTCGACGGGGTAATGCAGGCTCCCGGTGGATCAAAAGAAGATACTGCTGAAGGCTTCAAATATGGCGGTTGGACAGCTCCATTTTTTGACGACGAGGCCGGGAAAATAATGCAAGAACAAATGGCAGGAGAATATGATTTGCTTTTGGGAAGAAAAACATATGACATATTTGCCAACTATTGGCCAACTCACGCAGATGAATTTTGGCCGCAGGTAAATAAGATCACAAAATACGTTGTCTCAAAAAATATCAAAGACACCCCTTGGGAAAATACAAAAGTCCTAAAAAACGTTGAGGATATTAAAAAACTCAAAGAAGAAGATGGATCACCTTTACAAATTTACGGGAGTGGAAACCTTATTCAGACATTATTGAAACATGATCTTGTAGATGAATTGTGGCTTAAAGTATTCCCCGTTACTTTAGGGAGCGGTAAAAAACTTTTTCACGATGGAACAATTCCTGTTGGATGGAAGCTTATAAAAAGTGCTATAACACATAACGGAGTGATAGCTGCTAACTATAAGCGTGATGGAGAAGTCGCGACAGGTGAAGTGGGCTAACTCTTACATTTTTCCTACTGAAAAAATTCTTACATTTCTGGTAGAATATCCCGATGTCTAAGATTACGAATTGCATTTGGTTTGTTAATAACAACGGCGAAGAAGCTGCAAATCACTATGTAGATACTTTTAAGTCTGCCCCTGGTCAACATGAAGGAAAAATCACAACCACTCAAAAAACTCCCGAAGCAGCCGCAGAAATCTCAGGGCGCCCAGCGGGAAGTGTTTTAACCATTGAATATGAGCTTGATGGAGCAAAATTTATGGCTCTCAATGGTGGACCACTTGAGCAGTTCAAACTTAATGGCTCAGTATCTTTTGTTGTTAACTGCGAAACACAAGAAGAAATTGACCATTTCTGGGAAAAATTGTCTGCGGTTCCTGAAGCCGAGCAATGCGGATGGTGTACAGATAAATTTGGTGTTACCTGGCAGATTGTTCCAAGAATTTTAGATGAACTCATGAGAGATCCTACAAAAACTGAAAAAGTAACAGCCGCCTTCATGCCAATGAAAAAACTTGACCTTGAAGCAATCAAAAAAGCCGCTAGCTAAAATTAAATACTGGCAAAAGCCCGAAAGTGAGGTGAATAATATGTTAAATTTTAATTCAATTTTACTTTCAACAGAAAACAAAAAAGAACTTGTTGAATTCTATGGTAAAGTTTTTGATAAAAAGCCTGAAATGGAAGAAGAAGGGTATGCAGGCTTTTTAGTTGGGAGCTGCTTCTTTAGTATTGGCTCTCATGATAAAATTAAGGGCAAAAATTCAAATCCTGATAGAATTCTTTTCAACTTTGAAACAAATGATGTAAAAGGTGAATTTGCAAGAGTGAAGGAGATTTCTGGCGTTAAAGTTGTTGCAGAACCCTACAAGATGGGGGATGAAGGAGAGTTTTGGATTGCAACACTTGCTGACCCTGATGGAAATTACTTTCAACTAATAACACCTTGGGATCCTAAGAAATAATGGTGTGTCCCATTAGTCTCTTGAAAAATTCCTTCTACGAAATTAGAATTGAACGGTACCTACACTGAAGCCTGTGGGTTTCAGTGTTTTGTTTTATCTTTTATAATATTTTTAACTGTCGGGAAGTAATCCTACGCGCCTCGGCGCTTTAGGATTTCGCAAATTTTTTTATAGATTTTAATTGACGAAAATTTACTCATGTGTAGAAATATAAAACCGCTTTTTAATTTTGACCCGCCTGCAAAAGAAGATGAGATTCGTGCGGCGTCAGAACAGTTTGTAAGAAAAATTTCAGGTTTTAATAAACCTTCTAGAATAAACGAGAAAGCATTTAGACATGCAGTTGACCATGTAACCGAAGCAGCTTCCGAATTATTAACTTCACTTACAACAGATGCCGACCCGAAAAATAGGGAAGTAGAAGCAGCAAAATCTAAACAAAGGAACCAAAAGAGATTTAACCTGGTTTGACATCAACACTTACTGCTTCCTATACTTAGGTTATGCTTGGCTTTAAACCAAAACAATTAATAATCACTCTATTAATTGCAACTTTATTGTTTTCCACACTGTCATCTATTTTTTGGTTCACAAGACAGGAATGCCTCGGCATTGATTATTGCGCAGTCCAAATTGGATTTCCTCTACCTTTCGCCGGCAGGGTAACCTCTCTTGGCCTGCAATTATCTTCTTCCCCGGCGGACTACAGCTGGCATTACCGTTGGATTCTGCTTGTAGTTGATATTTTAATTCTTTGGGTAGTTACACTCGCTGTGTGGAAAGGTCTGCGAATAAATAAAACAATTACCATAACTATAATCACTGTGATTATATTGCTATACATAGCTCTGCCATATATCATAGGCTATTTTGCCAACATTCCTCGCACTCCCAATGCAGGACAACAAAAAATGATTGAAAACAGAATGCAATATATTAATAACTTAAAAAAATGAGAAAAATATTTTTATTTATGATGGTCTCACTAGACGGCTTTTTTGAGGGACCAAATCATGACCTGTCCTGGCACAATGTAGACGCGGAATTTAACGAATTTGCAATTGAGCAAACTAGAAACGTTGGAACCTTGTTATTCGGGCGACGAACTTATGAACTGATGGCAAATTATTGGCCGACTGATATGGCAAGGTTGGATGATCCGATCGTTGCTAATCTAATGAATACGACTCCAAAAGTTGTTTTCTCAAAAACTTTAACTCAAATCCATGAAACTGAGAAATGGAAAAATGTCAAACTATTACACAACGTCGATCCAAACTACATTAAAAAACTTAAGAATGAACCGGGCGGTGATATTGCAATTTACGGAAGCGACAATTTATGTCTTACATTTATTAAACACAATTTGATTGACGAATTTAGAATTATGATAAATCGTGTTGTACTGGGACAAGGAACAAGATTATTTGAAGGCATTAAAACTCAATTAAATTTAAAACTTTCGAACGTCCGCGAATTCAAAAATGGCAACGTATTACTAACATACACTCCCCAAATCATCTAATTGCTTGGACTATTTTGCCAGATATATAGTGCCAAAATGATATATTGAACTCTTTATTTCTTTTTGCTATGATCAAAAAATTGTGCTAGAACTAGAACCCGATTTACGAGAACAGCCTGACCCCGATTATCACTATATAAAAGGAAGTTCCATGAGAAATAGAATGAGGAGTTATACTTTTGCACGTGGAAGAGCGCCTTTCAAAACCCCTGACAGTAAACGTAAAGGCTTAAAAGGGAATTCATATCCTGGCGGTTGGGATCCAAACGCTTATAGAGAAGAATTCAAGCAATCTCTTGTAGAAGACGCAATGCAAGAAGGTTACTCACACACAAATGGCCACATTGAAACAGCTTTAGAACATGGACAACCAAAATATACATCTAACGGACATTCTCCATTAACACATGTCTCTGAAACCCCTTTGCGCGGCGGGTTGGACGGAAACAGAAAATAATTTAAGTCCCTCTTATAAAGCCTTTATCTTCTATCTTTGCTATAATTCTTACAATGAGTGTAAAAACTATTGATAAATCCGAATCGCATCCTGAGCCGCACAATCCAAGTGTTGGTCCAAAATTAAATTGGCTACGTGCATCAGTTCTAGGCGCGGGAGATGGAATAGTATCAGTTGCCGGATTGGTTGTTGGAGTTGCGGGCGTAACTAATTCTGTAACAATTATTCTTGCAGCGGGACTTGCCGGAATAGTTGCTGGCGCTATCTCTATGGCGGCTGGAGAATATGTTTCTGTAAGTAGCTCCCGGGACACAGAAAAAGCACTGCTTGAAAAAGAAAGGTTCGAGCTTAAAAATTATCCGGAAGCAGAACTTGAAGAACTAATATCAATTTACGAACGGAAGGGTTTATCGCCTAAAACGGCAAAGACTGTAGCTCTTGAACTAACTGCCCGAGACGCGTTTGCCGCCCACGTTGATGCGGAACTAAAACTTGACCCTGACAATCTAACAAACCCCTGGCATGCTGCTTTTGCTTCTGCAGCCTCTTTTTTTGTTGGAGCCTTGGTACCTATCATTGCTATACTCGTGCCGCCTGCCGGGATTAGAATTCCTGTTGCATTTGTTGCCGTGTTGATTGCTCTCGTTGTAACCGGTGTTTTAAGTGCAATGGTAAGCGGCGCAAGCATGATGCGCTCAGTAACAAGAGTAGTATTAGGAGGTGCTCTTGCAATGGTGGTCACTTACGGCATTGGCAGAATTCTTGGTGTTGCAGGAATTTAGATTTATAATTTACGCTTTTCTTTCTTGACAAATTCAACCTATTAAAATAGTATAACTTCTATGTTAACAAACGCTCCGGTCACCGCAATGATTCCATCAACTGATATAAAGAGGTCCCGCGAGTTTTATGAAAATGTTTTGGGCCTTAAAAAAAGTGAAATGGCGTCTCCTGAAGACGCAGCGTTATACGAATGCGGTAACGGAACTACTTTATATGTCTACGTCAGAGGAGAATCAAAAGCAGAACATACACTTGCAACTTTTACAGTTCAAGCTCTTGAGCAGGAAGTTGATGAGCTAACAAAAAAAGGGGTTAAATTTGAACATTATGAAATGCCAAACGGAATTAAGACTGATGAAAAAGGAGTAGCAACAATGGGCAGTTTAAAATCGGCTTGGTTTCGCGACCCCGACGGTAACATTCTTTCTATTCTCCAAATTTCATAAAATACAAGTTTTTCCCAGCCAAAATATTGACGTAAAAAGACCTATTTTGTCTTAGTTGACTTTCGTGTATTTTTCGTTTATTCTTTTACTTATCTTCAGTTCTTTAAACAAGAGTTGGGAAGACACAAAAGGAAGGGGGTGATACATATGACACAGGGTAAGAGTAATAAAATTAAGTCCTCACACGTCAGATTTGGAAGACGCACATACTTCTTTGACGTTAATCAAGGCCAAAACGAGAAGAAATATCTCAAAATTACAGAATCCAAATTCATGGGGGAAGGAAAAGATAGAATCTACAATTCTTTTCTTTTATTTCCAGAGGATGTTGCAAATTTTGAGCAAAACCTAAAAGAAATGGCAGGATTTCTAAATGGATAGGTTTTGTGGTCTGCTCAGGCTTGGCTTAAGACAAGCCGCAGCGGACACAAGAAAATTCTAGACTTTTCTATAATTCCAAAATGAATTCCAATTGAATATTTGCGATTTTATGTGCAACCTTTTATAATAAGTTCTCTCCCAATGAAAACCAGTCATAATTATCTCAACCTATCTTTGAGGTCAATTTTCCATGTTTTTGTTTCGGGTTCTTTGTTTTATTTTTGCAAAGCCAATTTTCACGTCTCGCTTCTATTTGGAACACTAACTATTTTTATTACGGCAGCAGGAAATGAAATTATAGAAGATGCCCGGAAAGTTGAAAATTCTTTCCACACAAAGGATGTTTTTAACAGGGATCGTTGGCTTGCAGGACTTTCAATTTTCGCAACAGCTATAATTGTCGCTTTACATTCTCTTTTAGGAACGCTTTTAGCGCCACTCGGACTTCTTGCGCTTACTTCTTATGCAGATAATCGTGCGGGCCGTGTAAAAGCTGGGAACCGCAACCTTATTAAACCTTTAGTTGATATTACCTCTCTCACTCTTGGTCCTCTTGTTTGCGTTATTTTCCTTTATTTTATTAATCGATAAAATCTTTGTGATAAAATAACGATTATTGATGAAAACTATTAAACAAATATACCACATAAAAGCCCCCAAAGAAGCCGTTTGGAAAGCGCTGGTTGACCCTAAAGAAATAGATAAATGGGGCGGGGGCCCTGCTAAAATGGATTACGTGGTTGGAACAAAATTTAGTCTTTGGGGAGGAGACGTTTATGGTAAAAATATAAAAGTTACTCCAAATAAAAACCTTGTCCAGGAGTGGTTTGGCGGGAAATGGGATGAAGCCTCAATTGCAACTTTTTCGTTAACTGAAAAGGGTGGCATAACTACAATTGATTTTTTACATGAGAATGTCCCGGACGGAGAAGCAAAAGATTTAGAGGAAGGTTGGAAAGACTATTATCTTGGTCCACTTAAAGACTACCTCGAGCAAAAAACTTAAAATGCAATTTGTTAAAACGGAAAAATACTACTTAGTAAGGCTTGAGAAAGGGGAAGACATAATCCCTGTCATAACCAAATTTTGTGAGGATAATAAAATCATTTCCGGAGTAATTCAAGGGATCGGCGGATTCTTATCTTCTGAAATTGGTTACTATCACCTAGACACTAGAGAATACAGTTTTAAAAAGATCGATAGAACCTGCGAAGTAGTGAGTCTGACAGGAAATATTGCGACAGTTGACGGTAAACCCTTCTTTCACATCCACACGGTCCTTTCTGATGAAGATTTTAATTGTTTTGGGGGGCATTTGAAACAAGCGGTAGTTGGCGCAACTTGTGAAATTTATATAATATCTTCAGAAACAAAAATAGAAAGAGCGCTCGATGAGAAGATAGGACTAAAACTACTAAAGCTTAAGTAAACCAACGAGTCTTTGCTATACTCTTTATATGGAGCCCCGCGCGCAAAAACATAAATTCCTTTATAAAGGGCTTGAAGAATATTACTGGACCTTTGGAGATAACAAAAACCCGCCTCTGTTAATACTGCACGGTTTTACAGGGACACATAGTGATCTTATACACGTTGCTGAGATACTCGAGAAAAAATATTACATTTACATGCTTGATTTGCCTGGCTGGGGTAAATCAGAAGAATTACCGGGCGATTTAACTATTAAAAGCTATTCGCGATTCGTTAAAGAATTTTTAAATCAAAAAAAACTCGGGAAATTAAGTATTTTTGGGTATTGTATGGGTTCTGCAATTGCAATTGATTTTGCGAGCCTTTTTCCCGAGCAGGTAAAAGAACTTTTTCTCCTAAGTACACCTTACATCAAGGGGACTCTGCCTGAAATATTTTTTAAACATTTGGCGGATATCAGTGCGCTTTCCCCAAGAATAATTAAACGTCTTTTTTTCTTGTGGCGCGCACGGATATTTACAATTCCTTTTGGGCTTTATGCAGTGAAGTTTAAAACTTTTTCGAAAAAGCTGAGATTTATTATCAAAACGTCTGACAGGTCTTTTGAAAACGAAGAATTAATTGAATCTTATTGGAATGACTTAATAAATTACAACTATGACAAGATTAAAAAAATAAAAGTACCAATTCACATGATCCACGGCGGGTCGGACGTAATAATCCCACCATCCCAGGCTAAGAAACTTCATGCGCTGATTCCTACTGCAACTCTAGATTTTATTCCTGCGGCAGGACACATGCCAAACCTTGAAACTCCGGAATCACTCGGAAATATGATATTGAAATATTCTAGTTAAATTTTAAGAGTATTTTTTGGGCTTCTTGCTTTTTTTGTTCTGTCACCTTCACACATACGGCGCCTTTATCAGGCATCCCATAAAAAACTTTTGCACCAAGAGGAGCGAGCAGGATTCCCGGAAACGTTAAAAGATCTTCTTCCCCTTCAACTCTAATTGCAATTGAACTTTTATTACCGAGGGTTTTTTTAATCGAAACATGGAGCGCATCTACTGCCTCTTTTTCAATTATCCCTGCCTTATTTTCAACAGTAACATCTTGTAAAGGCAATTTTTGCTCTATCTCTTTTAAGATAGGTTGTCTTTTTGTCTTAAAATCAAAAATGGCGATGTTAACATTAATATTATTATCAAGAAGCTTGACTGTCACAGCGTCGCCAATCGAAATGATAAAACTTTCCGACGGTAATTTAAATTTTGAACCTTTTATTAACTCGCCAAAGGGTTTTCTGAGTTCTTGACGAAGTGATTCCGGCAAGACTAAATCTTTTTCAAAAAGTTTTAAATACGCGTTTCCTCTCCTATCAATTTCTCCATTTCTTATGCGGGTTGAGGAGATAACTCCAGAATCAGAAGATAAAAGAATTGGGACAAAAACTATATCAAGCTTACTTAGATGGTTTTGCTCTCTTTTAAAGTTTACTTCTTTTGCGCCTTCCTGAGTTAAGATACTCGCTATTATTGCCTGGAGTTTAGAATCAATATATGCAGGACATCCTATTTCTTCATGAGTATGAAATATTGTCCTTTCTAATAAATCTTCTCCTTCTAAATAGGAAGTTATTGCGGCGAGTCTTTCTTTATGGTTTTGGTAAGGTCTCTTCCCGTGATCAAGACAAAACTTGTCCGAATTGACTCCTATTGCCACCTTTTCTGAAATAGAAAAAGCTTTTTTTAAAAGAGAAATGTGGCCATTATGTAAAAAGTCAAACGTCCCGCCCAAAATAACGTATTTATATTTCATGTTGGTATTTTACTTCTTTTGAAGCCGCTTGGCGAGGATATTATTTTTTTGCTGGATACGAAGAAACTGCTAAAGCGCCTGCTGCAAAGAATATTGCAAAATCTCGGAATAAAATATCAAGCTGTGTAATGTTTCCTGCAATTATTGCAAGGAGAGTTAACGCAGCAAGAGAGGCTGAAAAGAAATTTTTCCAACCCGACAGAATCCACAAGGCAAGAATTAATTGATAGGCAGAAAACCCCAAAAGAAGAAGTTGAGACGGAAAAATAGTTCTCAAAACTGGAGGAATATAACCTATCCAATTGTATGGTTCAAGAGTTGCAGCAACTGCCGCGTATAGAAAAACGCTTGAAATGCTGATCCTGAGAAGAATTAGTGTGAGCCTGCTATTGCTCATTAAATTTATTGTACTATAATTTTACCTGTTTGGCTTGGATTGAAGTGGTTGTGATATCCGTAAGTACCCGCTTTATCAAAAGTGAGAGAAAGTGTCTCACCGTCCGCAAATTTACTTAAATTAAGAGGAGGGTAGTCTGTGTGAGTTGGGTGAGGATCTGAATTAACAGTTGCGGGAGCCCCACTTGTATTTTTCCATGTAACTTTTGTCCCTACCTTAATTGTTAACGTTGCTGGAGTAAATCCGTCAGCTGTTAAAGTGACTGAGTTTTCATTTGTCATCGCAGTAGTAGGACCTGTCATTGCCTCTGAAGGTGCAGCGGTTGGTTGAGCCTGTGTTTGGGTGGAAGGAGTAATTGGGGCGGTTGAACTTTTTGCAAATAAGAAATACCCACCAACAAGTATAACGACTATAACAACTGCAATACCTAGCCACTTCATCATTAGTTAATAATACACCCGAAGAAAAAAAAGTCAAGAAAAAATTTCTTTATTTATCCAATTGTGCGGCCGCCGTCTACTGGGAGTACTACTCCAGTTGTAAAATCCGCATCAAGTAAATACAAAACTGCTTTTACTATTTCTTCTTCACCTCCCCAGCGCCTTAATGGTGTCCTTGCCAAAACTTCTTTGTCTTCTTCATCAGTCAAATCCGGCGGTTTGAGAATGGGTCCTGGCGCAATCGCGTTGACTGTAACTTTTGGCGCAAACTCAATTGCCAAATTCTTTGTTATTGAATTGATTGCTGCTTTTGCAGCGTTATACACAATATAATCTTTTGACGGGCGGGTGAGTACTGACCAGTCTGAAAAAAATATTATTTTCCTGGTTTCCCCATCAGACTTTTTGAGCATATGAAGCCCAGCCTCTTGCCCCAAGAGAATTGCCGAACCGGCAATTGTATTCATAATTTTTTGCACGTCTTCAATAGAAATATTCCCAAGAGGTGTTTTGGGGTAGGGTGACGCCATATGAACCAAACCGTCGATTGAACTGAATTTTTGAATTGCTTGCTCAACTAAGTTTTTAACATCCTCCTCTTTTGCAAGTTCCGCTTGAAATATCTCGGCTTTTCCTCCGAGACTTATAATCTCTTGGCGTGTTTTATCTGCTTCTTCTTTAGATGAATTATATGCAATGGCTAAATTTGCACCTTTTTCTGCTATTTTTTTTGCGACCACGCTACCTATTCTTTTTGAACCCGTGAGCAGAATTGTCTTTCCTGAAAGATTCATTTTTTAATTATACAAATAATTTGTGGACGATTCACAGTAATTGCAGAAGTTTTTCCTTCTTAGGCTCCCAAATGCTTAACATTTTCTTACATTCCTTTAACATGTTCCTCCAATTGCTTTACTAAGATCAGGATTGAAGGATATTTTATGGAAGAATACATAGAGACAGAAACACATGAAGTTGCACAACCTACTCGCGTAGTCCGGACAACTAAAAGGGTTGATCCCATGGTCAAAACAGAACACCCTCAAAAAGTATATGAGAAGAAAAAAACCATTTTTAGAACTTACCAAATTATTTGGTATGCATTAGGGGTCATTGAGGTACTCCTGGCATTCCGAGTGACATTGAGGGCTTTAGGAGCAAATCCAATAAGTGGCTTCGCTTCTTTAATTTATACCATATCTGACCCTTTGGCTCTTCCTTTTCAGGGGATTATTCGTACGAGCGTAGAATCTCAGGGATCAGTCTTTGAATGGTCAACTATTATTGCTGCTATAGTTTACGCGCTAATTGCATCAGGAATTGTACAGTTAATTCAAATTGTAAAACCAGTAACGCCAGAGGAGGTGGAAGGAACCGTAGACAGCCAGTAGAAATGAGAAATAGGAGGTGATTTTATGAGTCTTAGCCTAACTAGTTTTAATCCATGGGTATCAATATTATTTGGGATATTAATTTTGGTGTTTCCAAAATTTCTTAACTATCTTATCGCCGCATACCTAATTATCTCGGGTCTCCTTGCTCTTGGTATTGTCAGGTAGGCACTTTTGTTATAATTATCGCGTGGTCGAAAAAATCCGATACTTCATCCCCATGGCTATTGCAATAACAGGGCTCTGCGGATTAGTTTATTTAGCCGGTCAACAAAATTTAAGAATGTCGGCAAACGATCCACAAATTCAGATCGCGCAGGATACTGGGCAATTATTACAACAGGGAGATGACCCTAAGGTTCTCGTAAGACAAACACAAACTGAACTTTCACAGAGCCTCGCGACCTTTATTATGATTTTTGATAATAACGGCAATCCTGTGACGTCTTCTGGATTATTCTTTGGAAAAATGCTCAAACCACCTACTGGAGTTTTTGGCTTTGCAAAAAAACATCTTGAAGACAGATTTACTTGGGAACCCATGGAAGGTTTTCGGTTTGCTACCGTGGTGACATCTTACTTTGGCCCTGGAGGTAAACCTTCAGGTTTTGTGTTAGCGGGTAGAAATCTTCGCGAGGTTGAAAAGCGAGAAGACCAATTATTATTTAATGTTTTTATTGCGTGGGCGGCTATAATGGCCGCAACGCTTGTTTCAACTCTAATTTTTGTTCCGATTTCCCACAAAAAGTAAAAGAATCCAAATACCTCCCTCAGCTCTTTTTAAGCATGCAATTGGTATAATACGCACATGCGAATACTAGTCGTTGAAGATGAGCATAAAATCGCAAATTCTTTAAAGCAAGGTCTTGAACAGGAAAATTATGCAGTTGACGTAGCCTACGACGGTACTGACGGTTATGACTTGGCAGTAGGGGAAGAATATGACGTGATTGTTCTTGACCGTTTGCTTCCCGGAATGGAAGGCGCTTTACTTTCAAGAAAACTCCGCGGACAAAAAATTCATACGCCGATAATTATGCTCACTGCAAAAGGGCAAATATCAGACAGAGTAGAAGGACTTGATTCTGGTGCTGACGATTATCTTGTTAAACCTTTTGCTTTTGAAGAGCTTTTGGCACGCATTCGCGCACTAACCCGCCGCCCAAAACAAACACTAAATGAAGAACTAAGAGTAGGTAATTTAACACTAAATACAAAAACGTTTATAGTTAAACGCGGAGAGAAAGCGATTAATTTATCGAGTCGTGAATTTGCACTTCTGGAATTTTTAATGAGGCATCCGGGACATATTCTAAGTAAAGAACGGATTACGAGCCACGTCTGGAGCTATGAATCTGATATTCTACCCAATACAATTGAGGTTTACATTGGATACCTACGTAATAAAATAGACCGTTCTTTTAAAAAAGCCCCAAAATTAATTCACACGGTGCGCGGTTTTGGTTATAAAATAGAAGAATAATATGTTTGAATCCGCACGCCTACGACTCACAGCTTGGTATCTAGTCATCATAATGTTTATCAGTGTTATGTTTAGTATTGCAATTTATAATGCTGCATCACGAGAAGTTCAAAGAGTAATTAGAATACAAGAATTAAGGACACAACACCTTGACCAAAATTACCCAGCTCCACCTGAGGCTTTTTTCAGGCCAAGATCTCTTGAAGACTTACAAGAATCAAGACAAAGACTTGCAATATTACTTTTAATTATTAATGGTGGAATTATTATTTTTGCAGGAGGGGCCGCATATTTTCTTGCCGGAATAACGCTTAAACCAATTAAAAAAATGGTTGATGAACAAAATAGATTTATAACGGACTCCTCACACGAACTTAGGACCCCCCTGACATCTCTACGTTCTGAGATAGAAGTTGCTCTCAGAAATAAAAGCTTGTCACTTGTTGACGCAAAGCGGCTACTTGAAAGCAATTTAGAAGAAACAATAAGTCTCCAGGTTTTATCAGATCACCTTCTAGAGCTTGCGCAAAATGGCCGCGGAGGCGGCATTGATAAACATACAAACGTTTCTATTTCTCAAATACTAAATAATGCCATTAGGAAAATTGAGCCACAGGCTAAAAGGAAGATGATAATAATCCAAACCAATATTTCTGATTCCATTATTAAAGGCGTTCCTGACCGACTAACTGAAGTTTTTGTGATATTGCTTGATAATGCAGTTAAATATAGTTCTAAAAAAAGCGTTGTTAAAATTTCTTCTCAAAAACAAAAAAACGCAGTCACTGTTTTAGTTACTGATCACGGTGTTGGAATAGAAAAAGAGGACCTCCCATATATTTGGGACAGATTTTTTCGGGGAGAAAAATCACGTACTAAAAGTGAGACCCCAGGTCACGGACTTGGGCTTTCAATTGCTAAAAAAATCATAGATTCCCACAATGGTAGAATTCGTGTTGAAAGTAAGCCCGGAAAAGAAACAACATTCTCTGTTATTCTACCGTCCTAGAATTCTTAAGCTAGTTTTCAGGAAGGGTTTGTTACAATTGGATATATTATGAATTTATTGAAAAATATTTTTTCAAAAATTGCGGCTTTTCCCTCTTGGTTTCTGAAACAATCCAATGTTAAAAAAATCTTCGTCGTTTTAATAATTGTTGGAATTGCCTGGTTTGCATTCGGAAAATTATTTGTTAAATCATCAAATAAAGCACAGTATCAAACAACGCAAGCGGAAAAAGGAACTCTGGTTGTATCAGTTGCCGAATCGGGAAGCGTTGCAGTTGCAAACCGTGTTTCAATAAGTACGCAAACAAGCGGAACCGTTAATCAAGTTTACGTTAAAAATGGAGATACTGTTACTGCTGGCGAGAAGATTGCAGATCTGACGCTTGACACAGACGGTTTAGCACGGCAAGCCCAGGCATATTCTCAGCTTTTGGCCTCTCAAAATAATTTAAATTCGGCACTTGCTCAACTAAACTCTCTCCAAGCAACACTATTTAAAACAAACCAAGCATTTGTTACCGACCGTGGGATTAAAAACCCCACAGACCAGGACAAAGCCGATCCAGTATATATAGAAGAGAATGCAAATTGGCTTCAAGCACAAGCAAACTATATTAACCAACAGGGAGTTATTTCTCAATCCCAAGCAGCTCTTAATTCAGCGTCTCTTGCTTATAATGAAATTTCATCATCCATTACGGCACCCGTAGCGGGCACAATATCTGATATCACGATTGCGCCCGGGCTTGTTATCACCAATAGCCAGTCTGCGACAAGTAACAGCATTTCTTCTCAAGTAGTGGCGTCAATAAAGCACAGCGGAACACCTATTATTTCTGTTTCTTTGTCAGAAATTGATGCCGTGAAAGTAAAAGCAGGAGACCGCGCGACTGTCACATTTGACGCGCTACCAAATAAAACATTTACAGGAAAAGTCCTTGGAATTGACACAACAGGAACTGTTTCATCTGGAGTAACTAGCTACCCAGCAACAATTGCGCTTGACACTGGAGATGACTCGATACTCCCAAACATGAGTGCGTCTGCAAATATCATTACGGATATCAAAGATAATGTCTTGCTTGTTCCGGCAGGATCCGTAACGACACGAGGAGCACAGTCAACTGTTTACACTATGAAAAATGGACAAATTCAAGCCGTAGACGTCACAATTGGCGACACTGACGGCACAAATACTGAGATCGATTCCGGTTTATCTTCTGGCGACACGGTTTTGGTTGGATACACACCAAACCAAACAACAAGCACCTCTGGTGCCGCTTCCCCATTCTCGAGAAGTCTCTTTGGAGGATTCGGGGGAGGGGGAAATGTAAGATTTGTTGGTGGTGGAGCAGGCGGCGGCGGCACTCGAGGCGGCGGAGGAGGACGTACCGGAAATTAAATATGTATGACATTAATTCATGTATCCCACCTTACAAAAACATACACTACCGGAACAACTGAAACGGCTGCTTTGTCAGACGTTTCTTTTAGTGTTCAGAAGGGCGAATTTGTTGCCATAATGGGGCCTTCTGGAAGTGGAAAATCCACATTAATGCATATGCTTGGCGCACTTGATACACCAACTTCAGGAACATATACGCTTGATGGAGAGGATGTTTCAAAACTAACACAAGATGCACTTGCCGACATAAGAAATAGGAAAATAGGATTTGTTTTCCAGGCTTTTAATCTACTCCCCAGGACAAGCGCATTAAAAAACGTAATGCTTCCTATGGTTTATGCCGGAATCCACAAGGAAAAAAGAGAAGAGGTGGCCAAAAAATATCTTGAGCTCGTAGGTCTTGGCGACCGTATCACACATAAAACCAATCAACTTTCTGGTGGACAAATGCAAAGAGTTGCAATAGCACGCTCTCTTGTAATGAACCCGGCGTTGCTTTTGGCAGATGAGCCTACGGGAAACTTGGCAAGTGCGCAAGGAGAAGAAATAATGGGAATTTTCAAGAAATTAAACAGTGATGGACACACTATTATCATGATTACCCATGAGCCTGATATTGCGGAAAACGCAAAAAGGATAATAACCTTTAAAGATGGCAAAATAATTTCCGATAAGAAAAACGGCAAAAAATAAAAAGAAATATGGATTTTAATGAGTTAATATTGTCAGCACTTGAAGCACTAAGCCTAAACAAGTTAAGGACTACTCTTGCGACTCTTGGAATAATCATTGGAATTGGTTCCGTTATTGCGCTCGTTTCTTTAGGCCAATCAAGCCAAAAACAAGTTTCTTCTCAAATCGAGTCTCTAGGATCAAACCTTTTGACAATTTTACCGGGCGCGCAAACAACGGGTGGAATAAATGCGGGTGCAGGTTCTAATCAAACTTTAACTTATGATGACGCGAAAGCGCTTTCAACATCTACCCAAGTGACAGACGTCAAAGCTGTTTCTCCAGAAATGTCGCGCCGAGCACAAGTATCTGCTGCTGGAAGTAATACAAATATTACTGTCATTGGGGCTATCGACTCGTATGCAACTGTTCACAATGTAACGCTTTCTGAGGGCGTGTTTATAACTTCTCAAGACAATCAGGCGCTCGCGAAAATTGCTGTTATCGGGCCGCAAGTTGTATCCGACCTATTTAACGGGTCTGATCCTCTTGGTCAAACAATTCGGATTAACAAACTTGCCTTCCGGGTGGTTGGCATAACTGCCTCAAAAGGCGGAAGCGGATTTCAGAATCCGGATGACTCTATATATATTCCACTTTTGACGGCTCAAAAGCAGGTCTTTGGACAGGATTATCTTTCAAATATTGCAGTTGCCGCAAAAGGACAGGATGTTATGACTGACGCTGAAAATCAGGTTGGATATTTGCTACTTGCACGGCATAAACTTTCCGATCCAACTAAAGCCGACTTTTCAATTCTTTCGCAAAGCGACATCCTGGGAGCAGCGTCTTCCGTAACTGGAACATTCACGGCTCTTCTCTCAGGAATCGCGGCAATTTCTCTTTTAGTTGGAGGGATTGGAATTATGAATATAATGCTCGTCACAGTTACCGAAAGGACACGTGAGATAGGCTTAAGAAAAGCACTAGGCGCAAAAAACAACACGATTATTTCGCAATTTCTTGTTGAGGCTGTAATTTTGACTTTCGCAGGCGGTCTTCTTGGAATGATACTTGGAATTATCATTTCATTTACTATCTCGTCACTAATTAGCCTCCCATTTGTTTTGTCATTTGAATCAATACTTTTGGCTTTTGGCGTTTCTGGTGGAATTGGAATTCTATTTGGTTGGTATCCAGCTCGCAAGGCCGCAAGCCTTAGTCCAATTGAGGCTCTTAGATATGAATAAATTTAAGCAACAAAAACCAAATATCAAACACCAAGTAAATATTTAAAGATTTAATACTTAAATATTAAAAATTGGTTTGGGATTTGCAATTTAGATCTTGAAATTTATTTTGAAAGGTGGTGATTAAAATTTATGGCAAATGAAAAAAACGGTTCAAAGAATAACTTACTTGTTATCATAATCGTTGCAATTGTTGCGCTAGCAATAGGTATTTTTGGCGGAATGCAATATCAAAAAATGCAAACACCAAGTTTTGCGGGTTTAAACGGCGCGGGCGCGAACGGACCCGGAGGCATGATGAGATTTGGAGGGCGCGGTTTTGGCGGTGCAAATACTACCAACAGGCCTGTTATTGGGCAAATTGTCTCGCTAGACAACAATAGCTTGACTGTTAAGATGACTGATGGAAGTACTAAAATAGTGGTTCTATCATCATCAACTATGATTAACAAAACGGCTACTGCATCAAAAAGTGACTTGACTACAGGCACAAATGTAGCGGTTTTTGGCACATCTAATTCTGATGGTAGCGTCACGGCTCAAAACGTTTCGATTAATCCACAGATGATGCGCGGAGTGCGGCCAAGCGGAACACAAGGTTCTACAAATCCTAATCCTACATCAAATCAAGGGTATTAAATTTTTAAACGTAAATTTAAAAACTCCGGGAAGAAATTTCCGGAGTTTTCTTATTCTTTCACTTCCGTGGCAAATTCACGAAGCAATTTTTTTATTTTAGGGTCTATTACTACGCGGCAGTAGCCTCCCTCTCGATTGTTATTGTAGTAATTCTTGTGATAATCTTCAGCTTTATAAAAATTCTTAAACTCAACAATTTCTGTAACAATGTGATTTTTATAAACATTCTCGTCTTCTATTTTTTGGCGGATTTTCAGGGCTGTCTCTTTTTGTGCGTCTGAATGATAAAAAATTGCCGAGCGATACTGGGTACCAACGTCATTTCCTTGCTGATTTAGCGTAGTGGGATCATGAAGATGAAAAAAGATTTCCACTAATTTTTCGAAGGAAATTATTTCAGGGTTAAAAACTATTTGAATTGCTTCCGCATGTCCTGTTGTTCCTTCTGAAACTTGCTCGTAAGATGGGTTATCTACGTCTCCACCAGAATAACCGGGCATGATAGACTCAATACCTTTCAACCTTTGAAAAATTGCCTCTGTGCACCAAAAACATCCCCCTGCAAAAGTTGCCGTTTCCATTTGATACAAGAATAATGAATTACGAATTAAGAATCAAGGGTTAAAAATATCATCAAGTATTTGAAATTAGTTTGTGGTTATATGTACGCGAGCTTGATCAAGATTTGCAGAATATCCAAGCTGCGTTTTCATTTGAACCTTATATGAATTGCTTCCAGGGTCAAGTGTAACCGGTGGTGAAGTTAAAAATTGCGGTGTAGAACCGCCCGAAAAAATTAAGTCTGAAAACCAAACTGGATGCCCTGCTGTTACATTAAATAATTGGACTTCAGCTGTTTCATTTCCGGTTGGCACATGGATTGAAACTTCAAAAGTCGCGCTCTTAATCACGCCGTATGAACTCCCATTAATTGTTGCTTGGAGTCCTGGGACATCCTGCCAGTCGGTTGAAGATATGGCGCCTGTCCCAAAAGGAATAAAATATTCTTTAGCTGTTGGGTTTGTGGATACATGGTCTTGCGAGGTTTTTTGCGATGAAAGCGTAGAAATTGCCTTATTAATTTCACTCATGCAAATAGCTCCACAAGTGTCCTCTTGTTTTGTAACACTTACACCTTGATCATTTGCTTGTTTGTCTGAATTTACTTGTTTTGAAACATTCGTCGAAATATTTTTTGGTTCATTAAGGAGTTTGTAATTTAAAAATAAAAGATCACAAAAAATGATTATCCCAAAAAAGAAAATTATCCATTTAAAATTCGGGTGTTTATGTACAGATAGGAGTTTTTCACGAGTTAAAAAATGGTCGTCCATACTAAAACTTTATGAAAAAGAAAACTACAAGTCAAATTTGGTATAATTTACGCATACTAGAACTTATCTCTTATAATATTGCGTGGGGAAAAAAGCTTGACGAAGCAGGGGAGTGGATTATGAAGCTTAATCCAAAACCCGATATTCTCTGTCTTCAAGAAATTCCCAATAGAAGGCTCCCAACTTTCAAAAAAGTCCTTGACCTCCATGGATATTCCTATAAATTTGCGCCTTCTTTTACAAAAAAGGGGGTAACATATGGACAACTTACAGCATACAATAAAGCAAAAATTAGCCTTGTTTTCTCACAAATTGTGGATCTTGGGACAAGTATCCTTGCAAAACTCATTTCAAGACATAACTCAAAATGGAGAAGCTTGCTCACTGTTTTTAAATTCGATAAAAAGCTTTTTATTGTTGTGAACGTCCATCTTTTACCACAGGCTCTAAATGGGAGGAGACGAAAACAGCTTGAAATGGCAATAGAAGCGCTAAGACTTCTGAATTTTTTAGATATTCCAACGCTTATTGTAGGAGACTATAACTATTCAAGCCTTATAGGACGCGGCGGTTTAATACGTTTTATGGCCAAACACGGTTTTGAAATAGGTAATAAAAAAAGAGTAATTACTCATAGAAAATGGAGAATTCCACACCAAACAGACTACGTATTTACAAGAAATTGCGAGATAAAAAGCATTAAATCAGAAAGAATTAAGTTCTCAGACCATTATCCAATGTTTGCGGAATTTGTAGTGTAACCTTAACTTTCTCAATTATAACGTTTGAAGTTCCCCAATGTCACCAAAATATAGTTTTATCTTTTTTTGTTTTATGTATATGATAAGTTGTGAGTAAAAAACTTATTAAAACTCTAATAGAAATTAGTGTGGGATTATACGTCTTGTCGATTGCGCTGGGTGCTATTGATACGTATTTTATTTTCCGTTGGTATACTTTCTGGCTGCATATAATTTCACTTCTCGTGCTTTGTTTTCTGTACTTTAAAACGTTTGATTTTAGAGTTGAGATCAGAAAAGTCAAAGCTGCGGAGATTCAGCCCATCATAGTCATCATAATAATCGCTGAGATTGTTAACTTTTTTCTTCTTTCGCAATATCCTTTTGTCTCCTTGTCTGATGAGCTTCGTGATGGGGGATTATATGCAGTACGCATAATGGATGGCACCATAAGAAACATATTTGGATATGGAGCTTATGATGCACACGGACTTATTATCCCAGTAATTTCTGGGTTTTTTTATCACATCTTTCACGCCAGTGTTTTGACGTATAGATTCCCAGCTGCACTTCTTTCGACCATTGATGTTATCCTAATATACTTCCTTGTACGTGTTACGCTCGACAAAAAGGTGGCTTTCTGGAGCGCGCTAATTCTCGCAACACTTCCTCTCCATATGTTTTTTGCGCGCACACAAGTAGTTGTTGCTTTCAATTTTTTCTGGGTGCCCGTAATCTTGATACCACTATACATTCTAGCTAAAAGGATGCGTTATATTGATTATGTATTTTTGGGCGCGGTTATAGGTTTTTCCCTTGGCTTTCACGCCGCAATTAGAAGTTTTGGTTTGTTAATTCTTGCTGCAACTATTCTGTTAACGTTTGCAAAAACATCAAAATCCCAAGTACAAAGGGCGCTTCTTAGTATTGTTTTCTTAGTGATGTTTACAGTGGTTGGTTTTGGGCCCCGCTTGTTATCTACAACAACTCAGGATTTTTTCCATACAAGCAGATTTACTTATGAAGAAAATCTCACAACTGTGACATTGCCAACTTTACATAATATCGAAACACTTAAACAAAATTATATTAAGTCTGTTATGGCCTACGTTTATGAACCTGCTTCATATTTTTATCCTGAATGGAAGCCGATTTTTTCTCCCCTTATTGCTATTTTCTTTATAACTGGAGTGGGATACGCCTTGTTTATTTTAAAAAGGCCTTTTTTAAATTTCTTGATTGCGATATTACTTATTTTGCCATTTTTCAATAGTACAATTACTGATTTAATAAACGCCGACCATAGATTGAGCCCCCTTTTTTCTATAGCTTCAGTATTTGCGGGACTCGGAATTGTATTTTTTATAGACATCTTCAGGAAGCGCAAACTTAAAATAGCGTTTTCTGCATTTATCCTTATTTATCTTGCATTCCAAACTGTCAACTTTTTTATATTCCAAATAGCCAACCGGCCCTTTACCATGGAGAACTACGTTTTGACGCAATCGTTTAATTTTATAAAATCTAACCCTAATCTATATCCTGATAATCCTGGCTTTTGCATCTTTGTCTCGCCGGATAATCTCTTGCATACGAATGACCACAGTGTTCTTGAGCAAGAAGAGTTTTTTTTACCAAACCGTGTGATTTCCTATGCATCCAGCTCATCAATAATGGATAATGAATCACATATACAAAAAGGTGATTGCGCGCGGGGAGACTTGGCACCAATTAACACCCGTTCTATCAATTGCCTCGAGAATAGTTTTGAGTGCCCCGTTAACTACCGGGGGAATATCAATATTTACTACTAAATTAATTAGTATGCTGTCTGTAGATGCGGGTGCTAATTTTATGTCAAGGGATTTCTTTTCGGGGATTTATTTTGCCTTAAGCTCAGTCACTTTAAAACTATTGGTTTCAGGTATCTGCGTAACTTTTACATATCTTTCTTGCAATTTATTACCTGAGCCAGTATCGATTTCTATAAAATCTGTGTCAATATTACCGTCTGGATCCGGAGTTGTCTGAAGAATATAAACATTATCATTATCCGAACCATCAATGTTTAATGCTGGAACTATTCTTGGATTTTTTTTATCACCTAGATTTTTGTATTGCAAGAAAATGTAGGTTTGTTTGTCTGAATCTAAAACTATTTCCTTCCCATTTGCTAAAAATGTTTCGCGTATTGGTTGCTGCTCTAAAGATACCTCACCTTTCTTTTTGTATCTTGCTCTAAAGCCTGAATATGAATCTACTGTAGGATTTGTACTCAATGCTTTAAACTTTGTAGTAGGTGTAGGATCGCGTTCGGCTTCTCCACAAGATGCAAGAAAGAGAGCTGTAACAGTGCCACCACCTAAACCGAGAATTCTGCGTCTACTTACAATTGGATTAATATTTTTCCAACCATCAGGTACTTGGGTTTGTTGCTGTTCTACGCCTCTTATCATTGAGGAGAATTATAACACTAATTTTCTTAAATACAATGCTGTTTGGACTTATAACAAGGGCTGTTGGTCATTTTTCCCTTTTTGTTTTACTGGAGTTAGAAATATTCAATCTCTTTGAATATTTCTTTATTTAGATTTCTTTAAGCAATACAATTTTGAGTTCCTTAAATTTTTTGAGCCTATTGTCGTTTGTAATAAATGCTTGAGCTCTTCCTTGTATTGCTGTTGCTAGTTGGACAGCGTCTGGCAAACGATATTTATATTCTCTCCTAATTCTCGCTGTATCTTTTGCAATTTCATTATCGATGCCAAATATTTTAAGATTTGGGAAAGACTGGAACGCATCTTCAATTGACTCAAGCACGTTTGGCAGAGAGGGGTAAGAAAGTGCTTCAATCACGCTAATTATACTCGTTACCGCTTTCTTCTTATTATTGGCTAAGTCTTTAAAAATTAAGTCTGTAAATTTAATAAAATCGGGATTATCTTCAAATTGATAAATGAAGATATTGCTATCTAAGCCAACTATTTTAAGCCTTCCTATCCCATTCATTTCTTAAGTCCTCCAAATATTTAGTTGTGTTTATTCCCTTCCATGCTTCTTTAGCAATACCACGAGTTCGCTCAATCCAGTCTCTAGGGTTTGTTTGAATAATAATTGTGTCAGCGCCTACCTTTTTAACCATAACTTTTGAGCCGGGTTTTAAACCATTAAGCTTTTTTCTGACTTCTTTTGGAATAACTATTTGATATTTGGGGCCAACTGTTAATTGCATAGTATAACGATTTTATACAATTTTGTTATACATTGTCAAGTAGCTTGATGGGAATACAAGCTCATAAGAGACTCGGCTGATCGCTTTTCCCTTTTTGTTTTATCCCCAAATGCTTATAACTTTCCGGTGTTGCAACACGGCCGCGATTCGTGCGTTTTATAAACCCGATTTGCAAAAGGTATGGCTCTACCATTTCCTCAATTGTCCCAGTATCTTCTGCAAGAGACGCAGCAATTGTTTCAACACCAACAGGTCCGCCGCCGTGTTTTTCTATTATCGACTTTAAATATCTGTGGTCCAAATTATCGAGCCCTAACGAATCAACTTCAATTAGGCTTAGAGCTTTCTCTGAAATTTCAAAAGTTATAGATCCATCCCCATGGACTTCCGCGTAATCTCTTGATCGTTTCAGCAATCGGAGAGCAATACGGGGAGTACCGCGTGCTCTTTTTGCAATTTCACCAATCGATTTTTTATCAATTTTTACTTTCAATTTTTTGGCCGCTTTTTCAATAATTGTCTCAAGATCCGGAGGTGCGTAAAAAACCATACGGTGAACTACACCAAAACGGTCGCGCAATGGGCCTGAGAGCATTCCGGCGCGAGTTGTTGCGCCAACTATTGTAAAGTGGGGTAGATCAAGCCTTACTGTACGGGCACTTGGCCCTTTTCCAATGACAATATCTAGCGCATAGTCTTCCATTGCAGGATAGAGCGTCTCTTCAACTACTTTATTTAAACGATGAATTTCATCTATAAATAAAACGTCTCCGGGTTCTAGATTTGTTAGGATTGATGCCAAATCTCCGGCGCGCTCAATTGCAGGCCCTGATGTGATTCTTATATTTGCGCCCATTTCTTTTGCAATTAAATGAGAAAGGGTAGTTTTACCAAGACCGGGAGGCCCGTAAAGCAAAACATGTTCAAGCGGTTCTTTTCTTTTTTTGGCTGCTGAGATCCCTATTTGAATTGAGCGTTTAACTTGTTCTTGCCCCACAAAATCAGCCCAGTCAGAAACACGAAGGGAAGTAAAAATTACCTCCTCTTCGGGAGTCGTTGATTCGTCAGTAACCTTAGCTTTTAGTTTTTTGTCGTCCATTATTTACCTAAATATTTGAGCGCGAGTTTTATTTGCTCTTCTGCTTTTGCCGCCCCGTCAATATTTCTGAGTGCATCATTAATCTCACCCGTTGTAAACCCAAAAGTTTTAAGAGCAGAGGAGACTTCACTTCTATTTGATGCAGACACGTCTGCTAGATCCAATCCTTCTCCACCAATTTTATTTTTGAGTTCAATTATAATCTTCTGAGCATTCTTTGAGCCGAGCCGTGGAACTGAAGTAAAAAAAGAGACATTCCCTTCAAAGATAGCCTGTTTAATCTGGTCTGACGTCCCGACTGAAAAAATTCCAATTGCGGTTTTGGGGCCAACTCCTGACACGTTAATTAAAGATTCAAATAATTTAAGGTCTGAATATTTTGAAAATCCATAAAGATCTAAAATATCTTCCCTAACGTGCGTGTAAATAAATATTTTAAGAGGAGAGCCGACCGTTGCTTCCGAGAGTGAATCTGAGGTTGCATATACTTTATAACCAACACCATTTACATCTATTATTAAAAACGGATCATCGCGGATTATTATATTACCATTGAGGAAGCTAATCATTAGTAGAAAGATTATATCACAGCGTCTTGATTGCAAAATTTAATACTGGTAATCTTAAGTTATGGAAACTTTAAATTCCGCGGTTATTATCGGGTTGCTTGCTTTGTTGACCATGGTTATTGTTTTTGTTTTTTGGAAAAAAACAAATATGTTTACAATAACACCCGTAATCACTTTGCCTCTCTATCTCATGTCTCTATTGTCTTTGTTAATGAGTGGCCATTCTTCACCATGTAATGTATATCACTATTCTCTCACATACACTGTTTTAAATCTTTTATTTGAGGTGTTTGCAACGGCTATTTCTCTTTCATCTTTAGTCTTTATTTTAACTGGCGTTTTCATGTGGATAAAATTCAGAAAAGATAAACAAAAATCGCGGAGCGCAAAAAATCGTATTTTTGCAGGTTTAATTACCCTCGGGTTGATATTTGTTATTTTTATATTAGTTAATGTTGTGAATACTGCGTTTGGGATTGGAGCTTCACCTCTCAGCCTCTGTGTTCCAAACCTCAGTGAGTTTGGGCAATAATTATGAAAAAGGCTCTATTAACTTTCCCTTTATTCCTGCTTTTTGCTTTGCCAGCCCATGCTGACGTTTTAAAATCGACTGACTACGTTGCAACACCTCCTGACCAAATAACTATGCCGGATACGTCCTTAGGTTACGACTATCTAATTTACTTTTTTCTGGAAGCGATCATTGTTTTTGGATTTCTCTCATCGATATTACTAATTTTAATGGGAATTTTTCAGCTGGTTTTATCGAGAGGAGACAGAGTGAAACAAAGCAGTGCAAAACAGAAGCTTATTTTTGGTATTGTGGGATTTTTGGCTACTGCCGCTTTTTTTGTTATGGTAAATGTAATCCTCTCAGCTCTGGGGCTTGGACCCGAGTCAGATGCAAATTTTATACCCCTGCTTAAGCCCTAAATGTTCTTCCTAGAAAACGCGCAGGCTAGCGCGCAGGCTAGCGCGTCACACGTATCATCAGGTTTTGGTATTTCCGGCAAATTTAAAAGCATCTTTACCATTTTCCCCATTTGCGCTTTTTCTGCTCGTCCGTATCCCGTCACTGCTGTCTTAACCTGAAGGGGAGTGTAGGAAAATATTTCCAAACCAAGACCCACTGCCGTAACAATAATTGCTCCCCGAGCTTGTCCAACAATTAAGGCAGTTTTGGCATTCGTATTGAAGAAAAGATCTTCGATACCCATCATATGTGGTTTGTGTTTTTTTATTATCTTAACGAGTTCTTCGCAAATTATTTGGAGGCGTCTTTCTAAAGGAAGTCCTGCTTCAGTTTCAATGCATCCATAGCCTAACGATTTTGTTTTTGAACCCTGTTTGTCAATTATTCCCCAACCAGTTCTGCCAATCCCCGGATCAATCCCCAAAATTACCATAGTCAGATTATAGCAGAGGCATTTGAACTTAACTTCTAGAGTAGTATAATCCAAATCATGGCAAGTATTTATAGAAAATTGACCGAGGCAAGTGTTGATAAAAAAGATGTTGAAATAATGTGGGAACTCGCAAAAGAAAAAGAGTTTTCAGAACAAGAATATGAAGCACTCGCAAAAAAAGTGGGGATTGATGCAACAGAAGCAAAAAATCGAATAAAAAGTCTCCGAGAAAAGAAAATTCTCCTCAAAGATCGCGTTTCAATTTTGGATCAGGTTAAGGTTTGGGACGGATATTACATAGTTTTAGTTAAAGCTGCTATTCAACCCCCAGTTATTGGAATGGAAACAAAATTTCCCGTTGGATGGGTAACTAAAGATTATTTAACGGGACTTAAAGAAGTTGAAAAAGAGATGAATATCGACATAATTCGTCATGCATATATATTGCAAGGTAACGAGTGGGATATAATGCTCGTCGTGTCAACAAAATCTCAGAATCAATTAGTTGATTTTTTTACTAGAGCTTCTAAACAAGGCTGGATATCTAAAGCCTGGTCATTTACTCCTGTAGAATGGAAAGAGGAGTGGATATTTGACCCAATTGCTGCACCTAATCCAAAGATTATCTTTCAAAAAGAAAAAACCGTGCTTCAAGATGACAACGAATAACCACAAAGCGTTTTGGTTTCACACTAAAATGCCTCAAGAATACCACGAAGAAGCAACCAAAGGAGCCTCCGGAGTTGTTGATGAAAAAATTGTGGTGGGTGTTATAGAATCATTTGCGCCTCAGAAAGAAAAAGTTTTAGTAGACCTAGGTATTGGAACAGGTAGAGAATTAGCATGGATAGATAAATTAAAAAATGTAGCAAAGATAATTGGAATAGACTATTCCCCCGTTATGATTGATTTCTGTCAAAAGGTAGCCAATAAATGCAGCCACGAAGTAGAGCTTTACGTTGATGATTTGTTTAAACCAAAGTATTCTCAAAAAATCGCGAAGGAAAATGCTAATAATCCATTAATTTATCTGTCATTAATTAACACGTTTGGGAACTTCAGTAAGAGTGAAAGAATTCTCGCATTAAGGAATGTTCATTCGGTAATGAAGCCGGATGATCGCGTTATTATTTCAGTATACAAAAGAACCCAGCATGTTAAACTTGCAAGTCGTATTAAAAAATCGGACCATCTCCAGACCCTAAATCCAAACGACAATAACTTGCTAGCAGAAATTATTGAGTATGCAGGATATAGCTTTTTTTGGGACTCTGTTATGGATGAGCACCATGCTATGCCACAATTCTGGTATGATCAAAAAAATCACGACGTAGCTATACACGTTAACGGAAAAAGAGTATTTACTTCTCACCGTTTTACTCGTGATGAGATAGCGGAAGAGTTTACAAAAGCAGGCTTAAATGTCGACGATTTAATAGAAGGTAAAGCCATGTGGGTTGTGGTTGGCAAAAAATAAACTATTTACTATTTGCTATTAACTCATTCAAATTGTGGATTGTTTTGACTTGGGAATCCTTATCTTCAGTTCGTCTGTTTATCCAGATTGAGTTAACAAACGAGGAGATAGTGACGGCTACATCATGATTATCGTCAATTACAGTTGAGGCGCGCGGCAGAATTGCTATTGCTTCATCCGAAAGCTTTCTTGCGTGGACAAAAATATATCCGGGGTCAAAAAACTTAATAATTCCTGCTGCCGTTAATTTTCTTTCTTGTAATTCTTGGTTGCCTTGTGAGAAGATCCCGAGCGTTTTATTTCCTGAAAGTTTTTTAAGAACGTCAACTGTTTCAGAATATAATGATTCTCTATAAATCACATCTTCCCCCCAGAAAACCTCGTCAAGTAACGCGCGATCTACAGAATAGCGCTTAGAAACAAAGTCAGTTATTTCTCTTGGGTTAAAATCGGAGTAGTGTTCAAGCGCTGCATAATAGTCGGCAATTGTCCTTACTAAATCATCTTCCTCAATTCCGAGTATCTTAATAAATTCGGCGCGAATCTGCTCTCCAAAACGGTTAGAATTAAAAAGTGTTCCGTCTATGTCAAGAATCAAAATCTTGTCCACTAATTTATTATACACCAATTGCTCTTTACATCCTATAATGTTATAATTGCCGTGTGAGAAAACGGCTGGCCAAATACATATTTCAAAATCAAATACTAACAGCGCTTTTAGTTATTGCCGCTACTTGGCTTGTTATTGAAGTCAGGGATGTGCTTATTGCTTTTTTTGTGGCGTATATTCTTATGGCTGCAATTGAACCTTATTCTAATTTCCTTGAAAAAAAGAGAGTGCCAAGAGCTTTTGCTGCGGCTATTCCATACTTCATAAGTGTCGCTTTGATTTTTGTGGTAATTCTTTCGCTTTTGCCATTTTTAATATCACAAATTCAACTTTTACTCTCGTCCTTTCCTGCCTATCTATACCGCGAGGCAAAGCTTCTTGGAGTGGCAATTGACGCCAGTCAACTTACAACATTTGCTGCTTCAGAGATTAATAATATAGGTAGCGGCGCATTATCAATTACTAGCAAAATTTTTGGGAGTATTTTTTCAATCATTAGTGTTTTTGCAATATCTTTCTATCTTCTTTTATATCGCGAAACGGTTAGGCGTAGCTTTGTCACTCTTTTCCCAAAAAAAAGCGCAGAAAAAGTAAAACGGACAACTGTTTTAGTGGAAGATAAGCTAGGTAGCTGGCTAAGAGGACAAATTGTTTTGTCATTTGTAATTGGAATGCTTACGTGGTTTGTGTTAACTGTACTTGGCATAGAATTTGCGCTGCCATTGGCTGTTATTGCTGGAGTTTTTGAGCTTGTCCCAACAATTGGACCTATTATTTCTGCAATTCCAGCACTTATTGTCGCTTTTAATATTTCTCTTACTATGGCTGGGGCTGTTGGAATCTCTTATGTTTTTATTCAGCTAATTGAAAACCACGTGGTTGTACCTCGAGTTATGCAACGGGCTGTTGGACTCAATCCGATTGTTATCATACTTGCGATTATTACCGGGGGTAAACTACTTGGTATTATAGGTGCGCTTCTAGCAATACCGTTTATTTCTCTTCTTGTTGTTGTTTACAAAAATCTGGACTAATTAAATTGCATTTGCTATATAGAACATTAAGGAGAGCAGCACTATTGCAAATGAAATTGGCAAAAAGCCAGTAGCTGAATTTTTTGATTTTTCGCTTCTAACTGCTGGGAACTCAAACGGCTTTTCCCGCCTCAGTATAACTTTTGATACCCACCACGGACCGTATATCATAAGGCCCGGGGTAAGACCATCTGCAAACCGGCGTCCTGAGGCATAAGCAATAAGCTCTGGATCTATTTCAACAGTCCCAACCTTTCTAAGGTTCTGCGAAAGGTCTATGTCTTCTCCCATTTTAAGGTCGGCGTTAAATCCACCAATTTTTAAGAATGCATTTTTCCTGACAGACATATTAAACCCAGCCATATTCCAACCGCCTGAGAGAATTTTATCTACTTGCCAAAAAAGAGGGAATAAATAGCGTCCCGCAGCGCGGGCCGACACGGCGCCCGAGTATAAAAGGCTTAGGCCTCCAAATCCAACAAGATTTTCATTTTGATCATATCTTTTAATAATTTGCTCGAGCCAGTTTTCCGGAATGACAGAATCTGCGTCTGTAGACACAATTATTTCGCCTTTCGCTTCAAAAAACCCAGCTTGCCTGGCCGCCGCCACCCCTTTTATTTTTTGAACGACCACACGAGCACCATATTCAGCGGCAACTTCAGCCGTAGAATCCGTTGAATTGTTATCAACTACTATTAGTTCAAATTCCTGATAAGTTTGGTTAATTAAGCTTTTGAGAGTAGGCACAATAAATTCCGCTTCGTTATATGCAGGGACAACAACCGTGACTCGCGGCTTTTCAGGATTTATATGCTTTAACTGGCGTGTCCCTATATAAAACTTTGGCCTGTCATTTACTTTGTCATGGAAGAAAAGCACCGGGAGAATTCCAGCCAAAAATATCGGGAGAAAATTAAATATATTCCAATAATCAAGATAAACCGCATGGCTAAAAATAATAGACCATGCTTCATTTAAAACGAGCCCGGCGCCCACCCCGAGTGCTAGAACCGACAAACCGCTAATGTTGCGTCTGCGCACAAAAAGTGCAAGAAATAAAAGAATTAATATAAAACCGGCCGTTGATTGGTAAAAAGATTGATTAAACATATTTATTTTAGGATATAAATTATTGTGGTTTAAGAGAGTCAAAAGACGCGTCAAGATAACTGTTACCCAAAATGTGGCTGAAATACTAAATACTGCTTCATTTCTTGCATTTGTTGACATTATACGCGCGACACTTTCTTTGTTACTTTTCTCAAAAAGAGAAAAATAAATCTGCTCAAGACTATCTACTGTTTTTTTGACAGACAAATTTTCAGCGCTTTGACTTGCATACCTTGAAAGCTCTGCTCTTAAATCCTTGTTCTCTATTATTGAAAGCGTTTTCAGAGCAAATTCCTCTTCATTTTCTCCAACCCTGTATCCGTTTTTCCCATTTTCAACACATTCAAAAGCCGGGTCATCAATTGTGACAACAGGGACGCCTGCGGCAAGCGCTTCAGGCACAACAAGCCCCTGCGTCTCTGTTGTTGAGGCAAATACAAAAACTGTTGCGTCTGCATAAACTTTTTGGATATCGGTACTTTTTACATCTCCAAAAAAATGGGTATTTTCTGAGACCTTCAGGCGGCGGCTAAGCGCTTCAAGCTTTTTCCTATCAACGCCGTCCCCCACAATTACAAAATGAGTGCTTGAATCGTGTTCTACAATTTTTTTAAAACTTCTCAAAATGAAATCGACCGATTTCTCGTGCCCAAGCCTCCCCACATATAAAAGGATTGGTGTGTTTTCAGAAAGGCGCAATTTGGTTCTTAAAAACCCCGGCTTTGCATTTTTAAATTTTTCTACGTCAATTCCAGAAGGCACTACCTTTATGGGACGTTTAACGCCGTAGCGTGTTAATTCTTTTTCAACGCGGGGAGTTGGCGCGATCAAAAAATCCACCCTGTTTCCAAAAATTTTAGTTGCTTGTTCCATCATTTTTGGAGTAACAACTTTTCCTTTCAAAAAATAGTGTGTATACCTATTCCAAAGCGTATGATAGGTTGCAACAAAAGGAATCTTTTTGGCGCGTGAAATCTCCCACCCGAGTAGCGTTACAGAACCCCCGCTATGCCCATGAATTATGTCAAAATCCATTGAGAGAATTTTACGCAATGACTTATCCGGAAGACTTAAAACAAACCGTGTTTTTGTAGGCTTATGTATGCTAAAAGAGGTAAGTCTTATAACGTGCGGGTTTTGGTCAACAAATCCAGGATATTTGGGAGCAATAATATATACTTCATGTCCCCGCCGTTCTAACTCATAAGCAGTCTCAGAAACTGATGTTGCAACGCCATTTGGCTGAGGTAAAAATCCGTCTGTGAAAAAACCTATTCTCATAAATCATATTATAGTCTAAGACTAAATCATTCGCAGCAAGGGTCTTTATAGCCGCAGTTTTGGCAGACGGCGTCGCGTCCTCCTGAAAATGCACCAATTATCTCTCCGCATTTTGGACAATTCTGAAGAGGCATATTCAAGACACTCCTAACGTCTCCGCTTATTTCTTCAAAATTATCCATATTGATAGAGTATAGCAATAAAACGACTCTTGACAAAAAGTTATCCACATTCGTATACTTTGGTACTAATTTTTTCTGCTCATTTTATGCCTCTTTATGGATGAACTTTGGAAACAAGTTTTAGCTGAAATTGAACTCGAGGTCTCAAAGCCGGTTTTCTTGGGTTTTTTCAAACCTGCAAAGCTTGCCTCAATTAATAATTCCGTAGCAACAATTAATTCCCACACCCCAATGGCCGGAAAATATATAGAAGAAAGATATTATTCACTTATTAAAAGGATCATTGACAAGAAAACTGGACAGAATGTTAGCCTTGTTTTTCTGTCTTCCGGAATGCCACAAAAAAAGGTTATAGACACTCCAGGTCCCCTTTTTGTAAAAGACCTCGCGTCTCACTCAAAAATAAGGCCACCCAGAATAAGGAGTGACTACACCTTTGAGTCGCTTGCAGTGTCAGCAAGTAATCAACTTGCCTACACTGCAGCGCTAACCGTTGCCTCAGACCCCGGAAGCAAATATAACCCGCTTTTTCTTTATGGTACGGTTGGGGTTGGAAAAACCCACCTTATGAACGCAATTGCAAATAAGGCTTTTGATGAAAGTGAAAACTTTAAAATTCTCTATATGACTACTGAAGAATTTACAAATGAGGTAGTTGAGGCAATCATGGAGAAAGCAACCGGTGAATTAAGGAAAAAATTCAGGAACGTTAATCTCTTACTGCTTGATGACATACAATTTCTTGCAGGAAAAGAAAAAGTGCAGGAAGAGCTCTTCCATACATTCAACACGCTCGTTGACCGCGGAAGCCAAATTGTATTTTCTTCAGACAGACCACCGTCGGAAATAAAAAAAATAGAGGCACGTCTTGCCTCAAGATTTGAAGGAGGGTTGTCAGTTGATATTGAGCCGCCAGACTTTGAACTTAGGTGCGCGATTCTTGTTATTAAAAGCAGAAAGTACGGAATGGAAATGTCGTTGGAGTCGGCAAAAGCAGTTGCTGAAAAAATTGAAGACGCGCGGGCTCTTGAAGGATTTTTATTAAAACTTGCATCTGCAAACCATCAAGGTGAAACAATTGATATTGAGCTTGTTCTACCGCTCCTTGAAAAAAATAAGCAAACACATGTAATGCTTAGGCCCGACACAATAATTTCTGCAATTTGCACATTCTACAATATTAAAACAACCCAGCTTAAAGGGGAGAGGCGAGATTCATACCTTGTTGGCCCAAGACATATCTGTATGTTTTTATTAAAAGAGGAGGCGGGGTTAACTTTTGTTGAAATAGGGAATCTACTTGGTGGACGTGATCATTCAACCGTTATGCATGGTGTGGAAAAAATAAAGAAAAATGTGGATTCATCGGACAAAACCCGTGAGGAAATCTCGTTTATAAAAAGGAAGATAAATGAAGAATTTGCCAGGTAAAATGACGAATATTACTTATCAACAAGCTATACACAAAGTTATCACCCGGTTTTCCACATTTTCTCACGCACGCGTTCTTGCTTTATTCCACTTCTCCACATATACTACTGCTACTACTATTACAAATAATATATGAAAGCAGAGTTTCTTATAGAAAATGTTGAGCGATTTTTACCAATCATTTCTAAGATATTACCTATCCACTCCCAAATCCCAGTACTTGCTAACCTTTTAATAGAAGCACAAGACTCAGGGCTTTTTATTTCTTCAACTAACCTTGAAATAGGAATAAGAATAAAAATACCGGCAAAAGTAGAAGAGACAGGCGCAACAACAGTACCAGGGAAACAATTCTTAGAAGCTTTGTCGTCATTTCCAAAAGACAAAGTTAGCATATCTTTAGAAAAAGAAAAATTAACGCTTTTAGGACGAGGAAATAAAGTAGTTTTTCAAACAATATCAAAAGAGGAATTTCCTACGCTTTTTGAAGAAAAAGGAGAAGAGATATATGCTTTTAAAACGGATGAATTAAAACAAATATTTGCAAAAATAATTTTTGCAGTATCGCTTGATGAGGCAAGGCCGGAATTAACAGGAATATTAATCTCACAAAAAGAAGAGAGTATAGATTTTGTTGCAACTGACGGTTTTAGACTATCTTTAAAAAAGATAAAAAACAAAAAAATTCTTGAAGAAGGCGATACTCTTATTTTACCTTCTAAAATTATTGCCGAAGCGCTTTCTTTAAAGGATGAAATAATCAAAATGTACATTTATAAAAAATCAAATCAAGTTATATTTGAAACTGAGGACACAATCTTGATAGGGAGGTTAATAAACGGGGATTTTCCAAATTATGAAAGGGTAATCCCAAAAACAAATAAAACTCGCGCGACCGTTGATAGGGAAGAGTTTTTACAAAAAATAAGGCTATCTTCCGTCTTTGCCAGAGAAGCCGCTAATATTATTAAAATTATGGTTCTTGAACATGAAATAAAGATCTTATCTAGTGCCGCAAGCCTTGGAGAAGGGGAGGCAACGTTGGAAGCAGAAATTGAGGGTGAGGAAAATGAAATTGCGTTTAATGTTAAATTTTTAAACGATGTTTTAAAAACTCTCTCAAGTAAAAATGTTGAGATGGAGTTGTCAAGCGGAGTTGAGCCTGCACTTTTTAAGACCACGGACGACCCAGACTACGTCCACATAATAATGCCAGTAAGAGTGCAAGAATAAATTAATAAGCTCCAGGGCTATGAGGTGGCACAGTTGGTTGCGCTGTATTTAGTTCGTAAGTAAAAGGAATATAAAGCTTGGTGCCATCAAGAGCACTACTACCCGGGAGAATTGTAATAGTTGTTATTCCTTCATTCCATTTAACCGCAGGATAAATTAACACTTTGTTTGCATAAGATCCATTTTTTACAACTACATCTATTTTAGGATTAACAGAATACTTAATTCCTGCCGCATCTACGGAATTATTAAAAGAAAATTCAATGGGTTGAATAGGTTGATATGTAATACCTGTATCATCAATTGGGAGCGTATGCGTTACCGCTAATACTTTATTTTTGGATAGGCCGGTAGGAACGACATAGACAGGAGTTGGCGTTGATGATGTTAATGCCTTATCAGTAGAAGTATTATTTGAAGTGTTTGATGAAAACCTTGCAGCAATAAGCCAAACAAAAACAGGAATGAGAATAATTATGAGAATTATAAATAAATATTCAGTTTTAAAATTTATTTTCATTGGCAAAAAGTTTTAGACGCATCTACATAATCTTGTACTCCTGTTGCAGGCAGTTTGTAAAATTCAATATGAACATGATTACAGCGGGAGTCCCCAGTGCATGTTTTTGCTCCAATATCTCCTGAAAGACCGCGTTTCACACTGCTTCCCCCTGCAACGTGATGAAATTCAATTACATAAGTAATATCATGTGAGTCATTCCCTTTATACATAATGGTTGATCCAATACCCGACTGCTGCTCGTTGTAAAAGTTCCAGATTATAGACTCGCCATTAAGACTCGGCAGTATTACGTTTGTTCCTGCGGAAGCCCCAACGTCCTCCGCGTAATTTATTCCGTTATAAGTACATTGATCCATATCGGATGCATAGTCTGTGTTTGGGTTGCAATGTCCACAATTATTAACAGTATTGAACTTGCTTCCACAAGTTATTATACCCCCCCGTATGGGGCAGGTTGCAGTAACTGATCCGCCGCCGGGGGTTGTTGTTGGAGTAATATTTATTTCCGCCCCTGGACCATTTGGAACAAGCGTTGCATAAACGGATTTAATTGATCCAGGAAAATTCGGATTGGTAGAAAAAGTACAAGGGGCATCTTTACTTTCGCTGTAATTACACATAAAGTCGGCAAAACTTTTTGTATAAGATCCATACTGATTAAAAAAACAAGTAAGAGATGAATTTATGTTGCTTGTGGGGTGCTGAGGGTCACATCCAAGAGCATCTGTGTATCCATTTGGGTTGCCATCCGCATTGCTCGTGCCAGCTTGCCCTCCAGATTCTTCGATCCACAGGGACAAAAGGAAGGATGGGTTCCAGTTGTGAGACTTTGCAGTGGATACTATATTATCTAAATTTTGAAGCAGGGCGTTTGGCCAATTTGATGCAATAGTTTGTTTTATATTGTCAGGTAAAATGGTCGGGTCATTTATAAGGATTGCATAATCAAGCCCTCCGCCTGTATTCACCCCTGGGTTGCCTGGGTTTGGATTTGTCGGATTGCCCGGATTGCCCGGATTTGCGCTCGTCTCACCACTGCTGAAAGGGGAGGCGGGAGACTCTGGGCCGAAAAATTGAATGATTATGATAAGAAGAATTATGATAATTGCTGCCCCTATTAAATATTTTTTTAAGACAGATTGAACAGGCGCGGTAGCAGTATTTATAGCATTTAAAACTTCTTTCTCTCCACCTCGAGCCGCTTGGCTTGCTGCATTTTTTGCAGGGTTTGGAATTCTCGGCGATCTAACAGAAGATCGTCTTTGTCTATTTCCTTGAGCGCTTTGTGCATTTTGAGCGCTCTGTGTTCTTTGTTGTTCGCTTGATTGTTGGGGGATCGATGGTTCATCAAATTGTGGCGGCCGAACTATTGTTTCAATGGCAGGAAAGGAAGTTGGTTGAGGATAATCCCTCAAATTTGGTTGAAGTTCCGTTTGGGGTCGCTCAAGAGTCGCTGTTCCAGTAGCACTTCGACTTATGGTTTCCCGTTTTGTTTCGGGAGTAGCGCCAGTTGGGCTTTCATCAGGCTTCAAACTCCCTCCGGTTTTGGGTGGCTTAGAAGGTGCCTGATTTTCATGGATTATTCTTGCAGCTTCATCAGCTGCTTTTTTTCCATCGCCTTCTTCTAGCCCCTCCTTATTTTTGGCATCTTCACTTTCTGTACCACCTTTTTTTGATGTTGTCGATTCTTCTGCCTCCTTGTCTTTCTCCTCTTCAGGTGCTTTATCTTTTCTTTCCTGGTGTTTCTTTTTTAATTCATCAAGGTCTGATGTTGTATAACCCGTAAACCAAAGAGGTGGAAGGTAGTACCCTTTAAGTACCATAAATCTGGATCTAAAAGTATATTTTTTGGAAGGATCTATACACTTAACTATGTAAGCCCCATTCGGCAAACGTTGCCTCACAGCAAATGATCCTAGCGCGTTTGTTTTAAGTATTATAGAAATTGGTTCGGGCTCTTTATTTTTACCTTCTTCGTTTTCTGTAGCATTCTTTCTTGAAACAAAACTTGCGAGTTTTTCAATTAGGCCCTTATTACTTTTTGCCGGATCGAGCGTTACGCTTTTAACACTCACGTCGATATTTGCGATTGGTTTTTTTTGCCTCTCAACAAGAAATCCGTAAATGTTGTTTTTAATAATTGGCATAAAAGAGTGATGGTTGCCTCGTCTGCGGTTAGGTGTTCCAGCAGGCGTCATGTATATTTCGAGGGGGGTATCATTGTTTACTGGAATTGTCAGTGGGGGACGGAAATATATTGCTTTTGAATCAATAGGCGTAACTTTATATTTTCCCGGGGAAAGTAGTCTTGAGGAAAATTCGCCTGTCTCGCCAGAAGTTACGTCTTGGGAATCTGTCGCGCGCGAAGCACCTTGTATTCTTATTGTTATTCCGCCGAGCGCAACGTTTTCATTTGATCCCGCATTAGACGGTCCATATACAAGTCCTGAAATAATTACGCCCTTAGTTGATTCTGAGGATTTTTTTGAATTACCCTCTTGAGCAGTGTTGTCCATATTTTATTTATGCGCTCCCAGTGGGATTTGTAGGGGGCTGAACGTTTTCCGTAGGAACAATCGGGGGTTGTGGCGCTACAGGGGGCGCTGTAGGGAGAGCTTGATTGAAAGAAGCAATTGGTGCTGCCGGGATGGTACCTGGCTGGGGTACACTCACTGTAGGTATTTGTGTGATTGGTTGCTGTGTTACAGCAGGTTGTACTGGTGTCTGGATTTGCTGTGGAACAACTGTGATGTTTTCAGGATCTTGTGTCGGCACGCTTTGGGTAGGTACCACTGGTATTGCCGTAGGCTGTTGAGGTTGCATTGGTTGTTCTGGTGGAGGTGGCGGCGCTTGTGTTTGTTCTGTGGGTTGAGGCGGATTAGCTTGCGCGGAAGCCAATTGTGCCGCCTGAATATTTTCCGCGTCCTGTTCATTTCTTAATATATCTTGTGGCTTTGAAGTAATTAGTTCATATTCTGAATTTGATGCCACAAACTGAGCGGTTATGTGATTTTGCCCGGCAAACAAAAGCCCTTCTCCAACTTGTGCCGTCACTAGAAATTGTTTTTCTCCTTCCGATAAAAATAGCGCTTTTGCCAGGGTTTCAACTTCTGAAGAATTCTGTTTTAAAAGAATTTGAACTGAGGAATTAGATAAAATGGATTTTCCATAATCGTTATTGAGAAAGTCTTCAATATCTTGAGTAAGAGTAGTTACTCCAAGGAAATATTTTCTTGCCCGTTTGGCAATTCCTTGCAAAAAACTTGCAGAATCAGGGTGTTGCATTAGATACCACGCCTCATCAACTACCAGTATTCTTTTTTTAAGCTTTGTCCTGACGCGGTTCCAGATAAAATCCAAAATTACATGCATAGCAATTGGACGGAGCGCGTCTTCAAGTTGTTTTATTGAAAAAACAGTTAGTTGGTTTTTAACATCATAATTTGTTTGTTGATTAAAAAGACCTGAGAAACCACCTTTCACATATTTTTCGAGCCTGAATGAAAGATCTTTTGCTTCGGGTTCTTCCATGTTAAGAAGAGTTTTGTAAAGATCTTCAAGAATTGGTGGTTCTTGTCTGTAAGTTGCGGGGTCCGGAGTTATCCCTTTTTGCTTATAACATAATACAAGAGACCTATCGAGAATTGCTTCTTGAGTTGGCGTCATCTCCCCAAGCATGGTTTTGAGAAGCCCGTGAAGTGATAAGATTTTTATTCCAAGTTGCGCGTCTGTCATGTCTTCAGAAATTAGCGCAAATGGGTTAATTTTAATGTCAGAGTCCTTTGAAAAATTAATGTATTCGCCGTCAAGCGCGTGGCAAAGAGCTCTATATTCATCTTCTGGGTCGATAATCAAAATCTCCGCGTCAAACATCATTTGGCGAAGTATTTCAAGTTTTACCAGGAAAGATTTTCCGGCACCTGACTTTCCAAAGACTACCTCATTTGCATTTTCAAAAGAAAAACGGTCCACAATCGCAAGTGAATTATTTATTGTGTTGACTCCATACAGGATTCCATTAGGGTGTGATATTTCATAAGACGTGAAAGGAAAAGTTGAAGCAAGAGAAGTTGTATCCATGTTGCGAGTTATAAAAAGTTTGTCAACGCCGCCTGGCAACGTAGTTTTGAATCCGTCTTCCATTTGGAGAGTTGCGGGTTTAATAAGTAAAAGGTTTGACGCAAGAAGAGAAGTTAGCTCTTTGGTTTTTGAGTCAAGTTCTTCAACAGTTTCAGCGGCCAAAGTGATATATAAACCGAATTGGAAAAATCGCTCAAGCCCACGTGCCAGTTCTTCTCGCAAAGCGATTGCATCTTCCAGCCCGGCGCTAGTCTTAGGGTCCGGTTCAAGTCCTTGCTCAGCGTCTGATTGAAGCGTTGCTTCCATCTCAGAAATTTTTCTTCTTAAATTTGTTAATACGTCTTTGCTCTCAACGGGGTATGAGAACATTGAAATGTTCATAGTCTCTTTGTAGTCGATGAGTATTGAAAGCCAGTTGGGAGATACTTGCCGTGGATAATCAACAACAAAAAAAGTCCTGAAAAATTTATTTCCAACGCGAATATTTTTAAAATCAACTTCAACTGACGACGGGGAAATAATGTCAACTACAGAAACAGCCCCTTGAGAAAGAGCAGCATACCCTTTACTTTGCACGTTTTGCGGATGCGAGCTTTGTCCAGCTGCTTTTTTGCCTTTTGTCCCGGCCTTTACAACAATTGTTGGTTGGACTTGTGGCGCCACAGTAGGTTCGCCCGCGGCACTCAATACCTGTTGAGGTGCTTCATTTTGAATTTGTTTTGTTTTTTTCCCAAAGCCCAACATAAAAATTCGAAATTCGAATATCGAAATTCGAAACAAATTCTAATTTTTTAATTTTTAAAACTTGTTTCGGGTTTCGAATCTAGTGCTTCGTGTTTATATAATCACATTCTTAATATCACTTGAATTGAAGTCCAGAGTCACAAATTCCTGGTTAAACAATTCGTAAAAAAGCTTGATTAGTTCGTTTGTCCCAAGTGGCTTTGCGGTAAGCCCCATGCGTTCAACCTGAGTTATGACATTATTTCTTTTAGATATTAATCCGGATTTAATCCTCTCATTTAGAGAGAGGGGTTTACTTGCTTGTTGCGTTGTTTGCTGTGGCATAGATGACGGACCGAGTTCAAGTTGGGAAAAAGGGACCACAATATAGATTTTTTTATCAAGCAATCCTTCGCCCTTAATTAGATCTTTTATAAAATCGCGGTAGAGAACAAGTTGTTCTGAAATCTTAGGGTTTTTAACATTTGAAATTTTTTCGTCAATGATTTTTAAGTAATTTCCAAGGTCAACACGACGTGAAACAATTAATATCTGGAGATATGACGACAAAGAATTTAGGAGAGCCATGTATCCGTAGATTCTTGCGTTTTGTTCATCAGTTGAAAGAAGGAAAAAATTAACTGAAGACGCCTCGGCTATCATACATGCGCTCCCTCCCCTAAAAAAAACAACGTCGTCTGATATGTCAACTATTTCTGTAAAGTCTTGAGTTGTTGAATGAACTTTTTTTGCCATAATTTATTTTATACTACTGAGCTTGGCGCTGCGGGTTGAGTGCCAAAAAGCTCGCGCCTTAATTTTTCTCGGGCGTCAACCGAAACTGCTTCTATGGGTTGAAAAATTTCGCCACTAAGGTTGATGTCAACAATTTCAAATTCCTGATTTTTCTGCGGGTCTTCAAAATGTATTTTGTAAACGCCATCAGGTAGTGGGGTAGCAGAAGCAAATTGTCCTAAAGCGTTTGTTTTAAAAGCGCGCACTGGAATATTGTTGTCGTCCACCACCTCAACCAAAATGTTTGGTAGTGTACGGCCGCGAGCGTCACGAACCATTCCAAGAACTACATTTCCAACATCGGGAAGGGTGGGGAATCCTCCGGCAAGATTAGGCGCAGATACTTGGCCAATAGCCACGGGGGGAGGGGTAGAGTGTGTTTTTTCTTCATTGTCAGAAAGTTTAATTTGAGGCTGTGGAATTTCTTGTCTTGGCGCTTCTTGCTGCGCTGGTTGTTCGCTTGCAGCGGGTTTTGCCGCTTGGAGTGACGGATTTTCTGCCGGCATATCAGCTTTTTTTTCTTCGGGCGGCTTAATTTCATGCACAGCTACCTGTGGCACGGGAGAGGAAAGTATAATTGGCGCCGCTGCGGAGACAGCATTGGTTATTTCAACTTTTGGTTCGTCGGCGTGTATTGCTACCATTGGTTTATTTTTTTGCTCACTTACAAAAATTTGCGTTTGTGGGGTAGCACTACTATCTGTATCAAAAATAGCTTTAATGTTGTTAAGTTGTTTAATTTCCGAATCATCAGGCCTGAAAGAAGAGTTGCGAAGACGCGAAATCAAAATTGCCCGTTTATCATCAGAAACACTTTTTGGTGTAGACGGTTGCGTCCCAGGTGCTGCTGACGCTGGAACTGGCTTTTTGACAATTATTTTGAAAGCTTCATAGTTCGCCAAATTGACGCCGCGTTTTTTAAAAATGTACCTGTTTTCAGAAGGAATTGCTTTTGCAAAATTCATTATCATAATGTCCGCTGGACGCCCTTCAATTGGAATAAATGCAAGAAATATTCCAATGCACCCAAGTACGGTCATGATAGGGACTTTTATAAATAAATTCATGTGGAAAATAAGAAAGATCATACTCAAAATACCAAACCCTAATAGATATAAAAACTGTTTGACAGTCATGCTACCAATCAGCTTAAATTTAAAGCCTGTAACGTCTTGTGGTATAGGATGATTTTCCATAAAAGAATTTAGAATTTAGAGCATATAATCTCTAAGATTAACTCTATAGAACTGTGCTTCTCTATATATTTCAGCTTATAACGTGAAAATTTTCATTGCAAGAGTCTCAAAATATGTCAGATTAGAGGTTATTTATGCGTAGTGTGTGAAAACTAAATTTATCTACCGCCGCCAACAACGCCTTCACCAAGTTTTCCAACAGCCATACCGGATAAAAGCAAGGCAGCAAGCGCAAACCAACTCATTGTCTCCATTTTTTTCTTTAGCTCGCGTCTCTTTTCCGCTTTGTCAGCAAGCACTTCAGGTGAATCATTATCTGGGTCATCCTGCAGATCCTTAGCGAGAAGAGGAATAAGGGCATCCATACGTCCTGTCCTAAGTGCATTTTTTATTGCCTTGGATTTTTCAATATCAATTTGTCCGGCAGAAATTTTGTTAATTATTTCTTGTGAACCTCCCGATTGTAATTTTGCTTCAGCATCCGTATATAACTTCAAATATCTCTGAGCAACATCAAGACTTCTTATTGCTTCTTTATTTCCTTTGTTATTATTTACTGTTTCCTGTAATCTCTTAACATCTGCACGCAGATCAACAAGTGCTTTATCAGTATTTGCGCCAACATAAACCTTATCAATAATTTCTGATGATGGAAGATTACTTCCAGAAAGCATGGTGAGTAATTCTTGTTTCTGCGGGCTATCTGGCATCCCACTAACATAGGTTCTGATATCGCCTGTTGTCGGGTAAGAAGCTTCGTCTGCGGCGGATTCAATGAGACTATTTATGTCTGCATTAGTCTTACCACCAAAAATATCCGCTCCGGGATGTTCAATCGAATTAATCTCAATTTCTTCAATTTCTCTTCTGCTCCCCGAAAAATTATTCAAAATGTCATTTTTATGAGAGAGAAGTTGTGCTTCTTCTACCCGAGCGCGATCAACCTCTACTTCACTGTCTGATCCACTAATATGAACTTTTAATTTACCTCCTTCTAGTACTCTGAATTTAGTAATTAGTCCAACTCCTTCAATATTAAGCGGCGTGCCGGATTTATGTCCTTTGCTATCTTCTCTTACAAATTCCAAATCTCCGTCACTTTCCTTCCAACCTCTTATTGTAAACAACGAATAAAGTTCTTTTTCTGCTGTGGATAAGGAAGCCACGCCCTCTTTTTTCGTTGGCGCTTTGTTTATTTTGTCCTTAATTTGTTTACCCGCGATATTTATATTGGTGTCTGCAAGCTCATGAAGCTCTTTTGTTTGAATTCTTCTTGATGGGCCTGATTCTATTGCAGGTTCCTGATCTTCTTCCTCACTTGCGACATTTGGCTTTGGTGCTCCTTTTACTTCTGCTTCTTCACCATCTAAATAAGGGTTTGTGGGAGAGCTGCTTGGATTTTCAATCTGAACGGTAGGCCCAGCGGCGGGTGCGTTATTTGGTCGATCAGCAGTAGCGATTGCGCCTGTTTCTGCAACACTAGGCTGCGGTCCTTCTCCAACCATATCTTTATCATAGTTGAAATAGCAAGCGCTTTCAAGTAATAATTAAGTATATGTCTGTATCGGATGCCGCGTTAGAAAAGACAGCAGGTGAAGGTGAATCAAAAACTTCCAATAAAAATACCAAGCTTTCAAAACGAGAGCTCAATCGAGACGATACTCAATTTCGTATATCTTCTTTTGTAAGTGAGCGAGGAACTGGGGAAGAGATGAGAGATAGAAGTGGTGGGCAAAGAAAAGAACGGAACCCTTGGACGGATCTCAGCCGGGACACTCGGGATAAATATAGACGCTTCATGACAGACCACATTAAGGACCGCTTGTCAAAAGTAAAAAAAGACGCCCCTGAATTAATGGATGATTTAGACCGTGAAGTTTACGGGATACTTGCCGGAAAAACAGATACTGGTGCCCTTAAGGTTGAATTTGAGGACGCAGATATAAATGACCTTGAGAAAAGTGTTGACGAGTTTCTAAACAGTCCTAGGGGTTACGTGATTACTGACATTATGATGGGGCGTCAGACGGAAGTTGATTCGTCTGCACTAGGGTTAATACCGGAAACTAATCCTGGGCCAACTGAAGATATCGGCACAGAGCCGAGAGATCAAACGCCACTTGGAATGAGAGAAGGACCTCTTGGATATCCAGCTAGAAAAGCCCAGGAATTTCTTTCTGAACCTACTGCTTCTTATGATGGTAGAAAAGGTGAGGTAGCAATATTAGGATCAATCAGATTGCCCAATGTTCCTATTGTTCCGGCAATAGGTTCAAAGAAAATTGGTCCATTAAGCATACCTTATCCATATCTATCAAGATTTAATGACCAAAATAGACTTCAGACAGGAGTACTACTTGTCGGAGCAGGAGCAGCGTTAGCAGGAGGATTAGGAGTTGCAACTCTTGGTATGGCGCCTGCTTTAGCTGCCGCGACGTTAGGTTTTGCTCCGACAGCAGCTGAGGCAATTGCACTTGCAGTTGGAAAAGGTGTTTCAAGAGATTATAAAAAACCTGATTCACATGAATCAAAAAAAGCACTTGAATATATTAAATCAAGCCCAGATCGCATTAAATACGTAAGACTAATGTCGGGAATTAACGTTCTTAATCCTTCGCCCGGTGCGAGTGAAGCTAATCAAAAACAACTTAGACACGATATTGACGCAAGAATTAAGGCAAGGATGGAATTCATGAAGGATATTCACGCGGATAGGGCCGGAGCAGATGCTCTTGCAATCGGATTTCTTTACAATTCTGATGGGAGGAAAGGCTATCCGGAAAAAACAGCAGTTAGATACATGGAAGAAATAGCCGAAAAATTTAATGCAGACGAAGACGGAATACGAGACACATTAGGGCGGACGCGTAAAGTGTTTGATGATGCCACCAATTCATGGATTAACAATCCCGCTTTTCTAACAGGTCTAGCAACGCTTGATTACCATGGCAACAGAGAGAGATTTGAAAAAGCGAGATTAGACGTGGCAATGGACCAGCTTAAAAAGTATATTATTGAGCAGAAGAAAACATCTTTGCCGGGAGCATCAAGATGGGAAGAGAAAATAAAAGCAAGAGATAAGAGTAAGGGAGAAGAAGCGACTGTTTATAAAGCAAGAGTTAAAGACTTTGAAACAAATAGAGATCTATATAAAAGAGATAGAGGGTCTATAGATGCTGGGAAGACAACAATCGAAGAATACAATAAGGGGAGAAAAGCGATAGAGGAAATACGTACCAGAGCTACAAAAGAGGTCGTAAGAAATTTTGCCGGTCGGTTTACGAGTATTGAAGGGGCAATGTCAGGATTAGACGACGTAATAAATGGAATTGGCACAGAGGTAATTATAAATGGGGATAGAATCAAATCTACTAAACAACGAAACTTAGAGTTAGAAACATGGCAAGAAGAACAGTACGAGGAAATCGCAGGTCGTGTTATAAAGCGAACTGATGAAGAAGCGGAACATTTTAGTGAAAGACTTCGATTAGCAAGAGAAAATATTGACAGCGAGGTCGCCCGAAAAGCTGCTAAAATTCAGGAAGATGTAAACAAAGTCTTAACAGAGAAAAACAGACTTCAAGAGGTACTTGATAAAATTGATGAGCAAAGAGTCAACCTCAAAGAGGAAGGTTCAAGATTCACAGAAATAAAGACAACCACCGAAGGCTACACCAAGGCATACAGAGAACTACGGGCAATTGGATTATCAGACGCACAGCTTAGAACAAATGATATAGATCAAATAATGGATCTAGTTAATGTTCTTCCGGCGGGTTGGAAAAAAGAACAGAACGATAAAGATGATATCCGCAACAAGGTAATTAATGCCATGATTGAGGCAAGAGGGCGGAGGATTGAAAGTTCTACTCCAAGAAAAGCAGATCTAGAAAGTAATTTCAAAAAATTAACCGATGAGCCAACTTGGGCTTTAACTGACGAAGAGCTTAGAACTATGTCTTTTGCGGAGATTAAGGCAATGCTTGATAAGCGCGCGCCAGTGCTTGGGACTCCACCGCCTCCCGTTCCTTCAGATTCTGAAATTAATGATGCGGTAAAGTTTGCAATGATCAAGTTTGATTCAAGGGCGCAAGCCGGAGAGAGATTAGAAAAAGAATTTGACGGTAAGATAAAGATACAAGAGGATGAAATTGGCAAGGTAGATTTGAGTGGTGAGATAAAGCAAATCGAAGTAACTAGCGATCTTTTAAAGAACTTCGACAGAATAATGGATAGAAGATACGAGATTTTTGAAAAAAAGGACGAATTTACAAAAAATACAAAAATTAATCCTACGGATCCGGATTATACAACTTACACTCCTTCGGAACGCGATGTTACCTTTAGGGATCCGCCGGAAAAACCTCCGAGAGGATACTATGAATTTCTTGATGTAATGCTTAAATATAAGGATAGAAATGATCGAGAAGAATATTTCAAAAAAGTAAGCTCCATTATTACGCCAGATAGGCTTATGGAGATCATGAATGAACCTTTATTCGGAACACCCTTTAGCCCACTCATAACACCGAATTTTGAAACATTTTTAGATATTCTCAAAGATCAAATGGATACAGGAGATGTAAAGGTAACTGAAATGGAAAATGCTTTATTAGCAGTTATAGATAGATTTAAAGACGAAGGAGAAGCGCTATAATAAATATATGATAAGAACAACAAAAGACATAGTTAAGATTTTGCCACTTGATGAAGAATTTAAAAAAGATTTGATCGATTCATACGACAATCTCAGCGAGGACAGTAAATTTAACATAGGGAGAATGCTTTGGGCAGCATACAAAATAATATTTGGAATTAAACTTGAAAAAAATATGGCTATCGCTTTTGAAGAAGCAATGGAAAATCGCGAAAAACTGGATAAAAATTTTTACAATAGAATTAGAGATTTAACTATGTCTGAAATGGATCATGTAACAGCCGAGGAGATTCAAGCAATGGATCTAGATATTACCCGGGATAAGCTTGCTGAGATAATTAAGGCTGATAACTAAATGATATTTTGGGCGCTTTTTGCGGCAGAGTTCTTAATACTTTTTTTAACTTCAAAATTTATTTTTTCTGCGCTTTTTATTTTCTCATATAGACTTTTCAAAAAGAGTGATAGAGCAGCAATCCCCATTTTTATTTTATTCCTTCCCGGAGTAGTACTTCATGAGCTTGCACATATGCTTGTTGCGGAAGCTTTATTTGTCAAAACCTATGGTTTGGAGATCTCACCAAAAATAGAGCATGGCAACTTTCGGATGGGGAGCGTTGAGATAAGGAAAACAGATATAGTGAGGAGTTTTTTAATTGGAGCGGCTCCTGTCGTGGTAGGAATGATTATAATTTTTAGTGTTTTGTTTTATTACCTTAATTTTTTGCACCCGGATATTATTTTTTCATCATTTTTTGATGTTTTAAAAACAGGCGGCGTTATCTATATTGTTTTTTTTATCACCAACACAATGTTTTCAAGTAAAAAAGATATGGAGGGGAGCGTCTTTTTAGTTTTGTTAGTTGCGTTTTTAGCATTTATTGCAATACTCATGGCGCAATTTCTAAAAGTTGACTTAATTACTCCTATATCGCATGTTATTTTTGATCATCGAATTCTTGGAGCATTAAAACTAGTAGTTTTGCTTTTTTTAATTCCAGTTGCCGTGAATACTGTAATTTTTATAATAGCCAAGTTTTTACTCAGGAGGATAAATTAAGGGATGTTTTTTGGTGCGATTTGGGTGACTCCCGTAAACTTAGAAATCATTGTTACAAGAACAAAAGACGCAAGTACCAATAAAAATCCTCCAATTCCATACATCGCGGTTTTTCTTGCAAGTGCAACTTTTTCAGGGTCTCCTTCTGACGTTACGAATTTAAAACCTGCAAAAATTATTATAAAAACACACGCAATACCTGCAAAAAGAACAAGAAAATTAATAATATTTTGAAGAACTATAGGAATACAAGATAGAGTGGCAACGTCCCCATTGCTCAAACAGCTTGACCAATCAGAGGTTGGAATAAAATCATTCATAAATCTATTTTACAAAGAAGAAAGATACAAAAGCAAGGAAGATTTATTGGCCAAATTCCGAAAGAGTTGGGATAGTGAGGTTTGTGAGAGATCCAAGGCCAAGCGCCGTTATAACAATGTTAACAATGACAAAAGAGAGCGCGACAATTATAAGTCCAATAATTGCAGAAATTATATGGTTTCGTGCGTCCGCCACTTTTTGTTTGTCACCACCTGATGTTATCCATTGGACTGCTCCGATAACAATAAAAATAAGTGCAAGAAGAAACGAGAGGACTACAATAAATGCAACAGCGAATGAAACGATTGACCCAATGCTTTGATCTGGACTTATAATTCTATTGCTTATTCTTCCAGTATTAACACCTGAGAACAAAACATTAGCTGATACTATAGGAACATTTATAAAACCCAAGAGGGGGAGAAGGAGAACTAAATACTTTGAAATTCTTTTCACATTTTTAATTACAGCACGTTTGAAATAGTTTGTCAAGTGCTTCCGAGTTTGCAAAATACACCAAGACAAAGCATAAACAATTTTTGTAGAATAAAGCTCATATGAATTTGAATAGTAGGAGGATAGCTTTAGTAATTTTTTTGGGTTTAGTTTTTGCTTCTTTTATAGTTTTTTTTATCCACAACACAATTGCACTAGATCCTGATTTTGGATGGCACTTAAAACTCGGAGAACTCACTTTAAAACACGGTTTTCAATATAAAGACACTTTTTCCTATACTATGCTTTCTTTTCCGGCCATAGATCATGAGTGGCTTGCGGATGTAGTAATATACTTTCTTTACAAAATACATCCGCTTCTTCTTTCTTTCTTCTTTGCGGCTTTCCCAATAGGTGCAATTGCATTTTCACTTAAAAAACAATTTAAAGTGTATTATGCCTCATTTTTTCTTCTGGCTGCATCAATTCTTCTTTCATTTTCAGGATTAAGAATACAGGTTATTTCCTGGTTTTTGGCCGCTGTCTTGCTTACAGTTTTGTTGAATGAAAAACTGTGGAAGAAATGGAAAATTACAATTCCAGTATTAATTTTAATTTGGGCCAATCTTCATGGAAGTTTTGCGGTAGCAATCTATCTACTATCAATATTTATTGTTTTGAGAATTATCCAAAAAAGAGTAGACCGATATGATTTTTTAGTTTTGGGGGGATCAATTCTTGCCACATTTATAAATCCATACGGCGCGCGACTCTGGGGAGAAGTACTTTCATCAATTACAGATTCAGCATTAAGGTGGGAAATAATTGAATGGCTCCCGGGGGTTTTCTTTTTTGACCTTTCCTTTTTTATACTTTTAGCCTTGTCTTTTGTTCTAATTTTTAGATATAGGAAAAAGTTGAAGCTTCAAGCACTCGTTATTTATCTGGCACTTCTTTTACTTGTTATATCAAGCGTTAGGCACTTACCGTATTTTATAGTTGCGACACTAATAATTGTTCCGCCTTTTTTTGAATTTTTCCGGGAAGAAGTTAAAAAAAATGAAGCCATGCTCGCGCGTTTTTCAAAAGCCGTTTTAATCTTTGTGCTATACGCACTTGCCGTTTTTTTGAGTAAAACATATTCTATTGGTTTACATTCAGATCTTTCCGAAAAAAAATATTATCCAAAAAGTGCTGTTTCATTTTTAAAAAAGCAAAATATAAATGGAGAAATTTTTTCAGTTTATAATTGGGGAGGATATTTATTGTGGAAGCTCCCTGAAAAACGTGTATTTATTGATGGAAGGATGCCTTCCTGGCAGTGGCGCGCGAGCGCTTCAGAAAGCGATTCAGCATTCAAAGATTATGCGAGTATAGTAAGCGGCGCGGCCAGCTACGAAAAATTTTTTAAAAAATATAATGTCCATTATGTTTTGTGGCAAAACAAAAATTCAAAACCACTTAGCATTGATGTATTTGGAGTTGATATATCTTTATTGCAAAATTCAAACCACTATAAAGCGAGATTTATAAGCCGACTAGAATATGACCATTGGGCGAAGATCTTTGAAGATAAAACTGCGGTAATTTACAAAAAATAATTTTGAAATTTAGTGAATTAGAGTTGTTACGCCAATTGCTGATGTCACAAGGTTTACTGCAACAAGCGCAACAGACATGACAATAAGCCCAATAATTGCGTAAAGAATTATCCTTCTTGCTTTATCAAGCGTTTCTTTATTACCTTTAGATTGAATCCAGAAAACTCCTCCATAGACAAGATAGGCAAGAGAGAGTAGAACGCCTATGACCATAACAACATCAATAAATCCTGTCGCAAGTGATCCTAATGAGATACCGGTTGGAATGCCTGTAGGAGGAACAATTTGTTCAGGCGTGCCTTTCATGTTGTTGACAGTAAGCGCTAATAATTTCATTTTATCGTCCGATTCCGGGGATTCTCAAAATATCTACCCCAATAATTTCAAGTATAACAATTGATAATATTATAAACAACAATCCAACAATTGCAGACGTAAGAGTCTCGCGCGCTCCTGCAATTTTTTCTTTATCACCTCGTGATACCATAAATGTGTAACCAGCGTAAATTATGATTATCATTGAACCAAATCCTGCAATTGTTAAGACAAATGTGAAAATGTCAGTGATAAACCCCTGAGGTGTTACTTGAATTGTCCCAATTGCAGTATCAACTGACGGACATGAGTTGTTTACGGTGTTTTTACCACCTCCACAAGGGTATTTCATTCCGGGTGCAATACTGTTGAGTGCGTCAAGGTCATTTAGAAAATCTTTATATTCTTGTCCGCTTGGGTCTCTCACCGGCTTACTGCATTTGCCGCCCGGATGGTCTGGCGTTACTTCACATACTGCACGCCAATAAGGAAAGCCACCTTCACAATCGTGATTGTTGGGATCGTCCTGTGCTTGTACTATACTACTGTCTTTGTCTTTTTTCTTCCAAGGATTACTGTCTGAATCGCTTGTTTGTTCACTTATAGAAAGTGTATATCTACCCCTAGTCAGATTGCTAAATGTTACGCCGATTGTGTTGGTGTCACCTTTGTTAAACCATCCAACGCATCCACCTTTGCTAATTGCTCCTCCCCCAATCATGCTTATTTTGTAATTATTACGGAGCCAAACGCCTGTCCCACCACCGCCTCTTATTGCGCTATTACCATGATCATCTTTTGGAGGGTCAAGTGTTACTTTAATTGTACTTTTTACCGTCAAATCGTCAGTAGGGTCAATATGCGGTGTGGGGAAAGAGCGCGGAACATAAAAGAATGCAAATTTTTGGGGGTAATATAAATTGTCTTTTTTAATCCCAATGCTAAAAGTATACATTTGGCCACCTATAAAATAATGATTACCGGGATCTTTACAAATTTGGACCTCATTATCATTTCCGCAAATTGGTAGAGTGATGCCGAGGTCCTGAACCTTGATGCCTTGAAAATCTGTAATTAGTTCATCATCATTAAAAAAAAGCGTAGGAAAACCAACGGTTCCGGAGTTATCTCTAGAACCTAGTCCTACAAAACATGAGTTATTACCTGTGCATATAGCATTTTCTTTCCCTGTAAGATTATTGAATGTGACTTTTACTTGTTGAGTTCCATCTGATATATTTTTCCCGTCAGGATTAGTTGTAAAATCCGGCGTAACATCAGACTGACCAAACGTATCGCTTGATGTGTCCGGAGCAGAATTATTAGAAGTTTGGGTGCCTGCGCATGGAATATTTGGATCAGCGCATGGATCAGCCGCCGTAGTCTGTTTTGTGAAAAATCCGAGGAGGATAAAGAAAATCAAGCAAACAAAAAATAAGTTAACAGCCTTTTTTACAAATCTCACCTTATTTAATGATAGTCATAAGGGGGAAGGCAAGTCAAGAAGACTGACCGTTAAATTTATACCCGCGCCCTTTTATTGTTTGAATAAAGTGTGGGTTATTTGGGTCATCTTCAATTTTCTTCCTTAGCCTGTAAATAATCTGGTCAAGTGCTTGATCTGTCACGCCTTCGCGCGTTTTTGAATCACTCCAAACCGCTTGTATAATTTCATCTTTTTCAGAGACGCGGTCTTGGTTTACCATGAGATGACGTAAGAGCCTGAATTCGGAAGGTGTTAATCTGTCAGTCAAAGTTTCTGAACCCTTTAGTATTTCATTTCTTTCAGCATCATATTTTAATTTACTAGTGGATTCAGTTTGCGGGAGAAGTTTTATATATGACGCAAACAGCGGAATTGTGAGTTTTCCGTTTTCAAGTAAATGCATTTTTGAAAGAAATTCATTGTCTGACCCTTCCCTTAAATCGTTTTGTTCTTCAGGAGTCAAATAATTCCAGATCTCAAAAAGCGCCCCTTTTATTTGTGGCTTTGAAAGTAATAGTTTTTCAATATCTTTTTCACCGGGATCGGCTAGAATTGCCTCATATGAAAGCTTTGCCAGCTTGCCATGACCGCCTGTCAGCTTTTCAACTTCTTTTTTTTCTTGTTCACTTGCCTTTTTTCCTATAATTTCTTCAAGGTATGAAAAACGAAATTCAAGACCAGGTGCATCTTTTATTGGGAGAAAAATTGTATTTCCCACCAAAAATTCATGGAATTCAGAGTAAATTGTAGCTTCCAAAACATCTTCTATGGGACGCGTAACTGCAAATACTGACAGAAAATGATACTTAACGCGATTACGAAGAACTTTTAGATTTAAGAAAAAACGGCTATCAATATTTGGAATATAATCTTCAAATCTGTCAAATAATAGCACTACATAAAATCCGCGCTCTTTTGCAAGAAAATCTACACTTTTTTTAAGACTTTGGAAAAAAATTAATTCATCCTGAAATTCCAACGCCTCTTTAAGATACGAATTTACAATATTTTGCTCTTCTATCATTTTCCGCTCGCCAAGCGAATATGAAAGGGAAATAAGAATGAATTTTAAAATATCAAATAGATTTCTTTCGCGGACTTCTGAGAAGTCCATATAGACAAAGTGATACCGTGCTTCATCCTGACCCAGATGAGCCTCTCGTACACTTCTATTATATGGGAGAAGCCTTAAAACGTTGCTTTTTCCAACTCCTGGTATTCCAATTACCTGGCAAGACCTACCAGTTTTGAGTATTTCTATTACTTTTTGAATCTCTTCAAAACGTGTTTTGGCCGGGTAAAGTTGCTCAAAATGATTGGGTTCCATTGAATTTGCCGCGTTTTTCATAAGGGATATAACAATATTGTAAGGCGTGCGTTAGGTAAATATCAAGGTTATAAAGTGTCAATTCATTAAACTGCCAACATATGAACGAATATTTGACACATGGAAGCGGCCTGCCGCATACTAATAGAATGCCGGATACAACAGAAACGCCACCAATCATCATTGGGGACGATGATGATGAGAGATTTAATGCTGGGCCGCGAGATGAAAGGAGATCTACTAGAGAGGAGCGAATTTCTGATGCAGAACGTGAACGAATAGAGCGACTTATAAGAACAGAGGACAACGAAAGTAGGGGTAGAAGCCGAGTGCCAATTGATGCCACAGGCAATCCGGAAGATATTATAGAATACCTCAAGAATAATAATGAAGAGGAATCAGGAAGACAAACCTCATCTGCCGAGGTAGTTCAAGAATTAGAGCGGCGACTTTTGGGTACAGATAAAATTGAATATGCACAAAAATTGGTTGAAAACCTTTCAGGTTTTGCAAAAGCTCTAGAAGCAGAACTTAAGAAACCTAAGAAAACAGAGCCAACGGATGAAGAGAAAGCAAAAATTGCTGAAGCGGGAGAATTGTTAAAAGAATACGAAGCTTTAGCAAAGAGTAAAGATCTTTGGGACATTAAAGATAAAGCAAAGGAACTGTTTAAAAAATTGCACGCCGGTCTTAAGCCTTTTGAAGGTAAAGGTAATCCGCAAGAATATGTACATTCCCTGGAGGAACTCTCGGACATTATCATGAGCCAATCAGGTGATGAATGGAAGCCGGGGGGTGAATTTCAACTCGTAGATAAAGAGGGTAAATTTCATCCCGAGAACTTTCATGCGTGGATAAGAAGCAGAATCTGGTTTTATGATGATTTTAGTCCGGATACGGATATTAATCTTTTTCAAGATATCGCCATTCCAACAGTTTATAAAAACATAACTTTTGACGAAATGTATAAAACCGACAGGTATTTTGCAAAAAGAAAAGTTACGGAGGCCGGCGATATAAATTTTGAATCGGATGCAACATACAACGAATTAAAGGACCAGTTGCTTTGGGAAGTTTGGCTTGCCAATGAAAATCACAACAATGACTCGAGGTACAGGCTCGTTTCAGGAATTCCAGATGAGCAGAAAAAAGCTATGCAGCAAATGAACCACTACAACATTTTTACAAGGACGCAAGATAGATGGCTTAGGATGCTTAGACTTCCAAGTATTGACCAATTGGAGTCTTATGATGAAAAAAATAATACAGCTTACAGTAATTTTGTTGATAACAAAGTTCAAGGAAGTGTTGGAAAAGCCCACCAGAGAAGCATTCTGGCCTATATGTATTTACCGGACAGGGAAATGTTTCATAAGGTTTTTACCGTAAAAGGGGATACAAGCGGTCTTGACGCGTTTTATAGGTCATCAGTTGAGCAGGCATTCAAGGAAAAAACAATGGTGGTAAAAGAGAAAAAGTGGAGGAGAGAAAACCCTGGTAAAGAACCATCAGAAAAAGAAATTGATGATACAAAAATTGATATTTTTGGAAATGGTGAAGACAGGGAAAACTTCTTTGAAGAATTAAATAAATATACAGAATACAAAAAAACTAAAAACGAAAGAGCGGAAGATTACTACAGAAGAGCAATAAATATAAGTAGGAGTGATTTTGATAATTTTCTTTTAACAAGTGCAAGCAAAGAGCAGTTTGCACTGAAGGCAATGGCGTATAGATTTGGAAATGATGATATAGATCGCGATAATCCTAAACAGAATGCCCGCGAGGATCCATTATACAAATCATGGGACAAGGTTAAGGCTCCGGGAGAGGACGCAACAAATGGAATGTATGATGCTTTTAATATTTATAGCAACATAAGGCTTCCCGAAGATAGAATTGAACTTGTAAGGAAATCTATTCGCGCGGCGTTAGACAAGATAGAAGAGAATGAACAGATTAAAAAAGGAGACTTTAACGACCCCGCCCGCAAAAAGATATATGATAAAAGGCGCGAGTTGGATGTTAAGTTTGCTGAAATGTGGGGATTCCGTGAAAGTTCCTGGACCGGAATTGCCGTTTACAATGATACACGTGCCATAGCCCACGATAAATGGGGTCAGCCAATTAATACAAGCAATTATCGTCAGCGTCAAGCACAGGGCCGGGGCGCCTCAGGAATAGAGGATACAATTCTTGGTCTTAAACGCCTGAGTCTTAATCTGTGGCAAGGGTTGAAAGTAAGACAAGAAGGAGGACGCGCGTTTGACAAAATGTTTCTTGAGGTAATTCAGGGTGGACAGGGAGATAGTATTAATCTTGACGATGACATAGAGGCATTTGATTTTGACGGAAATGCGCAAAGACAGTGGTATAACGACCATGTTGACAAATCCTGGAAGATTACGGACTTTTTAATTGATAAGGATGGAATGAATCTTAATAATTACCTGAAATATGATTACCGGGGAAAGTTGGTTATTGATTACCCCAAATTCCAGGCCGAGGTAATGGATTTTTTGTGGCATGATATGCGCTATTTTATAGACCAGGCAGGGCTTTTGTGGAACAATAAAATAAGAAGCTGGGAGACTGTTGATGGGAAACTTGTATTTGGTGCGACAGAGTTAAAAAAGCATATGTTTTCAGATAAAGTTCTTGAGATGAATATGTATGAGAGAGGACATTTAAACGAGAACGATCCCGAGTATTCCAAGCGTCAGGCAGAGGAAGTAAAAAACGGCGCATTCGCGAGAAATGTCATGGGATATTTAATTGCTAAAGAGATAAAATGGCACATGAAAGATAGACCAGGGGCTATTAAATGGGGACTCCATGAAGTTGAGACAATAAACAAGCTTTTATCCGAGTGGGATTATGAAAAACATTTTGATTCAAACACAGAAGAGGTAATAAAAAGAATTCCGTTTTTTTCAGAAGAAGAACTTGAGAGAATTGACGAAATGGGAGACGCAGACGTGAAAAAACTCAAAATAAATCTTATTTTGTATCTACTTGGCTTATTTTTTGCAAGTACTATTTGGGGAAGCATTAAGGAAAGTAGGAAAATAGTAACAGATGTAGCCGGAGGTGGAAAATAAAGCCCTAGATAAACATCAAAGATTAGGAAGGTCCGTGTCCACCGGCTGCCGTGCCGCTCCCATGGAAACCCGCAATAGTTAAGAGTTTTGATAGAGCTCCTCCACCTTGTTGTATTCCACTAAGTGCCGTGAATAACGGTCCACCCGGATCTCCTGCCCATCTTGGTTGACGCATTAAACCTGACCACGCTTGTCTTGGTCCGGCAGTAACAACTCCAGCGCCAACACCAACAGATTTTCCAATTGATGTTGCATATTTAAACTCTGGAGCTTTAAGTGCGTCGCGTACTATATTTACAACTTCTGGCGTCAGAAGAATAATTCCAAGCCCTATAATTGACGCAAAACGCTCCGGTTGAGTGAAGTCACCAACGAGTGGGGGGGCAAACGGTGTTTGGGCAGATGTGCATTGAATAAGAGGATCTGTACACTGAGCAAAGGCTTGGGTAAAAGCTCTTCCTAAAAGAAACATTGTGATTGTTACTGGAAATACCGCTAAGTTTGCAACCATACTCCTAATCCAATTTCCAAACCCTGATTTACCTGGAATAAGCCCGTAAGCAATATACATAGGTGCAAATACTACCGTGATTAAAACATATATATAAGCCTTGATTAAAGCAAACCAAAGTCGAATTAACGCCGAAAAAATTGCAACTACAACAACAAGATATGAAATGACTCCAGCTGCAAGACTGATAGTTTTACTTCCAAAAAGTGCGCCAACACCGGCTCCCACTAAGCCTGATATTACTGTTCCCCAACCGCTTCCTATTCCTGCAAATTTTGATCCCTCCTTAAGTAACCCACCAATACCTTTACTTGCACCCATTCCAAGAATTGCTCCAACTACACCTCCAACAACGTTCCCGAGCGTCCCATCAAACATTGACGAAACAATTCCCGAGATTGATTTTGCAACTCCCTCTGCAATTCCACCATGTCCTCCAAACAAGCTGATACTTGTAACTCCTCCAAACCCTCCAACCGCCCCAAATGGACTACTCGCAAGAACTCCGCTTGGGTCAACCCCTTGCTGATAAAATATTGAAACAATAAGATAAATTGAAACATACATGAGGTCCACAAGAAATCCTGCAATAGCATAAGACAGAGTTACAAACACAATTGCAATAATGATTTTTGGGATTTGATTTTGAATTGTCATAACAGTACGCGGATCAATTTTTATCCTAAACATTATTCCAAGACCTATCACTACAAAAAGAATTACAAAAACTAGATACGTTATATTCCTGAAAACGCGCCAAAGTCCAATAGTAGGGGAGAGCTCGTTGTATCCAAGACTTGTTTCAGGCACGCCTGAATTCGTAGGTTTATTAGACGGAATTAAGTTGGAGCCTGAAGCATAAGTTCTTTTGGCTATCCCAAAGCTGGAAGCCATATAGGCGCCATAGTTATGGGTAGAAACAGGAATGTTAAAAGTACCTGCAATAAGACTGCTCATCATTCCTATTGCGCCGCCGCCCCCTTCTACAAAACCAATTTTGTTAGTTTTGGGGTCAATTCCAAGGCACCGCCCTTTTGGACTGGTTGGGTCGTAACCCGTTAGTTGGCAGGAAACAGCCGCGGCGATTTCTATAAAAACGCTTTGAGTGTAAGTATGGAAATCTTGAGGAACATCAGGGTTTGTATTTAGGGAATAATTAGACGCAGCGGAAGCAGAGTTTATAGATAAGAAAAATCCAAAAATCAAAAATATAAATCCGGCAAAAATCTTGAGTTTCATAAGGGCAGGTTATTTTAAGTATGGAAAAAAACTCCAAGAATGTCAAACATTTGTTATATATATGTAGGTCAGCCTCGCTTCGAGGGTGCTTGACACATGGCCTGTACGGCTGTATCATATGCCAATATGAGGCAGGGTATTGTAATTGCGTTAGTTTTAGTTGTTTTACTAGTCACGCCGGTGAGCGTTTTGGCTCAAATAGCAACCACAAGTGCCCCTCAAAGCATTAACTACGAACTTCCATATCCTGGGATTCTTCCTGACAACCCGTTATATTTTTTCAAAGCAGCAAGGGATAAACTTGTCAGCATTTTAATAACTGACCCTGTTAAAAAAGCACAATTTGATCTTTTAACTTCTGACAAAAGAGTTGCTTCAGTTCAAACGCTCGTAAATAGAAGTAAAGATGACCTTGCACTTTCTACACTTTCAAAAAGCAATAATTATCTAGATGCGGCAATTGGGGCTGCAGCTTCTGCAAAATCTCAGGGGGAAAACTCAGATGACGTTTTGCGAAATCTTGATTTATCTATCCAAAAACACGGACTTGTTGTCCAACCAATTGAAAAGCAAGTGAGTAAAAAATTGCTACCAGAGCTCCTGAAAGAGGAGAGACGACTCATGGATTTTAGAAAGACTGTGGAAAAGCTTCTGCCTAAATAAGAGCACAACTCAAGTATTTGATCAGTTTTATTACCCACATTCCATAAAGAAAATTGATTTTTTTTTCTCAAGTTTTTCTCAGTGTAATTCTGAAGCTAAAAAAAGGGTTGCTATAGTCTGATATAATAATTGATAGTTGACGGGGTGGATTTAGTGTTTTACTATTTATTTAACACTAAATACGGTGTGTGTCTAAACAAGTTCAAAAGTCAGAGTTTAGACAAAATGGCACATTTAAAAGTCCAATTTTAACAAATTATGCAGTGCCCATATTGTAAAAGTACAGATTCGGAGGTTGTAGAGACAAGGGTTTCTGAAGACGGAACAAATATTCGTCGGAGAAGAAACTGTCTGTCTTGCGGAAAACGCTATACAACCTACGAAAGAATAGAAAACGTAACATTAATAGTACAAAAAAAAGACGGAAAAAGAGAGCAATTTGACAGGGAGAAACTACGGACGGGGATAATGAGGGCTTGCGAAAAAACAACGGTATCAATTGAGGCAATTAATAACATAGTGGACGAGATAGAGCGGGAATTAATTTCAGGAGACACTGTTGAGACAGAAGCAAAAAAAATTGGACAACTGGTAGCAGCCAAACTTAAAAAGTTAGACAAAATTGCATATATTAGATTTGCGAGCGTTTTCAAAAGATTTGTAGATGTAGAAGATTTTGAAAAAGAATTAAAAAGATTAATAAAATAATTGTAAAAATAAAATATGAAACTTACAGGACTCTCAGAAAAAGTATTTTTGGACAGATATTCTTTAAAAGATAAGAAAGGTACTCCTATTGAAAAAACCCCGGATCGCATGATCCACCGTGTAGCGCGCGCAGTTGCCGCAATTGAGAAAAAAGAGGATCAGAAAAAGTGGGAAAAAGAATTCTCATACGCTATGGATGACTTTAAATATGTCCCAGGCGGCCGAATTCTTGCCGGGGCGGGCACTGGTTTTGAAATAACTTACTATAATTGTTTTGTAATTCCTTCACCAAAAGATTCACGAGGCGGAATACTTGACACGCTCAAACAAATGGTTGAGATTATGGCGAGAGGTGGCGGAGTAGGAATTAATTTGTCTTCTTTGCGTCCTCGCGGTTTCCGCGTCGAAAAAGTAAATGGATTCTCCTCAGGCCCTTGTAATTGGGCGGAGTTATTTTCAGTTGCAACAAAGGATATTATTCAGCAAGGTGGATCGCGCCGCGGCGCTTTAATGCTTATGCTTTGGGATTGGCATCCCGATGTTGAGGAATTTATAACTGTTAAGCAAGATCTAACACGCATTAACGGTGCAAACCTTTCAGTTTGTTTTTCCGATTCTTTCATGGAAGCAGTTGAAAAAGACGGCGACTGGGATCTTGTTTTCCCTGACCGCAAAGATCCAGAATACGACACTCTTTGGGATGGGGACATTTATGCATGGAAGGCTCTTGGCAAAAAAGTAGTAATTCACAAAACTATCAAAGCAAGAAAGCTTTGGGATTTAGTTGCCGAAGCTGCTTGGAAGAGCGCTGAACCCGGGGTTGTTTTTATGGAGCGCTACAACAAGCTTCATAACAATTGGTATTGGAACAGAATTAATTGTGTTAATCCGTGTGGGGAAGAGGGTCTTCCACCTTGGGGTGTTTGTAATCTTGGGTCAATTAATTTATCAGCACTGGTTTACGGCAACAATATTGACAGAAAAGGCACATTTGATTTCAAAGAATTAAAAAGAGTAACTCGTGCGGCTGTTAGATTTCAAGACAATGTAATTGAAATGGATCCTTATGTTTTTGAAGGAATTCGTAAGACTCAGTATGAAGGCGAGCGCCGAATTGGCCTTGGAACAATGGGTCTTGGTGACACTTTAATTAAACTCCATATGAGGTATGGATCTGCCGAGTCGCTCAAATTTATTGAGAAAGTTTATAAATTAATCAGGGATGAAGCGTATGCCGCGTCCGTTGAAATAGGGGAGGAAAAAGGATCTTTTGGGAAATTTGACAAAACACTTTACCCACAGGGAAAATTTATAAAACAGTTGCCAGAAGAGATTCAGGAAGGAATTAAGAAAAAAGGAATCAGAAATTCAATACTTCTCATGCAAGCGCCAACCGGATCAACCTCGCTTTTGGTCAATACAACTTCCGGGATTGAGCCGGTTTATGAATATGAATTTATCCGCCGAGACAGGATTGGAGAACATGTTGTGAGGCACCATCTTTATGAGAAATGGTATGAAAAACACGGAGAAGATTTGAAGGCCGGCAAAATTAAAAAACCCGATTATTTTGTCTCCGCAAATGATCTCTCCCCAGAAGACCACGTCCAGGTGCAAGCCATAATCCAAAAATATGTAGACGCTTCAATTTCAAAAACAGTTAATGCCCCAAAGACGCACTCGGTTGAGGATGTAAAGAGACTTTACACAATGGCTTATAAGCTTGGTTGTAAAGGGATTGCCTACATGAGAGAGGGTAGCCGTGTGGGAGTATTAGAGCGGGTAGATGATAAGAAAAAGGATGAAGTGGTCGCGCCTATTGTAAAATCTCCCGCAATTTCAAAAAGGCCGCCTGTCATGTACGGGCTAACCTACAAAACTCAAACACCACTTGGGGACGCATTTATAACTCTTAATAATGATGAAGGGGGCAATCCTTTTGAGGCATTTATAACAATTGGAAAATCAGGGTCTGATGTTGCAGCAATGACTGACGCATTGGGGCGCATGATCTCTCTTTTGCTTCGCATCCAAAGTCCTGTTGGGTCTCGCGAGCGAGTAAGACAGATTGTTGCGCAACTTGCAGGGATTGGTGGAGTCAGAACTGTTGGATTTGGGGAAAACCGTATTCGTTCTGTCCCAGACGCAGTTGCCAAGGTTTTAGCAGAACAATTTGGATTTTCTGTGAATGGAGTTGTCAAGGATATACAAAAGAAAACTGAAATTATGAACAACGTTAATGCTCAAAACTCAGGTGCTAATGGCGGTGCTTTGAACGGTTCAAGTAGTGCCTCTACGCCAAATTTAATACAGAATATGAGTTCTAATGGCCATTCAAACGGTAATGTTTTGCAGAATGGAAACGGTGTTTCAAATAGTACATCGCTTCCCAATATTCAAGTAAGCGTTGCAACACAAGTGACAACTCCGGGACAAAACTCAACGGTTATTGAGCAGTTGAGTTTTTCAGAACCCTCAACCCATAACGCGTTTGATCTTTGTCCATCATGTGGAAGTGCCACCCTGGCACACGAAGAAGGCTGCAAAAAATGCTACTCCTGTGGATATTCGGAATGCTAAATATATTTTGATATCTTGACAAAAAGTAGCGACTTGAATTAGTATAGACAAACTTTAGTTTACATAGGTAATCACCGTGAAAATCGGTGGCTGTGCCGCAACTGTTATAGTCAGAAAACTATGTAAATATATGGCCTCTAAACGAGGTCACCCGAGCAGGTTTTTTTATGGACCTCTCGGAGAAAACGAGAGGTTTTTTTGTGGCGAGCAACCATCACATGCAGATACATTTTAATAAACTACAATCAATTAAAAGCGTCCTCAAAAAGTCACTTGTCGCGCGCTTTTTTCTTATTCCACTGATAGTTCTATTAGCGTCAACTTTGGTAATAGTTTCTACGTTTAAAGCACCGGTAGTCTCAAAAAGTGTTAAAGGAGTAAGCGACCAGGTAGCCCTTACTGCAAATTTAACACCCACGCCAACAACTGTTGTGTCAAATGATTCCGTAATAATCGCGCCAGTAAAATATTTAACACCAACTCCGACAATTTACGTTTCAACCAAAAATAATTCCGGCACCTCAAGTAGTAACTCTTCAACTACTGCTTCGTCGTCTACAACAAATTCCAATAATAGTTCATCAAATAACACTTCGTCCCCAACACCTACTCCAACAAGCGCACCACAGACATCTGTCACACCTTCTTCTACACCTACTATGTCTCCTGCTCAACAAGACTCGGTAAATATGACGGTGAATTCTCCCGACGGTTCCTCAAACTTTCAAGTTAAATTAAATAGTGGAGCAGACGTTTGTGCGGTTTTGCAGGAAGCGAAAGATGAAGGAAAAATAAAGTCAGTCGCCTTTGACGATTCATACATGCCAAGTCTTCACAGCAGATACGTAACAGAAATTAATGGGTTTTCAAACAACTGGACGTTTACTTTGAATGGAGCATCTCCACTTGGGTGTTCGCTTTCTCATCCGCAACCAAATGATACAATTGTATGGAAATTTGGTTAGCGATAGGAGGTGAATAATATATGATAAATAACTTAAAAAGAACACTTATTATACTCATAGGAACGATATTTGTTGCAAGTAATTTTTTGCTTGTAACACCCGCTTTTGCCGCATCCGTTACAGCACACATTAGGATAGTTGGTACAACAAGAACCATTTGGTTTGGAGACGTATCATTTGATGGTTGTAGTGTTACAGATGACGCAAATGTTGTTCATGTATACACTCAACATTTAGCAATTTGTGCGCTTGACGCAGCATCAAAAGCAGGTGGATTTTCTTATAAAGCCCACGATTTTGGAGGATCACTGGGACTCTTCATACAAGGAATTGCCGAGGATCAGGGAGCTGCCGACTTTTCAACTTACTGGCTTTATGACGTAAATGGAACGGGAGCAACTGCAGGAATTTCAAGTCAAGTTGTAGCGAACAATGATTCCCTTTTCTTCCATTTTAATAATCCTAATGCAGATCTAAACGTTCGTGCAATAAATGACGGCATAACATATTTGAAGTCCGAGCAGGGCGTAAATGGACAGATACAAGGATTCTCTGGCGTATCAGGTTGGGCTGCAATGTCCTTTGCCGCGTCAAATATAAATATTGATACCGTTTCGAAAGGAGGGGTATCTTTGACAAATTACTTGATGACCAACCCGCCCGCGAGTGGCGCATCGGCAACTGAATGGGAGAGGCAAATATTAGCGCTCACTTCTACTGGAAAAAATCCTTATAGTTTTGGAGGCGTAAATTATGTTACAAGTCTCGAGGCGCTACATACAGGAGGACAGATAGGATCATTAACTCAAATCAATGATGATTTCTTTGGGTTGCTTGCATTAATCTCAGCAGGAAAGAAAAGTGATAATGCGTCAGCAAATGATGCCTTAAGCTTTATACTTTCACACCAAAATGCAAACGGCGGATTTTCTTGGTCAACAACGGGCGCACCTGATGTAGATGATAGTGCAGCAGCACTTCAAGCATTGGTTGCCGCTCAAAACGCAGGTTTTTCACCGAGCACTTTGGGAACAGCAATTACTAATGCCAAAAATTACGTTACGGGTGCTCAAAATAGTGATGGAGGATTTGGATCAAATCCGGGTGATACCTCCAATACATCAACAACGTCATGGGCAGATATGGCATTTCACGCAGCTGGCGTAACAGGCGACCCTGATACAAAGGCTAAGGCATTTATGCAAGGGAAACAAGATGAAAATGGTTCATTCAGATGGCAAGACGGTTCGGCTGGCGAAACTTTTACTACTTCATATGTATTAGTTGCGCTCAACGGTAAGAGTTGGCCGCTAGTGGTATTTACACCACCGGTGACTCCAACTCCTACTCCTACAGCAACACCAACACCGACTCCAACTGCAACACCCACAATTACTCCAACTCCAACAGTTATATCGGTTCCAACACCGACTCCAACTGTGAGTCCGCTGCCGACCGGGGCTCCCAAGCCCAAGGATAAAGCAGCGCAGATTAAGGCAATAAGAGAACAGCAGAAAGCTTTACTGCAAGGTATTCAGGATCAGATAAAACAATTATTGAAAGACATAAAAAATCTTTTAAACGGTTTTAAACATTAAAATTAAAGGCCCGGAAGTTCTCCTGGGCCTTTAATACTAGTCAGACTTGATTAAATGTCTGTTGTTTAGTATAAAGATTAAAACATGTTAGCAATATATATAATTATTTTAGGAGTTTTATTAAGGATTGTACCTCATGCTCCTAACTTTGCGCCTATTGCGGCAACCGCGCTTTTTGGAGGAGCATATTTAAAGCGCCGTTACGCAATTATATTGCCGCTTATTACAATGTTAGTGTCAGACTATCTACTTTTATATTTTCATCCATTTGGTCCGGGACCTCTTGCTAGCTTTAATCACATTTATTCGCCTACTGTATTATTTGGTTGGTCAAATATATACGTATTGGGAAGTTTTGTATTAATTGGGGGTATAGGTATGTGGTTAAAGAACCATAAGAACGCAAGAAACGTAATTGGAGCATCATTAGTATCATCAGTTTTGTTTTTTTTAATTACTAATTTTGGGGTTTGGGCGGGAGGCATGTATGACAGGAATATTAGTGGGCTTGCCACGAGCTACATTATGGGTATTCCTTTCTTTAGAAATACTTTGGCCGGGGACCTATTCTATACAGGAGCATTTTTTGGCTCATACGAATTGGTTAAGGTTATACTCGCAAGGAAATCTCCCGCTCTTCTTAAACTTTTTAAATAATGGCAATTTATACAAGAACAGGTGACCGCGGAAAGACACGGCTTGGGACCGGAAAACAGGTTTCAAAAGATTCATGCAACGTAGAGTCATACGGAACAATTGACGAACTCAACTCATTGCTCGGTGTAGTGTACGCAGAAGCCCTTGCGGAGAAAAAGTCTTACAAGAAATACCTGGTGCAGTTATTGCTTGAAATTCAATCAGATTTATTCTGCATAGGGGCATATTTAGCTAATCCTAATTTGATTGATATGATAGGCCATTTTGATAAGCGGATCAAAAAATTTGAACGAGAAATTGACTTTATGATGAGTGAAGCGCCGCCTCTGACCAACTTTGTATTCCCGCAAGGGGGTAGGGTGGGAAGCCTTTTACAACTAGCTCGGACTGTATCAAGACGGGCGGAGCGGACAATTGTTACTTATTCAAAGGAAGAGAAGGTTGATGACAGAATTTTGATGTATATAAATCGTTTATCAGATCTTTTGTTAGCCGCCGCGCGTTACGTAAACTTTAAAGAGAAGAAAAAAGAGATAATTTGGAGCCGCGAAAAATACATCAAATAAAAAGTGCCGGGTAGGGTAAAATGCGTACCACAAGTATCAAGAGTATCAGCCACGGGTAGAGGTGCTTATATACAAGGAAACACAGGCACAAACAGCTCAGGTTTCACTTCGGTAACTTATAGTAAAAAGAGAGAAATGTGGATAACTTGGGACAAGTGTTAACCCCTAGACCCATAGTCCAGTAACTCTATTTAACAACTTTATTTCAAATCTTAAGCATTTTTAAGTAAAATAAATAGATGTCACTTATCGATTTATTATTTCCAAAAAGATGCGTTTCTTGCCGTAAGCTTGGAGAGTTTTTATGTCCTGACTGTTTTGCAAAAATCAGGTTCAATGAGACGTTTCAATGTCCTGTGTGTTTTAGGGCGTCAATCAATGGCTTAACACACCCGGGATGTATAACGCCAAATGGCATAGATGGAGTTATATCTGCTGTTATATATAACAGGGTCACTAAAAATCTGATTTATAAGTTTAAATATGCACCACACATATCAAAACTTGATAAAACAATTGGGGAAATAATGACTGAAGCGTTTTCCCAAAATGAGAGTTTTTATTCATTTATTGATAAATTCAAGCCTGTTTTGATTCCAATCCCGTTAAGCGCAAGGCGTTTACGAGAACGCGGATATAATCATTCAGAACTTTTGGCGACTTATGTCGCACAATATTTTAATCTAATTACAAATAACAAACTGTTAGTGCGTGTGAAAGATACAAAACCACAATTCAAGTTGAATAAAGAAGCTAGAAGAAAGAATATTGAAGGAGCCTTCGACATTGAAAAAAACATCAAAGTTCCAAGCTCAATTATTCTAATTGATGACATAGCAACAAGTTTTGCAACGCTTAAAGAAGCTGCCAAAGTTTTAAAAAGAAAAGGCGCTAAAAAGGTTCTGGGTGTTACCTTTGCCCGGGAAGTTTAACCTTTAAATCCTTCTGATCTTGCTCCGGATTTTATACCAGCATCGTTTTTCAAAACTATAGATTCGCGACCTTGAAAATTGTGATAAGCAGCAGCGAAATTCCTTTTATGTTGGTAGCTTTTGGGTGCGTGTATATTTCTAACCTCTTTGGATCCGTTTAGGCGCGCGTAGACACCATCTTGTTCATCAAAATAATGTCCAGTTAACTCCTTACTTGCAGAGGTTGCCCATAGATAAGTACTGAGTCTTTGCGGTTCGAGTTCCTGAGCTTTGAAGTGTTGATCAACCTCTGGCAGATGAACACCTATGTTGGGTGTTGTGTAGCTTGATTCAATGTCGCTCCAGGTGGGTGCATCATAGACATCTCTTACTTCTACGCTATTGCTATGTCGGCCGGGCATACTATCTTTAATAAGCGGGAAGACTTTCGCTAAAAGTGGATAGTCTAGGCTAGGATTGTAGACCATGCTTCTTCCTTCTGCTTGTAATTCTGCCAGTTCTTCAGCTGTTCTATCACAAGGGGCAACCTCTGGTATAGGAATATTTTCTCCAGATTTTCTGATTTGGCTCTCAATAAAAGATTTCCAAAAATTGGTTACGGCTTCTGGGCTAGTTGGTTGATTTTTATATTCTTCTATTGCTTGTTCTAGTGTTTTTTTACCCGTCGTAGTCTCAGTATTTTGTGAAGCTTGTGGTCCGGATACGGGATTTTCATTTGGTTTGTCTATTTGAGAGAAGGTATGTTTTGGGGGTTCAACGCCCTTATGTTTTGCTATATTTTCCCGAGCCTTAACGATTTTATCCCTGTGAGTAAGTTGTTCACTCGACGCTTCATCCATGATCTAATAATACTCAAATGGCGTTTATAAAACAAGATCCTAGCATAGATGGAGTATTGGAGTAACTTTTGCAAGGGAAGTTTGATACAATGGTATATAGGATAGCTCAGGGTCATAGATTCCTCGGGTCCTCGTCAGTAAGGTTCATTATGCAAAGTTCAAAGGTTAATTTTTTTCGTTTGTTCCCGGCACTAGCAGGTCGCAATTACAGACTTTATTTTGCCGGTCAAACCTTTTCCCTGGTTGGTACATGGCTTCAGGTGGTTGCTGAAGGTTGGCTCGTTATAACTTTTACAAAATCACCCTTTATTATCGGTTTGATCGCCGCACTTGCAACAATCCCAACTCTTTTTTTCTCGGCATTCGGCGGAGTTATTGTTGATCACTTCTCAAAAAGAAAAATTTTGATTTTGACTCAATTCGCCTCGATGGTGCTCGCATTAATTTATGGCCTTATGACGATATTCCATATTATTAATCTTTTTGAAATTGGACTACTTGCCTTTCTTCTTGGAATAGTTACGGCTCTAGATTTTCCGGCACGTCAAGCTTTTACTGTCGAAATGGTTGAGAAGAAAGAAGATCTTACGTCAGCTATTGCACTCAACTCCGGCACTTTTAATGCGTCTCGTGTAATAGGTCCAAGTGTTGCCGGTATATTGATAGGTCTTTTTGGAGTTGGGGGCGCATTCCTCCTAAACGGTTTTTCATATATCGCTGTGATTGCAGCTTTGTTTATGATGAAAATCATAGAAAAAAAGAAGGCAACATTTCAAGATCCTTTCAATTCACTTAAGGAAGGACTCGCTTATTCTGTTAATCATCCCAAAATAAAGTCTTTACTTATATTCACCGCAGTCGTTTCAATTTTCGGCTGGTCTTATACGACGGTTCTACCGCTTATTACAAAGAGTGTTTTTCATGTTGGCGCAACAGAACTGGGATATTTATTTGCCGCAGCAGGACTCGGATCGGTACTTGCGATGGTAATTCTTTCAGCATTCGCAAAAAAAATAGATCCCATGAATTTCATAGTCGTCGGGAATGCTCTATCAGCTATTGGACTTATTGCATTTACATTTATTACAAATTTGTATATGGCTTATGTAGCACTATTTTTTGTAGGACTTGGAGTAATGCTATGCTTTCCGACAATTAATTCAACTTTACAACATCTCGTAACTGATGAGATAAGAGGTCGTGTTATGGCGATTTATATAACAGTATTCGTAGGATTCTTCCCTATTGGAAATTTTGAAATAGGCTGGGTTTCAGAGCATGTGGGGCCTGAAAATGCGATTAGAATTGGGGCAATCGTAACATTAATTATAGGAGCCTGGTTATATGCAACCAGAAACCGCGTGGATAAATTACAGAGAGAATATATAGAAGCCGGCTCATTCAACGAAGGCCAGGTGAATTTGTAGTCTCAATAATTGTCCTGAATTTTTATCCAGTGAAAATTTCTTCGTCCTCGCTATATTTATCGAATTCAGTTAACGTGACATTTATAGCATCACCACCTGAGAATCCGAGGTCGCGTAGAGTTTCTGTATCGCGTATCCAATGACGTTTCATTGTATGGTTATCTAACAAAAAAATCCAACCAGTTGCGTTTGGGTGATGGGTTAAACGAAAACTATTATTTAAATTTGCGCGAGGATACTTTCTTCGTAGCGTTTTTAATATGCGCTTCTTCTTAGTCTTATCAACGAAATCGTTGAAAACAAGCAATCCTCCTAGTCCTCCAAGAAATGCACCCACGCCAACTCCTATAGACTGAAATATTTCAGATAATATTTTAACCTGAGATAAAGTTATAAAATGTTGTCCCGTAGAGGAAATCGAATTTGTTCCCGAAATTGTTGCAGGAATAAGTTTCGTAGATATAGAAACTATATTGACTGAATCCATTTTTGTGGAGATGGGGAGTTATGAACTCCCGTCCAAAATTACAAAATAAAAACATCTACAAGCTTAGTTAATTTTTAATTGTCGTTATGTCCTGATCCAATTAACAGGAAAGACATTCCCAAGGTTTAAGTTTTAGAATAAAGCTGTAACCGGCAACTTTACCTTATCCAAACTTTGTTTTTGCCCATACCTAATCGTTTGGAAAAATTTTAGTATGAACAGGTCTTAGTTAATGTACATTGCTCTTTGAGGAGCAAGTGCAAAACTTTGACCGCTGAAAAGATTTTCAGCATTTATATTTGATACGTTTTTACGATTAGTATCATTATCGGCTTGCAGTTGTTAATGAGCAATCTTGTCGATGCAATGCATCCCCAATGAGGCTATTATATCAAACTAGAGGATATTTTTCAACTCTCGGTCGGTTTCGCGGTCTAATGCATCTTTTCTTTTGTCGCGGTTTTTCTCGCGCTTATTTTTGGCTAGAGCGAGCGCTATCTCGACTTTAAAATTGTCATCTTTTAAGTAAAGCGCGAGTGGGACAATTGTATATTTTCCCTGGTCCATTTTATTTTTCAATGCAAGAATTTCTTTTTTATGCAGCAAAAGTTTACGGGAGCGGTCTTCCTGATACCCTTCAATGCGAGAGAATTTATAAGGAAAAATTTTCCCATTAACTAGATATGCTTCGCTTCCAGCAATCCTTACATATGCACTAGAAATGTCCCCGTGTCCTTCACGCAGGGCTTTGACTTCACTCCCGAGTAATGCAATACCGGCCTCAAGTTTTTCCTCAATTTTGTAAGTTTTAGCATAACGATTTGTTATTTTCATGAATATATTATAACAAGTTGAGGAAGCTAATAGTCTACTGACTACGGATTACTACAAATTGTGGACTTTAGTTTTAATCTATAAATCGAAGGAATAGAGTTTTCCAGAGATGACTACAAATATTTTTTTGCCGCCTTCATCGACTGCAAAGGATGATGCACCTGCAAGGTCCTTTGAAACGTATTGATTCTTAACTGACCCATCAGATTTAGAAATTGAGATAATTCTAGCTGACGACTTATCAAGAATATAAATATTTGAGTCATCCGCGTTTGTTACAATTTGAGCATCAGGCGAAATATTTTTTGTTATGCCAGAAACTGTAAAAGTATCTTCAGCACCTTTTGTGAATTTTCTCACTTTTCCGCCATCGATAATCCAAACAGATCCATCAATAGACATTGAAGAAGGTTTATTCAAAGTGACACTCCCTTTAAAATAGTCGGCTCGAGGCCCTTGGTCTCCCGGATATTTATCTATAGTTTTGGTTTTGGAATTAAGACCGTATAGATTTGAACCGAACGTATCTAAAGCGATAGTATTTGAAACATCCTTTACAGCACTTGTTGTTTTGCCTGTTTTTTTCCCGGTCTGAGTGATACCTGAATCACCTATTATATAAATTGTTGTGTCATCTGAACCAATTGCGCGGGCATTACTATTTTTTGTTTGAGCATTTTTTTGAGATGCACCTTCACTCGACAAAATATTAAATTCCCCACTGTCTGCTTTTACAACAGAAAGCGTGCCACCTTTAAAAAGTACAAGGTCAGCACCTTTATCATAAATCATTTTTTGGTTTGAAAGGGTACTGCCTGCTCCAAGTTCACCTATTTTTTCTTGCACTTTTCCAATAAATTCTTCAAGTTTCTTGCGTTCTGGGCTTCCTTGCGGAAAATCATTCTGCTTTCCTGATAGATCTGTCTGAATAGTATTGAATTCATCAAGCGCGAGGCCTCGGTTTAGAGAAATTAAAGCAGTTGCCTCATCAAACTTTTTTTGTTCAGGAGATAAAACTTGTGATAATTGAGCCTCTCGTTTTGCGCTTTCTTGCCTGGTCTTTTCAATATAAACGCTCCCTGCAAAGACAATTATAAGTACAATTATTACGAGAATTATCATTTTTTTTGTCCCAAAGCTGGGAAGTCTTGGAAGTGAAATTGATGGAAGCTTCATGGAGGACGTTGGTTTTGTGTCAAAAATATCCGGTTCTTCATCGGATGTTTCCTTTTCGGGTTCAGTTTTAGTTTCAGGTTCGTGACTTTCTGTTTCCTCCCCTTCTTCTTGCTGTAACTCCTCAACAGGTGCAGTTGCACTGCCTGCGGCAAGGCTTTTATATTGCAAAATTATGGCAGCTTCAGTCCCTGCCGAATTTTCAAGAATGAGTGGTGCAAGATTTTCAGAAATTTCCGAAACTTCAGAACTATCAAGGCTTGTTTGGAGTTTTGTTAGAGGTACTTTTTCTGAAAAACCTTCCGTCTCAAGAATTATAACGTCATCAGGCTTTATTACTCCCGAAAAAGCCGAAATTTCTGCGGCCTCTCCTTCTGCAATGGGGCCCACTTTTCCGCCACGCCTTAAAATTACGGCGCCTCCTCCAACTATGATAATGTAAAGGACACCGTTATGAATTGTTGTCAATACAATAGAAATTGATTTTTTATCTTCAATTTGATCAATAGCCGCTTCTATGCTTTTTTTAATATTTGCAAGAGTTTTTTCATCAAGCGAGAAATATTCTCGCTGAATTCTTTCAAATAATTCTTTCCCGGAAGTGACAATTGAACCAGACGCGGCTTCTTCCGCCTTCATACTAAGCACAATATATAGGTTAAGCGTTGAGTAAGCTTGAGCCCATGTGGTGTCTGTGGGGGTGGCGACTATTTTTGAGAGCAGTATGTTCTTATCCACACTATAAGAATAACACTGAAAAGATCAAAAGCGCAAGTGCGCCAAGGACGTGAATTTGTGCGAGTAGATTAAGAAATCCTGAAAAACCAATCTGGTTAAGTGTCCTATTTAGATTTGAAATTTGTACGGCCACAATAAGCGTGAAAAAACCATAAATCACAATTAAAACAATAAGAATAATTCTAAACAGAAAGTTTTGATCCGAGAAAAGATTTACTAAAACACCTAATAATTCCATTTATCTTGGCCCTCCAATCATGTCGGCTATTATTTTAACTATTCTTGCGGGATCCGGTACTCGTTCAAATGAAAAATTTTCAATTGTTGCGGCTGTTTGGATGAGCACATCGCCATAGTTAAACAAGCTTCTAATTGAGCCGACTTGACTATATGAAACGTCTTCAACAATATTGAGTTTTGTTTCGCTAACTTCTTTAAATAAAACGCCAGACACATTAAAATCTATAATTCTTTTTGTTGTAACAAGCCCTACATTAAAGTACCAAAGCATAAATTGTACCAAAATAAATCCAAAAACAATTAAATAATAAAAAAGCAACGCTATTGTTATTATTTGTGCAGTGGGGTTAAAAAAGGGAGAAAAAACAAATGAGAACGTAGAAATTAATACAGGGATAAAAATTAGAATTAATGCAGCAATTATCCATGGAACGTTAGTTATTAAGTCGCGTCTTACTAAAAGTACTATCTCTTCATCTTGTTCTTGGTTTTCAAAAGTTACGTTGCCCGGCCAAACACAAAGGTTTGAGAAAAAATGCGCGGTTGATTTTTGGGGGGTTGAGCCGGCCGAATTATTTTGCGGAGTGCTGTTTTTAAGAGGTACATCTGGCGGCATTTCTAGAGTGTTTTTATTTATCACAAACTCGCCCTCTAGATTTGAGTTTGAACCGTTTGTATTGTCCATACCGGCTCAATTATATATATAATGCTTGGTGATTACAATTTTGATGACCAATTTACTGCTTCTCAACATTAAATAATGGCCCTACAATTTGAATACTTGCAGGAGCTCTTAAATTAAACCAGTTTTTAAATTCACCGGCGTCAAAACTTTGCGAAGTGCCATCGCCTGTGACAGATACGCTTGTTGTTTTTCCGCCTCCAAAATCAACTGAAACCGAAACATCAGAAACACTAGTGTATCCTGTGATGCCGTGGTTTTTAAGTTCTTGTCTAACTCGGTCAGGATCCCACGTATCTGTTCCTTCCGGATTTGGTTTATCCGGTTGGTATAAATGGTTACCAGTTGATGAATCGGCTTTTGCCAAAAGTATTACATTTGCAATATCGGCAACTTCTGAAGGCTGCAGCCATGCCGTACCGCCATAGCTACTGCGTGAACCCCAATCACAATAAAACCAGGGGGAGGACTTGTCATATGCATTGTTTTGTAAATCTGAAAAACTTGAAACGTTTGATGTTGTGTCTTGAGCAGTTTTTGTGTAAGACGTTGCCGACCAGCCAATATCTCCAGATGAATGGACATACCCGCCGTGAGTTGATGAAAACCATGCTTTGATTGGTTGTCCTCCGGACATTAAGACAATTCCTGAGGTAGCATTAACAGCGTCAACCCAAGCTTGGCTGTTAAGTTCTTGTTTTACTACCTGACATGATTGAGAAGGACAGATTGACCCAGCGCCATTATTTGTGTAAGCAAGTGCGTAAGAACGCGCGGCAATTGCTTGGGACTTTAATGCTTCTGCATTCCAGGTTGTTGGCATTTCATAAACGTGTTTTACATAATCTTCAATGCTCCAGTTTGTGTCAAAACTCTGACCGTATTCGTTTGACCCCGTGACATGAATATTAGTTGAAGTTGATTGTCCGGTTGAAATATCAGCGTTGTAATATGCGTTCAAAATCTGCGTGTAGTTTTGTCCGGCGTCGGCTCGCCCTTTTGCGCCATATTGATTTAAACCAACCCTGTTTGGAACTCCATACGTAAAAAATCCAATTCTTGGAGAGAATCCTGGACTTTTTCCATTTGTTAAATCAGAAGAGCACCCTCCCCCAATTCCAGCATAAGCTGACAGTGGGATATTAAGTGAAGCAAGACGTTGAGATAAAATTTGTTGTTGCTTGGCGGAAAGATCAGCAATTTGATGTGTCAGAGTAGCTTGATATGCTTTTGCGCCTGCGATAACTTTATCAAGTTGAACTTTTTCAGGTTCAATTTTTACTTTAACTGCAGCAAGCGCATCTTCTTCACTCTGGAGCGCTTTTTGTTGTGTCTCAAGATCCGTTATTTTCAAAGCAATATTTGTAATTGTATTTTTGTCAGCGTCTGTCCCTTTTTGTTGGTAGACGAGAAGACGGGTCGCCGAAGCAGCGTCTGCGCTCGATAAAAAAACTAATAGGGGCGAGAATACGTAGCTTTTTATGTAATAATTTCTCACGGTTTTATCAAAAATATCTTTATCGCGTGCCAAATCTTTATAACCAGCATCAATTATTTTTTTCTTTGCAACTAAATCCTGCTCAATAGCTGTTACTCTGTTGACGATTCCCGTGAGTTGAGTTTGTAAATTTTTAACTTGGTCTTCAAGAGGGGCAGTTGCTTTGACTGAGGAGTTAAGTTGAGAGGATAAATCATCAACACATTTTCCAAGAACAGTCGGGTCATTTGTAGTTTGACACTGATTGTCATCAGCCATTACAGAATCGAGTCTCACAATAGATACAATTAGAAAGCCAATAAGAAAAAGTAAAAACAAAACTCGTTTCATGGGACAAGATATATTATAACAAATACGGATTAATATAAGATCGAGATAGACTTGTGGTTGCTCAGGAATTTCATTCCCGATGCACTGAAAAATCAAAGATTTTTCAGTGGGCGCGAGAGGATTCGAACCTCTGGCCAGATGTGTATAAGACATCTGCTCTACCGCTGAGCTACACGCCCTGAAAACAAAGTTTTCAGGGTAAACCCCAAAAACCTGTTCGGCAGAGTATTATTATACCAAGATTGAAGCTTTAGGTGAAGCGGAATCGATGTGAGTATTTATTATATTGAGCCGCCGGGGCCAATGCCGGTCTCATTTTTATTATCTATACTTGTTTGGATATCGCCCAAAACTTCAAAGAGACGTGAGCGTTTGGCAATTTCCGCTTCAACCAATTCTTTTGGTTTGCCATATTTTAGACGCGAGAGTTCTTTTACAAGTTCTGCGACTCTTGGATTTTCAAGTTTTTTCTCAGCATCAATATCTTTTGTTAGATCAAGTGAGAAAGGCGGAGTTGGCTCGTTTCCGATAAGAGTTTTAATGTATGCATGATAAACTTCTATGTTAATCAAATCGGCTTCGTTGAAAACCGGTTGGAATTCGTGTTGCAAGTAATTGGCATCAGATACTCCTACGCGGAATCCTACAATAGTTCCCGCATTTCCAAAAATTGCATTTTTAACGTCTTCCTCAATTTGCCCAATAAACTGGTTTGCTACAATTAAATTAAGTCTGTATTTTCGGGCTTCTGACAAAATTTGTCCAAAGTCAGGAGTTGCAAAGTTTTGGAACTCATCAA
>CAZYWG010000005.1:0-102577 GCA_964651815.1 uncultured Gammaproteobacteria bacterium | reverse complement strand
GTAAACCTCATCGTTCAAAGCGTCAAGAAAAAGATCTTGCTAACGCCAGACAAATCACAAGAAGACATTTCAACCAGCTCGTATTCGTGAAACTTCCATTGTTAGCTGGTTCGGCGGCTGTTCTCGGAGCTTTAGGAAAATACGGATCTGACAATTTATTAACTGGCGAAGATTCAAGCGAAGAGTCCGTGGATACTTGGAGAGCACGGTCTGCTTCAGAAAGAATTAAATATATTCTAGAACACGGCTTTGCACACAAGCCATATCCCAACGGATTAGACCCTGTTCATGAGCAGGCGTTTGCAATTGCACAAAATTACTGTTCAGAAGTACAATGTAGGTTTAGCTCAGATAAGATAGCGGAAAGTGTAAGGATTTTGGACGGAGATAATTTTGTAAATGAAGCGATTAAGGCTAATAAAATTGATCCCAGAGATATTGCAGACGTTAAACTTAGGCAATCAGAGTTACAACTTAATGGCACACCCGATGTTCTAGTAAATACTTACAGTATGCAGGCTGTTGTCTCGATGTACCGCTCAAAATATCCCGGTTTGAGCGAAAGATTGGGAGCTGACTTGGAAGCAAAGGTTTATGAAAATATGTTTTACCATGCTTTCAGTCATGTCAATGCCTCAGAAACAGAAACTTCAATTCCTCAAGTTGTATTACGGGTACGAGGTGAGGAAATTGCTATTAGTTCTATGCATGGCTTTAAGCTTCGAGGAAAATTAAAAAACGGCGAAGATTTTTTCCTTAATGGTGGAAACGAAGCCGCTACAGAACTGACGGGGTTACATCTTACAACTGGAGCCAGTGAAGAAATAAGCGAACCTCGTTATTTGGGTGGAGTACAATTATTGAGACGACTAAACGTAGCAGCGGGTATAAATGAAGATACATTTGTTAGTGAATACATTGGAAATGGAGCCGAAAATATCCTGGATCGTTGGAGAGAAATTAGAAAAGATCGACCTGGTTCAAATATAACGCCTGCGCTAGAAGTTTATGGCATGATTGGTATGTATGTGCAAGGCTTTATAACCCAAGTTGAAGCAAAAAGTGTTGTAGATCAATATATCGCTCAGTAAAGAAATTAACTTCTATTTTCCGTAAAGGAAGATGAGGAATTGATTGAAGGTTCTAATTCCTAATGGTAGTGGATTCGACTCACTACGTTCGCTCACCATCTACGATTAGTCAGTAGATTTGAGTGGACAAAGAAAATCTTCATTAAAATTGCTCGTCGAGCATCTGGGTCACTTGGAGCTAAATTATTAAGTCTGGAAATCCTTCAGTGCCTTGCGATTGAGGTCAATTGTTCTATTATTCTCCTCGTTTAGTTTTGCAAGTCCTTTTTGTTTTTTTTCTGCTCGCATATCACTAACCCTTGTCTGAAATTGCTCATCTGTCCACCCTTCGTCTGCGGCGGTTTTCTTAACTACATTAGTCCAAAACAAAGGATTTGGATGCCATACCCTCTCATCTTTGTCATAATATCCCTCAATATATTCAGGTGGGATCACATAATCAGCAGTTGATTCCCCTATCCGTACGCGAGAACCGGTAGGATCAGCTTCAGCAAATGGAAGCTCAGGTCTTATTTCAGCATCAATTTCTCTGGCATTCTTTAAGGCTCCCCATTCAGCATAAATATTTGGTATCGCAAAGATTAATCCTGTTCTCGCCCCTCTATGTAAATTAGCAATTTTTTCAGCTGCCTCGTCTACATCTGCTGAAAGATATTCTGCATTTCCTTGGAAAACAGTCCCTCGATTTACACCCCACCCATACTTCATTACGTCTTCAGACTCATCATTATTTGTACCTCTTACAAGTCTTATGTCTTCTGGGGTCGTTATGGGGACAAATCCTATTTTTTCAACAAGCTCGTCTTTAAAACTTTGCTGTCCAGCTTCTTTTATCGGCATCTCACCATTCTCGTTCACATAAAAATTATACACTGATTCTAATTCGGTCTCATTAGATAATTAAATGTGGCTCATACACTAGATTCCGTAATCTTTCATTATGTAATAGATGTTGTGCTCCAGAAGCTAAATTTTGACTAACTATATTTCTTCTAACATTGTATTTTCTTCCTACTTCTGTTGTTCTTTTTCCAATTCCATCATGTAATCCATACGAATCCAATATAAACAATATTTGTCTCGGAAGAAGCCTGTTTTCCCCCATAGCTCCTTGTGAAAGCGCAGTTCCTTCACGCGCCAAATAAACATTGTCTGGTACTTCATCTGGCAAGCTTTGTTTAAATATATCACCAAGCGCGTCTTTAACTTCATTCCAGTTTATATCCCCCTTAATTTTAGTTTCCTGGTAAAATGGATGAGTTGTTGCATATTCATGGAAAACATCATGGATAAGAGTTGTAACTCCTAGATCAATTCCTGTTACTACATTGGGATCATCTGGTAAATTTGTAAATCTTTCTACTAATGCTCGTGCCTCTGTAGCTTGCTGATCCCAGACTTGTTGAACTTGTGTCTCATCCCGGGCGGCTTTTTTACTATCATAGTTTCCACCAAATTCTTTAACAATTTTTTCAAACTGTTCTGCGTTTTCTGGCGGAATAAAGACCTTATTATATTCTGGAGCCATGGTTAGTGGGATTATATTAACTTTAAAAAGCTAAATCAAGCAAGTGTGCAATTCCACGATTGGTCTTCGCCATCGGTGTAAACAAAACCCTTCAATAAATTGCAGGGTAAACGTGCTGTCACACGTTGGGTCACAGCTAACTAGGTTTATTTTGAGGTGGTTTGGGGGATTGGCGGAGTTCCAAATTTTCCTATTACTGCTTGGTTTAATTCAGTACCCACTTTTCCACTATTAATTTCTCCTTGGATAGTTCCCATAATTGTTGGGAGATGCCTAATGTTAACATCACGCAGAGGAGTTGCTCCTGCCCCGACTGCTCCCATGTTGGCTTGGTATGCCAATTTTGTTATTCCTTTTTCATCACCGTAGTTTGAAGATACCAAAAAAACTGGAACTCCTTTATCTACAACTTCTTTTATGAAAGGAGACAGCACTTCTGGTGTAGTTCCTGTTCCGTATGCTTCTAAAATCACAGCTTTAGGGTGGGTTTATAATGTTGCGTCAAATACTGCTTTCGCCATTTGCTCATTATTAAGAGCAGGATTAACATTTATCAATCCCAAATCTGGATATTCTTTGACATCACTTTCAGTAAATTCTGCTGAACCATCAGACATAAAAATATTATATCCGATTCTAATTCCTAATGGTAGTCAAAGAAATATTAAGTATAAAGCAGCAAGTATTTAGTATATTTTTGTTTGGAGGATTAAAGCATTTGGTTCATATGCTTGGCTTAATTCTTTTTATCTTTTCCCACTTTTCTCTGGGGTATTTATTGGGCCAATTTCGCCAAGCCCCGTTATTTCTATATTCCGGAAATTCAACTTCTTCCACCCAATGAAGTTTGTTATCATCAGAAATATGGCTGACGAATTCCACGCCATTCAAATGGTCAATTTCGTGTTGAAATATCCTGGCAACATAACCCGTATATTTTTTTTCAAGCTTTTTGCCCTTAACGTCGAACGCCCTTATTTTGACTGACTTGGGTCTTTTGACAATTCCACAAACTCGGTCAGTTGACCAGCACCCCTCATACCATTCTTCTTTTTTTTCTGACTTCCAGATAATTTCCGGGTTAATATAAATTTTCAACTTCGAAAGATCACCTTTGCCATCTGCCCCAATATCTACTGCTATTATTCGCTTAGAGATGCCTATTTGTGGAGCGGCTAGTCCAACCACTGTAGGTTTATTTCTATTTTTTCTCCTGCCGTAGGAAGCTGTCAGCATTTGTTCTATCAATTCTTTTGTTTCCAGCGTTTTAATTCCATCATAAGGGATTAGCTCTGCGATTTTTAAAAGAATTGGGTCATTTGGCTTAACCAATTGTTTATTCACGAGAGTATTATACAATTTTTCACTGTTATGGATGCAGGATTTCATCCCTATTTATTACAAAAAATTTATTTGGGTCGCGCCTTCCGCTCTGATATAATAGACTCGTGAAGCCTTTTTTTCTTTCCGTTGTAATTCCTTCTTATAATGAAATGGGTAATTTGAGAAAAGGGATCCTTAATAAAGTAGAGCGTTACTTAAACCACAAAAAATACAATTACGAGGTTTTAATTGTTGACGATGGGTCTAATGATGGAAGCCGCGAATATGTCAAAGTTTTTACGAGTGAAAATAAAAAATTCAGGTTGATTGAAAATTCACATATGGGAAAAGCCGCGGCAGTGACAACTGGCGTTTTAGAGGCTCGTGGTGACTATATTTTATTTACGGATATGGACCAGGCTACACCAATTGAGGAAATAGAAAAACTTTTGCCTGGGATTGAAGAAGGGTGCGACATAATAATTGGATCACGCAGGTCAACTCGTCGCGGCGCGCCTTGGACGAGACGCTTAATGGCTCGAGGGATGATAACTCTACGTTCTCTTCTTGTAGGTTTTCCGGAAATTCATGACACTCAATGTGGATTCAAACTTTTTAGTAAAAAGGCAGCAAAAGACGTTTTTGAAAAGATTAAAACTATTCACCACGGTTTCAGGTCAATTAAAAATTCATCAGTTGCTGCGGGATTTGACATAGAGCTTTTGTATATTGGGATAACATTTGGGTATAAAGTCAAAGAAGTACCTGTAGACTGGCTTTATGTTGAGACGAGGCGAGTGTCTCCCATTAAAGATTCTATTGAGGGTTTTCTTGATCTATTAAGAATTAGGGGAAATATTACCTCCGGAAAATACAAATAAAAAAATGCGAAAATTTATTTTTCCCTTATGGTTAATTTCCGCAATTGCCCTTTTTTTCTACTCTTTTACACAAGTTGATTTATCTTTGACATTGTCGCGAGTTTCAATTTACCAAACTGTGGAAAAAGCTTTTCAGTTCGTAGGCTGGTTTAATAGGCCTCTTTCAACAGATTTTTATTTAGTAATTGTTTTTGTTTTGTTTGCGCTTTACGGAATAACACTAAAATTGATCCAAAAAAAAATCATAGATTCAAAAACTCTTTGGAAAATTGTTATTTGTGTGTCAATTATTCTCTTTTTAGCATATAATGCTTTTTCTTATGATTTATTTAATTACATTTTTGACGCAAAAATTATAACTCATTATCATGCAAATCCTTATCTGCATAAGGCGCTTGATTACCCGGGAGACCCCATGCTTTCATTCATGAGATGGACTCACCGCACCTACCCATATGGGCCATTTTGGTTGGTTATCACTGTTCCATTATCATTTATGGGATTCGGCTATTTTTTGTTTACTTTCTATTTGTTTAAAGCACTTATGTGGGGAAGTTTCTTAGGGTCGGTTTTTTTGATTGGGAGAATTGCAAAAAAAATGAGCCTCGATACTACTTTTACAGTTGCAGCCTTTGCGTTGAATCCATTGGTATTAATCGAATCACTAGTTTCTGCTCACAATGATATTGTCATGATGTTTTTTGGCTTGGGTGCCATTTATCTGCTCCTTGAAAAGAAATATGCTTCGTCTTTTGTAATATTAGTTATATCAATTTTGATCAAATTCGCGACTATACTTATAGTTCCAGCAATGATTCTGAGAACAATAATTAAACAAAAAGACGAGAAATTATTGTATGTTTTGGTTGGATCAATGGTTATAGCTTGCGTGTTTGCGACAATTAGATCCGGACTAAATTTCAATCCAATTGGTATTAATTTTGGGAATGTGCAATTTCAACCGTGGTATTTGTTGTATATTTTACCTTTTGCGTCACTTGTTCAAAAGAAATTTTTTGTGATGGTTCCCGTATTTATAATCTCGCTTTTTGCCCTCCTTCAGTATGTGCCATTTCTGTATCTTGGCAATTGGAATCCTCCTGTGCCTATGATCCTGGCTTACCTATTATATATATCAATTGCACTCTCAGCCGTGATTGTGGCTATTACGCCGTTTATACTCCCAAAGAAGGCAGAGTAGGATAATTAACTTTTGGCCCTTTTCATGTATAATTTGATATGTACATGAAAAACAAATACCTTTTGCTTTTGGGAGCCGCTGTTGTAATCATTGCTTTATACTTCTTCCTTCGCCTTTTTCATATTTTAAGTCTACCGTTATTTACTGACGAAGCAATTTATATTAGATGGGCCCAGATTGCCAAGCAGGATGCTAATTGGCGTTTTATTTCTCTTACAGATGGGAAGCAGCCAATGTATGTTTGGATTGCAATGATTTTTCTCAAGTTTATAAAAGACCCAATTATGGCGGGAAGAATTGTTTCTGTATTTGCGGGCTTTGTAACAACTGTAGGTCTATTTTTTCTTGGAAATGAAGCTTTCAAACCAAAAGAGAAAAACGGAATCTATAAAATTTTTTCATTTACCAAAGAATCGGTTTCAATAGGCCTATTGTCGAGTTTTATTTATGTCATTTATCCATTTGGACTTGTTTATGACCGCATGGCGTTATACGACAGTTTGGTTGGAGCGTTTGCAGTATGGTCTCTGTATTTATTAATTTTACTTGTTAAGTCGGTCCGCCTTGATGTAGCTCTAATTACGGGACTCGTTGTGGGTGGGGGTCTTTTGACAAAATTTAACGCGTTCTTTTCAATTGGCTCAATTCCTTTTCTCCTGATAATTTTTGATTGGAGTAAAAAAAATCTGTCAGATCGACTTATAAAATTTACGCTCCAAGCGTTTTTAGTTGTAGGTTTATCTTATTCTATGTATTCTATCCTGAGACTTTCTCCGTTCTACCACATAATTGGTGAAAAAACTGCATTATTTGCCTATCCTATAAGTGAGTGGTTAAAGCATCCTTTCACATATTTTTATAGTAATGTTCACGCTTTACTCGATTGGTTCATTACTTATTTCTCGATTCCCGGAATTATTATTACTGTCAGTGCATTCGTCATAAACAAGAAAAATTTTTTGGAGAAATCTGTTTTAAACTTGTGGTTTTTATTCCCATTTACATATCTTTCTTTTTTTGGAAACACAATTTATCCAAGGTTTATATTTTTTATGACACTCCCACTAATTCCTTTGTTTGCATATTCAATCTACGTGTTTTTTGAGAAATATAGAAATGTTTTTGTTCGTGCTGTATTAATCCTTTTGGCATTTGGATGTTACATTTATGCCGATTATTTTATTCTTACTAATTTTGCTTATGCGCCAATACCACACGCTGATACCGACCAATATATAAATTCATGGAGTGCCGGGAATGGGGTTAATCAGTCAGTTGAATTTTTCAGGGAACAGGCAAAAGATCACAAGATTTACATAATGACGGAAGGAACGTTTGGACTCATGCCATTTGGACTAGAAATGTACTTAGTAGATAATCCTAATGTAAAAATAAAGGCGTTTTGGCCAATTGAAAATACAGAACCAAAAGAAGTTGTGCTCGCGTCAAAACAAATGCCAACCTATGCAATTTTCTATCAACCATGTCCTTCTTGTAATGCAGCGGGGGATATTCCTGTCATGTGGCACGCAAATCTTATCTCAAAATATAGACAAGGAACGAGCTCTATGTATTATTCAATTTACCAAATCCTTCCATGAAAAAAGAGGGTATAGCGGCTTTATTATTGTCCTTCTTAATTGGACTTATTTTTTTCTATCAAATAATTTCAGGCAAAATCCCTTTTCCAGGAGACTCTCTAGTTGGAAACTATCAACCGTACAGATCGCTTTCATATTCAGGGTTCCAACCGGGTGCTGTTCCAAACAAGGCACAGGGGCCTGATGTAATCAAAGAACTTCTGCCCTGGAAAAAATTTGTCATTGAGAGCTTTAAGAAATCACAAATTCCCTTCTGGGACCCTTATAATTTTTCCGGCAATCCACTCATGGCGAATTTTCAAAGTAATGTTTTTTATCCGGGGAATCTAATTTTTTTAGTTTTTAACTTTGGTAGCGCGTGGTCTATTTATATAATTCTCCAACCAGTTTTATCAATTTTCTTCACCTTTTTATTTTTAAGGAGATTAAAAATAGGATTTTGGCCCTCAATTTTGGGAGGTATTTCTTTCGCTTTTTCTCTCTACATGACTGTATGGATGGAATACGGAAATATAGGCAATACATTTTTATGGCTTCCACTTATACTCTATTTTTCTGACAAATTACTTGAAAAAACAAACCGAACTAGTTTTTTAGGGATTGTTTTTGCTGCATTTCTTGCTGCTTTGGGCGGCTATATCCAGGGTTTGTTTTATATTTATGTTGTAGTTTTTGTTTATTTTTTTGTAAAAGGGCATTCCGAGAAATCTCTAAACCTAAGAAGATCAGTAACATTTATATCAGCTTTAGTTTTTCCCATTCTTTTGACAGGTTTTCAGATATTTCCAACACTTGAACTTTTTAGACAGTCGACGCGTGGAAACTATTCACTGGATCAAATTAAAACCATGCTTAATCCTATTTATTATTTGGTGACAATAGTAATTCCCGATTTTTTTGGAAATCCAGCAACACGCAACTATTGGTTTAACAGCACGTATATTGAGAGAGTCTCATACTTTGGACTGATACCATTTACATTTGCAATATTTACAATCTTTACATTATTCAAAAAGATAGAAGTAAAAATATTCGCAATTTTATTTGTATTTTCCTTACTTATCTCAACAGACCTTTTTATTACACGCTTCTTTTACTTAATTCCAATTCCAGTTTTGTCAACTACTGTTGCAACAAGGATTCTGAGTATTTTCGCTTTCTCTGGGGCAATACTTGCCGCGTTTGGTTTTAATGAAGTGATTGAATCAAAAAATAAAAACAAGATAATAATCATAATTTGTATTCTATTCATTTTTTTGACTGGGATTACTGTCTTCCTTGTTTTTGCCCCAAAGCTTGTAATTGACCAGACTTTAATTGCAAACTTTAATATTTCTAAAAGAAACGTATATATTCCATTTGGCATTTTTTTAATTTTTGCATTTTCAACATTTTATTATTTTTCAAAGATTAATATACTTAAAAAATACAAAAAGAGCGTTTATATTTTAGTAATTGTTGTGATTTCTTCTTTTGAGCTATTTTATTATTTCCAGAAAATCACACCGTTTGCCCCAAACGATTATTTGTATCCGGTAACTCCCGTAGTTGAATACATTAAAGAAAAGGGTGAAGTAGACCGATATTGGGGTTATGGGTCGGCATATATTGAAAGTAATTTTCAAACGTATGACGCAACTTTTTCGCCAGAAGGGAATGATCCTCTACACATCAAAAATTATACCGAGTTACTTGCAGCAAGTAAAAATGGAAGGCTTCCCGTGATTTTACCTAGACCTGACGCAAACATTGCGGGAGGTTTTGGAAAAGAAGACTTAGCAAATAATTCATTCAGGCAAAAAGTTTTAAATATTACGGGAGTAAAATATGTTGTCAACAAAGATGAAGGGATAAACGGAAATTTCAATCCAGATTATGTAACGTTTCCTCAAAATAATTATAAACTTGTGTGGCAAAAAGGTTTTTGGCAAGTTTATCAAAATCTCAATGTTACACCTAGATTTTTCATAACAAATAAATATGTTGTTTCTAAATATAGCAAAGCTGCATTAAGGATATTGTTGGACCCTAACTTTAGTGAAAAAGACAGTCTTGTATTAAACGATGACCCCAATATTTCAAGCGGACCTTTAGTGTCAAATTTAAAACTTCTGAATTATTCACCTAATAGGATTTCATTTCTCGCAAAAACTTCTGTCTCAGGACTTCTCTATCTTTCCGATAATTATTACCCCGGATGGAGAGCTTATGTAGATAATAAAGAAACAAAAATTTATTTGACAGATTATACTTTCCGGTCTGTTGTAGTACCTACTGGCCAGCACAAAGTTGTATTTGAATATGCCCCAACAAGTTTTTATTATGGTTTGTACGCTTCAATTGTCGGGGTGGGCTTATTAGTTCTATTTACGTTAATTTATGTTAAAAAAGTTAAATAGTAAATATTTTGTTTTAGTTTTACTAATTTTGTTGACACTTCCATCTGTGTGGTACTTATTTTTTAATGGTTTTATTAAAACTGATGACGGTAACTGGATGATTATCCGTTTTTCCGCTTTTTATCAGACGCTTCGCGACGGACAATTTCCTGTGAGATTTTTAGGCCGTCTCAATTATGGATATGGATATCCTGTGGCAAACTTTTTGTATCCTGGGTTTATGTATATAGGTATTCCGCTGAAACTAGTAGGTTTTGGATTTATTAACGTTATTAAATTGATCATTGGGATGTCAGTTATTCTCTCCGGTGTGTTTACGTTTTTGTGGCTTAACAAAATATTTAAGATTTGGGATTCATTTTTTGGCACCTTATTTTACATTTGGGCACCATATCACTTATATGATGTTTCAAAAAGAGGTTCTGTTGGTGAAATTTTGTCTCTTGCTATTGCTCCTTTTGTCCTTTGGCAAATTGAAAGACAAGATTTGGTTTTGTCATCCCTTGGTCTAGCAGTCTTACTAATCTCCCATAACACGTTGGCCATTCTTTTTTTGGCGATGATTATTTTATTCATGACAATATCTCTATATGTTGAGAAAAAGAAAACACATCTCGCCCATTTTTATTTGAAGGTTTTACTTTTTGGATTTGGGATTTCAAGTTTTTTTATATTGCCTGCTATATTCGAACTTGGAAATACAGTTTTTAGCAAGACTAAAATATCAAATTTTAATCAGTATTTTGCAGATTATAATTTAATTGGTATCACCACTTTTGTGATTGTTGTCGCGGCGATAGTTCCATTTTTATTGAAAAAGGGCCTATACAAAAAGCATTACTTAACATTATTAATGTCTGGGGTTGCTATTGTTACTATCTTCTTTGCAAGTCCGTTAAGTGCTTTACTCTGGAAGTTTTTACCTGTTTCATTTATTCAATTCCCATTCAGGATTTTGTCACTTACACTTATTGCCGGTGCATTTCTTTTTGCGTTTGTTTTGTCACAATTGCTTACAAAATATAAGTTCGCAATTGGGGTAACATTATTAATAGCAACAATTTATTTTTCAAAAGACTATTTGCTGCCAAAAATGTCAGATGAGCCTGACACTTTTTATTCTACAAATGAGGCAACTACGACAGTAATGGATGAATATATGCCTACCTGGGTTATACAAAAACCTTCAAGTCATTTCACGGACAAAGTAGAAATTGTGAGAGGCGAGGGAAGCGTTAGTAACATTTATTACAACAATCGAACTGTAGGCTTTGACTATTCGTCTGCGTCCCCAGCCGTAGTTCGGATCAACACAATTTACTACCCAGGTTGGACAGCATATTCAAACGGAACGCAAAAGGCAATTTTTTACGATAACAAATATGGCCTTATAGATTTAAAATTAGAACAAGGAAATCAAAAGGTTGTGCTTAGATTTGGAGAAACACCAATTAGAATTTTGAGTGACTTAGTATCGTTAGTTTCTTTTTTTGGCCTTTTTATAATGGTTTACAAAAAACAAGTTTCAAAACTAATTAATAAATGAATAAAATTATTTCAGATAAAATAAATATAATCTTATATTTTGTACTTTCAGTTTTTTCAGTCATCCCTTTTTTTTCAAATGGTTTTTTCCAAATTCATGATGACGTGCAGGTTGCAAGAGTTTTTGAAATGGGGAAAAGTATTTTATCCGGGGCACTTCCAGTAAGATGGGTTGCAGATCTTGGATATGGACTTGGTTACCCAATATTTAATTTCTACTCCGTACTGCCTTATTATTTAGGTGGCTTAGTTAATATCTTAGGATTTGATGCGTTAGTTTCTACAAAAATAATTTTTGTCATTGGAATTTTACTTGCGGGGATATCAATGTATTTTTTGACCGAAAACTTTTTTGGTAAAATTCCAGGTCTAGTTGCATCGATCGTTTATTTGTACTTTCCTTATCACGCTGTAAATATATATGTGAGAGGGGACCTTGCAGAAATTTTTGCTTACGCTTTCCTTCCAATTGTATTTTTATCGTTTTTTAAAATTTTCTCAATCGAAAAAAAAACAATTTCTAAAAAATATATTACTTTAGCATCATTATCTATTTCTGCAGTAGTTTTATCACACAATCTGTCCGCTTTTATGCTAGCGTTGTTTTTAGGAATTTTTATTCTGTTCTCTCTAATCTTTGGGAAAAATAAAAAAAATCTTATCATTTCTTACTGTTTAATATTTCTCTTGTCATTTCTTCTATCCGCTTTTTATGTGGTGCCAGCAGTTAGCGAGGTGAAATTTACCAACATTGCGTCACAGCTTGTTGGTGGATCAGACTTTTCTCAAAACTTTGTATGTATTAGTCAACTTTGGGACAGTCCTTGGGGTTTTGGGGGTTCTGCGCCGGGGTGCATTGATGGTTTGAGCTTTAGGCTTGGAAAATCCAATATTGCATTTGTCGTTCTGGCTTTAATTCTATTATTTTTAAGTTTTAAAAAACTCAAAGAGAGAAAGGTTATTACACTAATGTCATTTTGTTTTCTATTTTTTTCAATATTTATGATGCAAGCCTCGTCAAAAATTTTGTGGCAAGCGCCTTTTATGAATTTCTTGCAATTTCCGTGGAGATTCCTAAATTTTGCGGGTGTATTTACAAGTTTTCTCATTGGATTTTTGGTATGGTCTTTTGGAGAAAGATATCATAAAAATTTAGGGATAATTTTGGCTGTCCTTGTTATTTTTTCAACTTTATTGTTTAATACGAAACTATTTGTTCCACAGAGAAATTTAAATAGAAATGTTAGTTATTACACAAATTCAGAATATCTTACATGGACCGCATCCAAAATTTCCGATGAGTATTTGCCAAAAAATTTTGTAAAGCCTAATGATCCTACTCAAAAGCTTCAGTTTGATCCTAGTCTCAGGAGCGAAAGCAATGGTTTTTTTACAGAAGTTCCCGGCGGACTCCGTTCAGTTAAGTTCAAGTCTTCCCAAACAATAATCGAGATAATTTCTGATATGCTATCAACTGTTGGAGTTATAGCCATGATCCTTGTTATAATAAGTAAATCCAATATTTTTTATGGCAAAAAAACTTCCTGAGTTATCCATCTTCTTCCCCTTCTGGAATGAGGAGAAAAATGTAAGTCAAGTTGTTTCTAAGGCTATTGCTGTAGCACCAAACGTGGCAAATGTGTGGGAAGTAATAATAATTGATGATGGGTCGTCCGACGGTACCCTTGAGGAAGGGAAAGGTTTGGCTAAACAAAACAAAAATATAAAAGTTGTGTCTCATAAGCCTAACCGCGGATATGGGGCTGCACTGAAAGCGGGTTTTGATGCTGCAAAATATAAATATATTGTTTTTACTGATGGCGACGGACAATTTGATTTTTCAGAGGTCACAAAATTTGTTGATGAGATTAATAACTCAGATATGGTTATTGGATTTAGAAAAAAAAGGCGTGACCATAATCTTGGAAAAAGATTGCTCCTCATGAACTTACTTAAAATTTGGGATTTTGTATTGTTTGGATTCTGGTTTAAGGATATTGATTGCGGTTTTAAGATGTTTACACGAGGAGCACTAAGCCAGATTATGCCTTTGAGGTCGGAGGGCGCAATGGTAACTACTGAAATTTTGGCAAAAGCAAAAAGAAAAAAATTAAAAATAACTCAAGTTGAAGTTAGTCATTATCAAAGGCAATTTGGACTTCAGACAGGTGCAAATCTTCCTGTTGTTGTCAGGGCAGTTTTAGAGAGTCTAATTTTGTGGTCAGATATTCATAACGCTAGGATTTAAAAATGGAAAATTCTAATTCTTCAATTATTGAGCAAACACTAAAGGGGATTGTTGCATTTATTTCAAGAACTGTCATTCTTGATGTTTTGACAGTAGGTACTTCAATCATAATTTTTAGTATTTTCACCCCTGCTCAAGTTGGAATATACACGGTAGTTATAGCAATTCAAAGGGTCATTAGTTTTTTTACGGATTTTGGTTTTGGTGCTGCATTAGTCCAAAAAAAGGAAGAATTGACGCGTGAGGATCTGCGCACAAGTTTTACATTACAAGCCGCGCTAACTGGGGGGGTATTCTTTTTAACACTGATTTTAAGGTCACCGCTCTCTTCATTATTGCGACTAAATAATGATGCCTACGGATTGTTGCTTGCTCTAGTCTTTACAATTTTTCTTTCTTCATTTAAAGTGATTCCGTCAATACTTCTTGAGCGTAAAATTCATTTTCACAAACTAGTTATTCCACAACTTGTGGAATCTGTAGTGTTTAATCTTATTCTTTTAACTTTGGTTTTGAATCGTTTTGGAATAACTGCGTATACTTGGGCGTTTTTAGTCTCAAGTATTTCAAGTGTTCCATTTTATTTTCTGGTTTCACCTTGGGAATTTGGGGTTGGAGTTCATAAGGCGTCTCTTGTGCATTTGAAATTTGGGTTACAATTCCAAGCAAAAAACGTTCTTGCAACAATTAAGGACGATTTTTTAACGGTAATTTTGGCGAGGTTCTTAAGCTTTGCTCAGATAGGATTTATTGGTGTTGCCCAAAGCCTTGCTTTTTATCCATACAGATACTTTGTTGATAGCGTGACTCGTGTTACTTTTTCTACCTACGCAAGGTTTCAAGATGATAAGAAAATGCTGAGGCTGTCAATTGAGAAATCTTTGTTTTTTGTTGCGCTTATTATGTTCCCTCTTTTGACAGGATTAATAATTGCGGGGCCGTCACTTATCCGTTATTTTCCACATTGGCATAATAAATGGGAAGGTGCGTATATTTCTGTTGTTTTTTTCTCGCTTAACGCAATGGTATCTTCTCTTTCCGGAATACTAATTAATGTTTTGGACTCCAACGGGAAAGTTAAATGGACCCTGCAACTTATGGTTGTGTGGACGATTTTAATATGGATTATAACACCCCTTATGATTCACTTTTACAGTTACAATGGGGTTGCAATTGCCTCATTTTTGGTGACACTTACTATTTTATATACAGTACATTTGGTAAGAAAAATTGTGGACTTCAAATTTTGGGGTAGTATTTATCAACCAATAGTATCAGCTGGTATAATGGGAATAATCACATATTTTTCTTGCGCCTATTTTGTAAGAAGTCTGCCGGAATTAATTATTATGAGCACTGTTTGTGGCGGAATTTACTTTAGTATAATGTACGCCTTTAAAGGGAAAGAAGTAGTAAGTGATATTAGGCGGATAATCAAAAAATGAGCAAAAAAAACACTTTATCTGTGGTTGTGTCTGCGTATAATGAGGAAGAAAACATTGATTCTTGCCTTACTTCTGTTGAAAATTTGGCAGATGAGATTATTGTTATAGATCATGAATCTTCCGATAAAACGCTTGATTTTGCCAAAAAATATACTAAAAAAATATATTCTCAAAAAAATAATCCACAGGAAATAGACTTACAAAAAAATTTTGGTTTTTCAAAAGCCTCAGGCGATTGGATTTTAAGCTTGGATGCAGATGAACAAATTTCTGAAGAACTCGCTGACGAAATAAAAAGAACAATCGACGACACAAATAATAATGTTAGCGGTATATGGGTTCCACGCAAAAATATAATATTCGGTAAATGGATTCAGAGTGATATGTGGTGGCCAGATTATCAGTTGAAATTTTTTCGCCGCGGAAAAGGGAAGTTTGAAAAAAACGAGGTCCATCACGCATTAACTGTAAATGGTGAAACAATAAAAATTGAAAGTCCAATTTTACATAATAATTACAATTCAATTTCACAATACATAAAAAAACTAAATAACTATACTGATATTGAAGCAGAAAATCTTGTGAAAGATTACAATTTCAATTTTTTAGATGCTATCCGATTTCCAGTTGACGATTTTGTTAAAACATTTTTTTTACAAAAAGGATTCAGAGACGGTTTACATGGTTTGGTTCTTTCAATACTGCAAGCATTTTATATGGAGGTTGTTTTTGCCAAACTTTGGGAGAAAAATAAGTTTATAGAGGTTAACGAACCAACTTTCTTGAAAAATGTTAAAGAGGAGTTAAAAAACTCGGGAGAAAAGGTAAAATATTGGGCTACCTCAAATTTAATTGATAACGCAAAAAACCCCTTTAAAAAAATACTTTTAAAAACTGCAAGAAAAATATCTTCCTCAAAAATCAAAAAATGAAAAGCGTTTACGTAGTAATCTTGAATTACAAAGGTGGAGAGAAAACAGTTGCTTGTCTTGAGTCGCTTGCTAAAAATAAAAAAACAAAAGAGATAAAGATAGAAATTGTAGTTGTAGATAATGCTTCAAATGATGGGTATCTAGATATTATAAAAAAGAAATTCCCGTATGTAATATTTATTGAAAATGAGAAGAACTTAGGATTCACCGGAGGATGTAATGAGGGTATGAGATATGGAATTAACCACGATGCGGATTTTGTAATGCTTCTCAATAACGATACAGAAGTTAGTGAAAATTTGATTGGGAATTTAGTAGGAGCGGCAAATGGTGAAAATGTTGGAGGGGTTTTGCCTAAAATATATTTTGCTAAAGGTTTTGAATTTCATAAAGATAGATATAAAAATTCGGATCTTGGGAAGGTCATTTGGTATGCGGGTGGAGAAATGGATTGGGACAATTTGATAGGACACAATATTGGAGTTGACGAAGTGGATCAAGGGCAATTCGACGTAAAAAAAGAGACTGATTTAGCAACGGGTTGTTGTTTTTTGATAAAAACAGAAGTTTTAAATAAAATTGGGCTTTTTGATGACAAATTCTTTCTGTATTATGAGGATGCGGATTTGACTCAAAGAATTAAAAAAGCAGGATACAAAATTCTTTATGAACCAAAAGCTGTTATGTGGCATATAAACGCCGGATCATCCGGAAGCGGTTCGATCCTTCAGGATTATTACATCACACGAAATCGACTATTATTTGGCGAACGCTATGCACCTATAAGAACTAAGGTAGCGTTAATTCGTGAAAGTTTTAAGATTCTTGCTTCCGGAAGGCCATGGCAAAAAAAAGGAGTTCGTGATTATTATTTACGTAGATTTGGCCGTGGAAGTTTTTCGATCTAGAATACTTGAGTTGACAATATGTTGGAGAAATTATTTAAAAAGCATTTTGGCATTATTATAATTCTGGTTCTCAGTTTTATTCCTGTTGTTCCTCTGTTTCACACAGGTCTTCCACTCACCCACGACGGGCAGGATCATGTTGCCAGAATAGCTAATTTTTATTTGTCACTTTCAGAGGGTAATATTATTCCTCGATGGGCAGGAAATTTAAATTGGGGATACGGACATCCTATTTTAACGTTTCTTTACCCTTTACCTTCTTATGTTTCTTCATTATTTCATTTTTTGGGATTTTCCTTTGTTGATTCATTCAAATTAGTTATGGGTATGGCATTCATTCTAAGTGGAATCACGATGTATCTTTGGCTGAATGAATTTTTAGGGGAAACTGCAGCAACAATAGGCTCAGTTCTTTATAATTTTGCACCATATAGATTTGTGGACTTTTATATTAGGGGAGATATTGGAGAACAAGTAGCTTTTATTTTCCCTCCGCTAATTTTATTTTTCATGCTTAAGAGTTCAAATAACGCTGAATCTGTGACAAGACTTAAGCAAATTAATTCTGCATATTTTGCCGGAATATCGGTTTCAATTTGCGCTCTTATCTTAGCGCATAACGCTATGAGTCTTATGTTTTTACCATTTATAACTTTGTATGGCGTTTATTTAATCTACAATTCTAAAAACAGAAAAATCCTTGCGTATCAATTTATGAGTGCGTTAATTTTAGGATTTGGTTTAGCTGCTTTTTTTTGGGTTCCGGCGCTTTTAGAAGGTAAATACACATTGAGAGATATAGTGACAAAAGATGAGGCGTTTTACCATTTTGTCCAGATAAAAGATTTGTTTTATGGGTCTTGGATTTATGGATTGTCAGGAAGTTTTTCTGTCCAATTAGGACTTTTACAATGGATTGCAGTCTTGGCATTTTTGGCTACTGCTTACAAGCGTTTCAATAAAGAAAAGACAAGTCTAATATTATACTTAAGTGTTATTCTGTACTTTTTAGGGAGCGTTTTTATTATGCTTTCCATTTCAACTTTTGTTTGGAAAACTTTTAGCATTCTTGAAAAATTTCAATTCCCATGGAGATTTCTTGCAACTGCCATTTTTGCCGCAGCAGTTATGGGAGCCATAGTTGTTAATAAAACTAGTAAAAAAAATCAATTCATTCTTCTTTTATTTTCCATGCTCTTCATTCTTATCTTTCAATGGAATTACTGGCAACCAATCGGATATATTATAAAACCTGAATCTTTTTATTCGGGAGTTTATAATGGCACGACTGATACTGGGGAAAGTGCACCGATTTGGTCAGTCAGATTCATGGAGAAAAAACCCGCGGCACAGGCAGAAGTAATTGGAGGACAGGCTAAAATTGATCTGACTTCAAGAAATTCAACACACCATAAATATCGAATAATTGCATCTACCAATAGTGAAATTCGTGAGAACACTTTATATTTTCCCAATTGGACAGTTTATATTGATGGTGTTAAAGATGATCAGGTTCAGTTTCAAGATCCTGCAAATCGTGGTTTGATTACTTATTTTATAACTTCGGGAAACCACACAGTTGACGTTATATTTAAGGATACAAAAATTAGGATTTTGTCGGAATTAATTTCTATTGTATCGGCTTTTATAATAATTGGACTTTTAATTTTTCCAAAAAGACTTTATGTTACTAAAAATTAACAAGATATTATCAAATAAGTTGTTTGCACTAATTTTTCTTCTTTTAATCTTAATTAACCCGATAAACACAATTTACAAAAATAGAGACAAATTTTTTTCAAGACATTATGCTAAAGAATATCCTGCTCTCAAAAGCTTATATTATTCATCCCAATATGCAAAAAAGAAAAACCCAGTTATTATTCCCGATGAAACGTTCGAAGCTTTTGCAGGAGGAATCTTTTTAAGGGGTCTCAGCCCAATACTAATTGTTCATGATCATCCACCTTTAGGAAGATATATTGTTTCACTTTCAATTTTACTTTTTGATAATGAAAATACGTTTACTATTCCTCTTTTTTTTGCTTCCGGATGTGCAGTTTTTTTACTGGGAAAATTCCTACTTAATAAGAATGCATTTGCTTTAATTCCATTGGCGATTTTTTTAAATGAGCCTTTAATGATTGAAAAATTATCTACCACGCCACTTGGAGAAGTTGCACAACTCCCTTTTATATTGTTCACATTTTATTTCTTTTTAAAAGGAGTCGACAGTAAAAATTATATAAGATGGTTTGTGCTTGTTGCCTTGGGGATTGGATTTGTAATTAGTATTCGATTTTTTATCACTGGAGTTTTTATGCTTATCTCTATGATTCTGTTTTTTATATTTAGACGTGACTTTAGTAAAAAGTTTATTACATTTCTTCTGTTGCAACCACTTTCACTTATCATATTGTTCTTATCTTATACGGTTACTATTATCAACGGATATTCTTTGATAAAGATATTGGGTGTACAAAAATATATTCTTCTTTACCACAAGTCTGCCATTACTAATCCGCTTTCTTTTTGGGATTTGTTACTTTTTAATAATTGGCATACTTGGTGGGGGACAAGGGCAATTTTGCATGACGTAAATTGGAACATAATTTGGCCATTATCTGTAGTTCTAATTATAGTAGCGTTGTTTGTTACCTACCTAAAGAGAACGAAGATGGTATCGCCGGAGATTTTAATGCTTTTGTGGATTGTAGTTTACAGTTTAATGCTTTCAGTAGGATATACATCAGTCAGATATTTTTTGCCTCTTTTGCCTTTTTTGTATATTCTTGCAACATCTGCAATACTAAAAATATTAAACGTTTTTCATGTCGATGTTAAAAATAAATAAGATCTGGCCTATTGCTGTTATTGTTTTGATTTGGTTTGTTTTCTCAAGCCCTTATTTTATTTCCGGAAAAATTCCATTTCCTTCTACATATCTTGCCACAAATTTTGGACCCTGGAACGAATATGTTAGTTTCTCTGGACTTGTAAAAAATACAGCTACACCTGATGTAATTGGTCAAATTTACCCTTGGAAAAAATTAGTAATAGATATTTGGAAAAGTGGTTCTATCCCTTTGTGGAATCAATATAGTTTTTCTGGGACACCACTTCTTGCTAATTATCAGTCCGCCGCACTATCTCCATTTAATTTCATTTATTTTATTTTGCCATTCGTTAATGCGTGGAGTATTCAAATTTTATTTCAGCCGCTTCTTGCAGGTATTTTTACCTATTTATTTGTCAGATCATTAAAGCTTTCAAATGTTGCGAGTTTAGTATCAGCAATTTCTTTTATGTTTTGTGGATTTATAACAACTTGGATGGCTTACGGGACATTGGTATATGCAATTTTATATTTACCGCTCGCACTTTTTGCTATAGAACGTTTTTATGAAACAAAAAAATGGTATTTTACAGTATTATTAACTTCTTCAATTCCATTATCATTTTTTTCAGGCCATTTTCAAACGAGTCTATACTTTTTGTTATTTACAACTGCTTATATATTATTCAAGTTCGCGACGACAAGAAAAATTGAGCAGTCTTTATTAAGCGTTATTTCAATTTGTACTGGTTTGTTAATTTGTGCGCCGCAGCTTCTTCCATCAATAGAGCTATACGCTCAATCAGTCAGAAGTCAATTATTTATGAAAACGGAGGTGATTCCCTGGACCTATTTCCCTACGTTACTCGCTCCCGACATATTTGGTAATCCTGTGACACGTAATGCTTGGTTTGGGCATTACGCAGAGTGGAATTCATACATTGGTTTAATCCCTTTAATTCTGGCTTTCAATAGTTTTAGGAAAAAAAATCCTTACGTGATCTTTTTTGCTTTAGGTTCTATCATTTCCATTTTACTTGCTTTTCAAACACCTCTTCTGGACTTATTAGTAGCTGCCCGGGTTCCAGTACTTTCCACTAGCGCTGCAAGTCGTGTTATCGTCATTTTTAGTTTTTCAGCTGCTGTGCTTGCAGCATTTGGATATGAAAATTTAATGTCTGATGTTAAAAACAAAAAATTTAACAAAACTACAATCTTGTGCACAGCATTTTTATTAACTTTTGGTGTACTTTGGACAACAATCTTGCTGAAACTTTTTATACCGGTAGAACAAATTCCAACAGCACTTTCAAACTTAAAACTTCCCACAGTTTTCTTTGGAATGTTCCTAATTGGATTTATTCTATCAAGACTTGGAAAGAGTAAAAAAATAATCACCATTTTCGGTGTCCTAATAATTTTGATATGTGCATTTGATAGTTATAGATTTGCTGCAAAGTGGCAACCTTTTGACCCAAAGAATTTAGTATATCCAGATGTTCCAATTCAAAAGGTTATCTCAGGGTCAAATAGTTATGATAGAGCATTTGGCTCTTTTGGCCAGGAATTAGCACTTACACTTAGAATTGGAGGATTAGAAGGATATGACCCATTGTATATTGGTAGATATGGTGAATTTATCAATGCAGCACCGGATGGGGAATATCATACGCCGGAAAGATCTGTTGTTAACCTCTCAAAAAATGCTGTCTACACAGGACGAATTATAAATTTTCTCGGAGTAAAATACATAATTCACAAAGTTGCAGACGGACGCGCTATCTGGGCTTTTCCATTTTGGACTTATCCGGTTGATCAATTCCAACTGACATATGCTGATGATAAATATCAAATCTTGACTAACAACAAGGCATTTAAACGTGCTTTTGTAGTTTCAAATTACAAAAAGATTACGGATACCAGGGAAATTTTGCAAACTATATTTCTGAAAGATTTAGATTTAAGTAAAACAGCAGTTCTGGAAGATAACCCTATTGTTCCTCTATCAAATGATATGCTGGGTGATGCAGTGATAAAGTCTTATGAATCTAACAGGGTTAGCATTCAAACAACCACTAAGAATCGGGCCCTTCTTGTTTTAACTGACCCTTTTTATTCAGGGTGGGAAGCTTTTGTGGACGGCAAACCGACAAAAATTTACAGAGCTGATTATACGTTTAGAGGAGTAATAGTTCCAGAAGGTCAGCACCTCATAACATTTACTTATTATCCTTCAAGCTTTAAAATTGGATTAACCCTCGCAGTTTTAGGTGCTCTAGGAACTGTAAGTGTTGCAATGTATTTATGGAAGAAAAAATCTCAGTACTCATAATTTCAAAAAACGAAGAGGATGTAATTGGAGACGCTATAAAATCTGTCAAGAGTTTTGCAGACGAAATAATTGTTATTGATGATTCTACAGACTCGACGCCAGAAATTGCAGAAAAATTAGGAGCAAATATTGTCAAGAATACATTCAGAAATTTTGCAGACCAAAGAAATTTGGCTGCGTCAGTTGCAAAAAACGAATGGATTTTTTACATTGATTCCGATGAACGCGCTACAAATGAGTTTATACACGAATTAAAACTCAAAATTCAAAACACCCGGGAGAATCCTGAAGTAGTTGGGTTTTGGGTTCGTCGCAAAACTTTTTTTTACGGAAAGGATTGGAATTTTGCTGATCGTGTGGGGCGCGTTTTTAAAAAGTCTAAATTAAAAGAGTGGCGGGGCGTTGTACACGAATCACCAATTGTCCAAGGGAGACTAGCAACAATAAAAGAGCCTATCTTACATTATACTCACCGTAATTTAGAGCAAATGGTTGCAAAAACTAATGAGTGGTCTGAGTATGAATCTGACTTACGGTTAAAATCATCTCATCCTAAGATGAGCCTGTGGCGTTTTCCAAGAGTCATGATTACAGAGTTTATTGGGTCATATTTTGGCCAGGGAGGGTGGAAGAATGGAACTACAGGCGTGATAGAAGGAATTTACCAAGCATTTTCACTATTTATAACCTACGCAAAGCTGTGGGAAAAACAGCGCTCAAACAGATAGCTTAGGTTTGAGAGTAGGGCCTAATTGCTGCTCTTAATCTGTGATAGGTTTCTTCGACCGGTTCATAGTGCGGATTATTAGGATTTGTTGATTTAAGATATTCAGGTAATTTTATTCCACCTGTTTTACGCATTCGTCCAAACGTCAATTGGTGTCTCAAAGCCCAAAAATTCCATTCGAGTCTATATCTTTGACCTACTGTTAAGTCAGGATTGTTTGCAAGTTTTTCTTCCACACGTATCAATTGGTCTTTGTATGAAGCGTCAGTTTATCTATCTTTTTCAATATCTCTTTCGATTTCTCTCGAGAGTCGAATATTCTCGTGGAATGACATTATTCGAATTCTAACAAAGGGCAACATCCCAATCAACTGTAAACAAATTTTCAGTGTTTTCTTTGAGTTCCTATTTACTATTTGGGAGCCAGGAGCGCATTTCAGCAAGAGTCATTTTCTTTTTAGCAAAGCGAAAGAGATAAATTATTTCTAATATTCCAACGGTATGTAGTACGAGTAGAGCAATAAACCAATTTCTTTGCTTTAAATTTGCCGCTCTCCAAAGTGCTATTCCACTCCAAAAAAGAGACCAAACAAAAAGAACCAGCAACAAATACGGTGAATTAAGAACTTGCGGATCCATATAAATAATGTAGCATAGCTTTTAAAGAGAATCAATAGCTGATAAAATAAAACATACGGTGCGAATGTTTATACAAACGATTTGGATTAATCCAGACATTAACATTTTGAAATCTAGGCTAAATTTAAAAATATAAGATGAAAATTGGAATCTACGACCCTTATCTTGATGATTGCGGCGGGGGAGAAAAATACATGCTTACAATTGCTTCATGTTTATCTTCAAATCATGATGTAACCGTATTCTGGAACACTCGCGAGGATTTTGAAAATGTAGCAACCAGATTTTCTTTGAATCTTTCAAAAGTGAAGCTCGGTGCAAATGTTTTTGGACCTTCTGTAAGTTTTTTAAAAAGAGTTTTGGAAACCAGAAAATTCGACGTAATAATAGTTCTTTCCGACGGTAGTATCCCGCTTTCTTTATCCAAAAAATTATTTCTTCACATCCAGAGACCAATAGAAGGCGCAGGGGGTGGATTAAAAAATAAAGTTAAGCTTTCGCGAGTGAATAAAATTTTCTATAATTCTTACTATACAAAAAGTTACATCGATCGTCAGCTGGGCGTGGATGGTTTAGTTTTGTATCCTCCCGTTGAGCTTCATCCAAAACACATTAAAAAAGAAAATATCATTCTTCATGTAGGAAGGTTTAGAGTAGTTGATGCAACCATAGGAGGGGTTAAAGATTATAAAAAGCAAGGTGTTATGATTGACGCGTTTAAAAAAATGTCGAAACATTTTAAGAATTGGAAATTTGTACTTGCCGTAAGCGTCAGGGAAGAAGATGAAAATGAATTTGGTGAATTCAAAAAAAACGCAAAAGGTGTACCTATTGAATTTGCTATTAACAAAACAAATAATGAGCTATGGGATTACTATTCAAAAGCAAAAATTTACTGGCATGCTTCAGGATTTGGAGAGAATTTAGAGGAGCACCCGGAGGCTGCAGAACATTTTGGAATTTCAACGGTTGAAGCAATGGGAGCGGGGGTTGTTCCTATTGTGATTAATGCCGGCGGGCAGAAAGAGATAATAGAGGATAATGTGAGTGGCTTTTTGTGGGACAATTTGGAAGAACTTGGAGATAAAACAAGACTACTTGCAACAGAAGATAAAATTTGGGAAAGCATGTCCGTTGCCGCGAAAAAACGTGCAAATGACTTTGCATGCAATAGATTTTGTGATGAGGTTGAAAAAATTGTTAATAGTTAGTTTATGATTGATTTTATAAAAAAGAATTTATTTTTGTTTTTATTAGTTTTGTCATGTCTATTCTACTTTCAGAAAACTATTATTTCAGACTTATTACCAATCCCTTCTGATACGATTGTCGGGCTTTATTATCCATTTCGTGATATTTACGCCAACAATTATCCAAGAGGTATCCCGTTCAAAAATTTCTTGATAACAGATCCTGTTAGGCAAACTTATCCGTGGAAGAATTTGGTGATTGATGCAGGAAAAAAGCTGGAACTTCCAATCTGGAATCCATATAATTTTTCGGGAACGCCGCTCCTTGCAAATTTTCAATCAAGCGCATTTTACCCTTTAAACTTTTTGTATTTTTTTCTTCCATTCAAAAATGCATGGTCGTTTTTAATAATTCTTCAGCCAATACTCGCAGGATTTTTTATGTTTTTGTATCTTGAAAATTTAAAGCTTAAAAAAGAGGCATGTTTACTAGGTGCAATAACGTTTTCCTTTAGCGGATTTTTTGTTGCCTGGATGGAGTGGGGGAATATATTGAATACTGCGTTATGGCTGCCATTAATATTGTTATCAATCGACAAAATTACGATAGGAATAATTAATAAAGAAGCAGCAATAATGAGCAAAAAAGTGGGGGTGTGGTGTTTGATTTTAGTTATCACATTAATTTCTTCATTTTTTGCAGGACATTTGCAAACGTTTTTTTATATGTATGTTTTGTCATCATTATATTTTATGGTCCGACTTTTTGAGCAAAAAAATAAAGGCAAACTATTGTTAACCTACATTATTATAAATGCATTGTTCTTGCTCATTACTTTTGTCCAATGGTATCCTAGTCTTCAATTCATTCTTCTTTCAGCAAGAGACGCCGATCTTATAGGTTACAAAAATACCGGATGGTTTATTCCGTGGCAAAATTTAGTTCAATTTGTGGCCCCGGATTTTTTTGGAAATCCCGCAACGCTAAATTACACAGGGATTTGGAATTACGCGGAGTTTGTTGGATATGTAGGAATATTTCCACTTTTGGCCGCGCTTTTTGCTGTTTTTTTCAGGCGTGATAAAAAAACCATATTATTCTTTCTGATCCTACTCATATCGTTAATCTTTGCATTACCCACTCAAATATCTAAAATTCCATTTGTTTTACATATTCCATTTTTGTCTACAGCACAACCTACAAGGCTAATTTTTGTAATAGATTTTTCATTGGCTGTACTTGCAGCGCTAGGTTTTGATTACTACACAAAACAAAAAAAGAATATAATTTATCTAATTTCCGGCGCGAGCTTCGTATTTATTGGACTTTGGATATTTGTGTTGTTCGGGAGTTTTGGAATATTTACACAAGATCAAGTAATGGTTGCGAGGCAGAATCTATTTTTGCCTACTTTTATCTTTTCAGTCATTTATGTAATTTTTATAATTCTACGATTTACCTACAAAATAAAAAATCCCAAAATTGATTATCTGTTTTTTTCAATTTTGCTGATACTTACTTTTTTTGATTTAATTCGTTTTGGCTGGAAGTTTGAACCGTTTACAAATAAAGAATATCTCTTTCCGAGCACTCGCGTCTTATCATATTTACAAAACCAGAGTGGCTTATTTCGTGTTATGAGCACGGACTCTCAAATTCTACCACCTAATTTTTCTGTTATGTATCATTTACAAACCGTAGATGGATATGATCCATTATATCTAATGCGTTACGGTGAGTTTGCTTCAGCAACTTCAAGAAATAAAGCGGATATATCAACACCATTTGGATTTAATAGGATAATAACTTTGCAAGATACAAAATCGCGCCTGACGGATTTCTTAGGAGTTAGGTTTGTGCTTTCGTCTTCTATTTTGCATGATGATAAGTTAACACCTGTACTTTCTGAGGGACACGTAAATGTTTATGAAAATACTTTAGCATTCCCTCGAGCGTTTTTTGTTTCGTCGACAATACCTGCTCGTGACAAGCAAAGCGCGATCAATGCGATTTTCGATCCAAACAATTTGCTAAACCACGTAGCCGTAGTAGAGAATTCGGGTAACGATTCAAGGTTTAAAAAAAGCTGGGAAACAGGACTCGTAAAAATTAATGAATATTCAGCAAACAAAATAATACTTGTGTCAACCAACAAAGGAGAAGGATTTTTGGTTTTAACAGATGTTTATTATCCAACATGGAAAGTTAAAATAGATGGTGAAGCGGGTAGAATATATTTAACAGATTACACTTTTCGAGGAATCGTAGTGCCATCAGGGACTCACACTATAGAATTTTATGACTCATTATTATGAAAATAGATGTAGTAATTCCTAATTATAACGGTTTTAATTTGATAGAAAAAAATCTCCCGATTTTAATCAAATATATCTCAAAATATAATGTTGGCCAAATTGTTATAACAGATGACTTTTCAAAAGAAGAGGATTTCAATGCTCTTAATATTTTTGTTGAAAAAATAAAAAAAACCCACCCTATAAAATTAAGGTTGTTAAGGAACAAAAAGAATTTAGGGTTTTCATCAAATGTTAACAACGGCGTGAGTGCTTGTAATAGCGATTTGGTTTTTCTTTTGAACACTGATATTGTCGTAGAAGAAAATTTCTTAGATGATGCAATAAAACATTTTGTTAAAAATGAAGAACTTTTTGGAGTTGGATTAATGGATAAGAGCATTGAAGAAGAAAAAGTAATTTTACGTGGAAGGGGAGTTGCTCGCTGGTCGCGGGGCTTTCTAGTTCATTCTAGGGGAGAAGTTGACAAAAAAGATACATTTTGGATTTCCGGTGGAAGCAGCCTTATTCGCCGGAAGATATTTGAGGAAATTGGAGGGTTTGACCCGTTATACAACCCTTTTTATTGGGAAGACATAGATCTTTCCTACAGAGCACAAAAATCCGGATATAACATTCTATTTGAACCAAAAAGTGTAGTTGAGCACCATCACGATAAAGGAGCAATTAAAAAACATTACAAAAATAATCAAATTAAAAAAATTGCTTATAGAAATCAATTCACATTTATTTGGAAGAATATAACAGACTCTAATTTAATAATTTCGCACACACTTTGGCTTCCATATCATTTTGCTCACGCGATTATTAATTTTGATACTGCTTTCTTTATTGGATTTTTCTATGCGGTTGTAAGAATTCCTGCTATAATTCAGAAAAGGAAAAAACAAAAAAAACAATATAGAAAAAAGGATTCCGAGTTATTACATAAATGAAGTTATCAATAATTATTCCGGTTTTTAACGAAGAGAAAACCATTTCCAAAGTTTTACACCGTGTAAAAAAGGTAATAATCAAAAATGTTACGGTTGAAGTAATTGTGGTTGATGATGGTTCAAGTGATTCTACTGTAGAGCAAATTACAGAGACCGGTTTTTTTAACAAAAACTCAAATAATTCGAAAACAAGTAATTTTAAGTTTATAAAGCATGGGGAAAACTTGGGAAAGGGAGCAGCAGTCCGCACGGGAATAAATGATGCAACGGGAGACTATATTATTATTCAAGATGCCGATTTAGAATACGACCCAACAGACATCCCCATATTATTTTCCTATATTAAAGAAAAAAATGACGTTGTTTATGGAACCCGGCTAAATAGGCTTCCTCACTTTAAAAATGAAGAAAGAAGACCACAGTTTTTAATTCATTATATTGGTAATAGATTTTTAAGTCTTATCACAAGTGTATTGTACGGACAGTGGATCACAGATATGGAAACGTGTTATAAGCTTTTCCCTAGAAAAGCCGTGCTAAATATGAATCTTTCCTCTAAACGTTTTGACTTTGAACCTGAGATTACTGCCAAGCTTTTAAAAAAAGGTTTAAAAATTAAAGAAATTCCGATAAAAACAACACCTCGTGGATACGAAGAAGGAAAAAAACTAAATACCGTTACCGATGGTGCAGTTGCCTTATGGAAACTTTTAAAATACAGGTTCGTAAATTAATTGTTGAAAATTTTTATAGTCTTCTTATTTTTTTGATAGGCTTGCTTCTTTTGTTTCCTATTTTGCATTCAAATTTTTACATGTCGCAGGATGGTGAAGCTCACGTAGCAAGATTCGCCGCGTATTTTAAAGCTTTTTTAGACGGTCAAATGATCCCAAGGTGGGCAGGCAACTTAAACTATGGATATGGTTCTCCTCTTTTTATTTTCTTTTATCCACTACCAGGTTATCTTGCGAGCTTTATTCATTTTGGAGGAATATCATACGAAAACACGTATAAGTTAATTATGTCAGCGAGTTTCTTGCTTGGTCCCATTTTACTTTTCCATTGGCTTTCAAAAAATTCAAAGAAAGAAATTGCCTTCGCAACATCAATAATATATTTAGTTCTGCCTTATAGGCTCCTTGATACATTTGTGAGAGGGGACGTTGCTGAAATGTTGAGTTTTATTTTTATCCCATTGATTTTTTTGTCAATTGATAATGCCCAAAAAGAGAAACGTATCACAGCTATAATTTTAGGAAGTTTTGCTTACGGCTTCTTTGTATTATCCCATAATGGGATGGCAGCCATATTTTCACCTGTATTTTTTCTTTATTCTATTGTTTTTGCCAAAAGCCTATATGGATTTATTCGTTCTTTGTTCATTTTTTTAGTCGGGTTAGGTGTGTCATGTTTTTTCTGGTTACCTGCAATTCTGGAAGGGAAGTTTGTCTACGAAAAACTTATGGTCGACACTTTATATAAGACAAATTTTGTACCTATTTTTCACTTACTTTATTCTCCGTGGGGATTTGGTCCGGATATCAATTTAAAAAACGGGCTTTCACCGCAGATAGGTATTTTATATCTTGTTTTACCACTGCTTACAATTTTATTTTTATCAAGAATTAAGAAGTATAGGAAGGAAATAGTTTTTTGGCTAATAATTTTTTTAGGGGCAGCTTTTATGACTACGGAATACTCAAAAATTTTATGGGAGCATCTTCCAGTAGTGAGGCAAATGGGTTATCCTTGGCGGTTTACCGCGCTTTCAGGTTTTAGTGCTTGCATAGTAATTTTTTACATAATGAATTACATTAAAAGTAAAACCCTACTACTTTTAGCTATGGTTTTGTTTATCATTTTTTCCGCCCCATTTATAAAAGTCCAAGGGTATGTAAATCATACGGATAATTTTTACAATTCTTATCAAGGGACTACGGATTATCATTTGAGAACGAGTTCTATATGGACTGCTGGTGATTTTTGGAAGAGGGCCAATAACCAATATGAAATAATTTCCGGAAAAGGTGAAATAGAAAGCGAAAAGAAGAAAAGCAACTTGCATGTTCTTACTCTATTAGCAAAAACAAAGATGACTATAGTTGACAATACAGTTTACTTTCCAGGATGGAAAGTTTATGTAGATAAACAGGAAACACTTATTCAATTTCAGGATATGAACCATAGGGGATTAATAACTTTTAATGTTCCGAACGGAAAGCATAAGGCCGAGATTAAATTTCAAGAAACTCGCTCGAGGCAATTTGCAGATTATATAAGCTTGTTTTCTATAATTGTTTTAATTCTGATGTGGGTTTTCAAAAAGAAGATTAACAATGTGCTTGTATGACGAAAAAAGTATATGTTTTTTTATTGATCATTTTTTTACTTGGTACAGCTCTCCGGTTTTACAAACTTGGTTTAATCCCATTAGGCTTTCACACAGACGAAGCATACCTCGGGTATAACGCTTATTCGATACTCAAAACTGGGAGTGAGATTACCGGCGGTTTTCTACCCATTCACTTTAAGTCTTTTCTTTATAGTCCGGCGGGTTATTCGTATTTTTCAATTCCTTTTATAATTCTTTTTGGTTTGAATGAATTTTCTGTAAGGTTTGCTGCAGCGTTGTTTGGAAGCTTAACTATTCTGACAACCTTTTTACTTACTAATAAACTTTTTTCAAAGTTTAAAAACTCAGAAACTATTGCAATATTTGCAGCATTTTTTATCGCAATTTCTCCGTGGAATATTAACTTATCGCGTGTCTCAACGGAGAATGTTATAGTTGTATTTTTTATATCTCTTGGAATCTGGTTATTTTTATTATGGAATGAGAAGAATAAATTTTATCTTCTTATTCTAAGTTATCTTTCTCTTTTAATAACCCTTTTGACGTACCAAGCACCCAGAAGTTTTCTGCCACTTTTTATTCCGATATTGTTAGTTGTGACTTTATTTGCGAATAAAAAAAGCGGAGTCAAAAAATTTTTTAGCCCCATTGCTTTATACATTCTTTTAATAATTATTCCTGTTGCATTAATAATTCTTTCGCCAACTCTCTCCTTCAGGCTAAGGACATTATCTATATTTCAGAATCCTCAAACACAGCTGGTATTAAATGAAGAACTTAGAGAAGATGGGGTGATGAATGTTCCGCCACAGATTGCCCGGGTTTTTCATAATAAAATTCTCAATTATTCAACAACATTTGCACAAAATTATTTTCAACATTTTTCATATTCTTTTCTCTTTACTGATCAAGGATTGCCGGCAAGATATAGAGTTCCTGATATGGGAATTTTGTATTTTTTTGATATTCCCCTTTTATTTTTGGGTATTTGGAGCTTATTTAGAAATGACAAAAAGTTGGGAGTATTAATTCTTGGTTGGGTGGCTCTCGCACCTGTGGGAAGTGCTCTGACTTTTGACGATGTGCCAAATCTCCAACGAACTCTTATTATTTTTCCCGCTCTATCAATTATTTCGGCGCTTGGTTTGTGTGAAATTTATAATTTTTTTACAAGTTTTAAAAATAAGTGGGTATTCAGATTTGCAATGTTTTGTGTTGCTGTTGTAATTGCATATAGTTTATCTTTCTATCTTTATTCTTACTACGTCCAGCAGGTTGTTCATAGGCCTTGGTTTCGCGAAGAAGGATACCGCGAATTGGTGTCAACTCTAAACAAATACACACTTAAATATAAAAAGGTAGTAATTTCAGATTCATACGGAAGTCCTTCAATGTTTATTTTTTTCTACAACAGTTATGATCCAAAAATTGTTCAAAATATTCTTAAAAAGAATACAATAGGCCAGGATTATGGAAGCGTTTCATTTGATAAGTATCATATATCAAAAGATGGGTGTCCACTCAGGGCGTACCAAGATACTGATAAAAAAACGGGTATTTTAGTAACAAAATTAGTTGGAGAAAAAGGAATTTTATATGTAGATGATGGGCAATGTGAGACGCCGAGTGAAGGAGTCGAAAAAATAGCGATTATTAAGAGAAGCGATAACACTGCGGCATTTAAGGTTATGTCAATTACAAAATGAAAAATTTGTTTAAAAACAAACTAACAATAATATTAATTGCAGTTTTCGCATTCACTACATTTCTACGTTTTTACCAATTGGGGAATATTCCTGCAGGCTTTTTAAATGATGAAGCGAACGCTGGGTATGATGCATATTCGCTACTTAAGACAGGGCACGATCAATGGAATAATTTCTTGCCAATAAGCAATTTTATAGGTTTTGGGGATTTTCAACCTCCTGTATTTAGATATACCTCAATAATCCCTATAGCACTATTTGGACTCAGCGAATTTTCTATAAGGTTTATGTCGGCACTGGCAGGTGTTTTATCAGTTATTGTATTGTTTTTTCTAGTTAAGAAATTAGTCAATTCTAAAGCAGCTTTGCTTTCGGCAGTTTTACTTGCAATAATGCCCTGGGCGTTTGGGCTAAATAGAATAGGGCATGAATCAAATATTGCTGTTTTATTTTTAATTCTGGCGTTATTTTTTGGATTTATACAAAAATCCCGAAAGGATCTCCTAATTTCCTCTTTTTTTCTTGCAGCCTGCATGTATACATACTCCGCTTATATTCTGTATGCTCCAATTACATTGTTTTTAATTCTTTACGCAAATTATAAGAAAGAACTAGGATTCAAACCATTATTTTATGTATTAATATTTTTTTTGATTCTTATATCCCCAATAATTTTCCAAAAAAATTCTGCTTCAGTAAGATTTTCACAAGTTGGAATAACAACTAACATCAATAGTATTGGTCTTATTAATACTCTTAACGATGAAAGAGGACAGTGTCTTGCAATAGTAAATCCCAACATTTGTAAAATAGCTGATAATAAAATCGCTCTTTTTATAAGTATATTTGTCAAGAATTATTTGTCCCATTTTTCACCCAATTTTTTATATATAAATGGTACAGCGACACAGTTTTCAATATTGCCACTTAGAGGTTTAGATTATCTTTTTTGTTTTCCGTTATTAATTCTAGGAATCGTTTTTTTATTAAGGCAAGAAAAACAGCGAAAACTTAATATTATTTTTATTCTTTTATTTTTACTATCGGCATTACCTGATTCTTTGACAAGTGATGGAAATTATACAAGAGCGTCTATTATGATTCCTTATCTTGCTATTCTTAATGGAATTGGAGCTTTTTTCCTATTTGACGTTTTGAACAAGCAAAAGTTTGGACGATTATTTAGCTTGGCATTTATTTTAGTAATTTTGTTCAGCTTTACTTCTTTTTACATACTTTACAACAGTTATTTTAAGAACAATTATTCCATTTTCTCCCAATATGGTTATAGAGAATTGATGCAAAAAACATATTCTGTTGAAACTGGCTATGACCGTATATACATTTCAAGGCATTTAAATGATGCAAAGCAATACATCTATTATCTTTTTTACAAAAAATATGATCCTTCATCTTTTCAAAAAAAGGAAGGGGTGGATTACAAAACAGGTGAGGACGGATGGATATCAATTGACAGAATTAATAATATATATTTTGTCGATAATCCACCCACGGCAAGCCAACTAAAAAAATTGTCCAACCAAAAGGTTTTAATAGTATCAAACCCAGTAGATTTTCCAAAAATAATAACTCCCGTTTTTGTTGTTAAAGATAAATTGGGAAATACAATTTTTAAGGCAGTTAACTCTACAGATTTGTTAGAATATGAGAATAGTCAGAAAATGCTGGAATTAATGCTGAAATAATATGCTGTATCTTAAAAAGTATAAAAGTCTTATTCTAATTCTCTTCATAGTATTTATTGCCACTTTTTTAAGACTTTATCAACTAGGCAATAATCCGCCAAGTCTTACATGGGATGAAGCTGCTTGGGGTTACAATGCATACTCACTTGGGACAACAGGACACGACGAGTTCGGCAAACTTCCAATAGTCTATCTTGAGTCATTCGGCGACTATAAACCACCCGTTTACGCCTATCTAGATGTCCTTCCCGTCAAATTTTTTGGTGTTAATGAATTTGCCACAAGGTTTCCATCGGCAATTTTTGGGATTCTTACCGTCTTTATTACATATTTTCTTGTCAAAAGAATTTTTTGGAAGTCCAAAAATTCAGAAAATTATGCTTTAATTTCAATGTTTATATTGGCTATTAGCCCGTGGCACATAATGCTTTCGCGCGCTGCTTTTGAAGCAAACGTAGCGACATTTTTTTTGGCGAGCGGGATTTGGCTATTTTTAGGAGCAATTCAATCTAATAAATGGTACCTAATTTTATCAGCAATTTCTTTTGTCATTTCTATGAATACGTTTAACACTTCGCGCGTTTTCGCTCCCTTAATTGTTGTAATTTTGACATTTGCGTTTAGAAATCAACTGTGGAAAATAAAAAGAGAAGTAATTTTGGCTTCGCTCGTGGGTATAGTATTATTTATTCCACTATTTTTCTTTTTGTTGACTCCTCAATCAAAAACACGGTTTCAAGAAGTAAATATTTTTAGCGATCCGTCAATTGTAAAAATATCAAATCAAGAGATTGCCAATGACCATGGAGCCGTTTGGTCAAAAATTATTCACAACCGAAGAGTTTTATATTCATTAGAATATTTTAAGCATTATTTTGATAATTTAAGTCCCCTATTCTTATTTATACGAGGAGACGGAAACCCTAAGTTTTCAATCCAGAGCGTGGGAGAGGCGTATATCTGGGAATCTATTTTTATTATTGGGGGAGTTTTATTGCTGTTTAAGAAAAAAGAGGGAGAGTGGTGGATTATTCCCATATGGCTCCTCGCTGGAATAATTCCGGCCGCTACAGCCCGAGAAACGCCACATGCTCTTAGGATAGAAACTACTCTTCCAACAGTTCAAATACTCGCGGCTTACGGTTTGTATAATATGCTTGAGCCAATAAAAAAGAGGATTTATGGATTAGATTTAAAGTTTGTCGCAATTGGCCTAGTAGTGATTGCGTGTCTTTTAAACTTTGCTTATTTTGAATACGAATACTACAATCATTATCCGCAAGAGTTCTCCGCAGAATGGCAATACGGTTATAAAGATTCAATTGCGTATGTAAGGTCTGTGCAGAATAAATATGACTACATTCAAGTGACAAACTCATTAGGGCGGCCTTACATTTATTATTTGTTCTACTCAAAAACTCTATCTCAAGATTTTATAAACAGCGCAAAAATAAAAAGAGACCCTTTTGGATTTGTGACGGTAGAAAGTTTTGGAAAATATCTTTTTCCGGATGATTTCAATTACAAAATTTCAAGTTCAAAAAAAGTCCTTTATATTAATACGCCGTTTAACTTACCCAAAAATATTAAAATCTTGAAAACTTTTAATACACTCGATGGCAAACCTGCTTTAGTGGCATACACAATATGATTAGAATCATGAAGCATGAATTAAGAATAAGAAGTGCCGTTTATATCGTGCTGTTTGCAATAGTTGTTTTGGCAACAATTTTGCGTTTGTGGCAATTGGGTCATGTCCCACCTTCCCCTGATTGGGATGAGGTAGCTCTCGGTTATGACGCTTACTCAATAATTCACACAGGGCGAGATGAATTCGGGAAATTTTTACCAGTTGTACTCCGCTCATTTGATGATTATAAGCCTGCACTTTATGCATATCTTGCTGTTCCGACTGTTTTAATGTTTGGTTTAAATGTTGCGGCCGTTAGACTGCCGTCAGCAATATTTGGAGTTATATCAGTTATCGCGGTGTTCTATCTGGTAAGAGAATTATTTGAACATAATCCTAAAAAAGATTTTTTTGCGCTCGCAGCGAGTTCTCTTTTTGCAATTTCTCCGTGGTCTCTTCAATTTTCTAGAGTTGCTTTTGAGTCTAATGTGGGAGTTGCGTTAAATATTCTAACTGCACTTTTTTTTGTTAAGGGATTAAAGAAACCCTGGATGTTATCTCTTTCTGCTTTTTTTGCGGGTTTATGTATATATGTTTATCAAAGTGAAAAAGTGTTCACACCCTTACTTGTTTTGATATTAGTCGCCGTTTATTTTAGAAAGCTAATCTCAATTCCTAGGAAATATTTAATCACGTCAATAGTTGTTGGAATTATAATTGTTTCGCCCATGATTTTTTACATACTTAATAATAGGGCTGCTCTTCTTAGGGTATCAGGGACCAGCATATTTTCTTATCAAACGGAAGTATTGAAAAATAGTAGCCAAAGACTGAATCTAGACAAATTGAATAGCGACCGCCTGGGACTCTTATTTGATAACAGGAGGTTGATTTATGGAATTACAATTATTTCAGGCTACCTTTCCCATTTTGATCTCAATTGGCTATTTATGACCGGAGACATTTCAAGACACCACGCGCCCGGTATGGGTATGATTTATCTTTTTGAGCTACCTTTAATTTTGATAGGAATATACATGTTGTTTTTTGGAGATTTTGACAAGAACAGTAAGAAATTAGTTTTCCTTTGGTTTTTGGCAGCAGCAATCCCAGCCTCAATTACAACCGGTGTTCCACATGCCGTGCGAACATTAAATTTTCTTCCTACATATCAAATACTTTCCGGTATAGGGTTGGTTGCAGTCTTTTTTTGGTTATTAGATCTCAAATATAAAATCTCTTTTGTTAAAGTAAAATACATAATTTCCGCCTTTTGTATATTACTTTTTATATTCAATTTTTCCTATTACCTGGACCAATATTTTGTCCAGCAAAATTATTATAGTTCTGAAGATTGGCAATATGGATATGAGAAAGCAGTTGATGTTGTTAATAAGATAGGTAACAAATATAGTGAAATTGTTGTTTCCGATCACCAGCCTATGGATAAGTCATACATGTTTTTCTTGTTTTATTTAAAGTATCCGCCTGCAGAATACCAAAAGATTGGTGAAAATAGTTCTGGAAGCTTTGTCTCGCATCATTCTTTTGGAAAATATACATTTCGTTCTATTGATTGGAGTCAAGATTCACAGAGGAAAGGCGTATTATATATAAGTACAAAGGATGAAATACCGGAAGGTGTAGGGTTAATTCAAGAGATTCGTAATCTTGACGGAAAGCCGGCTATAAAGATAGCTGGCACTTAAAATGGGATTTAAATTCTCGAATTTATTCAAAAGAAATCTTTCAATTCTTTACGGAATTATTCTAATTGGTATTTACCTTAGGTTTTTTGGAGTTTTTACTAATTCTTTTGCGTTCACTTATGATGTGGGCCGTGACATGCTCGCACTAAGGAGTATTCTACTCACACACAAGATACCATTAATTGGGGCTACAACAGGGCTGCCGGGAATATTTTATGGTCCTTGGTGGTATATTCTGCTTTTCCCGTTCTTTGTTATTTTTGGGGGTAATCCGCAGGGAATAGCCTTTGTTATGGCAAGCATTGGAATCGCTTCAATTGTTTTGGCTTATCTGGTTGGCAAAAAAATAAATGGAGAATCATTAGGATTATCATTTGCCGCCTTGGTAAGTGTGTCGCCAGCTTTGATTTCTTTATCGGCACAAATTTGGAATCCAAACATTGCGCCCTTTTTCGTCCTCTTAATTATTTGGATAATAACAAATGTATCAACGGATAGGAAGGAAAGAAATTGGAATTATCTTTTTTTAGGTATCCTACTGGCGTTATGTATAGATATAGAAATTGTATTTGGTACTCTTTTTATGACCGGCACTATAATTTCTATTTTGGTAATTAAAAAAATAAGCATTCCGCTAAAATCGATTATGTCATTTATTGTTGGAACGTTAATTATTTTCTCTCCTCGGATTTTTTTTGAATTAAGGCACAACTTTTTAATGACTAAAGCGTTGATCAACTTTTTATCTCACGGTGAAGCACATAGCTCAAATTACGTAGAAATTTTATTAAATCGCATAAATATTTTTATCGATCAATTTTCGTCTTCAGTTTCCGCAGGGTATAAATTTCTTGGTGTAATTTTTTTAATATTATCAATAAGCGTCATCATATATTTTTATAGAAAAGCCACAAAGCTGGTCAAAAACATTATCCTCTTTTGTGGGGTCATCATCATCACTTTTTTAATAGGAACAGTATTTTTCAGCCATGAGATTTGGCCGCACTATTTAGTTGGACTACCAATAATATATGTACTAATTGTTTCAATAAGTTTGAATTTGATACCTCCCAAAAAAGTAGGTAGATATTTTTTCCCATATATTTTTTTGGTAATACTTTTCTTTCTGAATTTTAATCCTGAAGCATTTGTAACAAGCTTGACAAGGCCTGTTTTTATTGGCGACGCGTCAGTATATAGGAATCAAGTAGCTGTAATCGATTATATTTACAAAGAGGCTTCAAATAAAAAATTTAAATATGTTGTTTATACCCCGCCTGTGCATGACTTTACATACAAGTATTTATTTGATTGGTATGGTCCGCGCAAATATCACTACAAACCTGTATCACAAGCAAATCTAGCATATTTTATTATAGAGCCGGACAATCAATATCCCATGCGCGTGACGGATTGGTTGAAAATCCGTGCAAATGACGGAAAAATAGTAAATACACGCAAATTTCCAAGCGGAATAATAGTTCAAACCAGAATCCACTAATGGGAAAAAAGTTCAAGAAGTACAATAAGTGGGTTCTTAAAAATAAGTTTTTACTAACACTTCTTTTAATCTTTGCTTTTGAGCTTTTCTTGAGGTTTTATCAAATGGATTTAAAAAATCCGTTTGGGTATGATCAGGTTGATAATGCCTGGGCAGCGAAAAACATTTTAGTTAATCATAGGTTTCCTTTGGTAGGAATGGTGGCAAAAACCAATAGCGGAATATATATTGGACCCGCTTATTACTACTTAATTTCCGTATTCTACGCACTTACAAATTTAAATCCTGTGGCGTCTGAGATATTTGCGGGCTTGACAAGTATATTTACTTTTTGGACTTTGTACTTTTTTTCAAAAAAACTATTTAACAAAGAAATAGCGTTAATTGCTGTTTTGATAAATACTTTCGCTCTTCCTGCCATAATTTTCGATAGAATACAGTGGCCTGTAGACTTTATTCCAGCAATATCGCTCATAATTTTTTACTTGATTTACAGAGTTATGATGGGTGATGTAAAGAAGATAATGTTTCTTGCTATTGCAGTAGGTTTTATGTTCAATATTCACTTTACTGCAATTTTTTTCCCGATAATAATTTTTTTTTGTTTACCTTTTTTCCCAAGAAGACTGGAAACTATCAAATATTGTTTAATATCTATTCCTCTTTTTCTAATATGGCTTATACCAAACATTGCCTACACATTATCTAATAAAACTTCCGGATCAAATATCATATATCTAAATACTTACTCCCATGGGTTTCATTTAAAACGAATGATCCAAATAATTGGCGATTCGGTTGTCCAATTTGACCCGTATGTAATATTTGACTGGATCAAGAAAATCAAAATAATTTTTCCAATCATCTTCATTATTGTTTACTTCAAAAAAACTGTAGAACCTGCCAAGTTTAAATTTTTGTACTTAATTCTGCTTTATTTTCTAGTTCCATGGGTAATTTTTACAATATATTCTGGCGAAATGAGTGACTACTACTTTTCTAATAGCCGTTTTATCGCTCTGTTAATTATTGCTTACCTTATTTATTCGGTTTGGTCAATCAAAAATTTAGTACCCAAGATAGTAATAGCGATTTTACTTTCATACTATTGTATTTTCAATTTTATAAATTTTTTACCGTATACTGATGAAGGTTTATATAAAAGAGAATCAAGACCTAGAAATGCTGCCACTTTTAACCAAAAGATAGACTTCCAAGTTGGAGTTCCCGAGTCGTATATTTACTATTATTTCATGCGTCAAAAGGGTAAAGATGTTTACTAATTAGTCAAGAAACGGTATTATTATTCCATGAAAAAACAAATCCTATCAGTTGTTCTTGCCACATTTAATGAAGAAGAAAATTTAGCAAGATGCCTTGAATCCGTTAGAGATATTGCGGACGAGATTGTGATTGTTGATGGCACCTCAATAGATAAAACCGTTGAAATTGCTATGCAATTCGAGGCCCAAGTTAAAATTACTACAAATAAACCAAACTTTCACATTAACAAACAAATGGCGATAGATATGGCAAAAAGTGAATGGGTTTTGCAAATGGATGCGGATGAAGTAGTTCCTCCTGAACTAGCAAAAGAGATTGAGGAAAAAATTAATGAAAGCTCTGAATACAATGGGTTTTGGATTCCCAGGAAGAATTTTTTTCTTGGGCGGTTTCTTATGAAAGGTGGACAATATCCAGACTATACTTTGAGGCTTTATAGACGAGGAAAAGGAAAACTTCCACAGCATGACGTTCATGAACAGGCGCAGGTCGAAGGAAAAGTGGGATATTTAAAAAATGCTTTGTTACATTACCCTTATAAAAACTTTGGGTTTTATCTGGCAAAATGGAACAGATACAATGATTTAATTGCGGGACAAATAAAAGACGACATGAAAGACAAAAATTCCCTAAAAAAAACAATCTACGGATTGGGTTATTTGGTCTTTAAGCCATCGCAATGGTTTGTAATAACTTATGGGAGGCATAAGGGGTTTTATGATTCTTGGCAAGGGTTTACATTTTCATTATTTTCTGCCTTGAGATTTCCTGTTTCTTATATAAAATATTTGAAAGGAGAAAAGAAGTGAAAATTCTAGTTACGGGTGGAGCAGGTTATATAGGGAGTTTTATGGCGCGCGCGCTTCTTGAACGTGGGGATGACATCACTATTTTAGATAGCCTTGAAAGAGGATATAAAGAAGCCCTTGACAAAAGCGCTAAATTTGAGCAAATTGATATTAAAGACAAGAATAGTGTCGAAGATTTATTTAAGCACAATGAGTTTGAATCAATCCTACATTTTGCGGGATATATTTCAGTTGAGGAGTCAACAAAGATCCCCGAGCTTTATGAACAAAATAACGTTGTAGGTTCTGAAAATCTTTTTAAAGCAGCGATTGCCGCAGGAGTTGAAAAATTTATTTTTTCATCAACCGCTGCAGTTTACGGCAATCCAATAAAAATACCTATTCCTGAAGATCATCCTAAAAACCCAACCAGCCCATACGGAGAGAGCAAGCTTAAAGTAGAAAAAATTCTCGCAAACTTACAAAGGGAAAACCCACATATAGCATTTGCTTGTCTTAGATATTTTAATGCGTGCGGAGGTGCGCTTGATGGGAGTCTTGGGGAAAATCATATTCCTGAGACCCATATTATCCCGCTAGCTATTAAAGCGGTAATAGCGAATTCTAATTTTAATTTGTTTGGATCGGATTACGATACACCCGATGGAACGTGTGTTAGGGACTACATCCATGTTCTTGATCTTGTGGAAGCGCATATTCTGGCCTTAGAAATGCTTGGTAAAGCTGCAGGGAGCTATTTTTATAATGTTGGTACGGGTCTCAGTTATTCAAATAGGCAAGTTATCTCGGCAATTGAAAAAGTAAGTGGTAAAAAAATAAACATTTTAGAAAAAGCGAGACGTAGTGGAGATCCTGGTCAGTTGGTCGCAGATCCATCAAAAATAAAAAAAGAGCTCAACTTCATTCCAAAATATTCAGACCTCGAAACTATAATTCAAAGCGCATGGAAGTGGCACTCCCAGAATTCAGAATTGAAAGTTCAGAATTCAAAATGAGAACTCGATTTTTTTTTACCCTTTTTCTTTTATTTATCCTGTACATTATTTGCCAACCGGTTTTTGCAGAATCTTCTTACGTTCTTCCATATCCATCCTCAATGCCGGGTAGCATTTTCTATAAACTTGATTTAGTTAAAGAGACACTCATGAAATATTGGTATTTTGGTGACTTTGGACAATTTAATTATGACTTTAAAGAGTCGGACAAGTATCTTGTTGAAGCAAAAGTTTTGTTTGATTATAAACAATACCTACTCGCAGTAAAAGCGCTGCGTAAATCGGACGGATATTTTAAAAAAATAAAGCCAAATTTAGACTCTGCTTTACATGACGGAAAGAACGTAAAGGATAAAGAAGAGATATTGAAGGAGGCTGCAGAAAAACATATCGAGGAGTTAAATAAAATTAAAAATTCTACGCCAATCAATTTTTATTGGCAGTCTGAAAAATCCGAAGGGACAAAACTAAATCTGTCGGGTGAAATCTTGAACTCCATAAAAATTCGTCAAGAAATTGTTAATTAATCAAGCAACTATATGATTAAAAAAATAGTTTTTCTTTATTCATTATTGTTTATTCTATTTTCTGCATTTAGCTATCTATTTGTTGATACAAATGTCATTTATTTAAAAAGTATTTTTTCGGATTTTGCCTATACAAATCGCTTACTCACAACCGTCATTTTTTTCCTATTCGTTTCTGCATTCTTTTGTTGTTATATTTTAATTCTTAATTATTCAAATACTGTAAAATTTGACGGAATAAAAAAGTACTTAATTTTACCTTTATTTGGGATTTTTGCTTATCCTGCCGCGTTATCATTTGACATATTTAACTATATTGCCACGGCGAAAGTTGCGTTTCATTATTTTGAAAACCCATACATTGTAATGCCTGTGGAATTTATTGGGGACCCAATGTTGTTATTCACTCGCGCTGCAAATAAAATTGCTTTATATGGTCCAGTTTGGATTTTTTTAACTTCAATTCCGTTCTACTTATCTTTTGGGAACTACTTATTATCGATTGTTCTATTTAAAATTTTGGTTTCATCTTTCTTTTTTGGAGTTGTTTTTTTAATTTGGAAGATCACTAAAAGTATGTATTCTGTATTATATTTTGCCACAAGCCCATTGGTTTTAATCGAAACGTTCATTAATGGACACAACGATGTTGTTATGATATTTTTTGCACTTTTATCTCTCCACTTACTAAAAAGTAAAAAAACGGGGTTTGCCTTATTGTTTTTGCTGGCTTCTATATTGATAAAATACGCGACACTTTTTTTAATTCCCGTGTATGTATATTATTTTTGGAAAAAAAATAGTAAAAAGGATGTTAACTGGAATACTATTTATTTTTATTCTTTTTTACTGATGTTTTTTGTGTTTATTCTATCGCCAATTAGGGAAGAACTTTATACATGGTATGCAATTTGGATTATTCCTTTTGTCTCGTTAGTACAAAATAAAACTATCAGGCTTTATGTAATAATTTTTACTTTTGGGCTTCTTTTACGATACATTCCATATATGCTTTTAGGAACATATTTAATGCCAACTCCTGTAATTCGAAATTTTTTAACATTTATACCATTGATTTTATTTATTATTTTCAACACGATTAAAAATAGGAAGTTGACTTTATAATGTACTGGGTTTTGTTTCTTTTATCCATTATTTACAATGGTTTAGTTGCCTCGATATTTTTTTTACCTCAAAATTTCAAAAAAATATTTATTGCAACTTCATTTATTTGTGGATCTGTTATTAGCATCTCATTAATTGTTGTACTTTTAATAATTACAAAAAACTTATCTCTTTCTCTCACAATTTATTTTGTCGTATCAGTTTTAAATATCATTTTTACATATAAAAAAGCATTTAAAGTAATTAAAAAACAAACGCTAGTTAAAGTACATGTTTTGTATTTAATTCTTTTTCTACTAACCTTTGGGGTTTTTGAGAGATCATTGTCATATGAAGTTTCAAAACACATATTTTTGATCGAATCAAATATTTACTGGGATTTTGGAACACATATTCCTTTTGCGAGATTGTTAACCACCGGAGGTAATTACATTCCTGAAGTCCCGTTTTTTGGGGGTAAGGATCTTATGTATCATTTTATACATGATTTTTATATCGGCATCCTAGAATATCTGGGTCTTAGAATTGACTACGCAGTTAATCTTATAAGTTCTTTTTCCTTTTTAGCTCTTGTGTCGGCTGTCATAGAGTTTACCAACAAAATTTTTAAAAATCGTTTTGTAGGCGCACTTACAATCTTTCTATTTATTTTTAATGGAGACTTATCATTTATTGAGATATTTCAAAAAATGGGTATTTCACTTAAAAATCTTTATAATCACAATTCCTATCCGGCAGTTAATTTCTTTGGAGTGTTAATAGATAGATATTTTTTGAATGTCAATGTGCTTCTTAATCAAAGACACATTATATTTGCGCTCGCTTTTTGTTTTTTTATTATCCTGATATCGATTTCTAAATCAACTGAGTTATTCAGGCGCCATCAGATTTTTTTAGGCATATTGATCGGACTTTTTGTTTTTTGGCATGAGTCAATAATTTTATGTATCATCTTGGTGCTCTTGCTCATTGCGATACTTTTTAAAGAATTTAGGAAAAATATTATACCAACAATCTTAGGTGCGATTTTTGTAGCAGGACCACAATTTTTATTGATAAGACTTACTTCTAGCAATTCGATTTTACTAAGACCCGGATTTCTTGTTGCGGATAACCTATCGATTACAAGATTTATTATGTTTTGGATATGGAATTTGGGGTTCGCGCCTCCTGTTTTTGTCATATCCTTTTTCAGCTCAAATACTTTTCAAAAAAAGATGTTTTATTGTTTTTCAGTTCTTTTCATTCTTGCTTGTTCATTTCAATTCGCAAAAGATATTTTTGATAACCATAAGTTTTTTAATGTGTGGATAATCTGCTTTGATATGTTTGTCGCCTGGGGTATTTACAAGTTAATAAAAGGGGCAATGTTTAACAAAATAATGGCTGCAGTCTTTATTGTTTTAATTAGTTTATCAGGTGCACTTCATTTACTAGTTGTGAAAAATGATGTTTATGCGCGAATCCAAGATTACAAATACACGGCAATTGGGAGCTGGATGGACAAACATATAAAACCGGAAGAGCTCAGCATAACTAATGGAGATATTTATGATCCGGCATCAATAGTTGGGAAAAAAACGTTTCTTGGGATAGAACACGTAATATTCACGTCTGGGGGAGACCCGAATGAAAGAATCAAACAGAGGGAAGAGATTTTAGCGGGGAAAAATAAACTAGAAATATTAAATATCCTAAAATCACAAAACGTAAAATATATTATAATTTATAAAAACAATTTTGCTAAAAATGAATCGCTAGCCAATTTAAAGTTCCTTGATAAAAACTTTAAAAAACTTTTCAATAATAATGAAGGCGTTATTTACAAAGTATAAATTTCTTGCATCAGTAACAATTATTTCCTTTATTGCGGTATTCAATTTGCATAATTATGGAATTCCGCCGACTCATGATGGAGAATACCACGTTTTAAGATTTACACAATTCTACAAAGTTCTTTCAGACGGAATTTTATATCCCAGGTGGGCTCCGGACTTCAACAATGGGTTTGGAATTCCTTTGTTTTCCTATAATTATCCACTGCCAAACTACTTGGCCTGCATTTTTCACATAATTGGATTTGGATTTATAGATTCTTTTAAATTGGATATGGCGATTACAACAATTTTCGGATCTATTTTTTTTTATCTATGGTCAAGAAAATATTGGGGAGAATTAGGTGGTGTAGTATGTGCAACATTCTATACTTTTTCACCATATCACTTTGTCGATGTTTATGTAAGAGGTTCGGTTGGGGAGGTGATGAGTCTTGGAATATTTCCCGCGTTACTTTGGAGTTACATGACTTTTTGTGAAACGGGAAAGCGACGTTTTATGATTCTGTCTTGTTTATCTTTGGGTTTGTTAATTTTGGCACATAACATCCTAGCTCTGATCTTTTTCTTGTTCTTTGTTTTATATGCGTTGTTTATCATTACACGACTAGAAAATAAAAGAAATGGAATCCTAAATTTGGGAATAATTATTGCGCTTGGTTTTGGAATTGCTTCACCTTTTTGGTTACCAGCAATATTAGAGACAAGTTACGTCGGGGGACTGCAAATATTTGATATAACTCATAATTTCTCAGAAATATATCAATTAATTATACCTTCATGGGGGTTTGGACTTTCACCTAACGATCTGTTGAACCCAATGTCAGTTCAAATAGGTATTGTAAACATTTTTGCGATAATAATCTCCTTCTTTCTCATGTTTAAACTTAAGAAACAAAGAATTTTATTGGCGTTCTTAATTGCTTTATTTATTTTTGTTTTTTTCCTTATGACTCCATATTCTTTTTGGTTTTGGCGCAATGTCCCACTAATTAACTACTTTCAATTTCCTTGGAGGCTTTTAAGTTTGGAAATACTTATTTGTTCATTTGTTGCCGGAGCGTTAGTTAGCAACGATTTGTTTATGAAAAAGAAAAAATTACAAACGTTTGTATCACTTTTGTTAATTATAATCTCTGTGGGATTGACCCTTAATTATGCAAAGGCACCATTTTATCATAAGAGGAACGATGCCTATTATCTTGCAAGGTCTAATTTTACAGACGGAACAAATAGTCCAGGAAATGTATTTAACACAAAGTGGTTAATTCAGATTCCGAAAAAAGCAAAACATAAAATTGAGATTACTTCAGGAGACGGAAATATTAAGGAGATATTTGAGCGTACATCGTCATATACTTTTAAAGCTATACTAAATACAACATCTATTATAAGAGTTAATACAGCTTATTTTCCCGGTTGGAGTGCAAAAATAGATGGTAAAAATCTAAAAGTAATGAATGAGAAAGGGTTAATTTTGCTTAGAATTCCCCCCGGAAATCACTCAATTAATATATGGCTCGATAGTACGTTAGTGCAAAAGATATCATATCTATATTTCTTAGGAACGATTCTAGTTATTGCATTAATAAGTTTTAAAACTATTGATATAATTAAAGAATGAAGATTGCTATAGATATCTCTCCCGTGATTAAAAGTTCTAATTCTGCTCACAAGGTTCGTGGTGTTGGTGCGTACATTAATATGCTTATTCAAAACCTTGCAAAGTATGATGGAAAAAACGAGTATGTTTTTGTTGAAGATAAGTCATTTCCCAAAAATGCTGATTTAATTCACTATCCTTATTTTGACCCTTTTTTCTTAACGCTTCCATTTAAATCTCCCCAAAAATTTGTAGTTACTGTTCATGATTTAACGCCAATTGCGTTCCCTGATCACTTTCCGGCTGGTTTTAAAGGTAACATGAAATGGCAAGTTCAAAAAAGACTTTTAAAAAAAGCGAGTTGTGTTATTACTGATTCAAATTGTTCAAAAAAAGACATACAGAGGATAATCGGTGTATCGGATAACAAAGTGAAGACTGTATATCTCGCTGCAGACCAAACGTTTAAAAAACTTAAATTAGACGAAATAAAAACATCTCAAATTCAAAAAAAATATAATTTGCCCGAGAGTTTCATTTTATATGTAGGGGATGCAACATGGAATAAAAATTTATCGAGACTAGTTGAAGCTGTTAAGAAAACAAATGTCACCTTAGTTATGGTGGGAAAAATTTGGGGTAGTCAAATGTCAGATGTTTCTTCAAACAAATGGAATGATGATTTAAAAAAAGTTTTACGAGAAATAAATACTACACAGTTTGTTAAGCTTGGTTTTGTTCCAAATGTCGATTTGATAAAAATTTACAATTTAGCTTCTGCCCTTGTAATGCCTTCAATTTATGAAGGTTTTGGATTGCCTGTTCTAGAAGCTATGAATTGTGGGTGTCCCGTGATAACTACAAAAGAGGGAAGCCTTGAGGAAGTTGGGGGAAATGCCGTTTATTATGTAGATGCACTTGATTCGAAAGACATAGCAAATGGTATATCTAAACTTATTAACGATGGAAAATTAAGACAAGAACTTTCCGAAAAAGGGTTAAAACAAGCAGAAATATTTACAGTCAAAAAATCCATCAAAGATTTAGTAACAATTTATGAAAGCACTACTTAAAAAAACACTTTCGAACAATTTTATTTCCGCAACTTTCTGGGTATTTTTGGGAACGGGTTTTCTAAACTTTGGAAATTATTTTTATCACTTACTTATGGGTAGGATGCTTGGAGTCTCATTTTACGGAGCACTCGAAAGTTTGATATCGCTTCTTTATATTTTATTTGTCCCGACTCTTGCCCTCACTTTTGTAATAGTCAAATTTGTTTCCAGATATAAAGGGAAAAAAGATTACGCTTCAATTTCAGACTTTTACAATTATTTGCTAGGAAAAATTATATTGTATGGATCAGGAATAAGCGTTTTATTGATTTTGTTCTCCCCTTTTATTAAAAACTTTCTCCATCTCTCATCTTTTCTGCTTGTGTTTTTGCTTTCAATAACTTTTTTAATAAATCTGGTTTATGTTTTAAACAAAAGTACTATTCAAGGGATGTCCTCTTTCTTCAATTTTAGTGTTCTGAGTTTCATCGAGACAGGAATAAAATTAGTGCTCGGCGTAATTCTTGTTTATTTAGGGTTCAGGGTGGAGGGAGCGTTTGCTTCAATAGGGATTGGTTTTTTGTTAGCGCTTTTTCTTTCGTATTATTTGATAAAAAGTTTGTTAAAACGAAAACTATCTTTAACTTCCAGTTTTCCGCACAAAAAAGAGTTGATTAAATTTGCATTACCGACTTTTGTGACAACCCTTGCATTAACTTCTCTTTTTACAACAGACGTCATTCTTGTAAGACACTTTTTGAGTAGCGTAAACTCCGGATACTATTCTGCGCTATCTGTTCTTGGGAAGATTATATATTTTGGTGCCTCTCCTATAGTTTTGGTAATATTTCCTATGGCTTCAGAAAGTCACGCTAATGGAGAGAAGTATTTAAAATTCCTACTTTGGGGATTTTTAATTACATTATTTATATGTGTTTTTATAACGTTAATTTACTTTGCCGAGTCAAAATTGATGGTAGGTCTTCTCTTTGGCCCTAAGTATTTAGCTGTTGCAGAGTATCTTGGCTTGTTTGCGATTTTTATGTCCTTATATTCAATTTGCTCACTACTCGCAAATTTTTATTTATCTATACATAAAACAATGACTTCAATCCCGGTAGCTGTAGCGGCAATTTCTCAAATACTTTTAATTGTCTTGTTTCACGAGAATATAACTCAAGTAATTTATGTTTCAATAATTGTTACATTTGTACTTCTAATTTCTCTTTTGCTATACTATCCGCGTGCCAGAAACTCCTAAAATAAACAAAATTTCTATAGTTATTCCCGCTTATAAACAACAAAAGACAATCGAGCGTGATATTAAAAATATAAACAATGCCTTATCTCTTTTACATTACGAATATGAAATTATTGTTGTTGTGGATGGTTTTTTAGACGATACGTTTAAAAATTCAAAAAAGACAAATATAAAAAATCTGACCGTGTTAGGATATGAGAAAAATAGAGGAAAAGGGTATGCTGTAAAATATGGAATCTTAAAGGCTACGGGAGATGTGGTAGGTTTTATTGATGCAGGTATGGATCTTGAGCCATCAGAGCTTTCAGTAGCATTGGATTTAATGCAACTCAGTGATGCTGATATTGTTGTCGGTAGCAAATTGCATCCGGATTCGAAAGTAAACTACCCTTTTATAAGAAGAATATTATCATGGGGGTATAGAATGATTACTCACCTTTTATTTGGATACAAAATAAAGGATACTCAAGTGGGACTTAAGATTTTCAGGAAAAATGTGGCAAAAGAGGTATTTTCTCGAATTGCTATAAAAAGATTTGCTTTTGATATTGAAGTTCTTGCCGTTGCGCAAAAATTAGGGTACACAAATATTATAGAGTCCCCGATAAAGCTAAACTTCAACAACGCGAGTAGTATTACGTCGGCTTCGTTTTGGAGAGTGATATTTTGGATGCTTTGGGATACAACAGCTGTGTTTTATCGATTAAAAATAACTCACTATTATGATAAGATACACGAATAGATTTTATATAAAGGATGAGAATATTGATTTTAAACTGGCGGGATATTAAAAACCCTCAATCCGGCGGCGCAGAAATTCTCACACATGAACTCGCAAAAAGACTCATCCGCAACAAACATGAAGTTATCCAGTTCTCATCTAAATTTACCGGAGCAAAACAGGCGGAAATAATTGATGGAGTGAAGATATTAAGAGATGGAAATCCCGACGTAAGAACTCTTTTATCATCAGTTCATTACAAAGCTTTCAGGTACTACAGTAAAAATCTAAAAGGGAAAATAGATCTGGTTATTGACGAAATTCACGGCGCACCATTTTTTACTCCGTTATATGTAAAAGAAAAAAAAGTCGTTCTGATTTGTGAAGTTGCAGGAAAATTGTGGGATGTTGCGGTTAAATTTCCTTTTAATATTCTTGGGAAAACAGTTGAAGCAATTTATCCACTACTTTATAAATCTAATCGCATATTAACGATTTCCGAGTCTTCTAAAGAAGAATTGAAAACTTTAGGGTTTTCAACTTCAAAAATAGATATTCTTCCTTTGGGATGTAGCACACCAATAATAAGTTCTCTTCCCAAAAAAAACGAATTCCCAACTATAATTTTTGTGGGTAGAATTACAAAACAAAAAGGAATAGAGGACGCAATTAAAGTTGCTGCAATTTTAAAAAAAACATTTCCTAAAATAATGCTTTGGATAGTAGGCAGAGGAGATAAGGAATACACAAAATATCTTATAAATATGATAGCTCGCTTTTCATTGTCTGAAAATGTAAAATTTTGGGGTTTTACCGATGACAATTTAAAAAACAAATTACTTGAAAAGTCACAAGTTTTGATATCTCCGTCTGCAAAAGAAGGGTGGGGATTAACGGTCCATGAAGCGGGAGCACGCGGCACACCGTCCGTTGTCTATAATGTAGAGGGATTGAGAGAGGTGCTGGTAAATAATGTTAACGGGTATCTTTGTTCCAAGAACACGCCAAATGAAATGGCAAAACTTGTACAAGAAATATTAGAAAACAAAAAGAAGTATAGTGCATTACAAAAGGGGGCAATTGAGGAGAGAAGAAAATATACTTGGGATAAAACCTTTAACAAATTTAATTCGGTCATAAAATAACCTTATGGTTAAATCGATCAAAAATAGAATTTGTCTAATTATTTTTTTACTTATACTTCTGTTGGGATTTTTTCTTAGAATTCATAATCTATACACTTGGCCAAGGCTTGGAGCGACTTTTGACGAGTATGCTTGGACATGGCAGGGCATAAGTTTGATTCAGAATCATATCCCAACATCATGGTCACCTCATCCTCAATATAAAAAAACAAAAAACATAATATATCAAAAGACGCCTTTCAGACTTGTTACGCCTTATCTTGAACACCCACCCTTTTTTGGATTGATTGCCGGGACATTCGCACTTATGTCAGGAGCAAAAGATATATATCACATTGATCTGAGACACATTCGAGGCTTGGCGTTGATTCTGGGAGTTATTAGCATAGGGCTTGTAATGCTTTTAACGCATGAACTATATCAAGATAAAGGTATTGCGCTTATTGCTGGGTTGTTGTATGCCGTTGTTCCGTCCATTGCAGTTGGCTCTAGAATTTTACAGAACGAGAATTTTTTCATACCTATATGGCTTCTTTCGCTTTATTTAATTTCTAAATATTTGAAAACTAAAAAAACGCGATATAGAAATATTGCAGCTATATTATGTGGTTTACTAAGTATTTCAAAAGTACCTTGGCTTGCCGGCGCGTTTTCAATTGTTTTGATTTTTTTGTTTCTTAAGCGATATAGAGATATATTGTTTTTCCTTTCTGTTGTTTTGCCTATATTTTTGATTTATTTTGTTTACGGATTTTATTTTGACCGAAATCTTTTTCTTTCTTTGTGGAGTTTGCAACTGAACCGTTACGACCTTGCTTTTAACAGTATCTATGCTTTATTCCAGAAGCCCTACCTTATTGATCGTTTTTATACGGACGGGTGGATTTATTTTGGCTGGTTTGCCATATTTTTGTTATTAATAAAAGACATTAAGAAAAACATTTTTATCATTTTTCCATTTCTCTCTTACTTTTTAATCTTTCTTGCAGGAATACCTGATGAAGCAGGGCATGGGTGGTACAGATTTCCATTTTATCCATATTTGATAATTTCGATAGCTTTATTTTTGAAAGAATATTTTAACAAAAATTATTTTCTAACTTTCCTCTTTCTAGTTTTTGTGGGAACGAGCCTTTTACAAAATGTATGGATGCCTGCCTTTGGGTTTTCTTATTTTATATTTCGAGTAGCAATAATTAGTTGGGTATTGCCTCTTTTTTTACAGATTTCAAATATAAAAAAAGGAAACATTTTTTCAAATATAATTAACAAATCGTGGTTTTTTGTATACATAATTCTAAGTATTCTGGCTGTAATGCAGTATAATGAACAATAATGTTTATGAGAAAAGAATTGGTATCGGTTATTATTCCTACAAAGAATTCATCCCGTTTTTTGGAAAATTGTTTAAAAAGTATTAAGTCACAAACATACCTATCGATTGAACTAATAATTGTTGATGGTAATTCTAGCGACAAAACGCTTGAAATTGCAAAAAAATACAAATCTGTAATTTATGAGTTTGTTCCAAAAGTGGCTAGTGGTACTTTTGATGCACCTCATAAAAGAAATTACGGGGCTAAAAAGGCAAGAGGTAAATACATTTATTACGTTGACGCTGACATGGAGCTTTCTAAAGGATTATTAAGTGAGGCTACCGAATTATGTGAGAAAAGATTTGATGCTTTAATAATTCCGGAAGACTCTTTTGGTGAAGGTATTTGGGCCTCTGCAAAAAATCTTGAAAGGAGATGTTATTGGGGAGATGATTCTATTGAAGCTCCAAGATTTTTCAAAAAGGATGTTTGGAAAAAACTGGGTGGGCTTGATGAAACACTTGGTGGTGGAGGGGATGATTGGGATCTACACCAGAAACTTTTGGAAAAAAAATATAACGTTGGTAGAACTAAAAATATAGTAGGACACAACGAAGGAAAATTGGAGCTTTTCAAATTAATGAAAAAAAGATTTATGTACGGCCGCGATTCAATTAAGTATATCTCAAAAAGACCAAAGGCCGGAGTGGTTTCCTATTTTCCAATAAGAAAAGCATATATTAAAAATTGGAAGCTTTTTGTTATGAGGCCTATTGATGCTGTGGCATTTATTATCATGAGAAGCATGGAGTATTTGGCGGGTTTTAGCGGAATTGTGTTTTCATCTTTATTAAAATGAAAAATTTCTGGAAAGATAAAAAAGTTGTAGTTACAGGTGCTGCGGGTTTTATAGGCTCTAATATGGTCGAACTTTTGGTTAGTAAAGGTGCAAATGTAACAGCAATTGTTTCAAAAAAGACAGATTCCAAAAAAATCAAAAATAACCTTGGGGATCTTGAAAATAAAATTAAAATAATTAAGTCAGATCTGCTTATTTTTGAAGATTGTGTAAACAATATTCGCGAGCAGGATATTGTATTAAACTTCGCTGCAATAGATGGAAGTAGAAATTTTAAGGCGAAAAATTCAGCTCAGATTTTGAGAGTTAATACTCAAATTGTATTAAACATTATAGAGGCCGCACGCTTGAACAAAGTAAATAGAGTACTTTTGATGAGTTCAATAGAAGTTTACAGAGATGAAGAAAATGATGGCTATATATTATCAAAAAAATTTTCAGAAGACATTGCGAGGCTTTATACAAGCCAATTCGGAATGAAAATTGCAGTTGCAAGACCGGGTAATACATATGGACCGGGAGATGATCCGGATATAGATAAAGGGCGCGTAATACCTTCATTTATAGAGCAATCACTTTCAGGAGAAGGAATTTCTATTTGGGGTGATGGGACAGAGGAAAAATCCTTTTTGTTTGTCATCGATTTAGTTGAAAATCTTCTAAATCTTGTAGAGAAATATTCTAATTCTGTACCAGTTGATATAATTAGCTCAAACAGCATTTCTATACTTAGTCTTGCAAAAATAATTGTTAAATTAACAGGTAATAAAAATGTTTTTAGATTCAACAAACAACAAAATTTAGGAGGCAAAAAAAATAAAGTAAATAAGTCAAATGGATCAAAACTAATGACCATACAAGAAAATGTTGGCTTCACTGAAGGACTTAAGAAAACAATAGATTATTTTAAGAATACCAAAACAAAATGGAAAACTTAGTCAGCCTCATCCTCTCCGATTGGGAAAGGTATTTATCTCTTCACAAAAACCCAAACTTTTTTTTGAAGGTTTTTGTGATATTTCATAATCCAGGAGCTTTTTTCTCAGTATGTTATAGATTTGAAAGGAATCTTCTTTATCAGGGGAATAAGCTCGAAAAGCTAATAGGAATTTTTTTGTATCCGATTTACTTTTTATATACGTACTTTGTTTTAGACATTGACATACCTCCAAGTGTAAAAATAGGTAGAAGTCTATACATTCATAATAGGGGTATTACATTTTCCCAAACGGTTGTTGCCGGAAGTAATCTTACTCTCATTGGCCCAATTACAATAGGTATGAAAGGGACCCCTTCAGGTGGAAATCTGACCCCCAAAATAGGGAATGACGTATATGTTTTTGCCGGAGCGAGAATTGTTGGGGGCGTGAAAATTGGGAATAATGTCTATGTGGGGGCTAATGCAGTTGTAACTCACGACATTCCGCCAAATGTGGCAGTAGGCGGGGTTCCAGCAAAAATTATTAAGCGTTTAAACAAATTAAAACATTAAACATGAGAATAAAGATAGGGGGCTATTCAATTAATTTTTCAAATGTTATTGAGACGTTTTCAATTTATAAAGATATTTTTTTGTTGCGGCAATACAAGTTTAAATCCGAGAGAAAAAATCCGTTCATTATTGATTGTGGATCTCATATAGGATTAAGCGTGTTGTATTTTAAAAAAATATATCCTGAATCACATATTCTTTCTTTTGAAGCAAACCCAAAAACAGCAGAAACTCTTGAAAAAAACATTTCCCAAAACTTTTTAAAAAATGTTACATTAATTAAAAAAGCAGTTGGACTTAAAAAAGGAAAAATTCCGTATTACGTAGCGACACAAAAAAACGGTTGGAATTGGGGTGATGCAGGAGTAAAAAATGATTGGTATAATGTCCTGGACTACGAAACAATTTACGTACCGAGTACTAAATTGTCGGAGTATATTAACAGAAGTGTAGACTTGTTAAAAATAGATATTGAGGGAATGGAAATGATAGTGCTTTCTGAAATTAAACATAAACTTAAATTTGTGCAAGAAATAATTATGGAGTTTCATGGAGGTAAAAAAAATAAAAAAAACAGACTCGAGAATGTTGTCGCGTTATTAAAAGAATGTGGATTTAGTTTTAGTATCAAATATCCGTCAACGATTTTAAATCCATTTAGAAAAGAAGTTGAAGTTGCAGACGTAAAGAATCTAAATTCTTACTTTCTTATAATTCATGCAAAAAAAATCTAACAAAAAAAAGAGAATACTAGTAACAGGTGCAGCAGGTTTTATGGGGAGCCATCTGGTAGACGGACTTATTAAGTTGGGACATAGAGTTTACGGAGTGGATGACCTGTCCGGTGGATATAAAGAAAATATCAACCCAAAAAGTTTTTTTGAGGTGCTCGATCTTCGAGATGGTAAAAAAACAGATAAATATATCAATAAAGTAAGACCCGAAATAGTTTTTCATCTCGCGGCGGACGCTACAGAGGGTAGGAGTCAATTTACACCAATAAATTGCACGGAGAGGAATTATATGGCTTACTTAAACTTATTAACCCCATGCATCAATATAGGGTTTGAAAAAATGATTTTGACTTCTTCTATGAGTGTTTATGGATCGCAAAAGCCACCGTTTGATGAAGGGATGGAGAGATTACCCGAGGATATTTATGGAATATCAAAAGCAGCAATGGAGCGCTCTACGGAAATATTAAGTCAAGTACATGGATTCAAATATGTAATAATTCGTCCGCATAATGTATATGGTCCAAGACAGAATATTGCAGACCCTTACAGGAATGTAATAGGAATATTTATTAACTGCTTACTTAGAAAGAAAAATTACTACATATATGGTGACGGCAATCAAAAAAGGGCATTTTCGTATATTGAAGATTTTACTCCCTACATTATGAATTCAGGATTTTTAAAAAAAGCTGAGAACCAGATTTTTAATATAGGACCAACAAAGGAACATACAATAAACCAGCTATCTAAAATTGTTTTGAAACATTTTTTTCAGGATGGTAAAATACCAAAAAAATTTAAACCGAAATATATACCTATTAGGCCCATGGAGGTGGTGGATGCTTGGTGTACAGTTGGTAAAGCGGAGAAAATCCTAGGTTTTAAGACAACAGTTGATTTAGATGAGGGCGTTTTAAAAATGATTGAATGGGCAAAAACCATAGGTCCTCAAAAATTTAGATACTTAAGCAAACTCGAAATAACTACAAAGGATACTCCGGCAACATGGACTAAAAAATTAATCTAGCAGGAGTTTAGTTTCCTTGTAAAAAAAGATATAATTTGCTACCATTCAAGGACCGAAAATGTCAAAAGACAAAAGTGATTTATTAAAAATTCCAATTGTGATTTTCTGTGGTGGACAAGGTTCACGGATGAAAGAAGAAACTGAATTCCGGCCAAAGCCTATGGTTACTGTTGGGGGAAAACCTATTCTGTGGCATATTATGAAAATTTACGCACATTATGGTTTTAATAATTTCATTGTAGCTCTTGGCTATAAAGGAGATTACATAAAAGATTATTTTATTAATCAAGAATATTTTCAGCATGATTTTTCTCTCAATACAAAAACCGGGAATAAATCCTTACACAAAAATAACAAACGTAAGCACGATGATTTTAACATCACTTTTGTTGATACGGGCCAGGAAACGTCAACAGGTGACAGGCTTGCAAAAGTCAGAAAATATCTGAAAGGCGATAAATTCATGGTGACTTATGGTGATGGAGTTTCTGATATAAATATAAACGATCTCCTAAAATTCTATGAACAAAAGAAAATTACTGGAGTTATTACAGGTGTTCATCCTAAATCTAAATGGGGCCTTATTATTTCAGATAAGGACGGGATGATAAAAAGATTTCAAGAAAAGCCCAAGTTTAATCAATATGTCAATGGAGGTTTTATGATATTTTCAACCAAGATTTTTGACTATCTTAAACCTGGAGAAATGATTCATGATGCATTTCCAAGAATGTGTGACGATAAGCAATTGGCCGTTTTTATACATGAAGGCTTTTGGGCAGCAATGGATACATACCAAGATATGGAAGAATTAAACAAACAATGGAAAAAGGATCCAAAATGGAAAGTCTGGAGATAAATTTTTATGGTCTCAATATTTAAAAGTTATGCAAAGTATATTTTCGAAACACAATGGACACAAGAAGAAAATACCGCATTTATAAATCTTATAAAACCCAAAAAGAATGCTAAACTCGCGGATCTTGGTTGCGGCGACGGAAGACTTACGTTGTTGTTTGCTGAAAAAGCAACCGCTAAGGAAATAATAGGAATAGAACCAGGGAAAATAAAACGACAAATCAACAAAAGTAAAATCAAAATTATTTCAGCAAATATTAATCACAAGCTTCCATTGAAAGATAATTATTTTGACATTGTGATAAGCCACTTTAGTCTTGAGCACCTTTACAATATTAACATTTTTATTCAGGAAGCAAAAAGAATCCTTAAAAAAGGTGGATACATTTTAATTGCTACAGATAATCTTGCCAGTTGGCCGAACATATTTTCACTTTTTTTGGGATGGCAACCTTTTTCATCTGCTTACGGTTTGGCAGATAGACCGCTAGGTAATCCATTTGCTTCGAACGGGGGTTTTATTGTTGAAAAAGGGGATAGTCTTGGTGAATTAAGTCATAACAAAGTTTTAGCGTACAAAACTTTAACTGATGTTTTTCTGGAGTATGGTTTTCAAATCGAAACTGTGATTGGAGTAGGGTATTTCCCGTTTTTTGGAATAATTTCAAAACTGTTGTGTTCTTTAGATCCTCGCCATTCACATCTATTGATTTTAAGAGCAAAAAAATGAATAATTTAAAGAAAATTTTAGTAACGGGGGACCGCGGATATATAGGTTCTGTGCTTGTTCCAAAGCTTTTGGATAAAGGTTATGACGTTACGGGTATTGACGCAGGGTTTTTTAATGATAGTTTGGTTCCAAAAAATTCGCTTGCAAAATATCGGAAAATTACAAAAGATGTTAGGTTGTTGGAAACAAGCGATGTTAGAGGATTTGATGCAATAATTCACTTAAGCGCTTTGTCGAATGATCCTATGGGTGAAATTAATCCCGGTTTAACCCGTGAAATTAACTATAGATCATCAGTCCGTCTTGCAAAACTCGCGAAAAAAGCAGGAGTTAAAAAGTTTCTTTTTTCTTCTTCATGCAGTATATATGGTATTGCTAAAAGTGGAGTAGTTGATGAAACATCAAAAGTGAATCCATTAACAGCGTATGCTAAGTCTAAAATTGACACGGAGAATGCTTTAAAAAAACTCGCTGATTCTAATTTTTTTGTAGGTCTTATGAGGAACTCCACGGTTTACGGGTTTTCGCCAAGATTTAGGAATGATTTAGTAGTAAACAATTTAGTAACAACTGCACTAGCTTATGGTGAAATTAGAATCATGAGCGACGGCACACCATGGAGACCTTTAATTGATGTTAGGGATCTTTCTGATATATTTATTCTGTTTTTGGAGACAAAAAAAGACAGTCTCAACGGGCGAGTTATTAACATAGGATTTAACGATAGTAACTTTCAAGTAAAAGATCTTGTTGGAATAGTCAAAAAAAACTTGCCATCCTGTAAAATAGTTTTTACCGGAGAGCATGGCAGCGACACCAGAAGTTACAAAGTCAAATTTGATCTTTTTTACAAATTTTTCCCTGAGGTGAATCAGAAATGGGGTATGAATCGCTCGGTTAAAAATTTAATAAGTGAATTGAAATCTGTTAATTACGGAAAAAAGGATTTTGAATCCGGTAAATATACAAGACTTTCCGTTTTAAAAAAATTAATTGATGACGGAAAAATAGATAAAAATCTCTTTTGGGAAAAATAATCCTCGTGCCTTTATAAAGCCACAAAATTATGTTACTATATTCGGTAGATTTATAAAAATATGATTGAAGGAGTTATAGTTAAACAACTTAAAAAAATACCAGATGAGCGAGGAACAATTATGCATATGCTGAGATCTAGTGACCCCGAGTTTTCAACATTTGGAGAAATTTATTTTTCAAAAGCGTACCCGGGAGTAATAAAAGGTTGGCATCTCCATAAAAAAATGACTCTGAACTATTGTGTAATTGAAGGAATGGTTAAGCTTGTTTTGTATGACGACAGAAAAAGTTCCAAAACGTATAAAGAAATTCAAGAAATATTTATTGGAGATGATAATTATTGTTTGGTTCAAATTCCAATAGGCGTTGTAAACGGTTACAAAACAATCGGTACCAAACCATCAATTCTTGCAAGTTGTCCCGATATGCCTCATGATCCAACAGAAATGACACGTATAGATCCGTTCGATAAAAAAATTCCATATTCTTGGGATATTGTTATGAGATAGGTTTTATTCTGCCCATATTATTCCGGATGAAAATACTTCTTATTGGTAAAAACGGGCAAGTAGGCCGAGAAATAGATAAACTTTCCAGAAAACTTAAATACGAAAAATTCTCTTTTGGTCAAAAGGATTTAAATATACTAGATTACAATCGAGTTCGAGAAAAAATAAAAGAAGTCAAACCGGACGTAGTTATTAATACGGCGGCATATCACGTAGTTCCCGAATGCGAAAAATTTCCGGAGCGCGCGTTTGCGATTAATTCTGCTGCTGAAAAAATGTTAGCGGATATTTGCCGTGAGGGAAAAATAAAACTCGTTTATTTTTCAACGGACAAAGTGTTTGATGGGGAAAAGATACAGCCATACAAAGAGACAGATCTAGCCAATCCTATTCAAATGTACGGACTATCTAAATTTGCTGGCGAAATTGCAACATTAAATTATAACTCTAATAGTATCGTTGTCAGAACATCAATTATTTTTGGCGGAGTTGAAGGAAGCCGTGAAAAAAAAGGAAATTTTGTTCTATACATTTTAAATCAGGCAAAAAAAGTTTCAGAAATTGAAATCTCTTCAGAACAGGTTTCAAGTTTTGCCTACGCCCCAGATCTCGCTTTGGGAGTGCTTGCTCTTATTAAAAAGAAGGCTACTGGTGTTTTTAACGTGGTAAATGAGGGGCATGCATCTTCTGCCGAATTTGCGCAAGAAATAGTAAAAGTGAGAGAGCTAAAATTAAAAGTAAAACCCGTTGATAGACATGGAATTTATGGAGGAGTTAGGACTCCAATATTTACTGCTTTAAATACGGCAAAATTGAATTCACTAAACATAAAACTTCCTCATTGGAAATTATCTTTGAAGAAATACTTAGAATTTCTCCAGGAAAACAAAATATGAAAAATTACCCCCTTGTTTCCTTTGTAATATTAAATTGGAACGGTAAAAAACGACTTGAAAAATGCCTTTTATCAATAGAAAAACTTAAGTACCCGAGATTTGAAATTGTTGTTATAAATAATGGATCAACTGATGACAGCGAAGAATTCGTTAAGAGGAGTTATCCTAACGTAAAACTCGTAAATTTAAAGAAAAACATTGGGTACGCAGGCGGCAAAAATTTAGGAGTTTCAAAAGCATCCGGTAAATATATTTTGGCAATTGATAACGATGCAGCAGTGACGCCTAATTTTCTAACACCTCTGGTTGAGCAGCTGGAAAATGACAAGACTATTGGAATTATTCAACCACAGATTAGAAGTATGATTCATACAGATCTTCTTGATTCTGTGGCGTCTTTCATGACTTGGACAGGATTTCTTTATCACTTTGGTTATATGAAGCCGTGGAAGTTGAAAAAATACAAAGATAAAATGTTTGGGTATTCAATAAAAGGCGCATGTTTTATAATCTCAAAAAAAGATTATCTAGATCTGGGAGGTCTTGATGAATCATTTTTGTCATATGTTGAGGAGACAGACCTTTGCCATAGAATGTGGCTTTCCGGGAAAAAAGTTTTATACGATCCAACAAGCGTAGTCTATCATTGGGGTGGAGGAGACACACTGACCATGACAAGCAGTAACGATTCACTTTTTAGGTCATTCCGCAATAGATACTATTCTTATGTTAAAAATTTTAGCATTCGTGAACTCGTAAAGATTCTTCCTGTGCAATTTATAATGGGCGAGATATTTGTTTTATTATCTATCATTAAAGGGGATTTACCTAAGGCATATTCAGTTCAAAAAGGGAATATATGTTGGGTTTTAAAAATGCCTGACTTACTCAAAAAAAGAAAAAAAATACAAAAAAAAATTCGTGTCATCTCAGACTCTGATCTTAAAAAATATATAACCCGGAACCCGAGACTCTCTTATTACAAATATTTGGCCGGTAGCATTCAAGAATATAAAGATTGATTTAATGATGGAATTTCTGAAGAATAAAAAATATATCCTGGGAGAAATTATTTTTCTTTTTCTGATAAGTCTTGTCCCGCTTTTATGGTTTAAGCCGGGTAATATTGTTGTTGGGTTAGATTCTGGATATGCGATCAACTATATTCAATATTTTCAACAGAGGACATTCTCATGGCTCTCTTCTCATAATTTTGGCGTTGATATGTCAATTGAAATTGGGGCAGTGATATTTAGCGCTCTTCCTGCCCTAGTTAACGCTCTCGGTATTAGTCAATTTGATGTGCAAAAAGTGTTATTTGTATTCTGGTTTCTTACGCTTTCACTTTCAATGTATGCGTTTTCATCATATTTTTTTCCTAAAAAAAATCAGTGGGCCGCTCGTCTTATTGCTGTATTTATCTATATATTTAATCTGCATATTTACTCTTTCTGGCTACAAGGAGAACAGGCGATTCTTGTTTCCTACGCTCTTCTTCCACTTTTTTTACTTTTTATACTGAGGTTTATTGACAAAAAGACTTCTGCATTAAAAAGTGCTATTTATCTTAATTTAGTTTACTTTTTCTTTAGTGCCGGGGGAATACGGGGAGTGCCATTGATAGGGCCCGTGATTATTTCCTCCGCTCTGATTTTTTTATATTTTCTTTTTGTAAATTTTAAAAACGAGGGGTTTAATTATGTAAAGCGATTTTTAACACTTTTTCTCTGGGGCGGGATACTTTTTATTCTAAGTAACGCTTATTATTTACTGCCGTTTCTCGCTTCTTTTAATTTGCAATATGGAAATCAGGTAACAATAGTGGGGGGGGTAAGTGGTGCAGTTGAATGGGCTAAGTCAATAAGCGTTTATACAAGTCTTATAAATCTTTTCAGGCTAAATGGTGACAACAATTGGTATGATAAGCCATTTCTTTGGTCATACCCTTTTTTGAAAAATCCATTATTAATCATAGGCAGCTTCATTTTTCCTATAGCAGCTTTTGTTGCTCCACTGACTACTAAAATTCACAAAGAAAAAAATAATATCCTTTTCTTTGTAATACTTGCCTTGGTGGGTTTATTTTTTTCTGCAGGAGCTCATCCTCCGCTTGGGAATATATTTATTTTATTGATGGAGAAAGTACCCGGATTTGCTGCTTTCCGATCACCTTATTATAAATTCATGCCGATTGTTTACTTTGCGTTTGCGATCCTAATAGGAGTAACGGTTGCAAACTTAAGTGTAAAATTTTTACCTAAAAGAAGTATTCTGTTCGGTATTTTGTGTTTGGCTTTTGTAATTTCTTTCAATTATCCTTTTTTTACTAATTCTAATTTTGCATTTGATGCACCTTTTAGTTCAATGTTAAAAGTTCCCGATTATGTAAAGGATCTTGCGAAAGCCAATGTACAAAAAAGTGAATACAGAACGTTAGTTGTCCCGCCCCCAAACTACTTTGGTGATATAAAAGCTTATACTTGGGGTTATTGGGCTGCCTATCCAATATTTTCATTAGTTACTGGAAAAGGATTTGTTATTAATGATGCATTTGGGTATAACACTGCAGAAGATGAGACCATAAGTGCTTTGAATTCCAGTCTAAGAACTGGTGATTTCAGACTATTAAAATCTCTTGCAGAAAGTACAAATGTTAAATATATATTGGTAACACACGATGTTGCCTTTAATTACGATAAATCCTTATCTGAAGATCCGCAATTATATTCTGCGATTTTGGACAAAAACACGGATGTTTTCAGTAAAATATGGCAAGAAGGTGCCTGGGATTTATATGAAATAAAAGATGTTACCCCAAAACAAATTAGGGCAATTGGGTCTATGAACTTAATTGCCAAAGATACGCCAGTCAGTGCAATAGTTGACACGAATTACAGGTATTTTACAGATAATTCGGAAGATGAAAAAAATAGCGTTCCTGTACAGGGCACATTTACGAGTCTTCCTTGCATTTCTTGTGGAATTCTTACTTCCGGTATCTCGGCAGATATTACATCTCCTAAGATTTTACCTACATCATTTTTTTATCCGTTAAAACTTTGGCTCGAAAAAAGAAGCCTTAATCGCGCGGGAACTATAGATGAGAAGACAAATGCATTGTTAGGGTTGTCGCTTAAAAGAACGGTTGAGCTTCAAAGGATAGACTTCAAAGCGAATCCCTCGCCCACGTGGATGAAGTCTCTACATCTTTTGTCAGACTATTTGGATCAGCTGTATTCAATTTATTTAAACAGTTATAAAAAAAGCGAGAATTACAGTGAAATAAAGCGTATTCAAGATTATATGACTTTACAGTTGTTGATTTTAAATCATGGACTTGATCTCTCCAAGCTAGATTTACAAAATCCTATTGCGTCAAGTCTCATCCGAGATACAGAAAAAATGAAAAATATTAATCGTGATATATATACTGAGTTAAATCCAAATCACTGGAGAAATACATATGTTTACGACATTACAAATTCTGGTGGAAAAATAGATCTAAATTCAAACACACTCCCACGTGATATTCAGGGAAATGTTGTTCTGCCTGTTTCATATGAGATAGACGGACAAAAATTTGCTTTTTCGGATTTAAATCTAAATCAGGAAATTCCCACAAACCATCAAGATAAACAATTAACGCTTAACTTTTCAATGCCAAATTTATTTACAAGATCTGTGGGCAAACCTGCAACAATCAAAGGAGAAGATCTTAATTGTATTACATCTTCAATACCTGCGTATTCTGGTTTAAAAAAGTATCTTATAACGGCAGATGTTGATTCCCATTTAGGAGGATCTATGTATGTATTTAGGTATTATATTCCATTTACAACTGAGAGCTCAAAAAATCTAAAACCACATTCTTTGGTTCCTGACATTGAATTGAATTTTCCGGATTCAATAGAAGATTCAGTTAACGTCCAGTTTTCAGGAAAATCAAATGATACGGGAGCAAATGTTATGTTTTGTTCCGCAAAAGATATAGATCCAGCGCAGGTTTTTAAGCAAATTCAAGTTACGGAAATTGTTACTCCCGAAATTTTTAGTTATACAAATATGTCACAAAAAGTTAATGGTACTCCAAAAGTTTCATTTACAAAAATAAACCCAACTCTTTATAGAGTAGACATTAAAGGAGCAACAGAGCCATATATATTGTTCTTTTCGGAAAGGTACTCTCCACTATGGGAAATGTATGCGAACAATGAAAAGAATGATAACCATTTTGTTATGAATGGTTATGCAAATGCTTGGGGTATGAATACTAATGGGGATTCCACGATTAGTTTACAATTTAAAAATCAAAAATTATTTTCAATAGGACTTGTTTTGACTTTTGGGTTTATTATTTTGCAGGTTGCATATATACTATGGAGCAATAGTCGCAAGAATGGAAAAAAATAGAATTTCTTTTAACAAACAAGGACTTTATGTTGGTTTAATATTAATTACTTTTAGTCTTTTTATACTACCACAGATTCCTTACCTTAACTTGTACTTGCCATATTCAATAACGGGATTTATGTGGATTGGCATTTTATTTATTGCAGGATTAAACGGGATAAGTCTTATTAAAATTGGAGTTTCACTTTTTTTTGCAATGATGCTGCTAGTTCTTATAAATAGCAATTTTCTTGCTGAGATTTTAGGAAATGTAAGCTATTTTCTTTTGTTTACCGGAGCACTTTTGTTATTGAAAGACAATCTAAAAAAATAAATGCTAAAAAAATTAAAAGACAAAGGTTTAGTAGAATTCGTATACCAGATTAATATGATTATTTCGACTAAAGTGGTTTCAATTGTCCGAATTCTATTTCTAAGGTTGAGAAATTACAACTTAGAATATTCGGTAATTTTGGGTAAAAACGTTATTATTTTTCAAAGTGTCAAAAACTCAATTAGTATAGGTAAAAATTCATTTATTGGGGATGGCGCAAGATTAAAAGCCGGATTTGAAGGGAAGATATTAATAGGAAATAATGTTTACATCCATGATTATACTTTTATTTTTGCCCATGAAACTTTACGAATTGGAGACAATACTTTGATTTCTCCAAATGTATTTATTACTGACTTCAATCATAAAATTCCTCATGAAAAATACAGCCACCTCTTGTCTGATAAAAAAGGGTATACAAGCAAACCAGTCACAATAGGTAAAAACGTTTGGGTAGGATCGCACGTTGTAATTTTACCCGGCGTTTCTGTAGGTGACGGAGCAGTTGTTGGTGCCGGATCCATTGTGACGAAAAGCGTTCCTCCAAATTCGATTGTTGTTGGAAATCCGGCAAGAGTGGTAAAAAAAATCACTGAAGATTAATGTATGAAAACCACGAATCTCAAAAAAGAGAAACCAAAAAGCAAAAGCCCTCTTGTAAATGTAATAATTCTCACATACAACCAATTTGATTTTGTAGGTGAGTGTATTGAAGCGATGCTTAAATGTGGGTATCCAAATTTAAAATTTTTTTTTGTTGATAATAATTCAAAACCTGATGGATACAAAAAATTTTATGACAAATACAAAATGCTTAAAAATGCAAATTTTTACAGGTTAAAAAAGAATAAAGGGTTTGCCGGCGGGTGTAACTTCGCACTTGGGAAAATTAAATCAGGTTATATTGTTTTTTTGAATGATGATGTGATTGTATCTAAAAAATGGTTGCAGCCAATTATTAGTTATATGGAAAATAATCCCGACGTAGGTGCATGTCAACCAAAAATAAAAAGTAATAGAAATAGAAAATACTTTGATTATGCTGGGGCAGCCGGAGGTTTTATGGATATGTATGGATTTCCTTTTGCAAGAGGAAGAGTTTTTTTTGTGTGCGAAAAAGATCGCGGGCAATATGATTCTCAGGTTGATTTGGCATGGTGTTCTGGTGCGTGTATGGTAACTAAGTATGAAGTAGTAAAAAAAGTGGGAGTATTGGATGATATATTTTTTATATATGGCGAGGAAGTAGATATGTGTTGGAGGATGAATTTCTATGGATACAGATTGACTTTTATTCCAACTTCTGTTGTTTATCATTATGGTTCAGGAACAATGAGCAAGTTTAAGTATAAAAAGATTTATCTACATCATAGGAACCACTTGTTGTTAATACTTAAGAATCTTACGCCACGAGAGCTTATTCTTTATCTACCATTCAGAATAATGTTAGATTATGTAGCAATTGGGTATTACATTATTGACAACAAGATTTTTGTGAATGCATTAATGGTTGTTTTGGCTCATATGAGAGTTATCTCTCTTATTCCACATGTCTTAAATAGGAGAAAGCATATTTCTTTAAAATTGGGAAATAAAATTCGTCCCCCATATCCCTTGTATAAACGTAGTATTGTGTTTGATTATTTTTTGAACGGGCGAAAAAAGTTCAGTAATTTAAACCAGAATTTATTTATCAAATGAAAGCCGGCAAAAAAGTATTCTTAATAACAGGAGGGTGCGGGTTTGTAGGAAGAAACCTTATAAAAAAAATTAGTTCCGGCGAGATCTGGGTAATTGATGATTTGTCTATTGGAAAGCACCCAGACATCTGGTTAGGGAAATCATTCAAAAAAAATAGGATAAGTAAAAACTATGTTAGTTATGATAGCCAAGGTAAAAAAATTCATTTCATTCTGAAAGACGCAATTGAAGTATTTAATGAAGAAATTAAAAAACAAACGCTCCCTTCATTTAAAAAAATCTTTCATCTTGCATCAATTGTTGGAGGGCGAGAATTAATAGACGGGGACCCCATTCTAGTTGCCAGGGATTTGGCAATTGATTCTATATTTTTCCACTGGCTGACTAGACGGAGTAGAGATGTTGGGTCTGTCATGTACGCAAGTTCAAGTGCCGCATACCCAATTACTTTACAAAAGAAAAAAAATCACAAAGCTCTGAAAGAAAATTTTATTGACTTTGCAACTTATACCGGAATTCCGGATATGACATACGGATGGAGTAAGTTAACTGGGGAATATTTAAGTAATCTTGCCGCGGAAAGATATAAAATTCCAATTGCATGCGTTAGGCCGTTTTCAGGTTACGGTGAAGACCAGGATTTTTCATATCCAATACCCGCAATTGCGAGAAGAGTTGTAAGACAAGAAAACCCACTTACTGTCTGGGGGACAGGAAAACAAGGGCGGGATTTTGTCCATATAGATGACTGCATTGAAGCTTTTTTTGTGATCATGAAAAATATTAAGGACGGATCTGCTTGTAACATTGGAAGTGGAAAGTTAACAAGTTTTTTGGATGTTATAAAAATTATGGCTAAGATTGAAGGATACAACCCTAAAATCGCCCCCTTAGTTAATAAGCCTGTGGGAGTTGCATCAAGGTATGCTGATATTTCAAAGATTAAAAAACTCGGTTGGAAGCCAAAAATTTCAAACGTGGACGGTTTTAGAAAAGTTCTAACTTATATTAAAAGTGAGAGGATGAAAGAATGAAAGTTGTTTTTGTTGCAAATTTTCTACCAGATACCAATTATACTCGAGATTTAAGCCAGGGATTTATTAAGGTTATGAAGCCTCGTGATGAGTTATTTCTTTGTGGTAGGAAAAATGAACCCGTAACTGATGGTAAGCTTCCTGGCGTGGATTTGGTATGGTTAAAGGGGTCTTTTTCTTTTATTCCTATCTATTTATATATATTGAAAAAGAAACCCAATTTGGTTCACTTGCAACATGAATTCAAGACTTATGGGGGAGTAATTTCTGCAGCTCTTTTTCCGTGGTTAATTTCGCTGCTAAGACTGACCGGATTTAAAGTTGTAGTCACTATTCATACTGTTGTATCAAAAAAACAAATAGACAAAAGTTTTTTAGAAGGGTTTGGCCTAAAAGATAACTTTTTGAATAGTTTTTTAGTGAAACTTTTCCTTATTAGTATTTATAAATTAATCGTTTTTTTTTCAAATGAGGTAACAGTTCATACTGATCTTTTAAAAACAAGACTCGTAGAGGAATATGCTGGTAATACAACTAAGATAATAACTATTGCACATGGTATTAGAGAAATTTCTGACAGAGATTCTTTACCGAAAAATCCAAATATGTTTAAACAATTTCCAATTCTTAAAGGTAAAAAAATTATTTTGTCTTTTGGATATTTTTCTCCCAGAAAAGGCTACGAGTTATTAATTGATTCTTTAACTCGTGTATTTGAAGATCCTAAGCTAAAAAAAGAGTGGGTAATGGTTCTGGCAGGAGACGTTATGCCCGAATTTGTTCAATATAAAAATAAGATACAGAAACTGATAAAAAAGAAAAAAATTGAAAACTCAGTATTAATCACAGGATTTGTTGATGCAGAAGGAGTAAATGAACTCTATAGAATGGCTAAAATATGTGTTATCACGGCAGTATATTCATTCAACACAAGTGGCGTTTTATCAGTTGTTTTAGCATATGGAAAACCATTACTTGTTGCTGACGTGAAGCCGCTTGCGCAGGAAGTAATGGATAATAATTTTGGTTTGTTATTTGACCTTCAAGAGTCCTCTTCATTCAAAGGCAAACTTCAAAAGTTAATTGAAGATAATGACTTTTATGAAAGAACAAAAAAGTCTCTCAGAAAGTCTGCATCAAACAGGTATTGGAGTATAATTGCAAAAAAACATTATGAATTATATCGACACGTTTTAAAGAACTAACATGAAAATATTGGGTATACATATAAGAACGCATGATACATCTGTTGCATATGTTGAGAATGGAAAAATAATATATGCTGCCTCAAATGAGCGTTTTTCCAGGGTAAAGATGGATAGAAACGCTCCGCTTGGGGCTTTGAAGAATTTTTTTGAATATACCGGAGTTAAGCCAAAAGACATAGATATTGTAACCTACGTTGAAGACCCATTTCCTGGTACTTTGTGGTTGAATTTTAAAGAAAATATATGGCCAATCTCCTCAACCGGAGGCGAGTATTTGCTTTGGCTCAAGAAACCCTTCCTGATTTTAGCAGAGTTGTTTATTGCGTCCGGTTTTCCTTCATATATATATAGATTTATTTTTTCAAAAAATAAAGTTGATAAATTACTCGCGGGTTTCAATGGGAAAATTGATTTTGACCATCATCATAGTGCACATATGCACGCGGCTTATTATCTGTCTTCTTGGGATGAGTGTCTTGTGATGGCTAATGAAGGTTCGGGGTTCACTGAAACTGTCACAATTCATCATGTCAAACGCGGCAAGTGGGAAAAAATAGTTGAAAGCAAACTCCCTAATTCCATGGGGAAATTTTATGAAATTGTAACAGAAATTTTGGGGTTTGATCGGCACAGACATCCTGGAAAAATAACCGGATTGTCAGCATATGGCGATCCTAGAAAACTTTATAAATTCACAGAGGATTTACTTTGGATTAAAAAAGATAAAGTTATACTAAATCACAAAAAATACCTAAAGCTTCTCGCTTTTTATTTGGTAAATAAAAAACTTCCAGAAGAGCTTGCTCCGTTTAAGCGGGAAGATATTGCAGCGGCATTTCAAAAAAGACTTGAGGACTGTCTTGTTGAAATTGTTAAATATGCAGTTAAGAAGACGGGGGAACATAAGATTGCGCTAGCGGGTGGCGTTGCCGCAAACGTTAAAGCTAATCAAAGAATTCATGAGATGAAAGAAATTAGTGACATTTATATTCACCAAGCAATGGGGGATGATGGACTTGCGCTTGGTGCAGCTCTTCATTCAGCATACACAAATGGGGAAAAAATAGAACTACCTCAAAACGTTTATTTTGGACCAGATTTTACAAGCGAGCAAATTAAAAAAACTCTGGATTCTTATAAATTGAAATATAAAAGAGAGAAAATTATTGAAACAAAAGTTGCAGAACTTATTTCTTCAGGAAAAATTGTTGCAAGGTTCGCAGGACGTATGGAATATGGTCCGAGAGCACTCGGGAATAGGTCAATTCTTTATCATACTCGCGATAAAACAGCTAACGATTGGCTTAATAAGCGACTTAAACGGACTGAATTTATGCCGTTTGCGCCGGTCACTCTAGACAAATTTGCATCTAAGTGTTTTAAGGATTTAAAAGGGGCGGAATATTCTTCAAGGTTTATGACAATTACTTTTGAATGCACGCCTTTTATGAAAAAAGTAAGCCCTGCTGTAGTTCACGTTGACGGGACAGCAAGGCCGCAGATTTTACGAGAAAAGGATAATCCAAATTATTACAAAATACTTTCCGAGTATTACAAAATAACAGGGATACCAAGCCTTGTTAATACAAGTTTTAATATGCACGAAGAGCCAATTGTCTGTACGCCTAACGATGCTGTGAGGTCTTTTTTAAGCTCCGGAGTAGATTATCTTGCAATCGGTAATTTTTTGGTTAGTATCGAAACCAACTTGAAAATTGCTACGAAGTATAAAAAAAAGTTAGAAATGATAAAAAAACAAAAGTCAAAAAAGAATATTTTTAAAGATTTCCTTTTTCACTAAATAATGAAGAAATATATTTTGTACTTCATTTTATTTTTCGCCATTATTTTATTCTTTACTCATGGTCTGTTTGGTAATTTTTTTCAGCAGGATGAATGGGGGGCTTTTGGCGACATAATATATTCATACAATCAACCCTGGTGGATATTCTTAATTAGTAAAGGCGTCCATTTTAATCCCCTGGGACTTTATTTTTGGTTAATTCTTTATAAGGTTTTTGTATTGAACTCACAGTATTATGTTCTTATTGAGCTCTTGATGCATGCCTTAGCTACGTTACTCGTTTTTATTTTTACCTCAAAAATCAGCAAAAATAATAGAATTGGATTTTTGACGGCAACTCTTTTTGCTACCAATGGGAGAGCTTATGAAGCATTTATGCATTTAGCGATATTTTCGACAACCATAAGTTCTTTCATTTTTATAGTTTTATTTTTTATATATCTGGCGAGTATAAAGGAAAAATATTTTGCAATAAAGAATATATTTATTCTCTTCGGCTTGTTTTTATGCTCGGTGTTATTTAGAGAAGACGGTTTTATTATAGTGCCTTTACTTGTTGTATATTTACTGACTTTCGATAGAGAGAAATTAAATGGAAGAAATATTAAAGCATTTATGTATTTGGCTGTAGGACTTTTTTTGTTTCTCATAATTAGAGTTGTCTCTCAGGCTTTTAATATTGACCCAATTCCTAAAGAATCAAGCTTTGATTTTAACTCAGTTATCTATAATTTATTGAGTTTACCAATAAAACTTGTTGTACAAAACTTAATAAGTGCTGCAGGTGTTTTTAATTTACTAATTAATAAAACTTCCTGGGCATACCCGAGCATATCTGTCTCATTTGTACAAGCCTATCCTGTATTTATGGATTTGGCATTTATTTCCCTTTTCAGTGTAATTGTATGGATATTTGCAGCATCAATGTTTTTTTGGAAAAACAAAGATAAGTTGAAATATATTATTTTCTTTTCTTGTTGGATATTATTAAATGCCATAATACTTTCATTTGCTGGTAGGAACTTAAACATAGTTGATGAAAGGTATCTGTATTTATCAAGTGTTCCTGTTTTATTTTTTACATCTTTATTCATAGTCTTTCTTTTTTCTTCGAGCGGAAAATTTAAAGTTGCGGACAAATTTAAGAAAGTGGTAGCAGTAATTATTTTAGTTCTACTTTTTTATTCTTCATATTCACAGATTCAAGCCGCAGTAAAATATAAAGTTACCGGCGGATATGCAAGACGCACATTTTTAAACAATGTCAAAGCAGTTCATCCAAGCATTCCGAATAACACGATTTTTTATATTGTGTGCAAAGTTAAGTGTTATCGCAACAGTGAATTTGGTTTATCTCCGGACTGGGTGTTACCTTTTAGTTCTGGAGCGGGTTGGAATATTTTAGTTAAATATTCTGTTGGGAATGAAACGACATGGGGAAAGTTTTTAAACCACGACTTTTTATTGAACCTTAACTCACAAGGGTACAGAAGGATAGGCGATAGGAGTTTTGGTTATTTCACGGATATTGGCTTATTAAAAAACGTTTTGAAGGAAAACAAATTATCAAGTGGTGTTGTTATTGCTCTTGAATATAATGAGCAAGATTTTAGTGTCAAGGACATTTCTAAAAAAGTTAGACAAGAATTGTAAAAATTTTTAAACTTTTCTTGCTTTCATAACTAATAAGTGAGAGTGTCTTGAATCAATTAGGGAAAAAGTTTTTGAAAGCACCCCTTTAAAGGGCAAGTATCCTACGCCTTTGACTTTTTCTATCCTAAATCCAAGTGTTTTGTAAGAATCAACTAAACCCCTAAATGAAAGAACTTTGTTATGTCCAAATTCACCGGTTTCTCTCCATTCTTTTGAAAAATTAGGATCTGGCGCTGCTCCATCAGTTACCAACCCTTCGGACCTGATTGCGAATGGATTTCCAACAGTCTTACCTTTTATTAAGTAGGCCGTTGAAAAAGCCTGAAACCCTAAAATTAATGAAATTATATTTGCCCAGGACGAAAGATTATCTGTTGCTACAATTGTGTATCCGCCTTTTTTCAAGACTCGGAAGGTTTCTGAAATAAATAAGGGGGTGTTATAAAGATGTTCTATGCTGTATGTGCTCATTACTACGTCGAAAGAATTGGAAGGATATGGAAATTTATGATTTAAATTTGAGATTTTAACATCTATGTCTTTTATTTTTATTTTCAAACCTTCAATTGCCGAGATTTTTTTAGAGCCAATTTTTTTTGCAACTTTTTTTGTGAATATCCCATCACCGCTGCCCAAATCTAGGATTGAAGCATCTTTATTTTTTTCAAGCATCGAAAATATCGTATTCTCGCAACTATGTGCCCAATCATCATATATTTTGATAGCAACCTCTCTAAGCATTGCAAGATTATATCACAAGCAATTAGCGTTATTTGCAATGTTAAAAGTATAAAGATAAATGATAGAATTCATTTGTGGCAGAAGATTTACATAATCAACTATAATTCATTAAGCAAATGAAAATTAACAAATTTATTTATCTCTATTTTGTATTAATTTTATTCCTCATTTTCAAATCTTGGTTTTTACCGTTTTCACTATCGGCTGGCGATTGGGGATATAGATTTCCTGAGACAATTCGTGAATTTGCGTCTTTCCCGTTTGGTTGGGATGCTAATTTTAACAATGGCGTAGGTGGAAGCATAATATTTCTATTACCGCTTAATACATATTCTCTTGCAACAAGCGCAATACCTTTTAATATCTTTCATATCCCTTGGGAAATAATTGAAAAGCTAGTTTGGTTTATTCCGTTTCTTATAGTTTCTCTTTCCGGAGCATATGTTTTCTTTAAAAGACATTTTTTAAAGGATAATTTGTTAGCACTCGTATCATCTTTAATATTTACTACAAATTCTTATTCTCTAATGATTGTGGGGGGAGGGCAAATAGGTGTTGGAATGGGTTACGCGTTGATTCCATGGGTTGCCTATGGGTTTTTAAATATCTTGGATAACCAAAATAAATTGAAGTCGGCGATAATTGCAGGCGTCATTTTCTCCCTGCAGATTGCCTTTGATTTGCGGATTGGTTATGTGACTTTAGTTCTTATTGCAGTTTATTATTTGCTGTTTATTTTAAAAAACGGATTTTTAAAAAAATTATTCAAAACTTTTATACCGTTTTCTGTTATACCCGGTTTAGTCACTGTTTTAATCCATTTTTTTTGGCTTTTCCCGTTTGCAGTATTTAGACAAAACCCCTTAGGAAGTTTGGGGGCGGCATACACAAATGATGGGATTGTTAAATTTTTAAGTTTTGCTACTTTTGAAAATACAATTTCACTACTTCATCCCAATTGGCCGGATAATATTTTTGGGAAAGTTTATTTTATGCAACCTGAATTTTTAGTAATTCCAGTTTTGGCTTTTGCCGTACTATTAATAATTCGCAATCACCAGAAAAAAAACAAAATAATATTTTTCTCGCTCATTGCACTTATTGGCGTGTTCTTAGCTAAAGGCTCAAATGATCCTTTTGGGCAATTTTATGTATTTCTTTTTCAAAAATTTCCAGGATTTGTAATGTTTCGTGATTCAACAAAATGGTATGGGATAATTGCAATTTCATATTCCGTTTTGATTCCGATTACTCTTTTCGAAATATCTGAGTTGTTAAAATCTAATACTGAATTTTCAATTTTTAATTTTCAATTTTCAAATAAATTTAAAAATCTAAATTTAAAAAAGGCACTTATCTGTGTATTTATTTTGTTTTGGGTGTTAACAATTCGCCAGGCTGTTGCTGGACAAGTTAGTGGAACATTTAAGACAACCAAAATTCCAGTTGAATATCAAAATTTGACACACTATATGAGTAATCAAAAACATTTTTTTAGGACCCTATGGGTACCCAATTTTACACAATTCTCTTTTTATTCATCAACCCATCCTATTATTGCGGCCCAAGATTATTACAATTTATACTCGGAGAGCGCTTTAGCTCGGAAAATTAGTAATGACGAGAAGCAAATTGAAGAAGAGAATATCAAATATATTATCATTCCGTCTGATATACAAGGCAAGATTTTCTTAAATGATAGAAAGTATAGTGAGAAAGTATATTCGTCATATGTTAAGGGTTTTGAAAAAATAAAATGGCTTAAAAAAGTTAAAAACTTTGGGAAAATTGTGGTTTTTGAAGTAAATGGGGTTCGCGACCATTTCTGGAGCCAGAACCAGAATATTAATATTAACTACAAAAATGTTAATCCGGTAAAATACGACGTTGAAGTTAACAACGCAAGAAAAGGGGACGTTCTAGTTTTTTCAGAAGGGTTCGATCCGGGATGGGTAGCAAGAGCTAAAGGGTATTCTGTATCGAGTATTCAGTATTCAATATCGAAGAATCAGAAGTTAAATAGTTTTGTAATACCTCAAGACGGGTTTTATAAATTTGACGTCTATTACTCGCCGCAGGATTTGGTAAATATAGGGCTTTTTGTAAGTTCAATTTCGATTTTTGGAATTATAATTTTGATGTTTAAACTAAAATGAAACCACAGGATATTTTGTTTTTGATAGTTTTGATAAGTTTAATGTTGTTTAGAAAACCCAGATGGCTCATATCTGCTGGCTTGTTATGTTTGGTTGTATCAATTCCTCTATTTGGGTTTTGGATTTTTTTCACGGCCGAGCGGTTAGTTTATTATGCAGCAGGATTTATTATGGTCTCGATTTTGTTCCTCGTATTTGAAAGCCGCAAAGACTAGTTTGTGCCACGCCGAGCTAATATATATAATAGAAGAATGAAGATTGGGATTGATATAAGTCAGCTTGCGTATGAGAATACGGGAGTTGCAAATTACTTGGGAAATTTGGTCAAAAAACTTATAGAAAGTGATAAAGAAAACGAGTATATTCTTTTTTTCTCTTCTTTGAGGCGGGATTTAAAGTTTGAAATTTTAAACTTGAAATACAGTGAAAATGTTAGAATTGTAAAACTTAAAATTCCTCTCACCATTTTAAATATATTATGGAACACGCTACACATTATTCCGATAGAAATGTTTATTGGAAATGTTGATATATTTATAACTTCTGATTGGACAGAGCCTCCTGTTAAGAACGCGAAAAAGGCGACCGTAATTTACGACCTAATTGTTTATAAAAGTCCTGGAGAAACTGCGCAATCAATTGTTTCAACTCAAAAAAGAAAACTTAAATGGGTCAAAAAAGAGTCTGATGTTATTTTTTGTATTTCAGAATCCGGAAAACAAGATGTTCAAAATATATTAGGAATAGATAAATCAAAGATAAAGGTTATTTATCCCGGCTTATGAGAATAGGAATTAATGGATTTGAGGCGGTCGTTCCTCGATTTGGATTTGATAAAAATGGTTTACCACATAGGGTGGGTAGTAGCGAGGTTTGCTATGAGCTTTTAATAAATTTGGCAAAAATCGACAAAAAAAACGATTATATTGTTTATTTACCTACTCAACCAACACCAGATATGCCGGCTGAATCCGACAAATGGTGTTATAAAGTAGTTCCCGGCTCAAAACTTTGGACAATTTTTGGTTTGACCCGGGAAATGTTGAAACGGCCTAAGCTTGACGTTTTTTTCTCACCTACACACTACGGCCCACTTTTTACACCTTGCCCTGAGGTGATTTCAATTCTTGACACATCTTACAAATTATTTCCCGAAATGTTTAATAAAAAAGATTTATATCAGCTATCTTTGTGGGGAGGATACTCCGTCCGTCATGCCTCAAAAATAATTACAATAAGCAATAGTTCTAAGAGTGATATAATTAGAGAGTATTCCCAACCGGCGGAAAAAGTGGCCGTTGCGCATCTTGGTATTAAGGATAGCCCGGGATTAAAAATGAACAAAAAAGAATTATTTGAAAAATACAACATTCAAGGGCCGTATATACTTTTTGTCGGTACGATTCAGCCTAGGAAAAACATAACAAGATTGATTGAGGCATTTTCTAAATTAGAATCAAGAATCAAGAATCAAGAATCAGGGACTAAGAATTTAGAGCTTATTATAATTGGCAGACGCGGGTGGGATTATGAAGAGACACTTGCTGCGCCGGCAAAATTTGGTGTTGAGAATCACGTCCGTTTTCTTGAAGAAGTGACAGATGACGAACTTCCGCTTTTTTATGAAAATGCCAAATTGTTTGTCCTCCCGAGTCTATACGAAGGATTTGGGTTGCCAGTTTTGGAGGCTATGAAATACGGATGCCCTGTTGTAACGAGCAATATTTCTTCACTTCCGGAAGCCGGTGGAGACGCAGCTTTATACTTTGACCCTGAGAATGTTACGGACATTACACAAAAAATTGAAAAAGTTTTGAAAGATGATAATAATCGTTCTAAAATGATTAAAGCGGGCCACGAGCAAGTAAAAAAATTTTCATGGGAAAAAAGCGCAAAAGAAGTACTTGAGGTTCTTACAAGCGTAGCATTAAAGTAAATTATGACAAGAAAAATACTAAGACGACTAAATGCGATATTGCTTGAAGCTGACAACATGGTTTTGAGGTGGATTGGGTCCTTTCCGTCTCATCATGTGAGGCGTTTTTTTTACAGAGTTGAGGGGATGAGTATTGGCGGCGGATCATCAATTCATATGGGTGCTGTTTTTTATAAAGCTTCTAACATAAAAATCGGGCGCGACTCAATTATTGGTGAAAATGCGGTTTTTGACGGACGCGATAAATTGATTATTGGAGATCACACGGATATTGCCAGTGAAGTTATGATTTATAACGCGGAGCACGATATTAATGATAAGAATTTTGCAGCAATTACCGCGCCTGTTGAAATTGGGGACTATGTTTTTATTGGGCCACGAGCAGTAATTTTGCCAGGAGTAAAAATTGGGAAAGGTGCCGTTGTGGGAGCTGGGGCTGTTGTTACAAAAGACGTGGAAAGTTTTACGATAGTGGGTGGCGTCCCGGCTAAAGTAATTGGCGAGCGTAAGTTAAAAGACCCCTCATACAAGTTGGGCCGCGCAGCGTGGTTTCGGTAAGTATTATGTATAAAGTATTAAGTATTGAGATTGCTTCTGCCTCTTCGGCTCATTCGAAATGACATTATGGCTAGAGTTTCAATAATTATCCTCACATATAATTCATCCCGTTTTATTGACAGTTTGTTAAAAAGTCTTAAAGTTTTTGGAAAAGAGGCAGAAATAATAGTTGTAGACAATGACTCAACAGATGACACGATCGAGAAAATTAAGAATTCAAAAGAATTGAAAATTATCGAGACTGGGAAAAATTTGGGATTTGCGGCAGGCATAAATTACGGAGCAAAAAAGGCAAATGGAGAATTTTTGCTGTTTATAAATCCCGACGCAAAATTTGAGAAAGGTAAATTAGAAGATATGATATCTATTTTTGAAAATAATGAAAAAGTAGGAATTGTTGGAGGAAAAATGATCGGGAATAGTGGAAATGTAGAAATGTCGGCCGGAAAATTTTTTAGTTTTGCACCTTCTATTTTAATTGCATTAGGATTAGATGAAGCTTTTGGTGTAAGATTTTCACCTAACAAAACTTCAAAAGTAGATTTTGTTTCGGGCGGCTTTATGATGGTAAAGTCTAAAATATTTAAGGATCTTTCGGGGTTTGATGAAAAGTTTTTTATGTATATTGAGGATATGGAGTTATGTTTTAGAACTAAAAAAGCGGGATTTGATACATACTTTAATCCGAACGTTGAGATAATGCATTTGGGACAAGGCAGTTCTAATAGGAGTTTTGCAATTAAAAATATCTACAAAGGGATTTTGTATTTTCACAAAAAACACTATCCCGGATCTTATTTAATAATAAAATTTGTATTTTGGCTTAAAGCTATAACACTTGTATTGGTGGGTAAAATAATCAATAATAAATATCTGACGGAGACATATACTGCAGCACTTAGCTCACTCTAATATGAAAAAAATTATCGCGTTTGCTTGGGACAACATATTATATCTATATACACTTTTTTTGCTGGCTTTTGTTCCACTTTATCCAAAACTCCCACTTATTGATGTCAAAAATACATGGGTTTATGTGAGACTTGATGATTTCGCGGTTGTGGTAGCTCTTTTACTTTGGGTGTTTTTCTTGATAAGAAAGAAGATAACTTTAAAATCCCCAATTACTATACCAATCATGGTTTTTTGGATTGTTGGGGCAATTGCAACAATTCATGGAGTGGTAATTATTTTCCCAACACTTGCAAATGTATTTCCAAACGTAGCGTTTCTTGCTTTTTTGAGGCACATTGAATATCTTGGCCTTTTCTTTGTGGCGTTTGCCGGAATGCGCGACAAAAAATTTCTTAAACCTGCTGTTTTGGTTTTAACACTTACTCTTCTTGGTGTAGTATTTTATGGATTTGGGCAGAAATTTTTGCAATTTCCAGCATATCTCACAATGAACGAGCAATATGCTAAAGGAGTCCCTATTATTCTTTCTCAGCTTTCCCGAGTGCCTTCAACTTTTGCAGGACAATATGATTTAGCAGCATATCTTGTTTTGATTATCCCGCTTCTTGTTAGTATGATTTTTGGGTTTAAAAATTGGTTAGTTCGAGCAGCTCTCTTAATTTCTTCACTTCTGGGGTTTTTTCTTTTGTTTATGACAGTCTCCCGCGTTTCATTTGTGGTAGTTTTGGTAGCTCTTTTCTTTCTTCTATTTTTACAGAAAAAAAGATTGGTTTTGTATTCAATTCCGTTTATTGCGTTATTTTTGTTTTTGTTTGTGACTTTTTCGCCTTCTCTAGCATCAAGGTTTGGTAACACATTAAAGCAGGTTGATGTTTTGGTTGATGGAAAAACGGGGGTGGCAGTTGGCGAAGTGAAATTTGTTCCTGTTGGATATTTTAAAGATAAGACAATAAGACAAGAGAGAGTAAGTACTTCAGACCAGCTAACAAATGCTATGAGTGGGCAGCCGGGGAATTCAGTGGCTTCTCCTTCTGCGATTTTGCCATTTAAGCTTATTGCGCCTCTTGGACAAGTGCCTCTTGTCACGGCTGCAAATGTTTCAAACGGTGAAAACTTACCGCAAGGGACCGGGTATGTTAATCTTTCTTTGTCTCCGGTTATTAAGCGAGTTGGGAATTTTTTCTATGAACTAGGGTCGAGCGCTGCGTCCGGGAATTCGGAGATCCTGATTTTGCATGGGGACTTTATAATAAAACGCGCAACGGCTTATGACCTTTCTTTTACAACCAGATTTCAGGGTGAATGGCCGCACGCGGTTGAGGCGTTTCAGAGAAATGTACTAGTCGGGAGCGGCTACGGCTCTATTTCTTTAGCAATAGACAACAATTATCTTAGGATGCTTGGGGAGACCGGTTTACTTGGAGTAATTGCGTTTTTTGGCGTATTTATTGCGGTTGCAATTTACATTAGAAAAATTCTTGATGATATTGATGATCCCGTTGCCAGAAACTTTGTCTTAGGGTACGCCGCCGGAGTTGTAGGTCTTGCTCTTAATGCCACGTTGATTGATGTATTTGAAGCAAGTAAAATTGCGTATCTTCTCTGGATGTTGACTGGAATAACTCTTGGAATCCTTGTGCTATATCAAAAAGGGAAAATAAATCTTTTCAACGAATTTAAAAATGTTGCAACGTCAAGCTACGCAATTATGATTTATATCTTTGTTGCGGCAGTAACAATTTTGTCTCCCATGCTTTCCAATTATTTTGTTGGAGATGATTTTACTTGGTTTAGGTGGGCTGCCGACTGCGGAAATAAAGCTTGCCAAACTGTGCCTACAATTTTGAATTATTTTACAAATTCGGCGGGGTTTTTCTATAGGCCCGGTACCAAAACGTTTTTCTATTTTATGTACCAAACTTTTTGGCTAAACCCGGTTGTATACCATGCGGTTTCAGTACTTTTACATTTGATAACTGTAATTTTATTCTTCCTGCTTGCCCAAAAAGTCTTGAAGGACAAAATGTTGGGGGCGGGGGCCGCTTTTCTATTTTTAATAATGAGTGGATATCAAGAAGCTGTGTTTTGGATTGCCTCAATAGGATTTCTTTTTAATGCTGTTTTTGCGCTCTCTGCATTATTATTATTTGATTTATGGCGGGAGAAAAAAAATCCTGTGTTTTATGTTTTGACGCTTTTCTCATTGTCTTTTGCCCTCATATTTCATGAGGTTGGAATTATTGTTCCGTTCCTCATTATTTTATATCAATCGATTTTTGAAGGATTAAGCGTAAAAAGGGTTTATCAAAAAATGGAATATTTAATACTTTTTATTCCGGACATTATATATCTATTTGTCAGATTTATTTCCGGGAGCCATTGGCAAGGAGGAGACTACAGTTATAATCTTTTGAAATTGCCGTTTAACTTGGTAGGGAATATAGTCGGCTATATAGCACTAACATATCTTGGGCCATTATCTTTGTCAGGATATGAGCGGCTGCGAGATGTATTAAGAAGTCATCTTGTAGTGGCAGTAATTATTTTGGCCGGGGCATTCGCTTTGTTATTTTTCCTTTACAAAATGTACCAGAAAAACGCCAAGAAGTTTGAAAAGCATGACTTGCAAATACTTATCTTTGGAATTTTATTTTTTGCAATTGCGGCACTCCCTTTTTTGCCACTCGGGAATATTGCGTCAAGATATACTTATTTGCCCTCTCTTGGACTAGTCATAATTTTAGTTTGGTTCTTTAAAAAGCTTTATACGTTCCTTCTTTTAAATGGTCGTGAAATTGCGGTAGGCGCTATGGTTGTTGTTCTATCATCTTTTGCGCTACTTCATATTATTCAAACCCAGCAAATAACGCTTGATTGGGGTGGGGCCGGGCAAGAAGCACAAAACTTTTTAATTGCGCTTGATGACTCTTATGCTGATTATTTCTCGACAGAACCTATGGAATTACATTTTGTGAATGTCCCTTCAAAAGTTGGGCAAGCGTGGGTTTTCCCGGTTGGCATAGAAGATGCGGTGTGGTTGTCATTTAAAAATCCGAGGGTTAAAATTTATAACGATTCTTCTGTTAACTATGATTTGCAATCTAAAATATCGCGTAACACGCGGGTTTTTGAATTCAATGGAGACGGAAGTGTCACTGAAATACAACCTCCCAAAAAACTCCAGCCGGAGATAACTCCAACGCCTGTTGTTCCGGCATTTCCTATTCAGGAATCTACTCCGAGTGTAAATCACACATACCCGCGTTGATAAAATACCCGCGATAAATTAGAATTAAATTAGTGAAAAGGTTTTTGGCGCCTGGCCTTATTTTTATTTTTGTTTTGGGATTTATTGTCAGACTGTACCGTTTTGACGGGCCGATTGCCGATTGGCATTCATGGCGCCAAGCAGACACATCATCTGTCTCGCGGAATTTGGTACAAAGCGGATTTAATCTTCTGACCCCAACATATGATGATATTTCAAACATTGCCTCAGGAATTGATAATCCAAACGGTTATCGCTTTGTGGAATTCCCAATATATAATGCCGCGCAAGCCGGATTGTTCGTAGTTTTTAGAATTTTGACTATTGAGGAGTGGGGGAGGATTGTTTCAATTCTGGCAACGCTTTCAGGCGCGTTTTTTGTTTATCTTCTTGTCAAAAAATATTCAAATGAAACATCCGGTTTTTTGTCTGCCGCGTTTTACTTATTTTTGCCGTATTCAATTTATTACGGGCGGACGATTTTGCCGGATCCATCCATGGCCGCGACAATTTTGGGGGGAATATACTTTTTTGATAAATGGCTTGAGGAAAAATCAAAAACCAACCCTTCGAAACTCAGGGCAAGCAATCAAAAATCAAAATTTAAATTCAAAAGTGAAAAGTATTTTATACTTTCCACAGTATTTACAGCCTGTTCGTTTCTTCTAAAACCTTACGCTTTGTTTTTTACGCTCCCGATGGTTTACTTGGTATGGGAAAAGTTTAAATTCGATTTTTTTAAAAAATGGCAATTATGGATTTTCGCGATTTTGACTTTGGCGCCCCTCCTGTTTTGGCGAATTAGGATAGGGGAGCATCCGGAAGGGATTCCAGTTTCTGCCTGGCTTTTTAATGGCAACGGGATACGTTTTCATCCGGCTTTTTTTAGGTGGATAGGATACGAAAGAATTACAAAATTAATATTTGGTTTTGCAGGAATCATTTTTTTGATTGACGGATTACTCTTCACAATTAAAAATAAAAACAAAGGTTTCTTTATTTCATTTCTTCTTTCGTCTTTAATTTATGTAACCGTTATTGCATCGGGCAATGTCCAGCACGATTATTATCAAATTTTAATATTACCAACTCTTAGTATTTTTGCGGGACTTGGTACTTATCAACTTTATAAAACACTTTCTAAAACATCTAATTCTAATATTGCGATTGGTGCATGTTCGATTCTCGTGATTTTATCTTTTTATTTTTCCTGGAATATAGTTAAAGATTATTTCAACATAAACAATCCCGGAATGGTTATTGCAGGAAAAGAAACGGATAAAATTTTACCAAAGGAAGCAAAAGTTATTGCAGCACTTCCTGCAGGACAAGCGGGGGATACGTCATTTTTATATTATGTAAACAGGCCTGGTTGGCCATCTTATGAAAACGGACTTGATAGTTTAATTAAGATGGGGGCAAATTATATGGTCATTGCGAACCCAACTGCGAGCGACATTGATGGACTTGGGAAAATGTACAAAATAGTTGATCAATCAAAAGATTATTTAATATTGAAGCTAAATAAAGAATAGAAATGAAAAAAGTTTTATTTGTAAGTTACGATTTTCCTTATCCAACTAATAGCGGTGGTAAGAATAGGGCTTATCACATGTTGAAATATTCAGGGAATGAATTTAAAAAGTATTTATATTCATTTATACGCCAGGATTTCAAAAGTTCTTATATAGAAGAAATGGGAAAAATAGGTGTTGAGGTTGTAGGGACGAGAGTAAGACAAAAAATAATTGATAAAAAAAATATCTTTGGACTTATTAAAAACTATTCTATTTTTAAAACGTTGTATTATTCAAACTACGTGTCTTCTGAATTAATGAAAATTATTATAGAAAAAAAAATTGACGTAGTCCATTTTGAAAGTTTTTATACAGCATTTTATATTTCTGAGGAGATAAAAAATACCAAAGTAAAACAAATTTTTGGGACGGAAAATATAGAATATAAAATTTACGAAGAATATGTAAAAAATGCGTCATTTTTACTTAAGCCTTTGTATTCCCGGCAGGTGAAGCTTGTTAAGAAAGAAGAAGAGAAGATGTTTAAAACTGCAGATATTTGCGTTGCGGTTTCTGAGGCCGAAAAAAATTATATAGAAAAATTTGGTGTGGAATGTGAAATTGTTAGAAACGGTGTGGATTTAGAAAAGTTAAAGTACAATCCTGTCAGGAAGCACGCAAAAAATATTTTATTTGTGGGGAATTTTTCTTATCTCCCAAATGTTGATGCAATCAATTTTTTTTATAATGAAGTTTTTAGTCTAATCGGGATCGAAGACGTAAGACTTACTATAGTGGGTAAGAAAGTTTCGGACCTTAAAATAAATTTTGATTCGAGAGTGGAATTGATTAATTTTATTCCCGAGATTGAGGACGCATATAAAAGTGCTGACATAGTAGTATCTCCGGTGAAGCTTGGAGGAGGGACTAATTTTAAAATATTGGAAGCGCTTGCATGTGGAGTCCCGGTAGTTGCTTTACCCGATAGGCTTGAAGGGCTTGATATTGATGACGGGAAAAATATTATGATTGCAAAAAACGCTGAGGATTTTAAAGTATGCATAGAAAGACTTATAAATGACGAAGTTTTACGCGAAAAGATTTCAAAAAACGGGCGGAAATTGGTTGAGCAAGAGTATTCATGGAAAGTAATTGGAAATAATTTGGCAACGGTTTGGAAAAATGTTTAAGTGAGTTAGAGTTTATGTCTAAAATTGATTTATCGATAGTTATTGTTACTTATAATTCGGAGGACTTGATTCTTGAGTGTCTTGATTCGATTTTTGAAACGTGCAAAAAAAATTCATTTGAAGTTGTCATTTCCGATAATAGTCCGACGGACGCGACTAAAAAAATAATTGAAAAAAATAAAAAAAACTTTCCAAATTTAACTTTTATTTATAATAATGAAAACCTTGGATTTTCCCGCGCAAATAATGTTGGTATAAAAAAAACCACTGGTGATTATGTTTTATTTTTAAATCCTGACATGAAAGTTTATGGAAATACTCTGGACGGAATGGTTGAATTTATGCGAAAAAATAAGGATGCAGGAGCAGCAACTTGCTATGTTGAATTGCTGACTCGAAAACTTGATGATTCGTCTCACCGTGGTTTTCCAACACCCTGGCGTTCGCTTGCTTATTTTACGGGTCTTTCAAAGATATTTCCGCAATCAAAGTTTTTTGCCGGGTACAATATGACCTATCTTGACCTTTCAAAAACTCATGAAATTGACGCGCTTGCAGGATCTTTTATGTTGATACCAAGAACAATTGGCGAGAAGTTGAAATGGTGGGATGAAGATTATTTTTTCTACGGGGAGGATATAGATTTTTGTTTCCGGATTCGGCAACTTGGATATAAAATATATTTTGTACCGGGTTTCAGAGCTTTGCATTATAAAGGTGTGTCATCAGGAATTAAAAGTGTGTCGAAGGATTTGTCACACGCAACTCTCGAAACAAAAATTAACGCGACAAATTGGCGGTTTGATGCTATGAGAATTTTTTATGACAAGCATTATAAAAAGGAGTACCCTACTTGGTTCCGAGAGCTTGTGTTAAAAGGAATATCAATTAAAAAATTTTTTGCATTGCGTAAAATATCAAAAAAATGAAAATAGGTATAGATTGCAGATTGATAGGACAACCCGTGGGAGTTGGGAGATACGTCAGAAATCTTGTTGAAAATCTTTCTAGGATTGATCACGAGAACGAGTATGTATTATTTGTCAAAACTGAAGACGAGAATAATGTTAAATCCGAAATACTAAATTCTAAATCCGAAACAAATTCAAAATTTAAAATCGAAAATTTCAAAACAGTCATTAGCGATGTAAAGTGGCATTCTATTGCCGAGCAAATTGAGTTTCCTAAAATTATAAACCTGCAAAATCTGGATTTGATGCATTTTACATATTTTTCAATTCCCATTTTTTATTACAGACCGTTTGTTGTAACAGTTCATGATTTGATAGTAAATGCTTTTAATACAGGGCGTGCTTCAACTCTCCCTTATCCTTTGTATTTTGCAAAAAGACTTGGGTATCACGCCGTGATGGCCGCTTCTATTTACAGATCCGCAAAAATTATAGTGCCGTCAGAAGCTGTCAGGACTAACATTTTGCGGACGTATAAAAATCTTGACGGTTCCAAAATCCAAGTGACATATGAAGGAGGGTTCGAAAAAGTATCGAGTATTGAGAATAGAGCTTCAAGTATAAAAGGGAAGTATTTGTTGCGCGTAGGCAACTTTTACCCGCATAAAAATATGGGGAGGTTGATTGCCGCTTTTAGAAATTTTTTGGTTGATTCCGGCAATAAAGATTTAAAACTTGTGCTTGTTGGCAATAAAGATTTTTTTTACTCTGGAGTTGAAAAAGAAATCGAAAGCTTAAATATTGAGAAAAGCGTAATATTTGTTGAAAATCCAAATGACGCGGAACTCGCTTCCCTTTACAAAAATGCATTCGCAACCATTATTCCTTCTCTTGCTGAGGGGTTCTCGCTTACTGCCGTTGAAGCGCTGACTTCCGGCTCGCCCGTTATCGCTTCTGATATTCCGGTGCATAGGGAAGTTTGCGGAGACGCCGCGATTTTCTTTAACCCAATTGATATAAATGACATTAAGAAGAAAATTGAATTTGCTGTAACTCTAGTTGATGCTTCTCGAAAAGAGTTGATTAAACAAGGGCATGCACAAGGTGCTCAATTCTCCTGGCGTAAAATGACGGAAGAAACACTTGATATTTACAACTCTACAAAACGTTAGTTGCAAGCAGCCTATAATATGGTATAATCGGGCATAATATGTCACCTGAGAGGCCGCACCCAAACCAAAATGAGATTGCTCATTCAGGACGCGTAATGTTACGCAATTTTTCAATATATGTTGACCGTCCTAATCTCGCCCGCGCGCTAAAGGAGACGTCACAAGATAAAAAACCATACATGGCAAGAGTAAAGGAATTTCATAAAGTTTGCGATGCGTTTAATTCAATTATTACAGATACAAAATCTCCAGGAGAAGGGTATTTAAGAGCGTCTGGTGTTAGAAACGTCCTTGAAAAAAAACCATTTCCAACGCCTGTGGGCGCAATTGCATCTAAAGATGAATCTATTTTGTTGTTTGCGGAAAGAGCATTTGACCAAACTGCCCAAAAAATCAAGTTAGGCGAATGGGAATTCGCAAATACTCAAAATGACCCTGGAATACTCACCTCAGGATTGATGATTGAGGGGTATGGGCTTTTTCTAGCTGAACTTTATAATAAGCCAGAACTTGCACAAGATTTTGTTTTGGGATTTGAGGAAGTTTTATGGAATGAATTTCAAGGTTGCCAAATGCTGCATGATGTCTTGCCTTGGATGATAGACGATAGAGAGAAATTTTCAGCAAAGGTCCGGAAAGGACTTGACGCGCTTGACCCCAAAGAAAATGAGAGACTCAGAAAACAGGAAGTCATGGGGAAAGCGCCGTTTTTAAAAACCTTACTTAGTGAAAAGCAACAACAAGAACAAAGAGAAAAATCATTGACAGAACTATCTAAACCAATTGAAGATGAAATAATGGAAGGTTTGGGGGAGGATTGGCAGGTAAGTGTGCTTGAAGGGGCTCGTGCAAAAACCACTTCAGTAATTTTTAGGGATGGAGTGACGGAAGACGTGTCAGATAGGGTGTTATTGTCTTTGGTTTACGCCGGGTATGAAACAGGAAACGAGCGGGACCTTGAACTTTTCAAAGAAGAGTTTGTTGAAAAAATTAAGGATCTTATAGACATGAAAACTTTGGAAAGGCGCGGCGTAAATGTTGCAGAGGAGTTATTCAAAACGGTCAGAATGGGAGTGGATTTGCGTGATATATTAAACTCGATTGAAAATGAAAATCCAAGAGTGGTAACTACGAGGGCGCCAGATGGCCTTGCGGTATGGAGAGAAGGTCTTAAAGGTATTGATTTAGATTTGTAATTAGAAGTTAATATAAATTCTATGGCTATTAAAAGAAGCGAAGCACAAATAAAAAAAATACTATTGGAGCAGGAAGCAAGAATGAAAGAAATCTTTGACCCGGCGCAAGCAGCTTTATTAATTGTTGATCTTCAGAATGATTTTTTATCTCCTGATGGAATAATTGCCCAAGAAGGAGGAAATATTGAGCCAATGCGCGCAATTTTACCCGCAATCAAAAAGGTGACGGATTTGTTTTACAAATTAAATCTTCCCGTAATTCGTACAATTACTTATGAAGATCTGGAACTTAGAACAAATGCAGGACGCGACCGCTATTATTTTTCGACTGACGGAGGATTGGGTGAAAGAACTGTATGTACAAAAGGTTCGAAGGGTGCAGAGCTTTATATACCGGCCCAAAAAGGCGACATAATTGTTGAGAAAGACAGAGTTTCAGCATACATTGGAGGGAAATTGCATAAAATAATATCGGATTTGAAAATTAAGACAATATTCGTAGTTGGCGTTAAAACACAAAGATGTGTCAAAAGAACAGCGGAAGATTTATATGAAAATGAAAAAGATTTGCACGTCGTTTTACTTGAGGATTGCGTGGCGTCAGATAATCCAAAGCAGCACAAAGCCGTAATTGATGAGTTCCGTGAATTTTACCCGCCCGTCATGAAATCCACAGAATTAATAGAGAAATGGAATTGACTTTGTCCTATTCCGGTGATATAAACGAAGTATGAAACGTTCTAGAGAAAACGTAATGACAGGTATCAGGGTTGGATTGGCATTGACCGCATTCGCTGGTGGTGTAGGCGTTGGACGTTTTACACTTGACAAATACACAGGAATTGAAAATGATGTTGAAGCATCAGTGGCTTCGATGAAAGACCTTAAAGATCCTCAACCGCCAGCACCCACACAAGAGTTAGTGAAATTCTCAAAAGAAATAGGAAAACTTTCCAGCCTGGAAGCGGCAATAACATATGAAAATCCAACTTTCGGAAAAAATCCAGATAGTGCAGCTTTGGCTCGAGCATCTCAATATGATAAAGATCAGCGTTTACAAGACGTGAGAGGACAGATTGCGGCAATTCAAACAACACCAGAATATAACGACGCAGTTGCTCCACAACGGGTTTATCAAGACACTGTAAGCCGAAATGCAAAGGTACGTGCAGACAGAAAAGCAGAACTTGAGAGAAAAGCAGGATATGGAACTTATAAAAAATTGAATTCATTTACATTAATTCCTGAGGGCGCTGCTACAATCGAATTGCTAACTGAAGCAATGATTTTTCAGACTTTAGGGCGTAGATCTTGGCCGCTGCCTGAAAAAAGACCCCAACCACAAACTACCGGTGGTAGATAATCTTTTTATCTTTGATTGCTTCTTCTTTTGGTCCTCGCAATGACAAGTTAAGTTGAAGCTGTTATAATTTGCTTCAAGATGAAATCTAGCCTCCCGCAAAAATTAAAAGTTGCACTTGTTTACGACCGGGTAAATAAGTGGGGAGGGGCGGAGCGTGTTGTAATCGCGTTACGAAAAATTTTCCCTGATTCGATCCTATATACGTCTGTTTATAAAAACGACCGCGCGTCTTGGGCCCGACGAATTCCCGTTGTTGTTTCATTCCTACAGAAAATTCCATTTGCTACAGAGCATCATGAAGCGCTTGCTGCTCTAATGCCCGTTGCGTTCGAGTCATTCAATTTTGACGAATTCGATTTAGTTATATCTGTCACAAGCGAAGCCGCGAAAGGAATTATTACAAAACCCCACACACGTCACATTTCTATTATATTGACTCCAACAAGATATCTTTGGAGCGGGTACGAGGATTACTTTTCAAATGAAATTTTTAGATTGTTTACGCTTCCAATTGTTGCGTATCTTAGATTTTGGGACAAGATTGCGGCGCATCGTCCGGACCGCTTGGTTGCTATTTCGTCTACAGTTCAGGCACGTATCAAAAAATATTACGATTTGGATTCGGACGTAATTTATCCTCCATTAATGGTTCGCGCTACTCGGAATTTCAGGGGTCCTGTCTCCTTCGGATCCTTCCCTTCCACCCTCGCCACCCATAATTCAAATTACTTTCTCGTAGTCTCTCGGCTCGTCTCTTACAAGCGTGTGGATATTGCCATTCGCGCGGCCAATAAATTAAAAGTTCGCTTAATAGTTATTGGGACAGGAAGCGAATTTAGTCGACTGAAGCAAATGGCGGGGCCGACAATAGAATTCCTAAAATATGTAACAGATACGGAGTTAAAACTTTATTACGCAAATTGCCGAGCTCTTATTTTCCCCGGAATTGAGGATTTTGGGTTGACTATGGTTGAAGCGCAAGCATTTGGAAAGCCTGTTATTGCATATCGCGGCGGCGGCGCTGAAGAAATTATAATTGAAGGTGGGTCTAAAGGACCCACCACCGGGACGTTTTTTGAGAGGCAGAATGCTGAGTCTTTGACACAAGTCTTGAAAAGCTTTAAGCCAAGTCGTTATAATAGTAAGGACTGTATCAAGAATTCCAAACGATTTTCTTTTGAACAGTTCAAGAGAAAAATCTTAGATCTTGTATCTTAAGGTTTATCTCTAAAAATATGAAAGCAGTAATTTTTGCAGGAGGTGTAGGGACAAGGCTTTGGCCAATTTCGCGGAAAAACGCACCAAAACAATTTGAGAAAATTGCCGGAGATAAATCCACACTACAACTCGCCGTTGAAAGACTTTATCCCGATTTTAAGCCCAAAGACATTTATGTTTCGACCGGAGGAAAATATAAAGACATAATATTTGAACAGCTTCCTGATATTCCACGCGAAAACTTTATCTTTGAGCCGGAAGTGCGTGATGTAGGGCCCGCCGTTGCAGCCGCTTGCGCAATTGTGGGCAAAGATAATCCGGATGAGCCAGTTGCAATTGTTTGGAGTGACCACTTTGTCAAAAAAGAGAGAAGATTCCGCGAGGTTTTGGGATTTGCGGAAACGCTCGTTTCAGAAGACCCAAATTTACTTATTTTTATTGGGCAGAGGGCAAGGTTTGCAAACCAGAATTTGGGATGGCTTGAATTCGGGGAAGAAACAAGAACAATTCATAATACAAAAGTATTTGAATTTAAACGTTTAATTTATAGGCCTAGTCTAGCCGACGCGCAAACCTATCTTGAAAGTGATAATTTTGCTTGGAATCCGGGGTATTTTGTGACAACTCCAAGCTTTATTCTTGGGGCATACCAAATGTTTGCGCCTACAATTTATGAGGGGGTTAAGAAAATTCAAGACGCGTTTGGGACCGAGAGTTATGAAAGCGTAATGCAAAGCGAATACCCAAAACTTGAAAAAATAAGTTTTGATAATGCAGTTCTTGAGAAGCTTGACCCCAAAAACGTTTTAGTTATTGCTGCAGATCTTGGTTGGAGTGATGTTGGCGCATGGGAAGCGTTAAAAGAAGCGCTTCAAATTGAAAGTTCGGAAAATGTAACGCGCGGCAAAGTTTTATTAACTGATTCAACCGATAATTTAGTTTTTAACTATACTGATCAATTGACTACGGGAATTGATCTCAACGGGATGATAGTTATTAATACTGATGACGTGCTTTTGGTGTGTAATAAAAATTCGGTGCCCAAAATTAAAAAGCTTGTCGAGTCTTTAGTAGGAACGGAGCACGAAAAACTGACATAACATGTTCTACGATTTTTCAAAACGCGTCTTTGATGTTATTTTGTCAGTGACCCTTCTTGTAATTTTTTTGCCTGTCATAATAGTAGCGGCGATTTGTATAAAGCTTGATTCCCCCGGTCCTGTGCTTGCTGATACTCCAATGAGGGTAGGCCGTCAGGGAAAGCTTTTCCGAATGTATAAATTCCGTTCCATGATTAAAAATGCTCACGACCAACTTATTAAAGATCCGGAATTTAAAAAACTTTACGAAGAATATAAAAAAGGCGGATATAAGCTGCGTGGCGACCCCAGAATCACAAGGGTAGGCCGATTTATTAGAAAGTATTCAGTTGATGAAGTTCCACAATTTTTGAATTCTTTGAGGGGAGATATGAGTATTGTGGGGCCACGCGCATATTATCCTGACGAATTGCGTGATCAACAAAAAGAATACCCAAACACTCAAGACGCCGTGAAAGTAGTGCTTTCTGTAAAACCCGGGATTACGGGTGTTTGGCAAGTGACAGGGCGTTCTGGAATAAATTTTGATAAAAGGATTCAGTTGGACGCGGTTTACGCCAAAAGACGCTCGATATTTTATGATTTTTGGATAATTTTAAAAACCCCATTTGCAATGCTTTCGGGTAAGGGCGCTATGTGATAAGGCACCCTTGGAGCTATGTAGCTCCTCTGGTGCTATGTGTTAAGGCACCCTTGGTGCTATACAGGTAGCAATTAGTATGTGGTAAGTATTAAGTATATTTTTAGTTTTTTTAATTCAGATACCTAATACATGCTACATAACACTATCCGTTTGACTTGCAATGGCCAGGCTTTTTTGATTAAATAGGTTATAGGGGCCTGATTTTCAGGTCGTTTCTTGTTAATAATGGAGGACGCGGGATTTAAGAAAATAGACCTTGATATGGATAGTAAAAGCGGAAGCGGAGTAGTCCCTGCTTCTACCAATACTAAAACTCGCGCTGCTCGTGAGACTCGCGCCTCATCTGCCGCGTCAAAAGGTGCCGCAAATGAGAAAACAAGCCAATTTTCAATAAAACCCATGGGTAAAAAAAAGAAATTCTCAAAATTTAATCCAAGAAACATGGGAATTTTGGGAGTGATAATAGTCATTCTTGTAATATTTGCGCTTTTCACTGCTTTTAAAACAGTTGTGATTTTGACTCAAGCCAAAAAAGTCTACACAGAAGTAAAAGCTGCAAGTGCTGCTGCAAAACAGGAAAATGTAATTGTTGCAAAAGACGAGCTAGTCAAAACTTTAGGCGAAACCCAAAAACTTCAAAAAGACCTGGGAGGCGTATCATACCTTAAATTCGTACCTGTTTTGGGGGGTTATGTTTCAGACGCTGATCATTTGACCGGGGCCGGAGTTCATGGAATCAATGCCGGAATAATAGCAGTGGACGCGCTTATTCCGTATGCTGACGTTTTGGGCCTTAAGGGCCAGAAAAGTTTTGCCGGCGGCTCCGCTGAAGACCGCATAAGGACTGCAATTAAAACGCTAGATAAAGTTGTCCCAAAAATTGATGATATTGATCGTGAAGTCAAGCTCGCAAAAGCTGAAATGGATCAGGTAGACGTAAATCACTATCCTGATTTTTGGGTTTTCAAAAAAGCACGTACTCAAGTTTCAACGGCCAAGAATTTGGTAGACGCCGGAGTACAGGCGGTTGACGAGGGAAAACCGCTTATTAAAGTATTGCCGGAGCTGCTTGGAGCAACCAAATCAAAAAAATATCTGGTTTTGTTTCAAAATGATAAAGAGCTGAGACCTACGGGAGGTTTTTTAACCTACTATTCAATATTTAGAATTGAAGAAGGTGTAATCCATATAGATTCATCAAATGATATTTATACGCTTGATAATTCAATTTCATCCCATCCAACCGCTGACCCAATAATTTTAAAATATTTGCCTAAAGTATCTACTCAAAATATCCGCGACATAAATTTATCGCCTGATTTTGTAAAATCAATGGATGGCTTCCGCACATATTACGCAAAGTCGTCTCTCAAAACAGACATTGATGGAATAATTGCAATTGATACGCAATTTGTTGTGCATTTAATCCAAATTCTTGGAGGGGTACAGGCGGACGGCCAGACTTTTACGGCAAACCCTGACCCGGCGTGTAATTGTCCGCAGGTTGTTTACCAGCTTGAGCAAAATACCACAGAAATTGTCAATTACGTCAAAACCAATAGAAAAGGGATTGTGGGAGATCTTTTGTATGCAACAATGCAAAAAGCGCTTCAGTCTTCCCCAAAGCTTTATTGGGGTCCTCTCTTCCAGGCTGCAATAAAAGATGCTGAGGAAAAACACGTTCTTTTCTCGCTTAACAATACGGACGCGCAAAGCGGAATTGAGGCACTCAACTGGGCCGGCCGGATAAAGTCAACTGATGGCGACTATGTACATATTAATGATGCCAACTTTGGAGGCGCAAAATCCAACATGTATATTAAGCAAAGTGTCCAAATGGAGTACGCAGTTGCGTCTGATGGCCAAATCCAAAAAACGGTCACAATTACCTATATTAATCCGCAAAAATTTTCCGATTGTAGCTTGACTACGCAAGGCGGTCTTTGTCTAAATGCAATTTTGCGTAATTTCCAGAGGTTGTATGTGCCCGCGGGGTCTACTTTAGTATCTGAAGTGGGGTCTCAGGTGAAAGTTTCAACAATTCAAGACCTGGGAAAGACGGCATTCGAAAGTTTCTTTACTGTCAATCCTCTTGGGAAAGCAACTATTGCTTACACTTACAAACTGCCGTTCAAGGCGGCAAATGGTAACCTTCCTGTTTTGATCCAAAAACAGCCGGGGGTGGCGGATGTCCCGTTTGTTGTGAATATAAACGGAAGACAAGTTGATTCATTTGATTTAACAGCGGATAAAATTTTGAATCTCAAGATCTAGGCATTTTTGAAATTCGGGCAGGTTCAGAATGAAATAATTATTATGCGTTATCTCAAAGACCGGGCTTTTGTTTTACGTCGAACCAATTTTGGCGACTCGGACCGCTACATAACTTTGTTTACAAAAGGTGGCGGCAAGACAGAAGTAATTGCAAAGGGGATCCGTAAAATTTCTTCCCGCCGCGCCGCATCTTGTGAACTTTTAAACCTCATTGAATTCCAGGCAGTAAAAACTTCCAAAAATTTCATATTGACGGAGGTAAAACTTATTGATTCTTATCAAGCATTAAAGTGCGACCTTGAGAGTATTAAAAAAGCATTTCTCATGTGTGAATTGATAGACGCGGTTATGCCTCTCGGCGCACGCCATACGGAAGTTTTTTCGCTCATTGAGAAAGCGGCGATCCATATGATTGAGTCTGAAAAAAATATGGCTTATTTTCAAGCAAAGCTTTTGACTCTTCTTGGATTTTGGGATGGGCGAGCGTCTTTTAAAAATTCGGACCATGTAACAAGTTACGTTGAGCAAATAATTGAGCGAAAACTCAAAAGCCCGGCCGCGTTTGCAACCGGCTCCCCAATCTAAAATCAGCACTTGTGCCCTCCGCTCAATAGAAATTATCCGCAAAAAGAGGTATAATTTCCAGACAAAATGGTAGTTGAGAGATTTGTTCAAAAAGTAAAAGATAGAATAAAGCTTGCAAATAAAGGCCGCAAAGACATTAACACCAATCTTTGGGAATTTCATAGATTTGCCGAGCGTTTTCCTTCTCCAGTTAAAATAGATGGAGTTTTAATTCCAGATGGCGGCACAATTGACCCTGTAGAAAAGGGCCTCAGAGTGAAGTATGAGCGCGGACGTCTTAAAAAGATGATTGCAAAAACTGAAAAACTCTCTTCCGAAGAACGCAGGAAAATGAGAGAGGAAGCAATTAATGCTGCCGATGGTCATTACGTGATGGAATTGATAGAGGAGGGTTTGAGAATTTCGATAGCCTTTGACGAACGCGCGCATTCTTTTTTGAAGTCTCGCGCCGGAAGAAGTGGTGCTTTCTTTGAGTATCAAGAAAACAAATATACTGACACAGAAAATACTAGTTTTGATGGTGCAAGATTTTCCTTTATTTTTGCCAATCTGAGAGTTGTGCCCACTGATCCTCAGGCGATTCATTTATATACAAGACAACCGGGCGAGAGGTATAAATCAGCCACCATTTCTGGTGTATCTTTTGCAATAAAGCCCGCCACCACCCCCGGGCTGTCCACGCAAAAATAGAAAATTACGAATAACTCGTAATCTCAAAAATACTAAAGCATCAATTGCTTTAATTTCCATCTCGTTCGTGCTAATATTATTTGGTAATGCTCCCTAAGACTTTCTGTTTCCTCGATACTGAGACAACCGGCATGAACGCTAGCTTCAATAGGATTATTGAGATAGGAATAATAAGAGTTGAAAACAATAAAATTGTCCGTAAATTAAATACGTTAATCAATCCTGACACGGGAATTCCGTCTTTTATTTCAAATCTTACCGGGATAACTAGCCAAGATCTTGAAAACGCGCCTTCTTTTTATGAAGTGAGCCAGGAGGTCCTTGATATTTTAAAAGATTCAATTATGGTTGCCCACAGTGCTCGTTTTGATTATGGGTTTTTGAAAAATGAATTCAGAAGACTTGAGATTCCATTTTCCACCAAACATATTTGCTCTGTAAAACTCGCAAGAACCTTATTTCCGGGACTAGATTACTACAACCTTGACGCAATCATGAGCCATTTTAATATTAAATGTGAAAACAGGCACCGCGCGTATGATGACGCAAGAGTAATTTTTGATTTTTTCCAAAAGATTCAGGAATCGGTTTCTGAAAAGATAATCGCTGCGGCAATTGATAAAGCTCTCAAAAAACCATCGCTCCCAATCAATTTAACTCCGGAAGCATTAGATAAATTGCCGGAGGCACCGGGCGTTTACATTTTTTACGGAGAGGATAAATATCCAATTTACATAGGCAAAAGCGTCAATATAAGAGACCGCGTTTTGTCGCATTTTACAAATGACCATTCTTCTCTAAAAGACATGCAGATTTCGCAAGAAGTAAGAGATATAGAGACAATTACAACAGCCGGAGAGCTTGGGGCATTATTGCTAGAGTCGACCTTGGTCAAAAAATATCAGCCTTTGTATAATTCAATGCTTCGCGAAGCCCGGAAAATGATTCTCTTGATCCAGACAGAAGACCCGGACGGGTATTACTCCGTAGACTACAAAGAAGTTGAAAAAATAGATCCACATGATACGGATAAAATTATAGGTATATTTAAGTCTTTCAAGCAGATGCGTAACCACCTTTACGAATTATCCAAGCAATTTAGTCTATGTCCCAAAAGACTAGGACTAGATCATTCCAAAAAAACTTGTTTTTATTATCATCTTAAGCAGTGTTACGGCGCGTGTGTAGGGCGTGAACTTAATATCAAATACAATATGCGATTCACGCAAGCATTTTATAAATACAAGCTTAAAAGATGGGTGTTTGATAGCGCTGTTATTATCAAAGAAAAAGGGGACAGGGAAGAGGCTTTCATAATTGATAAGTGGTGTTTGCTCGGGAGCGTAAAGTCGGAAGACGATATGACAAATATAACCAACGAATACAGATTTGATCTAGATACATACAAAATTTTGACAAAGTTTTTGCTAAAACCAACAAGTAGCATTTCTGTCAACCAATTTAAATTACCGCAATAACAATCGCCAAAAATCGAGCCGCAATAGATGCAATTTTCCACATAATGCAATATAATTTTGGCTATGCCTATTGATGAAGCACGGTTTGAAGAAATAGTAAATCTTGGAATTGAAGCAATACCTGGGGAGTTTTTGGAAAAGTTGAATAATGTTGCAATTACTATTGAAGAAGAGCCTACATATTCTCAAAAAGTAAAAATCAATCTTCGCCAGGGTTTTAGTCTGTTTGGTCTTTATGAAGGTACACCTTTAGATAAAAGGCAAAATTACAACGCTGTAATGCCGGACAAAATCACTATATTTAAAAATCCAATTTTACGCGCCGCGCGTAGTGAAGAAGACTTGATTGAAATAGTGAAAAATACTGTTTGGCATGAAATTGCGCACCACTTTGGAATGAATGAAGAAGAGGTGAGAGCCTCCGAAGCAAAAAGGATTCAAAAATAGGATACAAAAAAACCCCTTACGGGGCTTTCCTGCCGAAAATCTATTGCTAGAATTTCTACCCTATTACTTTCGTATTAAGGTCTAAATATAATATCTCTTTGAATGATTCATGTCAATAACACAATTAATATCAAACCATACCAAAATTAAAAAATAGAGAATTTTTTTTAAACTCATCCTCAACACTGACTTTCTATAACCTTACTGCCATATTTGGCGCAAGTGATACAAGTTCAGAAGGAATTGGTTTTTCAACCTCAACAATTTCAGCGTCGCTCGCGCCGGCAATAATTCTAATTCTTCCCTCTTCAAGTATTAGTTCTGCCGGGAAAATTACGTCCTCAAGATCCCGGCTTTCTTTTTGTCCTTTCCATGGACCCGGTGGGAGGTCTGACCGTTTTAAAAGAATGCCTAAATCAACAACTTGGCCGGTTTCAGGATCATGGAGAAGTGCGCTTAATAAGTAGTGGCGTACAGTGTCTCTGTAAGCTCTATGTATCAGTGGAACGTTCCAGTCTTTGAATTGTCCGCCCTTAACAACCTGCACATGATTAACACCTCCCCATTCTCCCCTCGGAAATCTAAAGGAAAGTAGAGGGGCGTTTTCTATATCAAGAGTTGAAGGCGTCGCACTTTCAAGCTGGTCAAGCGAATCAAATTCTTTGTATCCTATTTGTCCTTCTCCTCCACGGGCTTGATCGTCCAAGTCTCTCGGTCTTGTATAAATTCCTATCCTGCCACTCGGAAGCTTTACCGGTCTTATATCTTTCATGCCTTCCGGGCCTGTAAAAAAAGGTTTTAGTTCAGGAATTGTCTTGCCCCTATATAAAATTGTCCGCCATTGGCTTGCTATCTCGCCTTTTGCGTTGTGAGTTTTGTCAACTTGGACGCCTCCAAAGATAATTTCCCCGTCAATATTAGTTGCAAAAGGGTCTTCAAGGTCAAAGGTTCTTTCAGGGTATGGCTCCAAATCGCCATTCGCGCCATATCTGAATATTATACTTTTTGTCCTATCTCCTTCCGAGCAATCAACCCGCACCGCCCTGTATAAATCCGGCGGGTTTATAAAAGCAGCAGAAGGGTTATAAGTCAGAAATGTTGCCCCCGGACTTTGGAACACTTCCTCAAAAAAAGGCGTATATTGTGTAAATGATAAAGTTCTGGAAGTTAATATTTCGCGTGGTTCGGAGTTTATACTTTTTGGCGGAGTGGTGTCTTGTGTAGTGGGATAAGACCTGCTCTCACTTAAAGACATAATCAAAATGCCTGCTCTTACTTAAATCTATTCCCATTTGCTTTGGTTGTCAATTATCAATACTCGCCCGTTCGCTATCTCGCGTTCGCAATAATCGCCCAAAAAAGGTATAATGCAGATAATATGAATTTTAAAAAGCTCGCTGACATGGTTGACGGCAACATTATTCTTGATGTTGACCACGCAACCGTAAAAGAATTAAGAGTTAATTATGACCCAAGTGATCAGGAATCTTTTTTTCTTATCGCGCCTGAAAAATTTAAAACAGAAGCAGACTTAGCTGCAATTATTAATGCAAAAGCTCTAATAAAACTCCAAACCAAAAAATCCACCCCATTCGGCAACAAATAGCCCAAAAAAGTTAGTTCTTTTGTAGCAGCCAATAAACAACTCGGCTCCGGAACTCTCTTTACATAGCAAAACTCCGCAAAAAAAGTTAAATTACGCTTGAGTACTTTTTGAGCTCGTCACGAATCGAAACACATTGTTCTGGAGAAAGCGTATGCCCCAGGTTTTGATTTTGCACAAGCTTCAAAAGCCATTCTGCGCCTATCACGAATACACCTTTCTGTTTGTTGAGGCCAAAATGCATTTTTGCTTTTTTGCTTGCAAAAACTAAAACAGGATTTACAGATAAATTCAAATTAAGTTCCTCTTTTACAAAATTTTCAACTGCTTTTGATTCTGCATAAGTCTGGCTCAGAAAATCTTTTTCCAGGGGATAACCATTCCTAAGTAATTTATTTCCATCATAAGTAATATTCCCTTTGTGGCTTTTTACTTCAATTGTCCAGACACCCGTTGGTCCAACAACAACTGCATCTACATTACCTTTTTTTCATCTACAAAATCTGAGATACTCATATAATTTTGGGGCAATTTTTTTAGCAGCCATTTTATATCCATTTCTGCTCCAAATCCACTTTCAATTAGGTTAAGCTCTTTTGTTACATAAATAGCCGATAAAACAAAAAATATGGGAGTGATTATCCGAATAACTATCCCCAATTGACCTAAAGACGATCCCAAAAGCGCAAGTATAAGCAGAATAAAATCCATTAAGATTAAAAATATCATCCTTAATCCGAACGATTCAGTCCCAAAAGAAAATACTCTCATAATTAATTATATGCAGAATAAGATAGAAAATAGCAATCTATATCCGTAAGCAGTATAATTTCCTCAGATTTATGCCAAATTATAAAATTGCCACTGGAGAGCTAGGTGAAATAGAGGTTGTGAAGCTCGTTCCATGTCCAAATTGTTCAAAGCAGTTGATGAAGCTCCCCAAAGGTTTTCCAATGTATGATGTCCAGTGCTCAGGATGTTTATTTAGAGCCCAAGTTAAGACAACAACTTCTAGTCCGAGGAATTCAATCAGGGGAGCTGGCTGGGATATTTATGAAAAAGTAATGAAAGCTGGATATCTTTCGCCAGCTTTATTCATAAATTTTAGATGGTTTACAAAGGAAGGCTTAAATAGAGAAATAAGATTTTACCCTTTTATTGCAAAAGGAAATATTAAAATGTACCAACTTCCTCCAGAAGCAAAAAGAGCAAATTACAAGATGTTTAGGTATGTTAAATTAAATACCATACCTTATTTTGTGTTATACAAAGGTCTTGACCAGTTTGAAAAAGTATAATCGCGTAGCGAATCTAATAACTTAAATTATTCAATAGAAATCGATACGCTTTGCACACCCGCGGTTGTGCGGTACAATTAGAAAGATAAAAAAAGTTGCAACTTATAAATAATTGAAATAGACTTCAATAATGGCAAAAAATCAACACTATTATCCACAATTTCTCCTCTCATTTTTCAAAGATGGACAATTGTTATCTGTGTATGATAGAGAAAAAGATGAATTCAGAAGGCAAGGTACAAAAAGTATTGCTTCAATTACGAAGTATTACGTATTTAAAGATAAAGATGGGAATGTGTTAGTCGATTTTGAAGATAGTATGCAAGACATAGAAAACATTGCTGCCCCGATGCTCAAGCAAATAATAAGCGGTAAAAATACCTTAAATAATTTAGAAAAAAGTGAACTTTCAATATTCTTAGCTGCTCAGCTTACTAGAACTCCTTTTGCTCAAAAAAGAGCAGAGGCAATGGGAGAAGCATTGTATAAGATGAATATTCAAGCAACTGCATTCCATGAAAAAACCTTCGAGTCATTTGTTAAAAAAATTGAGAATAATACGAAGGAAATAATTGAAGACAAGCAAGGATTAAGAGAGTTCATGCTTGATCCCGAAAAATATAGAATCGAATTTCCGAGAGAAACAACCCTTAAATTGATGTTTGAAAATTTGAGAGATATAGGAGGTTCAATTTTTGAAATGCAGTGGATGATCGTTCGAGCACCGGAGGGTAAGTCTTTTATAACCTCTGATAATCCTTTTTTTTCTTGGCAATATAAAAAACCAGAGAATATATTAGATGGGGAAGCACTCCATTCAAGGTCTTCGCTTTCAATTTTTCCAATTTCTCCAAAGGTATGTTTAGTCTTAAAATACCAACCAGATTTGGATATACATTTTGTTGCAAAAGGTGATTTTATTAATTCTATTAATAACGCAATTGCTATTTACAGTAGAAAATTTGTTATTTCACATAATGATCCTTTATTGAGAAAAGTAGTTGAAAGAAGTAATCTAAAAAACATTGCTCCTATTCCGATAGGAATAGTTATGGATACTCAGTTTTCTAATAAAGGAATAAAGGTACAAAAATGAATAACTCAATAAACACAGAATATTTGTCATTGACCATAAGTATTAATAAGCTTATATTCTACACATGGAAGATTTAGAACAAGAAATAACAAACAAAATAAAGGATGTAAGTTTTCAGTTATGGCAATCTTTAATCACTGTTAATACTTTACTTGCGACAATTTTAGTTGCCATTATTGCCTTTAAAGATTTGACAATAATCTTAAAATTGCTTGCGATCTTAGGTTTAATATTAACTACTTCTTCATGTGTTATATTGATTATTAATTTCATGAACATTAAGGAAGTATATAGATTAATTTCTGAACAAATTCAAAAAGGGGATATTCCAAATACAAAAATAAGTAAATTACATTTAGATTTTTCTGTTAAAAAATTTAATGAGAACGAATCAAATGAAAAAATGGCAATATTTTCTTCAGTGTTTGCTTGGATATTTCTTGCGATTATCATATTATTCGGATTAATGCCTCCCATAATTCTTCCTCAAATTAAACCCTGATTTAATTAGTTAAAAATTCTATACTAAGTTAGGCGTTTTTAGTAATAAATGAAGCTACAAACAATTGATATCTTGGATATCCCCGCATTTCTA